>NZ_BOQN01000007.1 GCF_018332695.1 Paractinoplanes toevensis
CATCACCGACGGACCGAACCACGGCCCGAACTCGGTATTCGAGTCGATGATCGCCGTGCAGGTGACGCAGATCCGATCGGCCGGCTCCATGCTGGGGCACACGCCGTGCTCGTCTCGTGGGCAGTCGCACTCGCCGAGCAGGTGCTCCTCGTCGGCGCTATACAGCTGCATCGGCCGGTGCGGGTCGACGTGGGCGAGCAGGCCGGTGATGTAGTCGCTTTCCAGGCCGTCGTGTTCGGGGTCGGCGAGGACGGCCCGGCGCAGGGCGACGAAGAAGTCGGCTTCCAGGATCGGCCGGCCGGGTTCGTTACCCAAATTGAAGTGCCGCAGCGCCTGGTCGAGGGGGATGAGCGGCCGGTAGCGGTGCTGCCAGCCACGCGGCACGAGGTGCTCGTCGACGATTGCCATGGCTTCGGCGATCGTGTGCGGTCCGGTCCGG
Organism: Paractinoplanes toevensis; assembly: GCF_018332695.1. GTDB lineage: Bacteria > Actinomycetota > Actinomycetes > Mycobacteriales > Micromonosporaceae > Actinoplanes > Actinoplanes toevensis. The sequence continues at coordinate 440 of NZ_BOQN01000007.1, forward strand.
ATCAGCAGGCCGTCGTGTTCGGCTTCGAGGATGTACAGGTCACGCATGGTTGTGCTCCCGGATGACGGTGCGGGCCAGCGCCAGCCGTGGGTAGCGGGCCGTCGCGGTGAAGTCCTCGGCCTCGAACCACGGGTACAGATCCGCCGGGTTGATGCCGTGGCGTTCCAGCACGTCAGCAAGGTGCTCGACGCTTTCCCCGTTCATCTCGCCGCCCTCCGCGTTCAACTCCCACAGGGCGCGAGGGGCGGCCTCGTCGATGACGGACAGGGCGGTCATGGCGGCTGTAGCGGCCGTGCCGAGCAGGGCGAGATAGCCGAGGTTCGGGCCGGGGTCGGTGTGCTCAGCGAGGCGGAAGGCTCCGAACGCGGCCAGGGCCACGGCGGCGTAGTGCCGGATCCACGGAACCGAACTGGTGTTGTCCCCGTCGGGAACGGGTGCGAGTTCGGTGGCCCGGTTGAGCAGGTCGTGAGGTTGCAGGTCGGTCATCGGGGGTCCTTTCAGGCGTACATGCCGATATCGACAAGGACGTTGCAGGGCTCGCAGCGACGCTCGACCATGGCTTCGCCGCGCGAGCCGTCAAGCGGTCCCTCGTCGCCGAACGGGCCGCCGGCCTCCCGGAGGGCGACGGTCATCGGCCTGCCACAGGCGCACACGACGACCAGGGCGGGATCGAACAGCAGGCGGGCGGCGATGACGGGGTTGTCGCTCATCGGCTGCTCCACTGCTCGATCGGACGCAAACGGCAGATATGCCCCTCTGCCTCGTCGAGCGCCCCGGGGTGGTCAGGGCAGTCGTAGCCCGCGAGGAGTTCCCGGCCGTGTTCGACCATCCGCACCTGCCGCCCGTACGCGCACGGCCAGGTGACGGGTTCGAGGGGGTGTCCGTCGAGGTCGTACGAGCAGGCGCCGCAGATGGTCGGCGCGGGGGAGCAGGTTTCACACGCACCGCACCAGCCGGGCGGCATGAAGTCGTAGCCCTCGATCGGCTGGTGTTCGGTGATGCTCACCGGATCTCCTCGCACATCTCGGGCGTCCACCGCCACGACGGCAACCACGCGGTCATCACGGACATGTCGCCCCGGACCAGCCGGGCCACCGTCTCCAGCTGGCTGGCCTCGCTTTCCAGCACCAGGGCGGAATCCTCAGGGGCGTTGATGGCGTACTCGCGGCGGCCGGCAGCGGCGTCAGCGAGCAAGCCCAGCAGCCGGTCTCGTTCCCGTGTCACAGCCGCTTCCGCCTGGCGGGTGATGTGCCGTTGGATCGCGGCGACCTGCTCGGCAGGCATCGGGTACAGCTGCCACGGATCAGGAAGCTCGTGGCGTTGATCGGGGGTCACGCCGGGGTCGCTTCCGTGATCAGGTCGGCCAGCCACTCCGGCATGTCGATCACGGCGCGCGGGCTGAACCAGTCTCCGACGGGAATGCCGGGCCGCTGGGCGTAGATCGTGATGTCGGGAATCCACGGGCCGTTGCCGTAGCGGGTGAACTTGAAGCGGATCGAGTAGGGGCGCCCGTGGGCGGGGCCGTACTTGGCTTTGCGCTTCCAGGTGATGTCCGGGGCGTCGGTCAGCTTCACCGACCGCTCGACCGTCTCGGTCTTCTCGTGGTGAAGGGGTTCCCATTGCAGGGTCATCGTGGTTGTCACTTCATCTCCTCAAGGTCAAGGCGGGGCGGGGTCAGCGGGAGGCGCCGTCGATGTTGCTGCGGTGCGCAGCGATCCAGCCCTCCGGGTTGGCGAGCGGACCAGCCAGAAGGCCCATCGGGTCGAGCATCCATTCGCCTGGCTCCTGACCCCACGGCCAGTCCTCGACGGGCCCCATCGGAGCCGGCGGGCCACCCCATCGCGGGGACATAGGTGCAGGTTCGGCCCTTGCCGGCTGCTCTCCCGGCGTTCCACCCTCGCGTGCCCAGGTGAGCGCATTCCGCAGGGTGTATCGCCCAGCCGGGTTCCAGATGCCGCGCACTCGGTCCGCCACGGCGACGATCGGGAAGCCGACGACGACGAAGGCGTACCGGGCCCAGGCGTGGCGGATGATGAACCGCTCAACGGGGGTCATCGGGTTGACTTGGCTTCCGTCTTGGTCGCGGCGGCGAGGTGCTTGAGGTGCTCCTTCTTCAGCCAATCCGTCGAGTGCGACTGGTAGTTCGGGTTCGGGCGCCATCCGCATTCGCACCTCAGGTACCAGGTGGTCTTCTCCCGGCTGCCGCGTCCGCGCGTCTCGCTGGTGACGCTCGCCTTGTGCGCGGCGATCGCGTTTCCGTGGTCGGGACAGCCGTGCGTGTAGATCGCGTCGGTCCAGCCGTCGGGCCGGTCCGCGATGTAGCCCTCGCCGTGCGGCTTCGGCGCCTGCGCGGTGCAGCCGGCGAAGTCGCAGTTCATGAAGCGGATCGTCGAGGTGGTCATCGCCCGTTCGCCTCCGCCTCGCACCACTGGCCGTCGACCTGATGCCGGGCCAACTCGTCAGCAAAGAGGACGGGGACCAGCTCAGAGCAGCGCGGGCACTCCGCCCACCTGCCCGTGCCGGGGCAGTTGCGGGGCTGGTCGGGTCCGTGCTCCACGACTTCCGGGCCGTGAGCTGACAGTTGGCCGCATCGGGCAACCTGGTACGCAGGGTTGAACGTGGGCCAGGCCCAGCGGTTGTAGGTGGGCGCCGTCTTCTCGGTGGTCATCAGGGTTTCCTCCGGCAGTCAGGGTGCTCGGCGGCGGCGTCGATCAGATCCGCCAGCTGGAACGCCTCCACGGTGGTGTCGTACTCGTACTGCCAGTCGGCGCAGTAGCGGCACTTGATAACGACGGCGCCGTAGGTCTCATCGCCTGCGCCGTACACCTCGAAGCGGTGCTGGTCCTCGACTCTCATCGGGCCGCCTCCGCCTCGCGACGGTCCACCTCGGCCTCGTCGAGCCTGCGGATGATCAGTCGATGCTGCCGGTACACCTGCCAGCCGAACGAGGTCAGGCGGGCGTTGCGCGAGTAGCCGTCGTCGCTGTAGCCGGTCCACTCGATGATGCCCTTCGCTTCGAGGGCGAGGATCGACTGCCGGATCTCGTGCTCGCCGTGCAGGTGGCTGGTCGGGCAGGACAGAACGCCCACCGGGTCGTAGTGCACGGCGATCTCGATGTACTCGGACTGCTTCTCGCTCAGCCGCACCCCCTTCGGGGTGGGTGCCTTCTCGGCCTTGACCGGGATCGGGGCGGCGGCGGCCTCGAAGCAGGCGAACAGGTCGGAGCGACCCCAGCCGTGATGCCCGACCGCCTTGACGAGCAGGACGGCGTGTTCCTGGACGGCGTTCGTCCAGCCGGCGATCCGATCGAAGCGGGCCTTGTGGGTGACGACCGTGGCCCGATTGCCGCCTCCGGTCGACGTGCACGACATCCCGCCGGGCGACTGGCACTTGGGGCACCGCACGGCCAGGGCTGCGTAGCCGGTGGCGAACATCGGCACCTCGTGGCGTTCGTCCTCGGTCCAGCCGTAGCGCGGGGCGGGGACGTCGCCGAGCTCGACGGTGCGGGTGGTGTCGATGCGGGGGTTGCGAATACCGGGGATCTCGGCGAAGCGGGCGGCCAGGTCGGCGGCGCCGTCGGGCAGGACGGGAACGGTGCGGGTGACGAGCTCGTTGCCGTCGTAGGACTGCCAGGTGAGGGCGACGGTCCGGGTATCGATCGCGGTGGTCATTCGGTTCCCTTCGAAGTCAAAGGCGCATCGAGAACAGAGGGGCGTATCTCGTCGCTGCGATCTTCGGAATTTTGAGAGCGCCCGCGTCGAACGAAGTGAGCGCGGGGATCGGTCTTATTGAGTAGTTCGTATGAGTTGGTTAACTGAGTAGGTGGGTGGAACTGACTTCCGGTACTGCCGGATCTCACTTCCGCTACCCCTGGAACTCACTTCCGGTACTCGCGGATCTGAGTTCCGGTACCGGAAGTGACTTCCGGTACTCACCAGTCATCGGCACGCGCCTGACGAAACAGCTTCCAGCGCTCCAGACCAAGCTGATTCCACAGCGGCGAACCAGCTTTCCTCTGCGCCTGGTTCCACCCGGCGAGGCAGGATGCGTCGTCGCGGCCCTTCGTCTTGCGGGGCGCCGGGCAGAAGCACATCTTGGCGATGTCGTAGCGGACCATGTCCGCCCCCGGCGCGTCCGTCGGTAGCTCGTTGACGGAGCAGTTGCCGACCGGGTTGAACAGCTTCCCGCAGCCCAGGCAGGTGAACTTCCGGCCATGCGGGCCGAGGATCGGAAAGTTCGCCCAGTGTTCCGGGATTTGCAGCCAGTACTCGTCCGCCTGCCGCAGATAGGACGTGCCGCGAGAAACGCGTTCCGCCATGCCGAGTCCGCGTAGCGCCGACCAGGCAAACCGGACGGTGCGTTCGTTGTAGCCGGTCTCCCGGGCGAGGCGTTCGTTGCTGGGTCGGCAGTTCGATCCGTCGTCGAAGTCGGCGTAGTCCATGGCGGCTCGTGCGATGTGTTTGACGGACGACTCGACAAGCAGGATCCGGGCGAGCATGTTCCAGCGGGCAATGAACGGCTTCTCCTCGTCATCGGGCCGGATCACGACAGCCTGCTGCTGTCGCGCCGCTGCGCGTCGGCGTCGTAGTCTGGGCTCACGAGAGTTGGGGCCTTTCGAGGTCGTTGGCGAGTCGGGTCTTTGGCGGGCCCGGCTCGCTTCGTCTTGTCAGGCGGCGTTCTCGGTGTGGACGAGTTCGAGCCGCATCAACTGCTGCGCCCAGCGGACGGCGGCGCCCTCGCGCGGCCGGCGCCTGCCTGTCTCCCACCGCCAGAGGCATGAGGTGGTGACGCCGATGAGTTCGGCCATCTCCTGCTGCGGCACTTTGGCCTGCTCCCGGATGATGCGACCGCGACCGCCCCGGGCGTACCGGATTGCCGCTTGCAGCAGCATCTCCCGTTGGTCTTCAGTCATGCCCTACATGTTGCCAAGTTGGCAGAGCTGTGTCAATCACACAAAGTAAGTTCCTGCCTGCTCAACACGCTTGAAGATCTTCGCGATGCTTGTTCGGCACCGGCCGCTGCCCCTACGGTGCGCGCGTGGAGGAAACCCGACGTCGCTGGCCAGACCCCGAGGGTGGCCCATACCAGCTCACGCTGATCTGGACGCGCGTGAATGGCCGGCCCCAGGTTGCGGGCCTCCACCTGGACCCGATTTCCGACGGTGCCCCTGCGGTCACGACGTCGCTGCTCCGGGATCTGAAGCTCGCCGAGATCATGATTGAGGACCGCGAGGCGCTCGACCACATTCCGCAGGTCAAGCTACCTGCAGATGTGGTCGTGGAGGGCATGCGCCCGGCCACGGTGAAGCGGCTGCGGCGGGCTGCGGAGATCTACCTGGCGGCGTGGCGGGCGGGGGAGCGACCGACAAAAGAGGTCGGCCGACGGATGAATCTGACCCCTGCGGCTGCCGCGAATCTTGTGCGTCGCGCCCGCGAGGCTGGCCTTCTGCCGCCAACTTCCGCAGGCGTGTCGCAGGGCTGATCGGCCCGTCCTTCGCTCGGATAGTCAGGGATTACCCGTCCGCGCAGCCTTGCCATTTTGGCTTGCCAAACCTTGCCAACTTGGTTAGCCTTTGCCATGTAAGCAAGAAGGCCCCAGCCGGAGCTACCAACTCCAGCCAGGGCCAAGGGAACAGGCCGCGCAAACGACCTGAACCCGCAGCCAGCACCTGAGCAACCAGGAGCCAGCCATGAACCAGACTACCGACCCCTTCGGCCCGCACGGCTTCATCGAGACCGAGGTCAACGGCGTGACGATCCGACTCACCCGCACCGTCGACGGCGGCTACACCCGCCGCGTCCGCAACGGCCTGCACGAATACACCGGCCTGGGCGCCGGCCACCACGACGCCACCCTCGCCGCGAACGAGTGCAGCGACATCCGCGCCCGGCTGATCAGCGGTGAACTGGCCCGCGACATCGAAGCCGACTACCAGAGCCGCAACAACGCGGTACTGGCCGAGGTCGCCCAGGTGCTCGCCGAGGCGTACAAGGCCGAGGCCGACGAGGTCATCCACCTGCGGCGCGAACCCAACCCGATCCCCTGCGGCGCAACCGGCCCGGTCCGGGTCACCCGCGTCTTCCGCGAGGTCACCTGCCAGGCGTGCATCGACTACGAGGACGAGCGTCTCGGCCGCCACAACAGCGCCACCCTGGACGCCTACGCCACCACCGCCCGCCGGGACTTCACCAAGGGCCGCATCCACTGCCAGGACCCCACCCCGGCCGAGCTGGACGCGATCCGCCACGGTGTCGACAACGGCGACGGCACGATCACCGTGCGGACCCTGCCCCGGCAGCCGTGGACGCTGCTGAAGTCCCTGCACGCCCGCATCGGCGGCCAGCCCACCAAGCAGCGCGCGAAGTTCACCGCGCTGACGTTCCGGGTCGAGCAGCTGGCGCCGTACCGGAGCGAGGTGGCCGCGTGAGCACCGACGACGGGGGGATGGTTGTTGAGATCGACTCGAAGGAGAAGCTGCGCGGCGTTGCCGGCCTTTCCATCCATCACCAGCACGAGGAGGCGACCGACGTACTCCGGTCGCTTGCACTGGCTGTTGGCTGCGAGGAGCGAGGCGGGTACATCTTCGGCCGGAGTGGCAACCGGTACCCGAGTGTGTGCCGAGGGTGGGACCGGTTCATCCAAAAGATCCTCTTAAGTGACCTTCCTTCCGGCATTCGCGACGCCATGGTCCGCGAGGCCATTCGAGTCGGAGCCACGGTCACGCTGACGGCGGACCTCGTGAAGAACATCAAGGGGGAGCGGCCGTGAACCTGTTCCTCGACCCCGACCGCCGCGCCGACATCAAAGCCGACCTGGGCTCCCTGACCCGCGTGCACCGTGTCGCCGACGTCCACTACGGCTACTACCCGGCCGACGAGTCCGGTCCGCGCTGCGGTCACTGCAACCAGCTGCTCCACGTGCACCTGTGGCAGCTGCACGACCCGGACCTGTTCGAGCAGGGCGGGATCATCGACTGCGAGGTGGCGCAATGAGCGACGACCTACCCGCCGACGTCACCACCGAGGCCGTCCTGGAGCTGTACGCCGACGTCCTCGAACAGCACCGCAGCGGGGGCAGCAGCAACGACATCGTCTGCCTGCTCGACGACTGGTTCGTGGCGCAGGGCTTCCCGACCGTGATCTACGCCGAGGAGGCGAAGTGAGCGAGCACATCGACCTGACCGCCGAGTGCGCGACCTGCCACGGCCCGATCGAGCACCTGGCCGGCATCAAGGATCCGTACTGGCGGCACGTCGCGGTTGCTTCACACGCGGCCAAGCCGGACCCGGACACCGTCAAGCCCGCCTGACCTAGACCGGGGCGCCGAGTCCCCCGCACGGCGCCCCACCCCAACTTCGAACGGAGCACGATAACCACCATGGCTGACACCCTCACCGCCGCCGACCGCAAGCTTCTGACCGCCGTCCAGGCTGGTCATGTCTCCTACTCGCCGGGTGCCCGCGGCGGCCACCTGTGGGAGCGCTGGGACCCGGAGACCCGCACCCACAAGACGGTCACCGGGTCGCGGATGACGTCGTTCGTGGGCCGCGAGCTGGTGCACCCGCCGAAGCCCCGCGCGGCCGGGACCGCCCGGATCACCGATGCCGGCGAGCTGGCGCTGGCGAACGTGGAGGCGTGATGCACCTGCGCACCCTGTCGCCATCCCAGCAGGCCGACATCGCCTCCTCGATCGGCTTCCTCGCCCAGGAGATGCACACCGGCAGCGAGCAGGTGGACCGTGAGCTGCGGTCGCTGTGGCGGGCGTACGGCATCAACATCCGGCCCGGCGACGTCGAGTACGTACAGAAGCTGAACGCGCTGATCGGGGAGGTCGGGGTGGAGCAGGCGCTCAAGGACATGACGGCGAACAGCGACGTGGATGCTCTCGTCCGTGCCCGCCTCGACGAACTGGTTCGCAAGGATCAGCCGTGCGAGTCGGTCGGGGAGATCTCAGACGCGATCGGGGTGAGTGTGACCCGGGTCCGGCCTTCGGTCATGCGGCTGGTCGCCAACGGGGAGGTCTGCACGATCGGCTCCACGTACACGGGCGCGAAGACGTGGACGCTCACCTCCGACCCGCGACTTACGAAGGAGGCGTGATGGCGCCGCGTGACCATGTTTTCGTGCGCAGCTCTGACCCCAACTTCGGGTCCTACTTCGGCGGCGCCTGCGACTACCAGGCGGATGACGTCACCTGCGGGTGGCCGGAGAGCGCGCATCCGGCGCAGATCCACAACCACGAGCAGATCATGGCCTGGAAGCCGCAGGACGTCGAGGCGATGATCGGCAAGAGTATCGTCGTCGAGTCGGCCGAGGACCCGGCGTTCTGGTCCGACCCGCACCGCTGGGCAGGGGAGTGGACGCTGCTGGGCGCCGGCACGGTCGCCTCGGTCGACACCTACAACCGGCCGATCCTCGAAACGTTCAAGGTTGTGTTCGCGGAGGGCGGCTGGGCTGGGGTCATCCTCGGTCAGCCGATCCGGATCCGGGTCGAGGCGTGATGGAGGAGCCGTACAACTGCGACTGGGACGGCCAGTGCACCCGGCAGTTCGCCACCCGCGACGACCTTCACGCCCACGAGCTCGACCACTGGTCTCGTGAAGACGCGCTAAACACCCACCTGCGGGAAGGCGTCGACTGGCGAGACCGTAGGGAGCTCAACCGGTGACCGCACTGGAGCCAACTCCCGAACGTATTGCCTACGCGCGCAAGGCCCAGTCCCGCACGTGGACGTTCGGACCTGAAGGCGCTGGCGAGATTCTGGCCGATGATGTCCTCGGCGGCATGGTGGTCAACGGCCTGATCGCCCCACATTTCGTCACGCCGACCCAGCAGATTGCCGGGCAGGACGATTACTACCGGTTGACTGAGGCCGGCGAGAAGTGGCTGGCCGAGAACGAGGAGACCTCATGAAGCTCTGCGAGCTGATCGCCGCCCTGACCGAGATCGAGCGTGCTGGCTTCGGCGACAGCCGCGTGATCGACGACAACGGCAACGACGTCATGGAGGCGGTGCGCCCGGTCAGCCTGGACGGCCCGGTCGGTGCCGATTCGGATGCCGCTGCGGTGATGCTGCACTGCTATATCGACTACAAGCAGGGGGCGTGATGACGACTGAGCGCGCGTTCCTGGTGTTCCCGGACGGCCGTGTCGAGGAGATCGACGAAGAGGGCGAGACCTCCGGCGGCTGGAAGACGGCCAACCTGCACGCCGACCTGGCCGCCGCTGGCTATCCGCCCTTCCGGGAGGAGGGCAGCCCGTTCGACGGCGGCTTCGACATCACCGTCAAGGACGACAACGTGACGGTGCATGCCTACGACGAGGCGGGCATTCCTGCGGCCCGAGAGATGGGCCCGGCGGGTGAGCTGTTCCTTGCCTGGCTGCGCGACAACGACTGAGGAGAACGCGATGGACTTAGACGATCTGGACGTCGACGACCGCATCGAGATCTACACGCCGAGCACCGGTACCTACTGGGGCTACGTGACCTAGGTGAACCGCGAGGCAGGCACCGTGACCCTCGACGACCTCGGACCCGACAACGGGCAGCCCACCACAGTTACAGCCGACGCGATCAAGGCACGCAGGTTCCGTGGCCGGCGGCCTCAGGGGCACGTTGGGATCTGGAACGGGCGCCGCTGATGTGCCCCTGCGACCTGTCCCGCCACATCGTGTGCGGCTACCACGCCCAGCCGATCGAGGAGCTTTACGCCGAGCTGCGGGAGCTCGAATCGCGCGAGCAGGACCTGGTCGGTGCCGAGGGTGACCGGCTGCGTGTCGTGCGTGGCCGGTTTCAACGGCACGGCCTGGCCGCCGAGATCGTCATCCACCGGATCAAGACCCGCGAGCGGGAACAGGCGAACGCGGAATAGCCATCAAAGATGGCCTGAGTTGCCGTCGGAGCGGGACACTGTTTGCGTCGGCCACCTCGACGAGTCCAGACCGGACGGTGACAGCATGACCAGTTACGACCGTGCAGAAGATGTCCCTCCCAGCGTCTACGCCGTCCGCGACGCCCAGGGCGGTATCTGGTGGCGCATCGGGGAAAAGACCGATTTCGCGCCTTCCAAGGGCGGCGAAATCCGATCTCTTACCCAGATCATTGAGCTGTACGGGCCGGTCGAGGACGTTACGGAGCAAGAGCGCTATAAGGGCGTCTGATGGCGCGGCCTGTCTTGCTCACCTTCTTGCGAACCTTCCTGCTAACCACGCGGTGAGCAGGTGGGTGGGCCGTTCGGCGGATGGGGTGCGCTGAACACCCGACCCCCGACGTGGTGAACTGGTGGAACGCTGCCGTTCCGGACGATCCTGTCGGGTTGACCCACGCCTAGCGTAGGGGCATGGAAGCGATCGATCAGACGCTACGCCGAACCGCCGACGCCGCCGCCCGCTACGAAGTCCCCGAACGCAAAATCGGGGTCGCCACGACCAGCCTGACCGGGATGCCCGACGACCAGCGCCAAGACGTCGAAGTCGAAGCGCTGCACGAAGCGGTACTGCACCTGGCCGACATCCACGGCGGACCCCACGACGACGGCTGCCCAGACTGCCACGCGATCGGAAACGGGCTGGCCGTGGCGCTTGCGGTGGTGCGAGCTGAAGTGGACGTGGAGTTCGAGCAGAAGGTTACGTAGGGTCGGCGTCCATTCGGCGCAGTGCGCCACGCATTCAAGATCCGATTGAAATGCGATAATGGAAGCGAATACAGAGCGACCCCAGCCAGCGCGGCAAACGCTGATTGCTGGGGTCTTGAACGCCTGCTGAGGAGGCGCGTTGCTCCGCTCCATTGTTGCATGCCCGCTCGCCCACTGCCGCGCCGTCGGCGGTGTCGCTTGAGCGACTTCAAGAAGTACACAATCTCCCGCTTCGACTGGGAACGCACCATCCGGCGCATCGTCATGCCCAGCGACCTGAGATCCACCAAGCTGGTCGCGCTGATGCTGGCCACCTACGCGGACGCGGACGGGTCGAGCATCTACCCGGGCACCGAACGGCTCGCAGACGTCTGCCAGCTCGGCCGCAGCACTGTGCACAACGGGCTGAAATGGCTTCGCGAGAACTGGCTGATCCACCGGCACGAGCACGGCGGCAACAAGGGTGGGCGGAAGCTCGCCGATGTGTATCAGCTGTGCCGGCCCAGCGACTGGGAGGAGCGATTCACGCTGCTCGCCGAAAACGGCAAGGACATCGACAGGTCGATCCCGCGTCCGCGCCGCGCAAACAACCCGAATCCGCTGGGCACACGCAGGTTCGACATCGACACCGACCGGCAGGCGATGCGCCAACGGTTGGACAGTCGCTAGGACCGAGCCTCCAACGGTTGGATGCGCGATTGTCCAACGCTTGGCGCATCCATTGTCCAACCGTTGGATACCACCAAGTCATTGAACCCAATCATGTAAACCACTCAACTCCCGCGCTCACTTCGTTCGCTTGGGACGCCGCTTCGCGTCGTCGTTCACAGAGATAGTTCGGAGATCGTCAGCGATGTCAGACTCAGAAAAGCGCCGACTGTTCCTCATTGAAAACATCTACGACAAGGATGTGGAAGACCCCGGCGAGGCGATCGACACGATGAGCCTCTTCGAAGAACCCCCGGACGAGAAGGCGCAGGCGCTCTACTGGGGGAGCCTGCGAACTCTCGACCGCGAGGGCCTGATCTACCTCCACTCGGGGCTCAGCTTCGACGGGCAATCCGTAGTGATCACCGAGGATGGCCGCAGTTTCGTCGAGCGGCTGAGGGCCATGCGGCGGGACCCTGCCCAACAACGACGGGCCGCGCAACTCGGGCTTCTTCAGTGGCTGAATGGAGAGGAGCCTCAGGGAGAGCGCTATCTCAACGTTGAAGAGGCGGCCAATGCGGTCCTTTTCGAGTACGCGCGCCTTCCCGTTGAACGGTTTTGGGAGGCGGCAGCAGCGCTGAAGCGACTCGGGCTGGTCGAGGCCACGGCGCCCGTCGTCGAGAACGGCAATCTGCCGATGAAGGCAAAGATCACCGACGAAGGCCGGGATCTCGTCAATTCCGGCAAGAGCATGGAGGACTACGTGCGCGAGCAGCGGCAGCCCCGGAACCAGGTCTCGATCGGCACGATGAGCGGCGGGAACTTTGCCTTCGACGCCGCGAACTTCTCCCAGTCGTCGGCCGGCAACACCGGCTCGTCAGCGGATGAGATAGCGGTTCTGCTGCAGGCCTTCGCCGAAGCCTTGCCGGTGCTCGGCCTGAGCGCATCGCAGCAAGAGGAAGCCGGACGCGACCTCGAGACCCTGCAGGCTGAGGTGCAGCGGGCCAACCCGAACAAGAGCTTCGTAAAGGCACGCCTGACGGAGACTGTCGACACCGTGTTGGGCGCCGGCAACTCGATGCTGGGCTTGGTGCTCCGCGCCTACGCGATGAAGGCGTTCGCTGACTGGGGCGTGCCGATCGAGGCTCCGGCTGAGTAGGTCACCTACGCGGCTCCTGCGGTGGAGTCTTGGACTGGCATCTCAACCAGGTCGGCCATCGAGTACCCGTCCTCACCGAGCAGCCATTCGAAGATGCCCATCGCCCCGCGGTAGGGCAGTAGCTCGCCGTCGCGAAACATCCGGTACTGCTGCTCGCGGCGGACCCTGACCACCTCGAAGCGCCACCTGCCGTCAGGTGTGCCCATCGCGCCGAGGATCTTCACGAGGCCGACGGTAATCCGCTCTGACCTGCTTGTTTACTAGTCGCTTGAATGCCATCCGTGTAACTCTCGATCGCTTCACACAGGGTGGATGATCGAGTTATGGAGTATCTGCCGAGCGAACCCGCCCCGAAACTGCCGTGGGGTCCGAAGCTGACCGCGCGGGAGGATCGGCTCCACACGCGGCTGGTGGGGTTGGCGGACCGGTTCGTCGTCGACAGCGAGGCCGACGAGAGCGTCCTGCCGGCGCTACTCGCGCTGTCCGACGACCCGCGCCTGTGGGGCCTGCTCCTCGGCCGGGCGTTACGCCGGGTAGAGCTGGGGGAGAGCTCCTACATGCGGCTGGTCGAGGCGGCCCGTGAGGCAGGTGCGGACGAAGAGGTCGCCCAGGTGCACCTGGCATGGCTGCGAGCGACACCGGGAGTTTAACGTCGTTTCACCGTGTTTCGTGATCGTGGTTGAAACGTCGCCAGGTCGCTACGGTGAGAGCACCTTTCTTGGATCGGTTGGTCCTGGGCCGGAAAGCACAGTCGGGCAGCCGTGGTAGGCCAGGCTTCGACACAACAAAGCCCCGCTCAGCTACGAGCGGGGCTTTTGCGTGGACGGGGTCAGGCGAGCGCCGGAACCTGCCAGTCGGGGAACGGCTCCTCCGCCGGCTCGTCGCCCACCATCGCCCCCGTCGACGACGTGCACAACAGCATCCGGGTGCCGTCCGCGGTCACGATGCTCACGCCCGAGGGGAAGGTGCCCCGCTGCTCGGTGGGCCCCATGTCGGGCAGGGCGACCAGCCGCCACGCTTTGAACTGGGCGGGCCGGGCCGCGTCCAGCAACTGCACTACCAGGATGGCCAGGCGGGCGGCCCGGTATTTCGGCTCGGGCAGCGTCGCCGGCACGTCCAGCGGTGTTTCGCCGGGAAGATCCGCGCCCCACAGCATGGCGGTCGCCGTGGACTGGTGGGCGACCTTCAGCCCGGTCACGCCCTTGACCTTGGAACGCTCGGCGCTCGGACCCCACGGCTGGTTGCTGTCGCCGTACCTGGTGATCGCGGTGATATCAGGGTGCTCGGCTCGGCGGAGCAGGTCTTCGACCACGTCGAGGATCTCGGGCAGGTTCACAGCGGCTCCATGATCAGGGAGTGGGTGAGTCTAGTTCGCGGCACGACATGCGGACGACCTCACCGCGGCCGGACTCGACGTCGCTCTTGAACCCATCCGGCGACTGCATCCGGAACATGCCCTCATGACCCTGAACCATCGCTGGAACTCCTGTCACCGGCGCACCGGGAACGCGCGGCCTGGTCACGATGAAACCCCAGTACGGGCCATCAGGGTCCTCGACCAGCTCCACCGGAACCGGGTCGAGACCGCAGAACCGGACTGTACGTTCGTCGCCGAAGCGGTGGAAGGGGCGCTCCGGCACGCTACCGCGGCCGGCGAACATGCGCCACGAGCGGGTCACTGAATGCTCCCGTTGCCCAGCATCCGCCGCAACCGGGCCACGATCATCGCCTCGGGGTCGCCGGACACGTCATCGGGGATCGGTGGGTAGGTGGCCAGCCATCGCCGAACCTCGGCGAGCTTGGTGCTTTCCGCGACGAGAGAGACCGCGATGTCGCGCAGCTTGATCGGGTCGGTGTCGACCAGGGCGTCGAGGTGCTCGTAGCTGAGGTCTTCCATCACGCGTCACTCCGCTGTCGTTCGAGCTCGGCCAGCAGGGCGCGCGCCAGGTCCGCCAACGTTTCCGGGTCATGTTCGGCGAGGAACGTGATGTGCTGGCGGACCTCGTCGGGCGAGTCGTAACTGATCGCCTCCTCGTCAACCCACAGCACGGCCGGCCTCCTCGGGGTAGAGCCGACCGAACTTGGCCAGGAACGCCCGACCCTCATCGGTCAGCGTCACCTCTTCCTCGCCGCGCCCGCCGAGGTAGCCGTGCCACACGGCGGCGGCGAACCCGTACGTCTCCCAGGTGCAGCCCTCCGGCCAGCCGTCGCGGGCGAGACGGAGCACGTGGACGATGTCGGCCATATTGACCGCCTGCGTTTCGCTCACGTCAGGGCCTCCAAACCGTCGCGGGGAACGAGTGAGGCGTTCCGGGAGCGACGTCCCAGGTGATCCACCACTCGCGCTGCCCGGCGCGGACGCGTTCACAGTTGCCGCATTGGTCGTCGCGGCAGGCGGCGCCACAGCGGGCCACCGCGTATGTCTCAGCGAGTGAGTCCGCCAGTTCGCCGGGCCCAGGGTTCTGATCGTCCACGAGATTGGCGAGCCCCCAAAACTCGCGGGCATGCCGGTTGAGGGCGGCCACGATCCGGCGCGGCTCGTTGTGGTGGTGGCCGAGGATGATGACGCTGCCATCCTCGCCGACGTCGCTGACCTGAAGGCCGAAGTAGGTTTCGAAGCCTTGCAGGTCCGGGATCGTCGCGGTCGTCACGACGCCTCCTCGGTCTTGTTGGCCAGTCGCTCGATCTCGGCCCGGATCTCGGCATCCCAGCCGACCAGGGCCGGGTTCTTCAGCGCCTCGCGCAGCTTGGCCAGGTTCTGCGACTCGGGGGTTTCGGTCTTGGTCTGCGGCACGACGGTGATGGTCATCGGATCTCCTCCACGGAGGCGAGCTGGCCGACCCTCTGGCGCGCCTGAACGCGATCGCCAGGCTCGAACCGGTTGTAGTCGGCCTCCGACACGGGCAGGCATGTCCATCCGCCATCCGCAGAGTCGAAGCAGAACTCCCACCGATCCGCGTCGCCGACCGATCCCGGCGGGTAGTGGTTTTTCTGCGTGATCCAGCTGTCGACGGCGGCGGTGCCGTCCGACCCTTCGGACATGTAGACCGATGGGCCTTCAGTCCCTGCGGACCGTGCTGTCTCCGGGGTGCAGCCAGTCATCAGTGCGGCAAGGGCGATAGCTGCTGCCATCGCCTCGGGCGTCCTGCTCATGGTTAGCTGTCTCCTTCGTTCTCGGCGGCCACCAGGTAGGAGGCGGCCAGCGTGTGCACGGCGGCTTCGCGGGCGTCCTCCACGCACCACCCGGAAGCCACCAGCAGGTCGATCACAGCGTTCAGGTGCAGCAGGCCGATCTGCTCCTTCGCCCAGTCCAGGCGGGCGGCAACCTCGGCAGTGGGGGAATCCAGGAGGTCCATCACGGCTTCGCCTCCCGCCGCGAGACGGCCACCAGAGCAGCCTCCGTGAGCTGCCAGATCTGCGGCTCGAACTCGACCGGAAGCCGCAACCAGCCTTCGGCAGCGAGACGCAGCCACCAGCGCGGATCGGATCGCCGATCTACACCGGCCGGCATGCGGTCTGGAGAGGTCTGCATCTCTCGCGGCTCGACAGCCGCCCCTGTCGTAGGGTCATAGCGCTGCACCTGCACATACAGGGTGATGTGCCCGTCGCGGATGTCACGCAAGGTGCGGTACAGGTCGGGCGTCATTGATCCTCCAGCCCTTCGAGCAGGTCGTGCGGGACGTAGCCGTCCGCAGTCAGGTGGATCTCCCCGCTGGCGATCAGCGTGCCGATCGCGTCAGCGAGATACCGCGACGTCGGCAGCACCTCGAACTCCGGCACCAGATCGGCCAGAGTGCGGTGGCCGGCCTGGATGAGGCGCAGCACCGCGGCGGGGGAGATGTCGGCGTAACTCACCAGAGGTCTCCGTGGCACCAGCACCCGCACTCGCGGTCGCATGGTTGACGCGGATCGCCGAGGCAGAACTCGTCGTGCCGCGGTTCGTCGTCGACCTCATCGCTTCTAGGGATCATGCCCATGGCGGCGTACTGGCCGCCGAGACGGGCCATCGCGTTGAGGATCTCGCCGTTCACAGCAGGCCCGCTTCCATCGCCTCGTAGGCGGTGCGCCCGTTCGACTCAACCCGCGGCGCCCAATGCTCGGCCACTTCCAGAGCGAGCTTCTCGTCGAAGCGCAGGGCCGCTCTGGCGTCAGGCGACCACTCGCCGTTGGGGACGAGGTAGTAGCCGCAGTGGATGAGTACCCACTCGTCGGTGCTGCCCTTGCGCTGGACCTTGATGGCGAAGTGGCGCCACAGGGAGTGACCCTCCGGGATTGTGCAGATCGCGTGCTCGGTGATCACAGCGCCACCTTCCTGATCTCCCGGTCCAGGTGTGCCGCCAGCCATTCCGTGTCGTACGCGGCGAAAACCTCGGCCTCATCTAGCGCGGCGACGATCGCAGGTACACCCTTGTCGGATGCCTGAATGACATCCGTGACGATCTGATCGAAGACCTCTGCGGTCAGAAACGCGGTCGCGGTGCCGAACAGGCTGTCCGAGACGGCAGTACGGACCTGCTGGTTGCTCACGCGTCTGCCTCGAACCGCGGCATCGGCGAGCCGGGCACCGCGAACCGCTTGACCAGCCCTGCGCCGGCCAGCTCGTGCAGCGTCATCCGCAGCTTGCCTGAGGTGTGGTTGACGCCGAAGTGCTCGGCGAGCTTGAGGATGTTGTCGTTGCCGTCGCGGATGGCAGCCAGCACGGACGCCTCAGTGATGTCGTCGATGCTCACGGGGGTCAGCTCCACTCGGCAGTCGCCGTCGTGTCGGTGGCCGGCTCCGCAGCCGACGTAGCGGAGCACGTAGTCCTGCCGCAGGTGCACCAGCGCGACCATCACCCAGCGCGGGTCGATGATGTCGCCGTGGCGTTCCAGGATCTCCCGGACGGTCAGCGGGCTGTCGGACAGGTCGGCGCAGATGGCCGCCTCGAGGTCTCTCGTCTGGCTTGGCATCAGTTGAACACCGCCAGCTGCTCGCCGAGCGCGTACACGGCGTCGGCGTAGTGCAGCCAGCCGAGCAGCGTCTCCGGTTCTTCCGGGCCCGCGTCCTCGTTGGCCAGATACCAGCGCACACCTGCCGGGTAGCCGTCCTTGCGGGCAGTCTCGTCGTCGCGGACGAGGACCATCCAGTCGTCCCGGATGACCAGGATCAGCTTGGTGCCGTCGGGCGGCTCGGCGGCAGCAAAGGTGGACTTGTCGGTCTGCATGGGAGTCCTTTCAGTTCTCGAGCTCTTTGGTGGCGTCCAGCACTGCCTTCTCTGCGGTCAGGTAGTCGCCGGTGACGGGCTCAAGCTGGACGTGGTCATAGGTCTTCAAATCCCAGACGGTGTGGCCGGCCAGTCCCGGACCGGTCGTGTCGGCCAGGTCGACGGGGCGGATCCAACCGCGGATGACCAGCTCCCCGTCGCACACGGTTTCGACCCGGCAGGAGCGCCGCCTGCCCGCGCCGGTCCAGTGGCGGGCTGGTTTCGGCGGGGCAGGCGGCGGGTCGTTGAGCATCAGATGTCGGCCACGCGCTGGGCGAGGCAGGCGTCGTGCAGGTACACGAGCGGGTGGTGTCGTTGACGTCCCCGTCGTACGGGTCCGGCACCCAGCGGAGGCCGGTGGAGTCGCCCGGGCAGTAGGCGGAGCCGTACTCTGCGCACTGGTCGCCCACCAGGTCGGCGTCGACCACGTCCAGCAGGTCCAGATCCTGAGTCACGACTACTCCGAGGGCTCGGTGGAGGATGGGATGCCTTCAGTGTAGTGGCCACCCACTACACACTCAATGCCTGGTCAGGTGAACCACCCGTCCGAACATCCGGATTCGGAGGGGTGCCCACTACAGTGAGATCCGTGGAGGACCCAAGCGCCGAAGTGGCAGCCGCACTCAACCAGCCCACCCGGGCTGAACAAGCCAAAGCCCTCGCTGAAGTCCTCAACCAGATCCCCTCGTTCGCCGCCTACGTCCGGTCACTTCGACAGGACGTCGTCCGTCGGATGCACGAGGACGACGACATGAGCTGGGCAGAGATCGGCGACGCGATAGGTCAACACCGCACCCGGGCTGCGCAGATCGCAAGGGGAGTGGCCGGCGGAAGCAAGAAGAAGAACCCGCCACCGGAGTAGCAGGGCCTTCCATCAGTGCGCCACGGCCAGCTTGTCGGCGACCGCCCGCGCGTGCAGGAACACGTGCTCCTCCCCGTCCTTGAAAACCGTCACCCCGTCTTTCCAGAGGGTGTAGCTGGCGTCCTCGAACACCAGCGGCTCCCGGTGGTCGTCGAAGTGCACGGTGACCCGGTTGGCGTGCTCGTGGGCCATCAGCCGGCCTGCCGGTCGTCCCGCTTGCCCGCGCTCTCACGCAGCAGGTCGGCGAACAGTTGGGCCGCCAGCGGCAGCTCGATCACGGGCTGCTTGGCGCGTCGGATAGTCTTCATGTCGCTCCTTAACAGGGGAGATTGATGGCCGTGCCGGTTTCGTCGACCAGGGCACGGCCTTCTTCATTCAGTCGCGGCAGGACGCCCGCACTAGGGCTATCGTCTCCGCGGTCAGTTCCGGGCTCGCCGGGGTGAGCGGCGCGTAGTCGAACTCGACCTGATCCCACGGACGGGGCTGGCCGATGCCGTTCTGACTGTGCGGCTCGAAGACCGGCCCATCGGTTCGGGGATACCAGCTGCTGCCGGCGAACAGCGCGTACTGCGGCGCCGGGCAGTCGTCGACCCGGACCCACGTGGCGCCGAACTTGTCGACCCAGCCGGTCAGGTTGTCGGGCTCACGCACGCGGATCACGCCCTGCCCGATACTCGGCGGCTTCCGCCCGCAACGATTCCGGCGTGGACGACGCGAACGCGCGCACCAGCCCGGAGCGCCCCATCCGGTCGGCCAAGGTTTCCAGCAGGTCCGCCATGCGTGCGCCCACCGCGAACCGGTCCGCGTCGTCCGGGTCGAACTGGCGCTGGAGGTCGCAGATCTCCACCCATTCGCCGGACGACGCGGACCACTCGCGGAGATGCTCGACGACGTTCACCGCCGCTCCCCGATGACGATCGAGTCGACGTCCCCGACCCGGATCCGGTGCGTGCCGAACGGCAGCCGCTCGTCCGGATGCGACACCTGCCACCGGGCCAGCTGCTCCTGCCACGACAGCACCTCCATGTGAGCGGCACTGCCAGCCGGGACCATCCCGCCGAACACTCCGCCGTCACGGGTGCCGATCATCACTTCCACCATGGCGGTCAACGGGGGTCTCCGATCAGCGAATGGATCGCCTCGTCAGCGGTGGCGTGGAAGGTCCTCGACCCGTTTTGGTCGTCCGCGAAGTAGCCGGAACCGTCGCCTTTGCTCCACACCCATCCGCAACGACCGGGCGAATCAGGAGGGAGCATGACCGCAAGGTCACCCTGAGCCTGCATCTGCACTCGCGGGTCGCTGTCGTAGGCGGTCACTGCGGCTCCCCGATCAGCGAGCGGATCGCCTCGTCGGCGGTCGCATGCTCGGTAGCCGGCTCACCCGGATGGTGCAGGTCGGCGACGAACACGTCACCGCGGCGGCGCACCTCCGGCGCCAGGTCGCCGTCGGTCAGCTCGTCGAGATGCTCCCCGACCAGCCACATGTCCGGGCCTACGGAACGGACGCGCGGGTCATTGTCGTAGGCGGTCACCATGCCGGGCCACCGTTCGCATACTCGCCGAGCGGCACACCTTGATCGTCGGTCACCGCGAACGAGACACCGGACGGCGCGTTGGCGGCCAGCGTGCCCGCTTTTCGGCGGGCCTCGTCGTCGTCGGCTGCCCGGATCGGTTCACCAGGCCAGGAACTGCTGCCGTTGTTCACGGTCACCGGATAGTTGCGGTCGCTCATCGAAGGAACTCCTTGCCCGCGCCCGGGCCGCCCCAGATCTCCGCCAGGGCCGCCTTGTCGGCGGCGGGCGCTGACCGGATGTCCTTGAGGATGAGCCTGCGGTCGCCGCCTGCTTCTCCGTTGCGGGCACGCTCGTTGACGTCCCGGCCGAGCATCCGTTGCGCATCGGTGAGCGTGTCGAAGCCAGCGGTGTCGTCGTGAGTGTCGTAGGTGTAGCTCATGGTTTCTCCTCCGCCGGTCCGTCTGACCAGCCACCGGGGCCGCGAGCCCGGGGGAAGCGCCGCACGGGGGTACGGCAGGCTCGCGACCTGGGAAGCCGGTCAGACGCCGACCCGGACCTGCACCTCGGTGATGTCCCCGGCCGTGATGTTGGTGGTGCCGTGGCCGGTGTCGAGCGTGATGAAGTCGTTGGGGCGCTGCACCTTCCAGGACTGCCAGTTGTCGCGGATCTGCAAAGCGAACGCGTAGCTGGCAGTGCCGGTCTGGCCGAAGCCGACGTGCCGACCGCCGTCGGCCAGGCTGATCTCAATGGCGTAGTCCTGCATAGTCAGTTCCTCGATCCGGTCAGTTCACGACGCACACCGGCCCGCAGCAGCAGGTCACACACCTGAACGGCGGTCTCGCGGGTGGCATGGTCACGGCGCGCCGCCTCGATCGCGTTGTAGTCGCCCATCTGCGGCAGGCGGGCCTGCACGTACTCGTCCAGGAGTCGGTCGAGATGGGCGGCCAAGTCCGGGCTCACGAGAACAGCCCGATCTGGTCGGGATGCGGCTCGTACGGGTCCGGCTCGGCGTCTTCGTCTTCGTCGTCCCAGCCGTGCAGGGCGTGGTGCACACCGCGCTGGGTGGTCGCCTTGGCCACCTCGGCCGGGTTGCCGATACGAAGGCTCCAGCACAATTCACCGACAGCGTCCGCCATGGTCGCGGGGGCGTACTGCTGGCCGCCGTAGAACTCAGGCGCGCCCAGCGGCAGGAGTTCAAGCCGCACCAGCTCGCGGTTGCGGGCTTCGACGCTGCCGTAAGGGCCGATGATGTTGGTGAAGTCCAGGGAGTCGCTGGACATGTAGTCGATCAGGCGGATCGCCGGGCGCGTGTCGCTCACCGAGCCACCTGCTCCCGCTGGACGGCCGGCGTGTGGCCTTGCGGGCAACGCCCGTCCTCAAGCTCCTCACGGCACTCACCGCAGATCCGTCGGCGTTTACGGCCCTGCTGGTCGGTCTGGAACCAACGGTCGTTCGACGTCGAGTACTCGGTGTTCACGAGACACACCCGAGCACGGTCAGCGGCTCACCGAACACGGCACCGCAGTTCGGGCAGGCGTGCCCGCCTGTCGCAGAGAACTCGGTCATGGCGAGATCGCACGGCCCGCAGACGGGGATGCCGCGGTGACCGTCCCACTCCACCTCGAGACCGCCCGGGTTGACCGCCCGGTCGCCCGGGTTCAGCTCCAGCGGCGACGTCCACGGGTTCACGTAGCGGGGCTCAGTCATGGCAGCCACACCCGACGTTGATTTCGGAGGCGTCGCGGATGCGGGCCGGATCGCCCAAGCGGGCTGCGCACGGACGGCAGCAGGGCACCACATGGCCCTGCTCGTTGCGGACACCGACCACGTCAGTTCCCCAGTACTCGGGGGCATCGTCCGGGTGAAGCCAGCACAGACGCTTGTGGGTGGCGGTCATCAGGCGGCCCTCCGCCCGCGGCCGGTCAGGAAGTACAGGTCCACGCTTTCGTAGCCCTGCGGGGCAGCCACCTGCTCGGCGACCATGACCCGGGAATGGGTTTGTCCGGGACGCTGGTCACGGCGGGCCTTCGCGAGGCGCGTCATGACGACGCCTCCAGGACACCGCGCACCGTGAGGGTGTCCACAGCCACACCGTCGTGACTCAAGGCCGCGGCGAGTTCGGCGGCAGTGAAGTTCGGGTACCGCTCGGCCTCGTCGAGGATCCGCACCCGGGTTGCGTCGTCTACGGTCGGAGGGTTGTCCAGGGGGCGCCGTTCGATGCGGGTGCGCCAGCGAGGCAGCGGCGGGCCGTCCATGTAGGTCATGTCAGACCTCCCGCATGGAGTGCTCGATGGCCCGACGGTCCGCTGAGCCACGCGACGGACGACGCTCGCGGCGGCGCAGGGTCTCGTCGGCCGGCGGCAGCGGCTCGCCGATCGGCTGGGTGCGGGCGTAGTTGGCAACCAGGGCGGCGAACTCGCCGTCGAAGTCAAACTCGTCGGCGGTGGCCAGGATGGAAATGGACATCGGAACTCCTTGCGCAGGTAAGTAAGGCAGACGATCAGCGCTGAAACGGGTGCTTCCACCAGTCGCACAGGTCCTGCGTCCAACCCTCCGGCTGGGCAGAGATGCGACACTCGTCCAGCAGCAACGGAGAGCCGGTGGCCGGGTTGTAACCCACGTACCGGTCCGCCAATGCGGGGAAGCCGCCCGGGTGGGCCACCGTCGCCACCGTTCGCGTGGCACCGGCGGTCTGTACCACCGGCCCGGCCGCCAGCAGGCGATCGCTGAGCGGGATCAGCGTGCCGTCATCTACGCGCTGCCACAGCGCCCGGCACGTGTTGGCCAGCGCGCCCGGCAGGTCGTCGTCGGCGATCAGACCGGCGGAGAAGGTGGCGTCTTCGGCAAGCTGTACCGCGTAGCAGACCGCAGACGTCCAGGGGTCCAGTTCCAGCGCGAACGTGATGATCGCGGTGATGCAGTCCCGCTCAACCAGGCCGTACGGCACCTGGTTCGGCAAGGTCACCTCGCCGCGGGCCAGCAGGTCGGCCGCTTCGTCGAGCAGCGCAGGGTTCACGTTGCCGGTGAGGAATTCGGCGGGGCGGTTACCCCGGCAGACGGCCACGTCGATGGGGTGATTCCGGGTGGGACAGTCGTCGCGGATCACGATGACGCTGGGCTTTTCCGGGCCGAAGTCGAGCCCGATCATGGCGAGCTGGTCAGGCTGGCCGAACATGCCGGTCGGACGCTCGGTAAGGCGACGCTCGGCCAGCGCGTAGATGTCTTCAAGAACGGCGGTGCTCATCGGGTGGCTCCCATCAGGGATTCGGTCACGGGCTGGAAGGTGAACCGGGCTCGAAGGTCCGGCGCGTCGACCTCGACCGCATCACCGCAGGTAAGCCGGTACAGCTCCACCTGCCAGAGCCGGACAACACCCGGTGCGGGCGCGTTGCCGATGGTCAGCAGGCCGTGGTCGGAGTCGAGGCGGACACGGTGCCCACGCTTGATCGCGTCGACCTCCACGCTGGTCAAGGTGACGGTGTGGTGCTTCACGGCTTGCTCCTCGAGGCGAACATGTCGTGCTCGTTGCGTGCCACCGTGACCTCGACGTCCGGGTCGACACGGAAGAAACCGAGGGAGGTGTCCAGCCAGAGCCGGCTGCCCTCGTAGTAGGACTCGGTTTGGACGCGGGCGTACTCGCCGGACGCGATCACACGGGTGGTCTCGTCCGTCTCGGCGAACGGCGGCAACTGGGCCAGGTCGAACAGGTCGCCGTAGCGCAGTTCCTGGACGCGGGTCATGCGAGCGCCTCCCGTCCCGCGTCGGTCAGCTCCACGACCGGGCCGTACTGCGCCAGCAGCTCGGCGAGGATCAGGTTCCGCAGTCGGTGTGCGGTGAACGCGTCCGTCTCGATGCCGCTGATGAAGAACGCGCCGTGCACGTAGGTGACGAACTCCTGGTTGACCGTGCGGAGCAGGTCCAGGTCGTCGGCGGTCAGCGGGGCGGTCACCGGGCACCATCCAGGCGCAGCAGCACAGCCGTGTGGTCGTCGTTGGGTCCCTCGGCGTTCAGCCCGGCGGCCTGCAGTGCGGCAACGAGAAGGTCGGCCAGGTCCGGCTGGCGGTGGTTGAACGACCACCAGATCTCCCGGACCGGGCTGTTGTCGTGCCGGTAGCGCAGCACGCCTGACTGATCCCAGTCGGCGCCGTGGTGCTCGACCGCACCCACATGAGTGCCTACCCACCGGTCCGTGCCGGCGGTGGCGGCGGCCCGCTTGTAGGCGTTGAGGTCGTCCTCACCGACACCGGTCGAACCGTGCAGGCCGACGACGACTGCCACACCACGGTCGCGGAGGTAGTCCGTGGCCAGGTTGAGGCGCTCGCGGTCCATGCTCATCGCATCGCTCTCGGGATGCTGACGCCACGGGCGATGGCGTCCTGCAGGAGGGTGGTGATCCTCGCCGCAACCTGCAGGCTGACCTCGTGTTCGCCCAGGAAGATGCCGGTGCGTCCGCCACGCTCGTCGTGGAACAGGGCGATCTCCACGTCTTTGCCGTACAGGTCGGTGACGGTCTCGGCGGGCTCGGCGTGGAAGCCGGGGTCACCGGTGCTGTGGTCGAGGGCGCAGTCGATCGGGCAGGCCAGGGCAGGGGCGGTCATCGCACACCCGCCGTCCGGAACGTGTTGCGCACGGTTTGCGCGTCGGCCCAGGTGATCCGCAGCCAGTCCGCAACGTCGCCGACGAACGCGGCCAGCAGGCGGGGGAGCGTGAACTGCGGGTTCGCCTGGAGCTGGGTCAGGAGCCAGTGCTGGCCGGCGGGCGGCAGCAGGTTCACGACCCGGGAAGCGCGGCGCGGGGTGAGGCCGGCGGCCGTGAGCTGGTGGTGGAGGTTGTCGGCGAGCTTCGTGGATGTTGCCACGGGTCCTCCGGAAGTCGATTCCGGCCGGAGCAGGGGGAGAGTCCGCGCCTGCCACCGGCCGGAAGCTTGGTGGCTGAATGCCTGCCTCCACACAAGCACGCTTGTAGCAACTTGTAAAGCACTTGTAAGTCAACTGTGCTAGATTTGCGGCG
>NZ_BOQN01000008.1 GCF_018332695.1 Paractinoplanes toevensis
GACTTCCGCGCCGACGACTGGCAGCCCAAGCCTTACGCGGTTGCCAACCGTCTCCGCGAGGCACGCGAAGCCGCCAACCTGCAGCAGAAGGAACTTGCGGCCCTGCTGAAGTGGGATCCGGCAAAGCTGTCGAAGACCGAAAGCGGTGCGCGTACGGCCGTCACGGCAGACGACGTGCGTGCGTGGGCCCAGGCGACTGGCATGTCTGACCGAGACCGCGACACGACCATCGGCATGCTCGCTCAGTACAAGGCGGCCGAGAAATCGTGGCGGGACCGGATGAAGACGGGCCGGCAGGCAGTGCAGCTTGAGTACGCCCGTCTCTATCGGGATTCAACCCTTTTCCGGATCTTCCAGCTGGCGTGGGTGCCAGGCATCCTGCAAACACCCGACTACGCGCGGCAGATCTTCGAGGATCTGAATGATCTCGATCCGGATACGCCCCGAAACGTCGAAGCGGACGTTCAGACGCGCATGGCCCGTCGCGAATACCTGTACGACCTCGGGAAGCACTACGAGATCATTATCAGCGAGTCGGTGCTGCGGGACGTGATCGTCGAGCCGGATGTGATGCGAGCGCAACTGGCGCGCCTCGAAACGGTCACGGACCTTCCCAACGTCAGGTTCGGGATTTTGCCGTTCGGCCGGCGGCGCCACACTGCAGCGCAGATCGGCTTCGCAATGTACGACGATCTTGCCGTCGTCGAGGACTACGTTATCGACACGCCTTATCACGGCGAGGCTGCGAAGAGATACGCAAAGGTCATGGACCGGTTCTGGAGCGAGGCTGTCGAGGGGGACGACGCTGTACAGCTGATCAGGGCTGCTGCCGCCGCGCTCCATATCGGTTAAAAAATCGTCGCCGACTCTCCCTGTCATCCCCGACAGGGAGAGTCGTCTGTGTCGGCTCCCAGGCGCCAGTGCCGGAGGGATCTGCGTCTGGAATGTAGGAAAGCGGCGCATCGGACTTTAGGCCACGGCCATCGCGGAGCAGTTGACACAGCAGCGGGCCCATTCGGCGCTGCTCGTCCGCGAAGCTCTCTGGTCTTTGAAGCGAGAGGGCGTCCCATAATCGCAGGTGATACAGGTCGACAGCGACGCTCACCGCGTTACAAAATCTGTACGCAGCGGCCAGGGCAGCGCGGTACGACGCCCATGCGAACAGATAGCAGCCGAAAGGGACTAGGAGCCACAGGCCGTGTGACCAGAGCAGGAACAGAGTCACGGGCACCGCCAGCAAGCTGAATGCGCATAGCCGGGCCGAGGTGTCGAGTTGATTTCGGGTGTCTGACAACTCCGTCCGGACTGCTGGCGACGCGATCGGGATGAGCCGCTGCAGGATGTCCCCGGTTCGATAGCCGTATCGGTCTCCTGCCCTGATCTCTCCAGCCTGCAAAGCGTTCCCGAGGCGTGTTGGCAGTGCGGGCTCCATGGCCGGCGGCAGCCAGGCTAGGTCCGGCACGAGCTGCCGGCTGCGGGATTGGAGTTCTCCGAGCTGAATACGCCAGGTGTGATATCGCTGAGACGCCCTGAGCTTGAGAGCCCTTCCTGCGGGAAGCCCATCCCAGTAACCCTCCAGAAATTGGATCATGGGATAGGCGAGTGGGTGCAGAACAGCCGAGAGGACAACGACGGCGAAGACCCCGATCATTGCCCCCGGCCACCCAATCCGGACCGCGAAGGCGCTCAGCCTTCCCCAGGACGGGGCGACGCCCGGCGCTCCCGCCGCCGCGAGCCCTCCCACCAACAGGGTCAAGGCGAATGTAGGTAGCAAATTAACGAAGACAAAGCGAGGGCCGACCCGGACGGCAAGGAACTCATTCACTCGCGCCACCACTCGTAATCGTTAATTTGAAGACCAGGTGTAACTTCGGCGCTTCCGTCAGGG
Source organism: Paractinoplanes toevensis (assembly GCF_018332695.1). GTDB lineage: Bacteria > Actinomycetota > Actinomycetes > Mycobacteriales > Micromonosporaceae > Actinoplanes > Actinoplanes toevensis. The sequence goes on from NZ_BOQN01000008.1 coordinate 1,889, forward strand.
ATCGTCCACATAGGTGCAGGCCGGTGACGTTGCCCAGAGGTGCCGGTACAAAAGGAGTCAGACCGGGTCAGGGCGGCAACGCCGCGACAGTCGGGGTCTTGGCACTGATACAACGCTTCAACAGCGGGGGCTGACGCCCTGTTCGAAAGATCAGGATTCTCGTCGAAGGCGCCGGTGAAGAGAGTGAGTCCGAAGAGCCTGCCCAGCCCACGCATTGAGGACCCCCGATGCCGACGATGGGGTCAGGCTACGAGAAGCGGCACCACGATCGGATCGGCCAAACGTCTCGGCGTGCGTGTTGATGTTGGCCGATGAAGCCGGGCCGGGCAGGATGACCACATGAGCCTGCCCTCGCAGCCACGGCGCCCGTTGTCGCCGTGGCCCATCGGGGCAGCAATCCTCGGCGCCTTCGTTGTTCTCGCCATCGTCTTCAACAACAGCCTCGCCGCCGTCCAAGTCATGGTCGTCGGCGCCCTGATCGTCGGGTTGCTCCTCGTACGCACGAGCGCAAAGAGCAGGTCATCCTCCGTCGAAGCCATGACGGGACGAAAGCCAGAATCGACAGAGAAGCCTGCCCCACTCCGGTCCGCACACCTCATCGCGCGTGGAGACAGCCTCCCGGCCGTGCTGACGATCAAAGATGCGGCAGATTACCTGCAAAGTGACATCAAAACGGTCACCGCCGAGCTTGTTGCGGGTCGACTGCCCGGCAACAAGCTCGGCGGTGAATGGCGGATCCGGACAGCTGCGCTCGACCTCTGGTTGGATGGCGACTATGGAGCGGCAGCCGCGGCACGCGCGGCCAGCCAGTAGCTACTTCAGCGGGATCTTCACGCCTTCGGTGAACGTCGACTCGTGCAGCAGGATCGACGCCGGCTTGGTGCCCGCAGGCAGGTCGAACACGAGCTTGCCTTTTACCGTGTTCCCGGGGTTGATTTCGGTGAGGAAAGTCTGATAGTCGGCGTTCGCGTACACGCTCGCCCCCGAGTCCGCCGAGTACTGGTTCCCCTCAGCGTCGTACACGGCCTGCGACAGGTCGGTGAACACCTCCGCCGCCGTCCCCACATTCTTGATCGACACATCGATGAGGCAGAACTGGCCCTGGGCCTTCTGCCCGATCTCGCCGCCGACGGTCGGCACCCCGCACTTCATGCCGGTGACGGTGAACTGGAACTTCCCGTCGGTGATCGGCTTGTTCATGACGCCCGCCGCGGCGTTCTTGCCCTTCTGGTTGTCGTCCAGGTCGCCCGCCACCTTCGCGGTGCCACCGAGCACCAGCGTGAACAGGCCGACACAGCCGAGCGCGCCGATGACGAAGATGCCGAGCACGATCCACGGCCACTTGCGCTTCTTCGGCGGGTGAGCCTGCACCGGGTAGGCGGGCTGGCCGTAGCCCTGAGGCACGTACGGCGATGTCGGCTGGCTGGGCACTACCGGAGGCTGCCCATATGGCTGCTGCCCGTATGCGGGCCGCTGGTTCGGGTCGTAGGACATGGGTGGACTCCATGCGGGCAGGTGAAGGGCTGGTGTGCGCGGCCGGCCACCAGCCCTGAGGACCGACCGCGACACACACCCAACGACATTCGTTGCGCACGCGCAGTCACCCGGATGGATCAGACCCATCGATGATCGGACTGCGGCTGTGGGTCAATCAGGCCCGGCAAGAGAACGGAAGATCCTTGCAATCCGGGACTACTCGTCGAAGTGGTGCACGATCCGTTCGGGTACCGCCGAATACCAGCGAGGATCCCGGGTCATCACGTTGACCTCGCACTCGATCGCCAACAGGGCTGCCGACGCAGAGTCGGGACGGTCGACCAGCCCACGCGTCGCGGCCAAGGCCCGCCAGTCTTCGGCCTTGTCCTCGAGCAGGTACACCGACTCGTGGCCGATCAGCAGCTCAAGGCGGGGATGGTCGGACACCG
>NZ_BOQN01000009.1 GCF_018332695.1 Paractinoplanes toevensis
TGATGAGGGGCAGCGGTTCCATGATGTCGCCGAATGGTGGTCGTACCACGGCGAGATCAAAGACCACGACGCAGACATCGCCCCGTACGTGAAGAGCTTCGAGGAGTTCGTCGCCGAGTACGGCATCGTCCCCGACGACTTCCTGCTGGCCGAAGCCCTGCTGCTGCACCGCGACATCGAGGCCGCCGGCCAAACCGACGGGGTGGTGCGCATCCACGCCGTCCGATCGGAGGCCGCCGCGAAGCTGATCTCCCGGATCCTTACCCATCGGGGCACACCGGCCACGTGGAAGCAGGCGCAGAAACGCCAGCTCACCCTTGATCTGCTGCTGGACTACAAGACCCGTGAGGACGACGAGCCGAAGTTCTACCCGGAGAACGCCCTGCAGCTGTCCGGGTACCGGCACTTCCCGATCATCCGGGTGAAGAACTCCGACATCGAAGTGCCGATGCTGCCCACCGACGGCGGCGTCATCGTCCAGCTGCGCCCCGACGGGTACGCGCTGCGCCCGGTCGTCTGCGACCTGGGCGTGTTCGAGCGCGGATTCCTGCACGCCCTTGGCCTGTACCGGTGGCTGATCGAAGAAGGCCCCGCCGCGATCTCATCCCGCACGTTCGTCCTCCCGGAGGCGGTGGCCGCCCGCGCCCGCAAGGCCGCGAAAGAGCAGGCCACCGCCACCCCCGCGACTCCCACCGCAGCCTGAGGAGACACCCATGGCCATCAAAACCCTGCAGTCCCGGCTCACCCAGGTCGGTGTGATCCGGCTCGGACGGCAACTGCTGTCGAAGAACAACAAGCCGTACCCCGCCAAGCTCGAAACCCTCCGCTTCACCTCCGCCTCCAAAGGGCTGATCGACGCGGTGGCCGCCGGCTACGGCGGCGAGGTGCAGGCGTGGAAGGGCCCGTCCGGCCCCGAATGGGAGGTCATCACCGGGGTCAAAGAGATCCCGGTGCTGGTGCCGCCGCAGCGCATCGACCCGAACCTCGAGCACTGGGGCAACGGCTTCCGGGACCGCATGTGTGACGGCGAAACCGAAGCCCTGCGTCAGCAGCAGTGCCTGTGCCTGGCGTTGCAGGCCGGCGCCCGGCGAGTCGACCCCCGGGAGCTGTGCAAGCCGACCACCCGCATGTCGCTGATGCTCGCGGACATTCCGTCGCTGGGCACCTGGAAACTCGAGTCGCACGGCTGGAACGCCGCGGCGGAACTGCCGATGCTGGCCGCCTCGATCGAGTCGGCGCCGCAGCCGATCCCCGCCCGGCTCGAGGTGCAGCGGCGGGAGAAGAAGGACTTCGACCCTTCCAAGGCAGAAAAGGATCAGGTCGAGTCGAAGGTCTTCATGGTGCCGGTGCTGCACTTCGACTGGATCACCCCGGCGCAGGCGTTTGGTGGGGAGTTGGGCACGGCGGCTCGCGCGGCGCTGGGTGCTACCCAGGCGCAGCGGCACGCGATTGAGGCGGCGAAGCAGCAGCCCAAGCTGACCGCCGAGCAGTACCTGACCCTGGTCGGTGAGGCGAAGAATGTCCAGCAGGTGCGGGCGCTGTGGACCGACGCCAACGCGGACGGCGTCCTCACCGCCGCGGTGAAGTCGGCGCTCGAGGCGCAGGCGGCGAAGCTCGGCCCGAAGAAGGCGACCGAGCCGGCCAAGCAACCCGAGCCGCCTGCCGCCACTCCCCCGCCAGTGGACGAGGTGGTGGACGTCGAAGTCGCCCCGGACCCGGACCAGGTGTGGTCACAGATCCTCGAGGTGGCCGGCGGGTTCGGTTGGGACACCGCCGCCGTGGAGCAGCGGTTTGCGAAGGCGTTCGGCAAGCCCAGCAATGTCGCCGACGGGTTCGAACTGGCCCGCTTCCTGGAGTCGATCCGAGGCGGTGAGGTCCAGTGACGGAGCCGTGGGAAGAGTTTGAGTGCGACCAGTGGACGCCGAACGATGCGGAGAAGGCCCTGCGCTGGGTGTTGCGGGCCATGCACAACGCCCAGCAGGGTCTGCGGGACGCCCGCGACGCGGAGGTGACCGCGAAGCACGAGTACGAGCGGGAGAAGCGGAAGGCGTTCTTCGCCCCTGACTGCCCGAAGCCTGCCCGGGGCGGGCACACGGTCGCCGATCGGGACGCGTTCATCGAGCAGTCGACGGCGCTCGAGCGGGAACGCTACGAGCTGGCCCAGGCAACAACCGCCGCGGCACAGGATCACCTGCGGACGCTGAACTCGCAGTCGGTGGTCATGTCGGCGCTGGCGAAGAACGTGCAGCAGACGTTCGCTGTGGTCGGTGCCCGATGACGCTCCCCGCCATCACATGCCGCCAGCCGTGGGCCGGCCTCATCGCCGCAGGGCTGAAGCTGGTCGAGAATCGCGGCGCCAACACCTCGCTGCGCGGCGACATCGCCATCCACGCCGGCAAGCAGGTCGACATGGGCGAAATGCTGCGGCAGGCGAAGGCCGTCGGTGACAGCGCCCCGATCTCCGTGCTGGGCGCGGTCCTGGCGGTCGCGGAGCTCGTCGACTGCCACCCGGCGAGCGCTGCGCTGCGCTGCCGCTGCGGCCCGTACGGCATACAGGTCTACAACGGTCGCCCCGCCTACCACCTAGTGCTCGCGAACGTCCGGCGTCTCCCAGCGCCGGTGGAGTGCCGCGGTCAGGTTCTCATCGGCTGGCCACTCCCGAACGACGTCGACGCGGCGGTTCGTGCCCAGCTTCCCCACTCCCCCGCCAGCTTGAAGGAGCAGTGATGCAGAACTTCCGTAAGAAGCCGGTGAAGGTCGCCGCCGTCCAATGGACTGGCAGCAACGCGGCCGAACTGGCCGAGTTCACCAACGGCCAGTTCCAGGTCCTCGACGAAGCCGACCGGGCTAACTGCGACGACCCCGAAGCGACCGCCCAAGTCTTCGACGTCCTGCACTCCACGTGGGTGCTGGTGTACGACGGCGACTGGATCCCCCGAGGTGTGCGCGGCGAGCACTACCCGGTCCGGGAGTCCGTCTTCCACGAAACGTACGAGACGGCCGGCGACCAGGACCTGCCCGCTGGGGTGTTCCTGGCCCGGAAACATCCCGTCGAAATCCCCGCCCTGGTGTGGACGGGTGACAACGCCGGGGAGTTGCAGGCGTTCACCGGCGGCCTGTTCCGGGTCGACCAGGCCGGCGCGCAGGTGTTCGGGAAACTCCGCAACCAGTGGCAGCCGGTGTCGGTCGGCGATGTGGTGGTGCGAGGGCTGCTCGGTGAGTTCTACGCGGTGGAGGGCGAGTCGTTCCCGTCCACGTACGCGGTGCTGGACGAGGCGGCGTGATGGCCGACCCGACGATCGTCTTTGTCGACATCGAGAGCACCTCGCTGCGTCCCGACCGCCGCGCCTGGGAGGTCGCCGTCATCGTCCGCCGGCCGGACCAGCCTGACCACGAACAGTCATGGCTTCTCGACTCGATCGAGCTGGATCTGGGCAACGCGGACCCGCAGAGTCTCCGCTTCGGCGGCTTCTACGACCGGCACCCGCACGCAACCAAGGAACTGCGCAACGCGGAACGTCTGTTCAGCGAGTACGAGGTGCTCACCGAGGTTGAGCGGCTGACCCGGGGTGCGATCCTGATGGGCTCCAACCCGTCGTTCGACGCCGAAACCCTGGCCGCCCGGATGCGCGACAACGGGATCTGCCCGTCCTGGCACTACCACCTCGAGGACGTGCCGACGCTGGCGCTGGGTTGGCTTCACGGCTCCGGCAAGCCGATTCCGGAGGTCCGCAAGTCGGATCAGATCTCGCTCGCGTGCGGTGTCGACCCTGCTGCGTACGCCCGGCACACGGCGCTCGGTGACTGCCAGTGGACCCGAGACCTTCACGACGTGGTGACCGGCGCTAAGCAGGTGACGGCGTGATGGCCACCCTCGCAGACCTGCACGAATGGCGGGTCACGTTCACCATGGGCGCCGGTTCAGCCCGGCGCGCGTTCGTCGTGCAGATCCCGGCAGTCGACGAGGAGCACGCGCGTAAGGGTGCTTTCGGGCTGGCCCTCGCCATCAACGACGCGGCCGGGCACGTGTGGAAGATCGGCGACGAGGCCGTCATCGAGCGGGTGGCGGCGTGACCGCGGCGACCGGGACGCGTACTTGGGTCCTGCGCTTCCCCGCGCCGGCCGAGTGGCTTTCGGCGAACAAGCGGTACAAGCGGCGCCCGGATGTGGCGATTCGGGCGTGGCGGCAAGCGACCGCGCTACATGCCCGTTCTGCCCAGCTTCCCCGCGACCTGCAGCAGATCTCGGTGTACGCGACGCTGCACTTCACCAACGACCGACGTCGCGACGCGCACAACTACATGGCGGTCGTGAAGTGCTGCGTCGACGGCCTGGTCGACTACGGGCTGATCCCGGATGACCGGCGTGAGCACTTGCTGTGGACGGCGATCACCGAGGGCGACAAGGTGCCCGCCGGACCGCTGAAGGCGCTCGGCGAGATCGAGCTGCGCATCGTGGCGGAGGCATCGTGACCGCCGTCGCCGAGCCCGTGACCGCCGAGGTGCCCAGCAAGTGCGCTGGTGGTGCCAACGCCGCCGGTTCGCCGGCCAACCCCTGCGACACGCCGGGAAACCTGCCGCGCTGCCAGCTGTGCCCAACCTCGCCGAACTACTGGCGGCTGCCCGAGACGAAGGCGGTCGGGTCGTGACCCCGCTTTGCCTCGGTCGCGACCCCGAGTGGTGGGGCTTCAACCACGACGGTGCACGCCTCGCTTTGGCGATCTGCCGCCGCTGCCCGGCCGCGGGCGAATGCCGCGATGACGAGCCCGAACCGCTGGGGGTGATCCGGGCGGGGGTCGCCTACAGCGACGAGGGTCGGGCGCTACCGCTCTGCTCCACCTGTGGCTACCCGAATGCCCGGGTTGGCTTCGGCTCCGACGAGCGGTGCGAGCGCTGCATGCCTGGTCTGACCCGCTGGCGGACGGACATCGCCCGGTGGGCCGGCGAAGGCCTCAGCGACATCCAGATCGGCAGGCGGGTCGGTGCGACCAGGCGGCAGGTCGCCGACTTCCGCCGCAAGCAAACTTCCGTCCCAATCAGAGAGGTGGCCTGATCATGGCCAACGAAACCGTCATCACCGTCGTAGGTAACCTGACCGACGCGCCAGAGTTGCGTTTCACCGCGGGCGGCCAGGCGGTCGCGAAGTTCCGCATCGCCTCGACGCCGCGCACTTTCGACAAGCAGGCGCAGGAGTACAAGGACGGCGAGCCGCTGTTCCTGGCCTGCAACATCTGGCGGGACGCCGCCGAGCATGTTGCTGAGTCGCTGGACCGCGGTTCTCGGGTGATCGTGCAGGGTCGGCTGCGCCAGCGGTCTTACGAGACCCGCGAGGGAGAGAAGCGCACCGTCTACGAGCTCGAGGTCGACGAGATCGGCCCGTCGCTGCGTTACGCCACGGCGAAGGTGCAGCGCATGAACCGCTCAGGCGGCAGTGGCGCCCAGCAGCAGTCCAGCGGTTCGGGTGGCGGCAACTTCGACGACCCGTGGGCCACCCAGGGCGCCCAGCCGACGCGCGGGTTCGGCGGCCAGCAGCAGGCCTCGAACGACACGGAGCCTCCGTTCTGATGGTCATCGTCGCTGTTGCCGCGCTGCTCATCGGCGGCGTCATCGGTCTTCTGGTCGGCATCGCCGTGCCGTCGCGGCAGGAGGCCCGCAAGACGGTCCGCGAGGAATTCCGCAAGGCCGGCTTGAGCGAGAACTCAGTGAAGCTGCTCGGCCGGGCCGCAAAGGTACTCCGCCGCCTCGACGGGCTCACCGACCTGGACGGCGATCTGGCCGTCGACATCCTCTCCCCCGAATCGAAGAAGCAGGTCAGCGAATGGCTGGCCGACTACCGCAAAGGACTCAACCAACTGTGAGAAGCATCCGTCCCATCGTCGCCATCGGCCTCGGCCTGGCCCTGGTCGCCTCGACCGCGGCGTGCTCGACTCGGCCCCCGGTCGACGAGGTCTGGCTGTACTACATGAACGGCTCCGTCGACAAGAAAGAATTCAAGGAGTGCATCGACCCCAACACCAAGGGGCCGTGGCAGGCGAACAACGACACCTTCGCCCTGCCCACCTCGCTGCGCACCTGGAACGTCGCGCCGACCGGTGGTGACACCAGCCAGCCCACGATCGTCGGCTCGAAGCCCGGTGCGGACGGGCAGGCTGGCCCGCAGATGGACGTGTGGACGACGGTCGAGTTCTACCTGAACACCAACTGCGACGGCGGGAAGGGCTCGCCGGTGGTCCAGTTCTGGGAGAAGACCGGCCGCCGCTACGGGGTCAGTAACGGCAGCGCCGAGCTTTCCGAGGAGGGCTGGGACAAGGTGCTGGCGAACACGCTGGTCCCGGTTCAGGCCAAGGCGATGCAGCGGGTGGCGCGGGCGTACTCGGCCGACGAGATGGACACGAACGTCCTGACCGTCGATCCGAAGGTGCTGGCTGCGGCGACGCCGGACAAGCCCGTCGATCGGGAGGTCTGGAAGAAGATGGAAGACGCCATGGCCGAGGAGTTCACCGAGCAGCTCCGGGCGAAGGTCGGCGGCGACTATTTCTGCGGCGCGGTCGGCACGGACAAGGCTGGTGCGCCCATCACCTACGACCGCAAGACCGGTGTCTGCCCCGCCGTCCGGGTTTCCATCACGGACATCAACTACCACGATCCGGCGCTGCAGGCGAAGCGGGCCGAGGTGCGTGCGGCAGCTGAGGATGCCAAGAAGAAGCTGATCGAGGCGCAGTCGCAGACGGCGGTGAGTGCCGAATTGGCGAAGGCGGCGAAGTCCCCCGAGTACCTGCGGCTCAAAGAGCTGGAGACGTGGCTGGCCGGCATTCAGGCGTGCGCGCAGAACGCGAACTGCACGACGTTCGTCGGCGAGCCCGGCTCGGTCGCAGTCTCCACCAAGTAGCGAGGCGGGCGCGGTGCCCCCTCCGCCGCGCCCCTCATCTTAGGAGCCCTCATGGCTAACAGTTCGTCCAGCAGTTCCGGCGGCATCGGCTTTGTCGGCCTGCTCGCCATCGTGTTCATCGTCCTGAAGCTCACCGGCGCCATCGCCTGGCCGTGGGTGTGGGTTCTCGCCCCGATCTGGATCAGCTTCGCGCTCGGCCTGCTGGCCCTCGCGGCCGTGGTGCTGGTCGCCTGGAAGAGGCCGTGATGTTGCTGAAGATTGCCGCCGTCGCGGCTGCATCCGTCGTTGGCCTCGTCGGCCTCACCTACGCCTGCGCCTGCATCGTGATGAGCTGCCGGCCTGCCGCCAAGGACCCGTCCGAGCATCCGCTGGTCCGCGACCGTAAGGAGGCGCCGTGACCGCCCCGGTGATGCCGCTTCTGACCGCCAGGCAGCAGCGTGTCCTTGCGTTCATCCGCGACTTTCACACCGAGCACGGCTGGGCGCCGTCGCTGCGGGAGATCGGCCAGCATGTCGGTCTGCGTCCGTCCGGGGTGCAGTACCAGCTGGTCCAGCTGGAACGGATGGGCTGGATCCGGCGGGCGCCCAACTTGCCGCGGGCACTGGTCGTACTGGACCCGGCGACGGGCCGGCCGTGAAGCTGCCCGCCGGATTTGAATTCGCGTTCCCCGCCGGCTCGGAGATCCCGTGTGTCTGCCGCTGCGCCGCCGAGGTGATGGTGTGCGGCCGGCGTCTGCACCAGTCGCAGCATCGGGGCTGGGTGCCGACGTTGCAGCCTGCCGATCCGGCGGTGGTGTGTCAGGCGTGCGCCGCTGTGGTGGCCCGGATGCGGCGGCCTGTGGGTGTGCCGGAGGAGGGCTGCTGCCCGGTCTGCCACGGCGAGGTGGCGCTGACGGGTGGGCTGGTTACGGCGCACGGGGCGTGGCGGATGGGACGGCACGGGCCTCGGGTCACCGGGGAGCCGTGCAGCGGTGAGGGCATGGCGCCGGAGGTCGAGGCGTGAGGCGGCTACCGGTCGGTCGGCTCTTTGAGAGCTTCCCGCGCCCTGCGGTACCAGTCCATCGGGACGAAGACGCCGCGGTCGATGCCGTGCTTGGTCGCGAAGATGTGCGTGCCCTCTTCGGCGGCCTTCTCAAGCTCTTGACCAAGCACTTTTCGCAGCGCTTCGACGCCCATGGTCTTGGTCTTCGGCATGTCCGGATCGTACCGCTCTCCGTAAGGAGTGCCGTAAGGCGGCACTTCCAGCGTGATCGACATCGTCATTCCTCTAGGTTGGCCTTTGTCGTTCCTTAAGGAACGCGGTACGGTCTAGCTTACGGCCCAGCGAGAGGCTGGCCAACAAGAACTCAGCCGAGGAGCCCCATGGCCCGCTACGAAACCGTCCAAGTCACCCCGCGTATCGCGAAGCAGTGGCTCGGCAAGAACGTCGAGAACAACCGCCTCCCCAAGGGCAGCAAGATCCCCGCCTACGCCCGCGACATGATCAGCGGAAATTGGCAGGGCAACACTGGCGAAACCATCAAGTTCGACCCCGACGGCAACCTCATTGACGGGCAGAACCGCCTACGCGCTGTCGTGATGGCAGGCGTCCCGGTCACCTTCGATGTGGCCTACGACGTGCCCGCCCAGGCCATGCAGGTTGTAGATACCGGCGCCGCCCGCACCGCCTCGGATGTACTTCGCATTGCTGGGGTTGCCGACCGGATGCGCTGCTCCGCAATCGTCCGCTGGGCGATCATGTGGGACGCGAAAGTCTTCATGGGTCGTGGCGGTACGCACCTGCCAACCACCAGTGAAGTCATCGACCGATACATGGCCGAGCCGGGCCTCTTCGACGCCGCGAGCAAACGCGCTACGGACTGCCAGAACCGTGGGCTCGGCGCCGGAGCCCCGGCTGGGCTGGCTTACTACCTGTTCGCCAGCATCGACAGTGAGCAGACCCACCAGTTCTTCGATCAGTACATCTCGGGCGCGAACTTGCCGAACCGCAGTGCGGTGCTGGCCTTGCGCAACAAGATCGCCCGTTCTCGGATCGATCGGATCACCCGCGCCGAGCAGTTGGCCTTGTTTATCCGGGCGTGGAACGCGTTCCGGGACGGCAAGCCGGTCGACCGGCTCCAACTGGTGAAGTCCGGCGATCTGACCAATCTCAACTTCCCACAGCCGAAGTGAGCGGAGCGATGACCAATCCCGACTTCCTGCGCGGCCCCTGGCTGGCCGTTCTCGCCGACCAGTACGGCTACGTCTTCTCGTCGTTCGACGTGGCCCGCGAGGAGACCGACGACGCTGAGGAGTTCCGCGTCTCGATCGTGCGCGGCACCGCCGCGCCTTCTGAGGACGACGACACCCTGCGACTGCCCGGCACCTTCCAGTCCGGTGACCAGATCTTCGAACTGGACGGGCTGTACCTCGACGGCGACGGCGACACCTCGACCAGCGCCGAGGCCCGGTTCGCGCAGGCGCAGGCCATGGCCACCGGGCTGAACGCGGCAGGTGCGGCGTGATCACCCTCCCCGTTCTGACCACCGTCCCTGCTCACCCCTTCGAGCCCGCCGTGCATGTCACCGCGAGCGGCTCGGTGCCGGATCCGCGCTGCGGCTACCTCCACAAGGTCGACGGCGAGATCGGCGTGTTCTGCGCCGAGTTCTCCGACCACCGCGTCCACAACGGCCAGGACGTCCAGGTGCGGGTGCACGACTGGGACGACGAGACCGAGGAGATGAACCGATGACCGACCTCCACCCCACCAGGACCCGCCTTGACCTGCTTCAGGACGCCAAGGACGGGCTGATCGTCGCTGACCGTCGAGGGGACGTTGTCTGGCGTGACGAACGACTGGCCGGGATCTACAACCCGATTACCGCAACCCGGACCAAGGTCACGGCCCGCGCCCGCGAGCTTGAGCAGGCCGAGTGGATTGTGCTTGGTGGTAGCGGTAGCTACAACCTGACCGACGCTGGTCGCGAGATCCTGCGGGCGGCGAACCGATGACCAACCTCGCCCCGTACCCGACCAGCGCCGACGACGTGACCGCCGACAAGCTCGCCCGGCACCTCGCCGTCGCCACGCAGCACCTCCACATCAAGACCATCGACGCGCCCGACGTCAGCCGTGACGCCATGGGCAGGTTCGTCCACCAGTGGGGCGTCCTGTTCCTGCTCCGCGAAATCCAGGAACGCGCCGGGGTGCACCAGGCCGACGCTCTGGCCCGCGCCCTGTGGGAGTCGTGGCAGGACGGCAGTCACCTCGGCGAGATGTTGTGGGAGTGGCTCACCGAGTACGGCATCGACCCAGAGGCAATCCGATGAGCGGCAGCACTTGGGTCAAGGTCGCGCACAGCAAGTACGACGACTACCGGCGCATCCTCGACGAACCGGCGTCCAAGCACGTCGACCTTCAGGCGTCCATCCGCGAACGCCAACTCGCGGAGATGGTTCCGCATCTCGCCGCTGAGATCGAGCGGCTGCAGGCAATCGTCACGGCAGTCACTGCCCTGACCCGCGACACCGACGGCAACGACTTGAACGGCGACGTTGACCTCCCGGTCGGCGTCTTCCAGCAGGCAATCCATGAGGGGGCGGCCCAGTGACCGCAACCCTGACTCCGGCCGAGCAGCAAGAGGCCGAGCGACTGCTGGCCGGCCTCCACGACCGCGGCTACATCGACTACGAGCAGCACAAGACCCTGACCGCTGGCGCCCGGGTCCGGCATCGCGGCCAGCAGTACCCGGAGGCGTACCGAGACGGCACCGGCAACATCGTGGCGGTCACCGCGCGCAACGAGCGCGACGTGGAGCTCGTCGTGGCCTACGACAAGCCACGGTTCGAGGGGATGTCGCGGTTGACGGTCCTCGCCGACTACCACGTTGAGGTGATCGGCTGATGGGCGACAAGACCCACATCTCCTGGTCGGATGCCACCTGGAATCCGATCACGGGCTGTTCGAAGACATCCGAGGGATGTCTGAACTGCTACATCGACCGCACCCCGCCGTTCCGGATGGCTCACCGCAAGTTCGACGGCCCGGACATCGGCGCGACGACTGGTGTCAAACTGCACTCCGAGCGACTCGGCATCCCGATGCGGTGGACCAAGCCTCGCATGATCTTCGTGTGCAGCCTCGCGGATCTGTTCCAGGACGAGGTGCCCACCCAGTTCATCGCCGAGGTCTTCGCGGTCATCAGCATCGCCGAGCAGCACATTTTCCAGGTGCTGACCAAGCGGCACGGCCGGATGCGGTCGGTACTCAACTCGCCCGCGTTCTGGGCCATGGTCGACGCGGCACGCGCTGTTCGCGGATACGACTTGATTCCCGGGCAGGCGCCGCATGCCCTACCCAACGCCTGGATCGGCGTGTCGACCGAAAACCAGAAATGGGCTGACCTCCGCATCCCCGCCCTGCTCGCCACGCCGGCCGCAGTCCGCTGGATCTCGGCGGAGCCACTGCTCGGCCCGATCGTTCTCGCCGACGACCACAGCGGCCACGAACGCGACTTCCAGGGCACTCACTACCAGTGCCTGACCTGCTCGACCGAGGAGAACGAGGTCGAGTGGCAGACCCAGGAGTTCCCGGCACTCGATTGGATCGTGTGCGGCGGCGAGTCCGGGCCGAAGGCGCGCCCGATGCTGCCGGAATGGGCGCAGAGCCTGCGTGACCAGTGCGTCAGGGCGGACGTCCGCTATCACTTCAAACAGTGGGGTGAATGGGCGCCGTTCGTGGCAGGCGTAGCTCCGGGCAAGGAGATCCGCGCCTACCCGGGAGCGATGGTCCAGAAGGTCGGCAAGAAGGCCGCTGGTCGCTTGCTGGAAGGCCGCGAATGGGACGAGTTTCCGACTGCCGCTGGGATGGCGCAGTGACCACCCTCCCCACCGACGTCGTCCGCATGGTTCTGGCTGGCGACAGGCGCCGCGCCACCCGGGCGAACACCGCCCTGAGCGTCCTGTCCCGCTACGAGCGCCGCCTGGTCCGGGAGGCCGCCGTTATGGGCTACGTCCTGGGCCGCCAGGACGGCTACATCAAGGCCCGTCAGGGGGCCAGCACCAGCGACTCCGGCGGCTATCCGAAGGACTCAGCGATCCTCCAGGACGTCATCGAGCACTGCGACTCAACCAGCGACAGATTCCCGTACCTGGCCGCCGCGTGCGCCGGCCAGCGTCGGCGGGTCACGAGGGCCCGGCTGTGGGCTGGAGAGGAGACGGAACGATGAGCCTTGACCTCGACGCAATCAGGAACCGCTCGGACGTCTACGGCAGCGCCTACCGGGAGGGCGGGTGGCGCGATGCGGGATGGTTCGCCGGGGAGTCCGCCAGCGACGTTCCAGACCTTGTTGCTGAGGTCGAGCGATTGACCGTGATCGCCGATGCGGCCCGCGCCTACGTCGCCCAGCCCGACCGACCGGAGGGCATGGACCCGAACGACGCCCACGAGTGGGACTGCGAAGCCGAACGGCGCTACCTGGCACTACAGGACGCCATCCAGGAGGCGGATGCCCTATGACCGCCTACCGCTTCTCCCGGCGCCGCGTCTTCATCTGGGACATCGGCGAGTGGGTCCTGACCGACGACCACCGGGTGTGGCGTGTCGCCTTTCTCAGGGGAGGCGCCCGGTGAAGCAGCATCTGATCCACACCCACGGCGACCTGATTCTCGTCATGGGCACCGACGGGCAAGTCCGTGCCTACGAGGTTGAAGCCGACGGGAGCCTCACCGAGGCAAAGCCCGCAGTCGCTTTGGCGCTGCGGGAATCCCGTGACATCGCAGCAGGTGACCCTGATGTCTGACGAAACGTTCACCATCAACGGCGTCACGGTCACCGCCCGACTGCTGGCGATGGCCCGTAACGAGCTGGCCCGGACCAGCGTCTTCAACGCCGGGTTCATCCCTCGGTTCGACCAGCTCACCGAACACGAGCAGACCATCTCCGTGCTCGACGCCGGCAACTACCTGAAGGCGCTCGCACGGATCGTGCCCGGGGTGGCGGGTGAGCCGACGTGACCGGCTACAACGTCCGCGAGCGTGTCTACGTCACCCCCGCCCAGCAGGAGGTGCTGCGGCTGCTCGCTGAAGGGGACACCGACCAGGAGATCGCCGCCACCCTCGGCGTCTCCAAGGGCACGGTCGAAACGCACATCAAGGCGCTGCGCTGGGCGTTGACCGCCTGCAACCGGACCCATGTGGTGGCCCGCGGCTACCAGGAAGGGCTGCTGCCCACCGACCGGAAGGTGACGTCGTGACCGAGATCCCGAACGAGCGCGAGTGCTGGTACCACGCCGCCGACTGCCTCAGCGCCGCCTACAAGGAGCTGGGCGACGCGGGCGACGACCTGCGCGGGCTGGCCGACCCTGGGTTCTTCAAGGCTCTCGCCGAGGCGAAGGACGCCATCAACCGGGCCAAGAACGAGATCCGCGCGTGAGCACCGCCGGTCTCGATCTCACCCCCGAGATGGTCGACCTCCGGCGGCGTCGTGCCGTGCGACTGGTTCAGGCCGGCGACACCGTGGCGGAGGCTGCGGCGCGGGTTGGGGTGCATCGGCGGACGGTGGAGCGGTATTTGGCGTGGATGCGACGCAACAGCAATTAGTTCAACCACAACACAAATTAGAGACCTGCACATTTACAAAGGAGCGCCCGTGATCATTTCTGTGCCAGAAATCGGCCCGATGATTGCGGGCCGCACTGTGCCCGGCGTCAACACCCGTGCGGGTGGATCTCCTTGCAGGGCAACGGAATTCACGTCCGAAACGGGGAGCGACACGCCCGGGAAATCGCACAGATGTCGTAAGATAAAAAGACGCGCGGCCATTGGTGTTGGTAGCACCGCCGACCGCGCTAACCCGACCCGCTTCTCTACCCCAGAAGCCAAGAGAAGGGAGGGCCAGGCTGTGCAAAAGCTTATGGCCCCAGCGTACGCCATTTATGGCAGACCCGCAGCTACGTCGAGATGTCAAGCTGTCACGATCTTGACCGTGGCGGTGGTTGTCTGATGGCACGCATCCGCTCCGTGAAGCCCGAGTTCTGGGATGACCAGGAACTCGCCGAGCACGTCTCTCGCGACGCCCGCCTGCTGTACATCGGCCTGTGGAACCTCGCCGACGAGCACGGACGACTTCGCGGCGACTCCAGGTTCATCAAGGGCCGCGTCTTCCCCTACGACGACGACCTTGACTTCGACGGCGTGACCCTGCTGATCGCCGAACTGGCGTTGGCCGGCAAGGTCGTTCCGTTCCGGACGGCCGTGGGGATCTACCTGTTCCTGCCGAATCTAGCCCAGCATCAGCGCCTGGAACCCGAAAAGGTCGCATCTCGCCTACCGGACCCGAACGATCAAGACTCTGACCTGCTCAGCCCGCGTGCCCTGGTCGACGCCAACCGATCCGAGTCCCGCGCAGATTTGTCCGCGCGGCGCGCAGAGAAGATTGCGCTTCTTTATGGAGCATGGAGCATGGAGCATGTGTCTGCAGACGCGGACTCCGCCGCGACACACACGCAGACCGAAGCCGACGAGTCCGACGACGAGCCCGATGACGGATCAACCGACGAGCAGCCCGACGCCGGCGAGTCGAAGGCAGCCAAGAAGGCACGGTCGAAGGAGGGCAAGCTTCCTTCCACACATCCCAATCTGACCTGGTCTGCCGACGAGATCAACGTGGACCCGGAGTGGATTAAGTTCTGGACGGTCTACCCGAGCATCAAGGACAAGAACGCAGCGCGGACCAAGTGGCTCGCTGCCCTCCGGGCCAAGGTTCCCCCGGAGACGATCCTTGCCGGTGCGGAGCTATACGCGCTCGAACGAGCCGACGAGAATCCCAAGTTCAACAAGAACGCCGCTACCTGGCTGCACAACAAATGCTGGGAGCAGTACGGCGAACCTGACAAGCCGCAGTTGTCTCATAGCTCCGACGAGTGGTGGAACAACTGATGTCCGCCCTAACCGAACTCGTGCTGCCGAAGCTTGAAGCAGTCAAGCCATCCGGCGGCGGCTACATGGCCCGCTGCCCCGTCCACGACGACGGCTCCGCCAGCCTGTCCCTCGGTATCGGGAAAGACCACCCGGTGGTTTTCCATTGCCACGCCGGCTGCCACGCTGATGACATTCTCGCTGCTCTCGGTTTGTCATGGGCGGACCTGTCGAAACCGCGCGAACAGATCGACGACCGATTTCAGCAGCCCCGCCGCAGTGGCCTGCCCTACACGGCGGGTGGGTTCGTCGCCCACTACGACTACACCGACGAACAGGGTGCGCTGTTGTTCCAGGTTCTGCGCACCGCGGACAAGAAGTTCCGACAGCGGCGACCCGACCCGGACGGCAAAAACGGCTGGACCTGGAAACTGGGCGACGCACGCCGAGTCCTGTACCGGCTACCCGAGGTGATTCAAGGAGTCGCCGACGGCAGGGTCATCCACATCGCCGAGGGCGAGAAGGACGTCGAGAACCTGCGCAAGCTCGGAATCGTGGCCACCTGCAACTCCGGCGGTGCAGGGAAGTGGAGGCCCGAGTACTCCGAGTTCCTCCGCGAGGCAGTCGTTCTGATCTGTGCCGACAAGGACGATCCCGGCCAGGCTCATGCCCGCCAGGTCCGCGACTCGTTGCTGGACGTCGGGGCGACCGTCATCATCCTCGAACCCTTGGTCGGCAAGGACATCTCCGATCATCTGGCCGCGGGCTACTCGCTCGACGACGCCGAGGTGACATGGCGCAACGACCAGCCAGCGAAGGTCGACTTGGCGCCAGACCTCGACCAGTTCCTCGCCGTGGAGGACGAGCCTTACGACTGGCTGGTCGAAGGACTTCTGGAGCGCGGTGACCGGATCATCCTGACCGGCTTCGAAGGTCTCGGGAAGTCCGTCCTGTCGCGGCAGATCTCCATCTGCGTCGCAGCCGGCGTTCACCCCTTCAAGCACGCTATCGACATCCCGCCCCGCCGGGTCCTCGTGATCGACTGCGAAAACTCCGCATCGCAGAACCGCCGCAAGTACCGGGACCTGCGTGACGCCGCCGCCAAGTACAACCACAAGGTCGAACCTGGCATGTGGCGGATCATCCACCGGGTCGACGGTATTGACCTGACCACTCGTGAGGACGCCGAGTGGCTTTTGGAGCGAGTCACCGCTCACCAGCCAGAACTGCTAGTTATCGGACCCTTCTACCGCCTGCACAACGCCAACATCAACGAGGAAGGCCCGGCGAGGGCGACTGTCGCGGTACTCGACCGAGTCCGAGCCGCCGTTAACTGCGCTCTCCTGATCGAGGCGCACGCCGGCCACGGAGAGCAGGGGCTCAAGCGATCGGTCCGGCCGACCGGATCATCGCTATTGATGCGCTGGCCCGAGTTCGGCGTCGGCATCGTCCCCTGCGGGACCACCGAAACGGGCGGGCCGAACAGCACGGTCGAAGTTCGGCACTGGCGAGGCCAGCGCGACCAGCGCGAGTGGCCGAGCTACCTCACCTGGGGCGACGTAGGCCACTGGCCTTGGAAGATCGCCCTCGGCGCCCCCGTTCCCAAGCGCATCCCTTCGCAGCCCGGCCCCCGAAAGGACTTCCACCATGACCAGTGACCGCCTGCTGCCCGCCCAAATCAACTGGGCATGCGGAACCTGCAAGAACCCGATCCTGACCGGCGTCGTGCACCTCAGCTTCAGCGAGATCAACCAAGCTGTCTCCGCCCGCGAGGAGTACGAGCGGCGTTCGAAGGAACAGCAGGAGCACGGGTTCATCAAGATCGGGGACCTGGCGAGCCTGATGTCGATCCCCCGCACTGTCCGGTGGGCCGCAGTGTGCGACGGATGCCGGCGACTTGAGGACCATCACTGCGGCGACTGCTACGCCATTGAGGTCACGCAGATGAGGTCGGTGTTCTCCCTGTTCAAGTGGACCCGGCACCTGCACAAGAAGTCGTGGTTCGGGGTTACCGACTGGATCGACTTCGCCGCGGACATTGCCGACGCGAACGGGCCGGCGTGGGAGTCCACTGGCGTTCGCTGACCTGACGCGGGACCGGCCTGATCTCAGCAAGCCGGTCCCGCTCCCCCATCCTGCACGACCCCACTGAAGGGAGATCTACATGGGCCGCGATTGGAGCCCGATCGCCTACGACCACGAGGCGATCCGCGAGATCGTCACCGAAGTGCGCAACGGCCTGCCGGTGGAGCGCGTCAAGTACCGGAAGATTCCGCACGTCGGCGAACTGGTTGCGTGGCGCGACCGCAAAGCCTGGCGGGTCACGGCAGTCTTCGAGCGAGACCAGGCGAACTGGGACGACCAGACCACGAAGGTGTGGGAACGCGAAGGGATGCCCGACCCGGCGACCTGGCCGGGTCGTGAACGAGCAGTGCGTCTCCAGTCCGCCACCGACCCCAAGGATCGGGAACCTCACCGCGCGATCTACCCGTGGGCCAGCAACGACCAGTGGTGGCCGCTGCGCGAGCAATACCCGGTCTGCAACGACTGCGGGCTGATCTGGCCGTGCCCGTGCGACGAACGCAACGATGAGGCTGTCGCGGCGATGAAGGAGTTCAACCGGCTGGCGGGAATCATGCCGGGTTGTTGTTGGGCATGCGGAGACCCCGTCACGGGCAGACACCATTCGATCGTCTTTGCTGGAGAGAACCTCCTGATGCCCGGCGCCGGCCCGGCCGTGTTCCACACCTCGCATTCGCGGAAGGCGAAGCGGGGCACCTGTCGCGGGCAGGCTGAGGACTACGAGCGGCAGTGGGTTCTGGCTGAGCCTGGCCGGCGGGTGCGTCTCCGCTGCTCCGGGGTGTTGTACCGGCATCTGTCGGCCAGCGAATGCACGACGGGTGAGCGGTGCGTCGGGGTTGAAGCCACCCACCCGGACCATGCGCACTGCACGACCCGGTCTTACGCGTCGTGGACGAATGGCCAGGCGGTGGAGAACCCACGTCCGTTGACCAACTGCGGGACGCGCGGATGCCGTGGCCCGAAAGCGCCAGTCGACGCGAATGCGGACTCGCGCGCGGCCTGATCCTCAGCGGGGAGCGGAACGCCGGTAACGCTCCGCTCCCCACCCCATCTTCCTCCACCGATTGGAGATCCACATGACGACCGAGTTCGAGGTCGCCAAATACGGCCAGGTCACCCACGTCAGCCATGAAGGCATCGCGCTCGGCGCAGAGGTGGCCGACTACGTAAACCGCTGGATGAACGCCACGCCTGAGGAGCGAGCCCAGTGGGCGCGGGAAGCAGAGAACATGCGCCGTCAAGAGCGCCTGGGCCTGCACACCGAGGAACTCACCCTGGAGTCGCTGCTGGCGCGGGTCGAACGCTGGGGCTGGTCCCGCCAGTACGTCGAGCACCTGGTCCAGCCGTACTGCGAGTGCGAGGACGGCCGTGACGGCTGGGAGTACTGCCAGCACGCCCGCGACCTGGGGCTGGTCTGATGGCTGACGTGATCGCCCTGCTCGGCGGGGGCATCCTGCAAACCCACGACCCGGTCCGATGCGCCGGTCAGGTCTGCTGCATCCATAACTCGACCGCCCATCACATGGTCGCCTGGCCGCAGGTCTGGCGGTCGGACTGGGGCGGCTTCATGGAGCGGCAGTGCCCGCACGGCATCGGCCACCCTGACCCCGACGACCTGGCTGTGCGCACCGTCGAGGGCATGGGTGTGCATGGCTGCGACGGATGTTGCCGCAAGCGCAAGGACGAGGCGCCGTGACCAGCCTGACCGACCATGCCCAGCAGGAAGTAGCCCTGCTGACCCGCATCGCCATGGACGCCGGCCGCGATCTGGTCGAGCGCGCGGAAGCTCTGCTGACCATCCACCAGCGCTGGGAGATTGGGGGATGCGTGTGCGGCTGGGCCGAACTCGGCAGGTCGCATCCCGGCCACCTGGTCGACAGCTCACCCGCGCTGGCTTCCTCGTCGTTGCCGAGCTGCCGCGCCAGTGCACCGAGGAAACCCGCTCGTGGGATCACTTCACCTCGGAGCAGGCGGACAGCTACTGGATCCGCTGCACGCTCTCGGGCCCGCACGACGAGCACGAGGATGAGCACACCGGGCTGACGTGGCGCACAGATGCGTCGAGGCGTGGGCTGCGAGGATGAGCGCGTGAGCATCCTCGCCAAGACCTGGGACGACCTCGTGCGCGGCTTCTGGGCCGGCATCGACTGGCTGTTCGGGTGAGCGCCGTGGATGACATCGCGACCTGGCTGACTGCCCAGATCAACGACGACGAGCGGGTAGCGCTCAAGGCCAAGGCCATGCGCTACGACCTGCCGACGGATGCGCCATGGGAGCGAGAACGGATCATCGCCGACCAGATCGGCGGCACCTCGAAAGCAGTCGCCGTACACCGCATCGTCGCGATCTTCGCCAACCCGAACCGCGTACTGGCTGAGATCGACGCCAAGCGCCAGCGCATCGCCTGGCTGATGGCCCAGCAGCACGACATGCCGGAGGGCTTCCCGACCTACGACTCGTGTCGCCTGCTCGCCCAGCCCGGAGAACTTGGCGACCTGGAAGTCGGCTACTGCTCGTGCGGGCTGGATGGGTGGCGGACGCAGCTTCTCCGGTTCGAGGCGCTGCCGTACGAGGACCGCGCCGACTACCCGCCGGAGTGGCGGCCGAAGCCGGTCAGCTGAGCCTCGTCGGACACGAACCGGGCACCCGGGAGCGAACTACAAGCCTGTTCTTTAACGCCAGATCTTGATGCTGACCTGCGGGAACGTCACGCTTGACCTTGTCGGGACGCCCGGGACCGCGGAAGCAATGGGCCACTGAAGGTCATGCCCACCCACCGGCCGGGCGCCCTCGACGCACACTGGTCGGGTGTTCCCGCAGCCGACCATCCCCGAGCTGAGGCGCTGTGCGCGCTGCTCCAAGCCAGCCCGCGCTGACCGGATGGTTCAGGGCTTCGGGCGTGACTGCGCGACCCGGCTCGGCTTGATCGGCGGCACCACGGACGTCGGTCAGGACGGCCCGGATCTGCTCGACGAACTCGGCGAGGGCGACCAGTGCGACGGCTGGGACCGCTGAGCCGCCCGAGAGCCCCGTAGCGCCCTTCCGGGTGTCAGCCCATGCACCAGTCGGCCCCGGGCTGGTACAAACGCCCTGTGACCCCTCAGCCCGCCTGGCGCCGCTACTCCAAATGCGCCTCCAACGCCTGTGCCGAAGTTGCCCCCACCGACGGGCAGGTCCTCATGCGTGACTCGAAAGACCCCCACCGGGCGCCCCTCGCCTTCTCGGACACCGCATGGGCCGACTTTGTCGAGGCCATCCAGGCCGGCGAGCTCGAGGACCTCCTGTGACCCCTAACCCTGCCTGGCGTAAGTCGAGCCGCTGCGCCTCCAACACCTGCGTCGAAGCCGCGCCGATTGGCGACACAGTGCTGATGCGCGACTCCAAACATCCTGGACAGGCGCCGCTGGAGCTGAGCGCAGCCGACTGGGCCGGATTCCTCGAGGCGGTCCAGGCCGGCGACTACGAGGAGGCTGTGTGACCGCAGACATCCTCACCGACCTCGACAGGGCAATCGCCGGCTCATGTCCGTGCGGCGCCGAACCCCGCCCCGACTCGCCGTACTGTTCATACGACTGCGAGCCCAACTGGCGCGGCGACGACACCATCAGCGACGTCGACCGGACCCCCATGCGCTGGCGGCCCGACTTGGTCACCGAAGCCGAAAACCTGCCCCTGCTCGACTCGTACCGGCGAGGCCAGCACCACGCGCAAGTCTTCGACCGGCCCGGCACCGACCGGATCCACTTGCGCCTCGACGATGGACATCGGTTCGTCGGCTGCGACATCCAGGCCGGTGACAACGAAGGCCAGGAGGCGGCCTGGGCGAGACTCGAACGGGAACTCGGCAACAGGCGGCACCTCGAACCAGCGGAAGACGACGCGTGGGCGGACATCGCCGCGAACGCCTGCTCGTGCGGATGTGACGGCGATTGGCGGATGTCCGAGAGCGAGATCCGGGTCGCCTCCCACCCGCGCTTCCCGCAGTGGCTGGCCCAAGCCGTCGAGCGCGCCGAGGAACACCAGCGGTCGATCGTGGTGGCACAGTCGCGCGCAGCAGATCCGCGCGCACGAGGCACCGTGTTCATCGCCCCCGTCGATGCGCCGCTCGACCGGCCCAGCCAGTGGGTTCCCCTCGGAACCGTTGTCGACGACGGGATCAACTGGCCCCTCGGTGGTGATGTGAGGAGCGGACCGGTCACCGTCCGCCTGGACAACGTCACCGGCCTGCTCGCACCGCCCGTCGTCTTCGGTCCACTGCGCACAGCGCTTGCCGGGATGGCTCGGACCTTCGAGCTGACCAGTGGCCAGATTGACGCCATGATCGCCCGGGTCCTTCCCGACCGATGGAGCGACGCGGAAACCGAGGATGAGCCTGAACATCCCCTCGCCCGGATGAACGCCCGCCGGCAGAACACCAGCCACGGCCCGCAGCAAACCCAGCGACCGCCCAGGCAGATCAGGCCCAGAGGCAGATAAGCAGACGGCGCCGAACCTCCCCGATCCGGCGCCGCACACCACCCCTCGCCTACCCAGCGATCAAGCACCCGCAAAGGTACCCCACCCTGCGCAAACGAGGTGCTACATGGGCTCATACTGCGACTGCCTCTGCCACACGATTTCCTACGCAGCCTGCGACGTCCCGGGCGGCTGCGGCAGCACCGGCTGCGGCCAAACCAGGACCGGCAGCTGCGTCACCTGCCCAGTGATCCGGCCGGACTCCAAGGCACGCGACCCGCACAACCCGCCCGTCTGCGACGGCGACCGCACCCTCATCAACCGGTGGCTCGGCGAGATCGCCGGCCTGGTCGCCGACCTCACCAACGACGAACCGGCAATCGTCGACGACCGCCGGCACGAACGGTTCGCCACCGTGTACTTCGAAGGCGGCATCCGGCACGTGTTCAGTAAGGGCCTGTTCCCGTCCGACCCGGTGTCGGTGCTCGGCGGGGTCGCCCCCATCAACTCCCGGTCGAAGCAACCCGACGTGTCCGGCAGCCGCGAACGGGCAGTCCCGATCAACATCAACCGGCTGGATCTGATCGCTCCGGCCCGCGTGCAGAACCCCACCCGCGACGCCTCAGGCAACGACCACCAGCAGCATCTCGTCCCGCAGGTGCGGCTCAGCTCGGAGTTCCGGCCGGTCACAGCCTCCTTCGACGGTAAGGAGATCACGCAGCAGGTCCGCGACCGCGAATACGTCCGCGACCGCGACGGCAAGCTCGTCATGATCCCCGCAGCCGAAGAGGCGGGGGGACTGTCCGTCGCGACAGCACTCGACGAGTGGGTCCGCGACATCCGGCACCGCATGTTCGCCGACCAGCATCTTCCCGCCGCCACCGTCGACCAGATGGTCATGTGGTTGCGGGTGCGCCTGGACGACATCTGCGACGGCTACCCGCAGGTTGCCGACTTCGCGCTGGCGTTGAAGCAGCTGCGCGGGGCGCTGCGTTCGGCGACCGGGCAGAGCGAACCGCCACCGCAGCCGTGCGACGGAGTCACCTGCGCCCGCTGCGACCAGCGGGCACTGTTCCACAAGCCCACCGACACCTACCGGGCCGAATGCGGCAACTGCGGCACCCTGTACACCGACGACGAATACACGGCCATCGTTGAAGAACAGGCCGCCGCCGTACGTCGATAGCCTCACCTGCGGCGACACGATGCCACCGGATGTTGCAGACCCAATTGATCGCCTGTAATTTGGGGCCAGCGCGAGCCATGCCCGCCGCAGCCTTCAGAGCCTCGAGACCATTCGGTCCCGGGGCTCTTCCGCGTTTCCGGGGAGGTAGCCGTGCAGAACCCCGACGTCCGCGTCCCGCCCTGGTTCGCCATCAAACGGTTCGGGATCACCCCGCAAACGTTCGACTACTGGCGCGCCTCCGGGAAGATCACCCCCGATGAGGACGGCACCTATCGGTGGGGTGACCTGCTCGAAGTCGAAGCTGCAACTCGCAACTCCCCCAACTCGCGGCGCGGCGTCAAGGTCACCCGCAACCCCAACTGGCCGGCCCTCGACGTCAACTCGTCCGGGATGTCGCACGCCTGCTGAACGGCGGTTGCCATGGCCGCCCGACGCCGTGTCTGGATCCACCGGGCCGCCACTGGCGCCTGTGTGCTGCTCGCCGTCCCGGGCGTCCTGTGGTGGAAAGACTCGATCCTGTTCGTGATCCTGCTGAGCCTCGCCACCCAAGCCTGGACGTCGTACGGCGCAGCAGAGGCGGCCGACGACAGCGAACTACGCCGCGAACTCGAACAGATCCGTAACCTCCTCGAGCAGCGGAGGAGCGACGGTGGCTGACCAGCCAATCGGCCCCATCCTCGACGGCCTCGGTGTCGCCATCGACCTCAACGAGGGTGACCTCGTCGAATCTGCTTTGGTCATCGCCAAGGTCGTCAACGCCGACGGGCAGACAACCGTCGGCCTGTTCGACAGTGCCGGAATGGACTGGCTTCGCCCACCCGGACGACGACTGACCAGCGAGTGATCCTCCTCGGCCGCCTCGACACAACCACGGAGGCCGACATGATTTGCGATCCGCGACTCAGCCTCAAACACCGCATCCGCCGCTACCTCGGCACCCACCTTCTCCCCCACCTGGAGGACCACATGACCACCTTCGTCACCCTGCTCAACGGCCTCGCCGCCCAGCAGCAGGAAGCCTCCGCCGCCCAGCAGGCCAGCTTCGTCAACCTGCACAACGCCATCGGCCGGCTCGACCAGTCCGTCCGCGACCTCGAGCAGGCCGTTGCCAACGGCGACGCGTCCCCCGAGGTCGAGGCCAAGGCCGCCGAGATCTCCCAGGCGCTCGCCGACATGAAGTCCGCGGCCGACACCGCGGACAACGGCTTCGAGCCCGTCGAGGAGCCCCCGGCCGAGGAGCCGGCTCAGCCCGAGGCGCCGGTCGAGCCGGGTACCGAGACGCCGGCCGAGGGTGACCGCAACATCTGACTTCCGGGTGGCTCGGGGGACGTGCGATCCGCGGGTTCGAAGCCTGCGGATCGCGCCGTCAACCGACAGTCACCACCGACCGGCTTGTTCCCAGGGAATGAGACGAGTTCTCGGGTGGCTACCCCCGACGTATTACGCAGCGTGAGATCGGGGTGAGAGCGTGTGCCCCGCATCCCAGACGAAAAGCGCGCCGCGGTCCTCGCCGACGTCAAAAGCGGCGAGAAGAGCCGCAACCAGATAGCCCGTGACCACGACGTCTCCGTCGGCTCCGTCACCAACATCGCCAGAGCCGCCGGGATGACCGATGCGTTTGACCGGTCATCCGTGGAAAACGCGACACGCGCGGCAGTAGCGGACAACCGCTCCCGCCGTGCCGCTCTCGCGTCGGCACTGCTCGACGACGCGGACAAGTTCCGCGCCCGAGCCTGGGGCAAATACGAGTACTACGAGCGCGGCCAGTTCGGGCCCGAGCTCGTCAGCCTCGACAAGCCGCCCTTGCGCGATGCCAAAGAGGCGTACGTCGCCCTGGGCATTGCCCTCGACAAGCACGTGGTCCTCGAGCGGCACGATGCCACCGACCCGGGCGTGATGGGTTCGCTGCTCGGCACCCTGCTCGACGGGCTGCAGGCGAAGCACGGAACCGGCGATGCCTGACCTTCGGTTGTCGCCGAAGCAGGAACTGTCGATCGCGCACTCCACCGCCCGCGTCAACGTGTGGACTGGTGCGGTCCGTTCGGGCAAGACGATCGCGTCGCTGCTGCGCTGGCTGATCTACGTGGCCAACGCGCCCCGCGGCGGACAGCTGATTGTCGGCGGCAAGACCTTCGACACCGTTGCTCGCAACGTGTTCGGCCCGCTCATGGACCCGGAGATCACCGGCCCGGCCGCGAAGCTAATCCACTACACGCGCGGCGCGCCGACGGCCACGATTCTCGGCCGCACCGTCGAGATCATCACGGCGAACGACTCCCGCGCCGAGAACCGGCTCCGTGGCATGACCTGTGCCGGCGCCTATGTCGACGAGGCCACCCTGGTTCCCGAGGCGTACTGGACGCAGCTGCTCGCCCGGTTGAGCGTCAAAGGCGCGCAGCTTTTCGCCACCACCAACCCGGACAACCCGTCGCACTGGCTGCGGAAGAAGTTCCTCAACCGGGCCGGCGAGTTGAACTTGAAGTGGTGGCACTTCACCCTCGACGACAACACCGCCCTCGACCCGGCGTACGTAGCTTCGCTGAAGCAGGAGTACACCGGGCTCTGGTACAAGCGGTTCATCGATGGCCTGTGGGTGGTCGCTGAGGGCGCCGTGTACGACATGTGGGACCCGGACCGCCACGTCATCGACCTGCTGCCGCCGATCTGGCGGTGGATCTGCGCGACCGTCGACTACGGCACGTCCAATCCGTTCCACGCGCTGCTGCTCGGCATCGACGCCAGCCAGACGATCTACGTGGCGTCCGAGTGGCGCCATGCCGCCCGCGACACCCGGCGCTCGCTCACCGACGCCGAGTACTCGGCGAACCTGAAGAACTGGCTGGCTGAGTACCGGGCAACGGCGAGCCACGCGGCCGGCGTGACTCCCGAGGCGATCGTGGTCGACCCGTCGGCGGCATCGTTCATCGAGCAGCTTTGGCGCGACCGTATGACTCCCACCCCGGCCGACAACGCGGTGGCCGACGGGATCCGGCTGGTATCGAGTGTTCTCGGCGCCGGGAAGCTGAAGGTCCACCGGTCGTGCAAGGCGCTGATCGACGAGTTCCCGGGCTATTCGTGGGACGACAAGAAAGCGATGCGCGGCCTGGACGCTCCGATCAAGGTGGATGACCACGGGCTTGACGCCCTGCGGTACGGGGTGAAGACCACCGAGGGTGCGTGGCGCCGGCCCAACGGCTTCCAGATGCCGCACACGCCACATGCTGGCGAACCGGACCTGATGACGGCAGCGATGTAGTCCCTCAGTACGGCGGCGGCCGGTGCTGGCGGGAGGTGCCCGGGTTCAGGCTCCCGAAGATTCGAGCAGCCTGCGACTTTTTGGGCGTGGGGTGCTTTTTATTCTCGCCGTCCACGTACCAGTTATCCCCGTTTTTGCAGACCACGAAGTATGCCGAGCCTTCACGGCCGTCCGCTGACACCAGGTAGTGCTCACCAGGGTCAACATCCCAGTCGAAGATTCTGTGAGTCGTCACGAGCACCAGCTTGGCCGCTGGTTTCGGAGTCTGCGTCATGAACGCGAAACTCCGATGTTGCGGGGGTGTTCAGTCGTGTCCGCCCCCACCTCGACGAAGGGCTACGTCGACCCGTACGCGTTGGGCAACAACTCGTTCGCGTCGCTGTACACCGACATGCTCGAGCACGTCCCGGACCTGACGTTCCCGATGTCGGTGCCGGTGTACGCGCGGATGCGCCGCGACCCGAAACTCTCGTCGATCGTGCAGGGCTGGACGCTGAACCTGCGGCGCTCGCAGTGGCAGCTGGACCCGGCGGGCTGCCGGCCCGAGGTTGTGCAGCTGGTCGCCGACGGCACCGGCCTGGCGATCAAGGGCAAGGACGAGCCGGGTGCAGCGAGGCTGCGTGGCGTGTCGTGGGGCGACCACCTGAACGCGGCCCTGCGCTGTGTGCCTTTCGGGTTTTCCGCGTTCGAGATGGAAGCGGAGATCACTGACAAGGCGCAGCTCACCGGCCTGTGGGAGCGCCCGCAGTGGACGATCTCCCACATTCACACCGACGGCAAGACCGGGCTGCTGACCGGCGCCACCCAGGATCAGGCGGCGAAGCTCGACGCCCCGCAGATGCCGGCGAAGAACCTGGTCTGGTACGCCCGCGAGCGTGAGGGTTCCAACTGGGCCGGCACGTCTCTGCTGCGCGCCTCCTACGCCTCGTGGCTGATCAAGGAGGAGGTTCGCCGGCACTACGGTGCGGCGAACGTCCGCTGGGCCATGGGTGTCCCCGTCATGGAAGCCCTGCCGGGAACGAGCCCAACCCCGGCGCAGATGACCGAGGCCATGCAGATGGCTGCCGCAGCACGAGGCGGGATCCAGGCCGGCGCCGCCTCCCCGCCTGGGTTCGCCATGAAGATCCTCGGCATCAGCGGGTCGCTGCCCGACTCGCAGGCGTTCCTGCGCTGGCTCGACCAGCAGTGCACCGCCAGCGCCCTCATGGGTGCGTTCGACCTCGGCGAAACCCCCAACGGGTCCCGGGCACTCGGGAACGTGTTCGTCGACGCCCTGCACCTGGCCCTCGAATCCGAGGGTGAGTTCATCGCCGATGTCGCCACCCGGCAGATCGTCGCCCGGATCGTCAATTGGAACTTCGGCGAGGACGAGCCTGTCCCCCGCGTCGTAGTGTCCGGTGTCGGTTCCCGGCGTGAGGTCACGGCCGAGTCTCTGCAGCTGCTGCTGTCATCGGGTGCGCTCGCTGCCGACCCGGGTCTCGAGGCGTGGGTTCGCCGGGAGTACCGGCTGCCCGAACGCGAGGGCATGGCCCCGCCGAAGGTGACAGCCCCAGGCGTGGACCTGCCCGAACCGGGCGAGGCGGCCGACGGCGAGCCGACCCAGGTTGCTGCCGCCGCGCGCCCGCGGGGACGTCGCAAGCGCAGCACCGCCCAGCCGACCCTGTTCGGTGACGACGAAGCGGACGCGGCCCGTATCCAGCGGCAGTGGGATGACGCGAAGGCTCGCCTGCTGAAGCGCTGGCCGAAGCTGGCCGGGCCGATGGTGGACGAGCTTGCAGACCAGGCCGAAGCTGCCGTCGAGGCAGGCGACCTGGCCCTGCTCGGTGAGCTGCAGGTGTCCGCCGGCGTGGTCGCCGCGGTGGCGGTGCCGCTGCGCAAGTCGGGCACCGATCTGGCGGCCGAGGCTGCGGCGGGTGTCGTGGAGGAAGCCGCGGGCCAGGGCGTCGACATCGCGGCGCCGGATCTGCCGGGCCGCGATCGGGTCGAGCAGCACGCGGACGCGGTCGCACGGATCATCGCGTCCGGCTACGCGTCGGGGGCGGCACGGATCAGCCTGCAACTCGCGGGCGTTTCCGCGGCCGAGGTGAAAGGCGCGGTCGCGGCACACCTGACCGACCTGGGCACCTCGGAGAACGGGCTCGTCGGGGAGAACATCGGCGGGCTGCTCTCGGCCGCACAGCATGCTGGCCGACTCGCGGTGCTTGAGAAGCATCCAGCGACGGCTTACCGCGCGGTAGAGGTGTCTGACGGGCCGAACAGGTGCAAGCCCTGCGCCGAGGTCAACAACCGTCGTTACGACACGCTCACCGAAGCACTCAAGGACTACCCGACCGCCGGTTATCGCGGCTGCCTCGGGCGCAGCCGCTGCCGGGGCGGGATTCACCCCATCTTCTAGCTCGATCACCTCGACCTCGAAAAGGAGGCCGGAGTGGAGCAGAAGCCCAGCGTCGGTCGCGTCGTTCACTACGTCTCGTACGGCACCCCCGGCGGCGAATACGCGAGCGAATGCCGCGCGGCGATCGTTACCGAGATCCCCGAACTGGTCGGCAGCACAGCAAACAACAAGAGCTACGTCGTCGGTCTCTGTGTGCTGAACCCGACTGGCATGTTCTTCAACCGCGAGGTGTGGCACCGGGGGTCCGGACCAAGGCGGCACGTGGCATTGGCCCGAGAGGGTGTGATGCCAGATGCCTGAAGTCGCACTCGCTCGCCGTGAAGGCGTTGAGCTGATACGCACAGGGAATTGGGCCGCCTCCACAGGCAGTTGGAACCCGACCGCCAAAGACATCCTCGCCGCCGTTGAGGCGATGAAGTGCCCGGCGGTCGGCAAGCCGATCCTGAAGATCGGCCACCTGGACAAGCGGTTCGCCCCAGACCTCAGCCACGACGGTGAACCGGGCATCGGCTGGGTCGACAACCTTCGCGCCGAAGAAGACGGACACCTACTTCTCGGCGACTACGTCGGCATGCCCGCCTGGATCGACCAGGTCATGGCATCCGCATGGCCGAAACGGTCAATCGAGGGCAAGTACAACTACCGGTGCGCCCTGTCCCACACCCATCACTTCGCACTCGACGCCGTGTCGCTGCTGGGCACCACCCAGCCAGCAATACCCACGCTGCGGTCCCTCAACGATGTGGCCGAACTGTACGGCGTTGACATCGCCGCCTCCGAGGACCACTCCGGGGACAGTGTCTATGCGGTGGTGGCCGCCGCCGAGGTACACACCGGCGCGATGATCGCGCTCGTTCCCACCGCCGAAGACGCCGTGCGGTTGTCAGTCGACGACGGGCTGCCCGTCGAGGAAATCCACCTCACCCTGGCCTACCTCGGTGAGGCCGCAGACCTTGGCGCGCAAGGCAGGCAGGACGTCATCGACTCCGTGTCCCGCGCCGCGAACGGCCTGCCCCATCTGGCCGCGGACGTTTTCGCGGCGGCGGTCTTCAACCCAGGCGACGCGCAGCCGGATCGGGACCCCTGCCACGTCTACCTGATCTCCGGTGACCTGGTCGACGCTGTTCACGACCTGACCGACGAAGCCCTGTTCGACGTCCTGTTCCCCGGGCCGTCACCGATCCCGGCGCAACACCGCCCCTGGTTCGCGCATGTGACCGCCGAATACACGAACGACCTTGCCCGCCTCGCCGAACTGACAACCCGGATGGGGCCGATCACGTTCGACCGGATCCGGCTGGCATTCGCCGGCGAGGTCGTCGACATCCCGCTGATCCCGCCCGACGAGCAGGCGGCATGGGAAGCCCAGTACGGGCCGGTCGCTGCATCCGCAGCTGACGTCCATACCCGCATCGCCACCATCCGCGCCTCCCGGGCGCAGGTAGAGGTGTCAGCCGCTCACCCTTTCGACGAGTCGAAACACAAGCGGGACGGTGACGGCCAGTTCGCCCACACGGCAGGCGCCGGCAAGGGCGACAAGCCTGTCCCCTCCGCCCAGAAAAGCCGCGACAGCCTGAACATGGCCGGGCGTATCGCTCTCGGCGACGGCGAAACGCTCGTGTCGTCGGGGAAGGTCAAGGGCGGCGAGTTCTCCACCGCCGACACCCTCATGGCTGTCACCAGCAGCGGCGATGGACCGGGCATGCGGTTCGGTGTCGTCGGTTCCGACGATGCCCGCGACTGGGACGGGTCCGGCGACTCGACGGTCCGCCTCGACGAGGACGGGATCGGCCACCTGTGGGATGCGGTCTCCGGCTTCGACGACCAGATCAAAAAACGTTCCGAGGAACGCCGCACCCAGCTCGCCGAGCATGAGGCGAACGTTGCCGCCCTGCACGACAAGGCCAACGACTGGTATGCGGGTCTACCCGCAGACGAACAACGGTCCCCGGCGAACTTGGCGAAGTTCCGGCAGATGCGGGCCGCCGCGTACCGGGCCGAAGAGGACGACGCCCCGGGCGAGGAGTTCGAAGGCGACATCGTCTCGGTCGACGCTGCTGATGGAGGGCAGATCCAAGCCCAGCTGTACGGCCGGTTCGACGGCGACAAGCAGCACTGGGAAGTCCAGGCCGTAGTCCGGCCGGCGGGCGCGGAGGGCTGGGACTTCGGAACCGCTGTCGGCAACGACCACCACACGACCTGGGAGCCGAAACAGCTTCGCGAGATGGCCCGAACCCTGGACCGGCTCACTGTCGCCGACGACACGGTCAGCGCCTCGGCCCCGGCAGATGGGCAGACCTTGCACCTCGGCTGGAAAGCCTCCGACGTCGGAGGCGCCCTCGCCGATGCCATTCGGCGACAGGTCGATTTGAAGTACGCCGGCATCCCCAATCTCCCGGCCGCCGAGCCGGAGCACGAAATCAACCCCGATCCGAAGGAGGACCTTGTGTCCACCGAACTGAGCGGCATTCGCTCGCGGCTCGGCCTCGACGACACCGCCGACGAGCAGGCGATCCTGTCCGCTCTCGACGAGCTGAAGGCGAAGGCCGACACCCCCATCACGCCCGAGCCGACCCCGGAGATGGTCGCCGCTTCCGCTGCGGCCGTCGAGAAGGCCGAGCTGGCCGAGGCGGAGAAGGACGAGCTCCGCAAGGAGGTCACCGTCCTCGCCTCCCAGGTGCAGACGATGTCGGCGAAGCTCGCCGCCACCGAGGCCGAGAAGGCGGCGACCGTGAAGGCGTCCGTCATCGGTGAGGCTGCCCGTCTGGGCAAGTTCACCCCCGCCGAGCGTGAGCAGTGGGAAACCGACTACGACGAGGCGCCCGGCGCGATCACCCGCGTCCTCGCCTCCATCGCCCCCGGTACCGCTGTCCCGGTCATGGCGTCCGGCACCGCCGGCACGCCCGAGCCGGTCGACGGCACCGACGACGACTGGGACGCCATCGTGGCCCGCCTCGACGGCCCCAGCGCGAAGGCGGTCTGACCATGGGCGCTTACGAACCGAAGTTCCTGTACGCCGACGAGGTCACCGCCACGTTCTCGGCCACGACCACCGGCGGCCAGTCCGTGATCGTGTCTGGCAACGGCACTCTCGGCCCGGCTACCGCTACCAGCCCAGCGTGTGTCGGTGTCGCCGCGAACGATGTCGCCGCGAACGACCGGGGCTCCTTCTTCCCCCGAGGAAAGATCCACGTCTCGACCGCGTCGGGTGCCATCACCGCCGGCGCCCGCGTCGACACCGGCGCGGCCGGCACCGTCGCATCCGGTGCGGCCAGCGTGAACAACATCGGGATCGCCCTCACGACCGCTGCGGACACCGCGCTGGTCGAGTGGATGGAGATCTAGCCCCACCCCTCGCACCAACCGCTCTTCCCAGGCCCCACGCGCTGCGTGCCGGGCCTTTTTCGTGTGCCCGGCAACCGGGCGAAGCTGAAAGGTGACCCCGAATGCCGGGCGCATACCCTCCCGCCGGACCGACCCTGTCCGGTGATCTACTCACCATCCACCGCCTCCTGCAGAACCCCACCTACCTGCAGCGGCGGCTCCGCACCATCGCCGAACTCCGGTTCGTCGCGGACCGGATCCTCACTCAGCGGCTGCGCTCGTCCGGCGGCGCGGTCGCCTACGAGACGGGCGAGCCGATCGTGAACTCGCGGGCGATCGAGTCGGTCGCCCCGGGCGCCGAGTACCCGCGTGACACCCCGGCGGACGGCACCGCCGCCCTGGCGAAGGTCAGCAAGTGGGGTCAGGCGGTCCAGCTGACCGACGAGAAGCTCAAGCGCAGTGTGTACATGGGCAACGAGCTGAACCGCACCCTGCGCAAGACAGCCAACACGGTCATCCAGAAGATCGACAAGCTGTCCACGGCGGCGATCGGCTCAGCAGTGACGAACACCATCGCCGCGACCGCCGCGTGGAACAACGCCAGTGCCGCCCTGTTCAGGGACGCGGAGCTGGCGGCTGCGAAGGTCGTCGACCTGGGTCAGGGTTTCGACCCGAACACGATCCTGCTGTCGACCACCAAATACGCGCTGATGATCACGGATCCGGCGATCGCGGCCCTGCGCCGTCGGGAGGCTTCGGACAACCCGATCTACGGCGGGGACATCGAAAAGCTGGGCAAGTACCAGATCATCGCGACTGCCGCGTCGAACCTCCCGTCGGACGACGTGTGGGTGTTCGACCGCGAGGAACTCGGCGGTATGGCCGACGAGGTCGAGCAGGACCCTGGCTACTCGACGATGGACAACAACCTTCAGTTCCAGGTGGAGCGGGTCAACAAGCGGGACTCGTGGGACATCTGGGCGCGGCGCATCACGGTGCCAGTGGTTCTGGAGCCTGCCTCCGCCATCAAGATCACCGGCACGGGGAGCCTCGGCTGATGAGCGACATCTACCAGGTTGTCGCCGAGTGCGCCCACGTCACCGTCAACTCGCCGATGGGCCGCGTCCTCAACCTTCTCTACAAGGGTGCGCTCGTCCCGGCCGACGCGCCGGAGCTGCCGCGCCTGCTGGACATCGGATTCGTCGCGAAGATCGGCGGCGAAACCGGCGGAGTCGACGCCGCCGGAATCCCGGCGGGAGCTCGCGAGGTCGAAGTTCCCGTCGGCGTCACCTCCACCCCGGTCGCCAAGACCGAGAAGCAGCTCAAGGCGGAGCAGGACGCCGCCGACAAGGCGTCCGCTGACGCTGACCTCGCCGAGAAGCGGACTGCCGCGAAGGCGAAGCTGCCCGCTGACGGCTCCGTCCCTGACGGCCGAGCGGGCAAGGACGTGTTCGTCGAGTTCCTGGCCGGCAACGGCTACGACTACGACGAGGTGGCCAAGGTGCAGGACAAGGGCGAGCTGATCGAGCTGGCCAAGAAGGTCGCCGACAAGCGGTCCTGACGAGTCGTGGGCGCCGGTGCGGACGGCCGGCGCCCACCCACCTCGGGGGTGGCGATGTTCGACCTCTTGGATCGTCTGTTCCACTTCGGCCAAACCACCAAGCAGCGCCAGCTCAGACGAGGGCGGGCAGCCCTGGCGGGGTTCCGGCTCGACAGCATCTGGCTGCATAAGCGGCCGTTCTCCGACCAGTACGACGGCGACGACCATCACGGCGGCTACTTCTCGGGCGGTGGCGGCGGAGGTCGAAGCGTCGCCGACGACGGCCCGAACCGAAACATCTAGCAACGTTCCAGCCGCTTCGGGCGGCCATCTTCTGCTGCCCGAGGAGGGCCATGAACCCCATCCGTACGTGCCCGATCTGCACAGGCACCGACGACCACCCCCGGCACGTCATCGACGTCGCCGACACGACCATCGCCGTGCACATGGACTGCTGCGCGACCGCCCGCAACTGCGACGTCTGCAAGGCGCAGCTCGCCGGGGTCGGCGGGGTCAAGGGCAACCCGAAGGGCGATCGCCTGCGCGAGCACCTGCTGACGACTGGGCCTGGCGCTGACCAGCCCGGCTGGACGGCTCCTGTCGTCCTGGAGGAGGTGGCCTGAGATGGCGAACAACATCGTCGCCGCCGAGGCGAACAGGCTCCTCGACGCCTCCTGGGGTGTCGCCAGTTACACAGCCCCGACGGGGGCAATGAAGCTTGCTCTGGTTTCCGTGATCGGCTCGAACACGGCGGCCGGCACCGAGGTCACGGGTGGCTCGTACGCCCGACAGACCATCACGATGGGCTCGGCGAGCTCGGGGGCGAACGCTTCGTCGGTCGCCTGCAACTACACCAACATGCCCGCCACGACCACCGTTGGAGTGGATGTCTACGACTCCAACGGTTCGCCGCGCCGGGCCTGGTGGGGAGCCTTGACCGCCAGCAAGACCACAGCCTCAGGTGACTCGCTCTCCTTCGCCATCGGAGCGATCACGAGCAGCATCATTTGACGCTCCTGCGAGTGGGGTGGTCGCGCCTCCAGCTCAGCAACTCGGACTCCTGCCACAGGACGGTGCGTCCGATGCGGGTTGGCTGAGGAAACCCCTTGAGGCGCAGCGCGTAGTCGTACACCGATTTGCGACTGATGCCAAGGAT
>NZ_BOQN01000010.1 GCF_018332695.1 Paractinoplanes toevensis
GGCGGGCCGGGCACCGGCAAGACCGCGGTGGCTCTGCACCGGGCGGCCTACCTGCTCTACTCGGACCGCGGCCGGTTCGCCGGCGGCGGCATCCTGGTGGTCGGCCCGTCCGGCGTCTTCGTGGAGTACATCGCGACCGTGCTGCCCTCGCTCGGCGAGGACACCGCGACCCTGCGCTCCCTCGGCTCGCTGGTGCCCGGCTACGAGTCGACCCGGGTCGACCCCGGTCCGGTCGCCGCGATCAAGGGCTCGCTGCGCATCCGGCGAGTGCTGGAGCGGGCCTCGCACGACGCGGTGCCGGGTGCGCCGACCGAGCTGCGCCTGCTCTACCGGGGCACGCTGCTGCGGCTGAACGCCGGCGATCTCGACCAGATCCGCCGCAAGGCGCTGCCGCGCGGTGCCCGGCGCAACGAGGTCCGCAGCCACGGCTTCGACCGGCTCTTCGACGCGCTCTGGGCGCAGGCCCGCCAGTCCCGGGTCTCCGGGCTGCCGGAGAAGCGGGAGTTCGAGGCCGAGCTGGCCGACCGCAACGACTTCCGGGAGTTCCTGAAGGCGTGGTGGCCGCGGTTCACCCCGATGCGGGTGCTGCGCTGGCTGGCCGACCCGGCCCGGCTGCGCGACTACGCCAACGGGCTGCTCTCCCGGGAGGAGATCCGGCTGCTGGAGGGCTCGTTCGCCCTGCTCGACGAGCAGGGCCCGACGATCGCCGACGTAGCGTTGCTGGACGAGCTGGACGAGCTGATGGGCCGGCCTCGCCGGCCCCAGCAGAAGAGCAAAAATCCGTTCCACGTACGCGACGGGGTCCAGGAGGTCACCACCTTCGCCGACCGTCAGGCGGCGGCCCGCTCCCATCTGACGCAGCGCGACGACGACTACCGCGACTACGCGCACGTGGTGGTGGACGAGGCGCAGGACGTGACGCCGATGCAGTGGCGGATGATCGGCCGGCGGGGGCAGTACGCCTCCTGGACGATCGTCGGCGACCCGGCCCAGACCGCGTGGTCGGGCGACGCGGAGGAGCTGGACCGGGCCCGGGAACGGGCACTCGGCTCGCGCCGGCGGAACACCTACGCGCTGACCACGAACTACCGGAACTCGTCGGAGATCTTCGAGGTGGCCGCGCGGGTGATCCGCACGATCATGCCGGACCTGCCGCTGCCGTCGGCCGTACGCAGCACCGGCGTCGAGCCGGTCGACCTGGTCACCACCGCGGCCGGCCTGCCCGGCCTGGTGCGGGAACTGGCCGAGAAACAGCTCACCGAGGTCGACGGGACGATCGGCGTGATCACCCCGGTGCCGCGCCGGGACGAGATCGCCGGCTGGCTGCCCGGCCTGCCGGAGCGGGTGCAGGTGGTCACGGCGCTGGAGGCCAAGGGCATGGAGTACGACGCGGTTCTGCTCGTGGAACCGGCGGCGCTCACCAAGGACGCCGCCGGGATCCGCACGCTCTACGTCGCCCTGTCCCGGGCCACCCAGCGCCTGACCACGGTGGGCACGGTCGCCGA
This sequence comes from Paractinoplanes toevensis, assembly GCF_018332695.1. Lineage (GTDB taxonomy): Bacteria > Actinomycetota > Actinomycetes > Mycobacteriales > Micromonosporaceae > Actinoplanes > Actinoplanes toevensis. The sequence continues at coordinate 1,506 of NZ_BOQN01000010.1, forward strand.
GTGGGTGCCCGCTACGGCACCCGCACGCTGACCGCGTTGTAGGTGGTGGTGGGCTCGGCCGGGGTGGTGAACCGGGCGTTGGGCAGGTAGAGCCGCTTGCCGTACTCGGCGATGGTGGTCGGGACGTCGAAGGACGGGTCGGTGGTGCGGGACACCACCGTGCCCGCGCTGCCGTCCCGGTTCAGGTGGATCTTGGCGATCAGGTTGAGCCGGTTCTGCACGACGTAGAGATCCCGGCCGCGCAGCCAGAGGCCGTCGCCGTTCGGGACGAGCTGGCCGCCGAGGTCGATCTCGGTGGTCACGCCGGCATAGGTGGTGCGGAACAGCTTGCCGGTGTTGGACTGCACGACGATCAGGGCCCGGCCGTCCGGGGTGGCGGCGATGCCGTTGGCGTTGTTGCCGGTGGTGTAGGCGATCTGGCCGGTCAGCGGCACCCGGGTGGCCGCGGCCGGCAGATTGCCCCTGGCCAGGGACAGCTTGAACAGCACCGGGTTGGTCGAGTCGGTGTACCAGGCGGCACCGCCGGTCAGGACGACGTCGTTGATGAACGACGGCACGGTCTGCAGGGGGTAGGACTTCAGCACGGCGCCGGACCGGGTGTCGATCACCCGGGCGTTGCCGCCGCTTCCGCCGGCCACGAAGAGCCGGCCCCGATCGTCGATCTTGAGGCCGAGCGACGGGGTGCCCGGGCCCTGGCTGAGAACGCTGCCCTTACCGGTCCTGAGGCTGACCCGGTAGATGTCGCCGTCGAGGCGGGAGCCGAAGTAGGCGTACGGGCGGTCGCCGATGGCGATGCCCTCGGGTTGGAAGCCGTCGGGCAGGGGCAGAGCCCGGACGGGGGAATGCGCCGCGGCCGGCGACGCGCCGAGCGTCACGGCCAGCAGGGTGGAGACGACAATCGCGAGAGTACGTCTGGACACGGAGGTGGATCCTTTCCAGGCGGTGCTTTGAGTTGTCAGTGATTGCATACCCCGGGTTCGGGCGATCGGTTCGGGTTGCACATATAGCGATGTACGCATACATTGGCCGGAGCGCGGGGCGCCGACGGAGGGTTGAGGCATGGGTGCCGGGCATGACCACGGGACGCAGGCGTTGCACGCCGGCGCGAAGCATCGCGCCCGCCTCTGGTGGGCGGCCGGCCTGCTGGCCGCGTTCATGGTGGTCGAGGCGGCCGCCGCGCTGATGACCGGCTCGCTGGCCCTGCTGTCGGACGCCGGCCACATGTTCACCGACGTGCTCGGCATCGCCATGGCGCTCGCCGCGATCACCGCGGCCGGCCGGGCCGGCACCGACTCGCACCGCACGTTCGGGCTCTACCGTCTCGAGGTGCTGGCCGCGCTGGCCAACGCCGTCCTGCTCACCGCGGTGGCCGGGTTCGTGCTGGTGCAGGCGGTGCGCCGGTTCACCGATCCGCCGGACGTGCCGGCCGGCTCGATGCTGGTGGTGGCGATCGGCGGCTTGATCATCAACGTGATCGCGTTCGGGCTGCTGCGGTCGGGGGCCAAGGAGAGCATCAACGTGCGCGGGGCGTACCTCGAGGTGGTCGGCGACCTGCTCGGCTCGGCCGGGGTCATCGTGGCCGCCGTGATCATCGGGCTGACCGGCTGGTCCTATGCCGACCCGATCGTCGCCGTGATCGTGGCCCTGATGATCCTGCCGCGCACGTTCGCGCTGGGCCGCTCGGCCGTGCGCATCCTCGTCCAGGCCGCCCCGGAGCACCTGGACATCACCGCGGTGCGGGCCCGGCTGGCCGCCGTCCCCGGCGTCTGCGACGTCCACGACCTGCACGTCTGGACGCTGACCTCGGGCATGGACGTGGCCTCGGCGCACCTGAGCCTGGAACCGGCGGCCGAACTGGCGGCCGTGCTCGACACGGCCCGCGAGGCGCTGCACGACGAGTTCGACATCGACCACGCCACCCTCCAGGTCGAGCCGGTCGGCTCCAACGGACGGTGCGCGCCCGCGGGGTGGTGATCATCACACCTCAGGAGGCACGCTGATCCCAGGGGCCACCGCGTGCGCCAACCTCCGTCCCGGTTCCCGGCGCCGTCTCTACGCTTGGTGGCCATGCCATCACGGAGGGACACAGCCATGACCCAGAGCGTCATTCACCACCAGCGGGTCGCCTGGGAGGGTGCCCGGGCGTTCGTCCGGGCCGCCGGCAGCCCGCACTCGGAGACGTTCGCCGCCCGGGTGCTGAGCCGGCTCGGCAGCGAGGTCTACGGACAGTTCGCCGACTCCCGGCAGCGCCTGCTGACGGCTTTGGTCGAGACCGGCGGCGACCGGCACGCCGGCGACGTGGAGGCCGGCAAGTGGCGGGTGCGCCTGGAGGACCTGCTGCGCGCCAGCCCGGAACTGGTCGTCGCGGTGCGTGAGTTGACCGATGAGGCCCTCGATCTCTGAGTTTTAATCGTCTTTTCCCCGCCCGAGCGCGAGTAAAAGTGAACAATGTCGGATATGAGCGACGCTCGGGTCATGGTCTTCGCGCCAGCACCTCAACTCACGGTGACCATCGAACAGCAGCACGATCAGCCCGAACTGCACGTTCACCCGGGCGGTCAGGGCATCTGGCAGACCCGCATGATCACCTCACTCGGCGCCGAGGTGATCCTCTGCGCGGCCGTCGGCGGCGAGGTCGGCCGGGTGCTCAAGCCGCTGCTCGACTTCAAGGGCGTGACGCTGCGCACCATCCCGCGGGAGAGCGGCAGCGGCTGGTACGTCCACGACCGCCGGGACGGCCAGCGTCGCTCGCTGGCCGAGATCGCCGGCTCCCCGTTCACCCGGCACGAGCTCGACGAGCTCTACAACCTGGCCCTCGCCGAGGGGCTGCGGGCCGGCATCGCCATCCTCAGCGGCCCGGCCCACCCGTCGGTCATCAAGCCCGAGGTCTACCAGCGGCTCGCCGCCGACCTGCGGGCGAACGGCTGCAAGGTGATCGCCGACCTGTGCGGCGATCACCTCAAGGCGGTGCTCTCGTCCGGGCTGAGCGTCGTGAAGGTCAGCCACGAGGAACTGATCGCCGACGGGCTCTCCGCCGACGACTCGGAGAAGAACCTCACCGACGCGCTGCTCAAGCTGCACGACGACGGGGCCGAGGCGGCACTCGTCTCGCGGGCCGACGCCGGCGCGCTCGCCCTGATCAACGAACAGATCTACCGGGTCGGCACCCCCAAGCTGACCCTCACCGACGGCCGCGGCGCCGGCGACTCGATGACGGCCGGCGTGGCCGCGGTGCTCGCCCGTGGCGGCGAGATGAGCGAGGCGGTTCGCACCGGGGCGGCCGCAGGCGCGTTGAACGTCACCCGGCACGGTCTCGGAACCGGACACCTGGACGCGGTCCAGGTGCTCACCGAGCGGGTCCAGCTCACCCCGATCAAGAAGGCGCGATGACAACCCGTACGAGAATTCTGGTCACCAACGACGACGGCATCGAAGCTCCGGGCCTGCGGTACCTGGCACGGGCCGCCGCACGCGAGGGCCACGACGTGGTCGTCGCGGCGCCGATCACCGAGTCGAGCGGCAGCAGCGCCTCGATGACCGCGATCGAGGAGCACGGCAAGATCATCCTGCACAAGCGGGAACTGCCACAGGCCAAGCACATCCCGGCGTACGCGGTGGCCGCCTCACCGGCCTACATCGTGCTGCTGGCGCTGCGTGAGGCGTTCGGTGAGCCGCCCACGGTGATCCTGTCCGGCATCAACCGGGGCGCCAACGCCGGGTCGGCGGTCGTGCACTCCGGGACGGTCGGCGCCACGCTCACCGGCTCGTACGCGGGCCTGCACGGCCTGGCCGTCTCGCTGGACGTGTTGTCACCCCGGGTGGCGTCGTCGCGCAGCGGCGGGGCCGCGATGGACGTGATCAGCGAGGCCGACGACGAGAAGCGGCACTGGAGCAGCGCCGCCGACCTGGCCGCGCGGTTGATCCCGACGCTGCTGCACACGCCGGCCGGCACGGTCTTCAACCTCAACGTGCCGGACCTGCACCTGGACGGCATCCGCGGACTGCGCCGGGCCGCCCTCGCCCAGTTCGGGCAGGTGCAGATGAGCATCGCCGAGGCCGGCGAGGGATTCGTGCGCACCGCGGTGCAGGCCGCCGACGACCTGCTCGAACCGCAGACCGACCTGGCGGCCCTGGCCGAGCATTTCGCCGTGGTCACGCCGCTGCGCGCCCCGGTGGAGGCGGCGGACGTGCGGTTCAACCTGGAAACGGTGCAGGTGCACTCGAGGGTGCTGGCCTGAGAACTCAGGCCTGCCTCAGGCGGAGACGGTCGGCTGTTTCGACTCGGCGCCGCCGAACGGTTGCGGATTACCGAAGAGACCGAGCAGACCCGTCACCCACAACTGGCGGTGGGCGAACCGGCTGGGTCGCGTGACGACCAGCTTGACCTCGCTGACCCCGGCGAGTTGGAAGGCGGCGACGAGCGCGCTGATGCCAACCGAGTCGATGAAGGTCACGTGCTGCATGTTGAGCTCGATGCGGGTGGGGCGGCCATCGGCGAGCAAGCCCGCCACGGTCTCCCGGATCTCGTATGCGTTTTCCACGTCGATCTCACCGCTGGGCGAGATCTCCACCACACCGTCGGCAAGCGTCGACGTCATTATCGACAGCGTCACGCCATTCCCTCCACCCGCCCGGCTTCTCCGGGCGTCAGCTCCTCTGTGCGCGGGCCGCAACGGAGCGTAGTGCTTCGCGGTAAGCCTGCCCACCCCAGGGGGAGTCGAGACTACCCCTGAAAGGTTCGGTGAAACTGACCGAAAGGTTAGGCCCCGAACCTGTTAGCCACCTGAGTGGCTCGTGTGAACCGGGACCAAGACTACCGGGGCCTGTCCAGCCGTTTCCAAAACGTGATGTCGTCCACAGCGGACGCGTTTGCCGAATGACGCACATGGGCAGGTGAGACTGGGTAGGCCAACGCAGGAGGGGAACGATCATGTCTTCCAGTACCTTGAGCAAGGCCGAGCGCACCGCGGCCCAGGCGTGGGACTACCTGTCGTCCGCCATGTCGGACACCGCGTCGAAGGCTGCCTCGGTCGCCGGTGACAAGGGCCACGAGCTGGCCGGTCTGGCCGGCGGCAAGGCCGACGAGGCCTGGGCTCGGGCCAACGCGGCGGCTGCCGCACTGGCCGGGCGCAAGCAGAGCACCCCGTGGGGCCTGGTGATCGCGGCCGGCCTGATCGGTGCGGCGGTGGGCTTCGCGGCGGCGACGTACACCCGGGCGGCCCTGGCCAAGCAGGCCGAGGCCGAGGAGCGCGAGCTCAACGACACCGCGGTGATCGTCACCGAGGCCTGACGGCGCGAAAGTCGTGGCCGCCGGGCGGAGCCCTTTGCCGCCCGGCGGCCCTACGCTGTGCCGGTGGAGGCACAGTTCTTCGATACCGCCGATGACCTGCGGGCGTGGTTCGAGCAGCATCACGAGAGCGCGCTCGAGCTGTTCGTCGGCTACTGGAAGAAGGGCTCGGGCCGCGCCGGGGTAAGCCATCCCGAGGCCATCGAGCAGGCGCTCTGCTTCGGCTGGATCGACAGCATCGCGCGCCGCATCGACGAGGCGAGCTACCGGGTCCGCTTCACGCCGCGCCGCAAGGGCAGCGTGTGGAGCGAGGTCAACGTCGCCAAGATCGCCGAGCTGACCGAGCGCGGGCTGATGCGCCCGGCCGGCACCCGGGCCTTCGATAGCCGCAAGATCGACGCGGCGCCGGCGTACTCGTACGAGCAGGGCGGTGCGGAGCTCGATCTTGAGCAGATCGCCCGGTTTAAGACGCAAAAAGCGGCCTGGGAGTGGTTCGAAGGCCAATCGGCGTATTACCGGCGGGCGGCCAGTCACTGGGTGATCAGCGCCAAGCGGCCGGAGACCCGCGAACGGCGCCTTTCCCAGCTCATCGCGGATTCCGGGGCCGGGCGCAGGGTGCCTCCGCTCGCCCCCCGCTGAGGGCGGGGCGTCTGTAGAGTTGGGCGACATTCGGCTGCTGTGGCATGGCCACCTGATCAGATAAGGTCCGTCGGTGCTGTCTGCGGGGAACCTCCTGGGCAACCGGTATCGGTTGGACGAGCGCATCGCCACAGGTGGCATGGGCGAGGTCTGGCGCGGCACCGATGTCATACTCGGCCGAGTCATCGCCGTCAAGGTGCTGAAGACGGCCATGCTCGCCGACCCCGAGTTCGCGGCTCGGTTCTACGGCGAGGCCCGCATGATGGCCTCGTTCCGGCACCCCGGCGTCGTCGAGGTCTACGACTACGCCGGTGCCGGTGACGGCGATTCCGCCGAGGACCAGGTCGCCTACCTGGTGATGGCGTACGTGGAGGGCGAACCCCTCTCGGCGCGGGTCCGGCAGGGCACGGTGCCGGTCGAGGAGACCATGTCGATCGTGGCGCAGGCGGCCGACGCGCTGCACGCCGCGCACGAGGTCGGCGTCGTCCACCGGGACGTGAAACCGGGCAATCTGATCGTCAAGCCGACCGGCGCCGTCGTTCTGGTCGATTTCGGGGTGGCCCGCTCGGCCGCCGTGACCAGTGTCACTCAGCTCAACGCGATCGTCGGCACCGCGCTCTACATGGCCCCCGAGCAGGTCGCCAAGGGCAAGGTCACGGCCGCCACCGACATCTACGCGCTCGGCGCCGTGGCCTACCACTGCATCGCCGGCAACCCGCCGTTCGACGGCGACAACGCCCTGCAGGTGGCACTGCGTCACCTGGAGGACGAACCCGAGCCGCTGCCCGAGCACGTGCCTCAGGCGGTCCGCGAGCTGATCGCCCGGGCCATGGCCAAGCAGCCGGCCGACCGGTTCGAGACGGCCGCCGAGTTCGCCGCCGCCGCCTACGAGGCGGCCGGCCCGCTCGACTGGAAACGGATGACCGGCACGTCCCTGGTCGCCCCGCTCAGCCCGGCGGCGCCGACCCGCACGGTGCCGGTGCCGCGCAACATGCCGCTCGCGGTGCCGCCGCCCGCCCGGCGCCCGCAGCGCAGCCAGACGGCGCTGCTGGCCGCGATCGTGGTGATGGCCGTGCTGGCGATCGGGCTCACCATGGCGATCCTGTTCCACAACACCGGCGACAACAACCGCGTGGAGAAGCCGATCACGGTGCCCTCCACGGCGACCGACGACCAGACCGACGATCCGCTGCTGCCCGCGCCGGACGTGTCGAGCACCCGGGCCAGCGTGAAGCCGAACGCGACCCCGCGCTCCTCGACGAAGGCTCCTAGTTCCTCGGTGTCGACCAGCACGACCCCGTCGACCAGCGCGACCCCGTCGACCACGCCGACGACGACGACCCCGCCGACCACCGAGCCGACCACCACGCCGCCGACGACCACCCCGCCGACCACCGACCCGACCACGACACCGCCGGGCACGGGGACGGGTGCCAACGCCGGCACTTGACCCTGACACCGTGTCAGGCCGGAGGCTACGAGGACCATGTTCAGTATCGGAGACTTCGCCGGCCTGGGCCGGGTGTCGGTGCGCATGCTGCGCCACTACGACGCCATCGGCCTGCTCCGCCCCGCCCACGTCGACCGGCACAGCGGCTACCGCTACTACGCGGCGGCCCAGCTGCGCACACTCAACCGGATCGTCGCGCTCAAGGACCTCGGCTTCACGCTGCAGCAGGTGCAGACGCTGATCGAGGAGAAGGTCGACTCCGGGGAGATGCGCGGCATGCTGCGGCTGCGCCGGGCCGAGCTGGCCGCCCAGGTGAACCGCGACAATCTACGCCTGGCTCAGGTCGACGCGCGTCTCCGCATGATCGAGATCGAGGGCCATATGGACACCGGAGACGTCGTCATCAAGAGCATCGCCCCGCTACGGGTGGCGGAGCTGTCCGCCGTCGCGACCAGCTACGACGATCCGTCGTCGATCACCGAAAATCTGAGTCCGCTCTATCCACGACTGATGGAGCTGATGGAGAAGGCCGGGGTGGCGATGACCGGATCGCCGATCGCCTACTACCGGCCGGCCCCGACCGGGCCGGAGGACGAGACGATCACCGTGCACGCGGCCTTCCCGATCGGCGACGCCGAGGTGGGCGCCGACGCGGGCTTCGAGGTGACGGTGCTGCCGGCGATCGAGCAGGCGGCGACGGCGCTGCACGAGGGCTCGATGAGCGAGGCGTTCCGCACCGGCCAGAAGATCGCCACCTGGATCGACGACAACGGCTACCGCACGGTGCCGCCGGGCTACGCCCGCGAGATCTACCTGGACTGCCCGCCGGACGACTTCGACAAGTGGGTGACCGAAATGCAGGTCGCGGTCATCCGATAGACAAAAGGGGCGCCCGCCGAAGCGGGCGCCCCTTCCCATCAAGATCCGAAGACGACGGGTACCCCGTTGCGGACCAGCTGCCAGTTCTTGACGTAGAAGTCGGCCGGGTTGATCGCGCCCTTGGCCTGGGCCCAGTCGATGAGCAGCTGGCGGATCTCCTGCTGCGCGTTGTAGACCTGGGTCTTCACGATGCCGGGGAAGTTGCCGCCGCCGGAGCGCCGGTAGTTGTTCACCGCCACCACGAACTGCGCGGCCGGGTCGACGTCGGCACCGGCGATCTGCAGGCGGGTGATCCGCGAGCCGATCGGCTTGCTGATGTCGATGTCGTAGTCGACGCCGGAGAGCACGTCGTAGTTGTAGTCCGGGATGCCCGGGTCGCTGATGTTCGCCGCGACCACCGGGGCGTCCGGCGCGAGCGTGACGAAGAACTTCGCCGAGTACTCCAGGTACGCCTTCACCTCGGCGCCGGTCAGCACGACCGCTTCCAGGGTGTTGTCGTAGATGTAGAGCCCGGCCACGTCCTTGATCTTGACGTCACCCTGCGGGAAGACCGCGGTGCGGCTGAACGGCGCCGCGATCGACAGCACCGGGAGCGACGCGTAGGCCGTGCCGGCCAGAGCCGCGGTGACCGTGTCGGTCTGCACCTTGTTGATGTAGTCGAGGATCGGGGTGTCCTCGTACCGCGAGGTGGCCGCGGACAGCGTCTCGGTGGACGTGGCGACGACCTGGTTGACGTACGCCACCGTCTTGTCGTGCTGCGACTTCACCACGGCGAGGACCTTCGGGTCGGCCTCGACGGTGTTGGTGTTCAGGGTGGTCGCGGCCGAGCTGGTGATCTTCCACCGGCCGTGCTCGCGGACCAGGTCGAAGTCCATCTTGGTGAGCCGCTGGCCCCACTTCGACGGCTCCGAGGTGAGCACCTGCTTGCCGGTCTTGGTGTTGGTCACGAACCGCTGCGGGATCTCCAGGTGGGCGTGGCCGAACAGGATCGCGTCGATGCCCGGGACGTTCTGCGCGATCAGCGCGACCGGGTTCTCGTTCGGCAGCTCCGGGCCGTAGCTGGAGGTGCCGCTGTCGCCGCCGTGCGCCGAGATGATCACCAGGTCCGCGCCGCGGCGGCGCATCTCCGGCACCCACTTCGCGGCGGTGGTCACCATGTCCAGGAACTGGAGCTTGCCCTCGACGTTCCCCTTGTCCCAGATGGCCACGCCCGGGTTGGTCAGGCCGAGGATGCCGACCCGCAGGGTCGGCGCGTGCCGGCCGAGGGAGACCTGCTTGATGACGTACGGCGTGAAGGCCGGCTTGCCGGTCTTGGCGCTGACCGCGTTGGCGGCGAGCGCCGGGAAACCGAGCTGACGGATCCACAGGTTCAGCAGCGGCAGGCCGTAGTTGAACTCGTGGTTGCCCAGGGTCACGGCGTCGTAGTGCAGCACGTTCATGGCGCGGGCCATCGGGTGCTTCGCACCGGTCGTGGTGATCGGCTCCTGCTTCGCGTAGTACGTCGCGAGCGGCGTCCCCTGGATGGTGTCGCCGGCGTCGAGGACCAGCGTGGCCCCGGTCGCATCGGCGCGCAGCTTGTTCACCAGGGCGGCCAGCTTGGCCACGCCGACGTCGTTGTGGGCGCTGTCGTCGTACTCGGCGTCCTTGTAGTAGTCCCAGTTGTAAACGTTGCCGTGGGTGTCCGACGTGCCCAGCACGGTGAGGTGGTAGGTGGCGGGCGGTTTCGGCGCGGGGTGACCGTGGCCGCCCTTGCCGTGGGCCTGCGCAGACTCGGCGGCGACGAACGGCGCCGCGACGGCGGCGGCAGCCGAGGCGGCGACAACAGTGCGCCGCGATACACCGGCGGGAGTAGTCATCACGAACCTTTCAGAATCGGAACACACACCTGGTGGGCGTGCCTCAGGCACCATAACCACCGATGCTTCCACGTGCGAGGACATCGCTACCCGTTCATGTCACAGCTACCATCCCGCTTCTCACATCTCATCCGGCATATCGATGCCGAGAAGATCAAGGCCGACACGCAGGGTGCGCCCGGTCCGGTCGGCGAGGGTGAGCCGGCTCGGCGATCCGTCGACCCGGCAGGTCTCGTAGAAGCCGGAGAAGGCCACCGCGAGGTCGTGCAGGTAGCCGGCCAGCCGGTGCGGCTCCCGCTGCGCGATCGCGGCGTCCACGACGGACTCGAAGCCGAGCAGGGCCAGGGCCAGCCGCCGCTCGGCCGGTTCGCCGAGCACCACCGGGCCGGGCTCGCCGCCGGCCTTCCGGAAGATCGAGCGGATCCGGGCGTACGCGTACTGCAGGTAGGGGCCGGTGTTGCCGGTGGAGGCCAGCATCCGGTCCCAGTCGAAGACGTAGTCGGAGCGCCGGTCGCCGGACAGGTCGGCGTACTTGATCGCGCCGATGCCTACCGCGTGCGTGCTGGCCCGCTCGTCGGCCTCGTCGAGCAGGGCGGAGAGCCGGACGTTCGCGCCGGACCGGGTCTTGAACATCTTGCCGTCGGCGCCGAGGATCGCACCGAACTCGATGTGCTCGGCGGTCACTCCGTCGGGCAGCCAGCCGGCCAGCGCGGCCACCGCGAACACCATCCGGAAGTGGGTCCGCTGCGGTGCGCCCACCACGTACAGCAGCCGGGTGGCACCGATCTCCCGCACCCGGTGCCGGAGCGCGGCGAGGTCGGTCGCGGCGTACCCGAATCCGCCGTCGCTCTTGCGCACGATGAGCGGCAGCGGCTCGCCGTCCCGTCCGGTGAAACCGGGCGGGAAGGCGCAGAGCGCGCCCTGGCTCTCGGTCAGCAGGCCCTTCTCCCCCAGCTCGGCCAGCACCGACGCCAGTTGGTCCTGGTAGAAGCTCTCGCCGACGAAGTCGTCCGGCGCGAGGGTCACGCCGAGCCGGTCGTAGACGGCCAGGAAGTCCACCTCGGACTGCTCGACCAGCCGGTGCCACAGCCGCCGGCTGAGGTCGTCGCCGGACTGCAGTGCCACCACCCGCTGCCGGGCCCGAGCCTTGAATTCGTCGTCGGCGTCGAACCTGGCCCGGGCGGCCCGGTAGAAGTCGGTCAGGTCGCCCGGCGAGTGATCTTCTCCACCGACCGCCAGCAGATGCTCGATGAGCATGCCGAACTGGGTGCCCCAGTCGCCGAGGTGGTTGACCCGCACCACGTCGTGCCCGGCGAAGGTGAAGAGCCGGGCGAGCGCGTCGCCGATGATGGTCGACCGCAGGTGGCCGATCTGCAGCTCCTTGGCCACGTTGGGTCCGGAGTAGTCGATGACGACCCGCTCGGGTGCGGCGGTGCGGGCGACGCCGAGCCGGTCGTCGAGCGCATCCACCCCGGCGGCCAGCACGTCGTCGCGAACGGTCAGGTTGAGGAAGCCGGGACCGGACACCTCGGCGTCGGCCAGTCCGGCCAGGTCGGCGCCGGCAACAGCCGCGGCCGCGAGGTCACGCGGCGGCCGGCCCAGCGACCGGGCCAGGGCGAGCGCGGCCCCGGACTGGAAGTCGGCGTGCTGCGACGCCCGGACCAGGGGATCCACCGGAGCGCCGGCAACGGCGGCGAACGCCGCGGCCAGCCGGTCGGCAAGGAGAGCTTCGAGGTTCATCGGCAACCCATCGAGGAATACGCGGGTCGGCCGGATGAACGGAGGTCACCGGCGGGATCGACCCGCCGGCGGACAAGCAGACTTCAGCGGCGGTCGTCAGATCGCCGGCGTCGCTCGCTGAAGCTGGACATGTCAGGCACTGTAACAGGATGAATCTGTGGGACGCGCGCGAGAAAGGCGTGCTGTCGTTGCCGTCCGGCCGGCTGGTGCGCGGGCGTGGACTGAGCCACCCGATGCCGTCCGGGCACCCGCCGACGTTCGGGATCTACCTGCTCGGTTCGGAGCCGCCGGAGTTCGGCTGGGAGTCACGCTGGCTGCGCTGGCCCGACTTCCGGCTACCGGCCGATCCGGCGTACGCCCGCGAGGTGTTGGGCGAGGCGCTGGCCCGCGCCGGCGGCGAGCGGGTCGAGCTCGCCTGCTACGGCGGCCGCGGACGCACCGGAACCGCCCTGGCCTGCCTCGCCGTCCTGGACGGCGTGCCGGCCGCGGAGGCGGTCGCCTACGTCCGCGAGCACTACCACCCGAAGGCTGTCGAAACCCCGTGGCAGCGCCGATTCGTGCGGCATTTCAACGACCAGGTGAAACACGGGCACTGATCAGAAGCTGCCATTACGCTGGGACCGCACGCCGACGCCCTGGGGGACCGATGATCGTCGTGGAGCGCACGTTCACCGTGACAGCCGCCCCGGGCGCCGTGCTGGGCTACCTGCAGGACTTCGCGAACGCCCAGGAATGGGATCCTTCGGCCAAGCACACAAGCCGGGTCGGGGCCGGGCCGATCACCCGCGGCGCGCACTGGCGGCACGTCCGCAAGCTGTACGGCGTGACCACCGAACTGATCTACACGCTGATCACCGCCGAACCGGGCCGGCTCGTCTTCCACGGCCGCAGTGAGAACGCCACCTGCGTCGAGACGGTCATGCTGCACCCGGTGCCGGGCGGCACCGAGGTGACCTACCGGGTCGACCTGGAGTTGCACGGCCTCGCAAAACTGGCAACCCCGATCCTGCGCGGCGAGTTCGAGAAACTCGCCACCGCCGGCGTCTCCGCGGTGACCGCTGCTCTCGAGCCGGCGGCGGCCCGCCGCCGGCTCGGCGCCGCCACGCCGAGCCGGATGCCGACCCCCGCCGAGGAGACCGGTCTCTAACGGACGGCCAGCACCTGCAGGTACGCCGACGGGATCTTGCAGGTGCCGTCGCCGGCCGTGTTGTGGCGGGCGGCCAGCTCGACCAGGTCGTCGTAGAGCGGCTTGCTGTCCGCGCCGAGCGCCTCGAACGCCTTCAGGGTCGGGCCGTAGTGCTCCCGGAAATAGTCGGCGAAATGCTCGGGCGAGGTGAAGCGGAAGACGAAGGTCTTGGGGATCACCTGCAACTCGCGCACCCGGCCGCCGAGCAGCTCCCGAACCCGGGCCTCGTTTCCCCACTCGACCGGGCCGCGGACTCCGGGCGGCGGTGGCACCCGGCGCCCCACGGTCCGGAACATCTCGCCGATGAAACCGTCCGGGGTCCAGTTCGCCATCGCGATCGTGCCGCCCGGCCGGCACACCCGGACCAGCTCGGCCGCGACCTTCTCCTGGTCGGGCGCGAACATGGCGCCCACCACCGAGAGCACCGCGTCGTGCTCGCCGTCGTCGCAGGGCAGGTTCTCGGCGTCGGCGACCTTGAAGTCGATCGCCAGGTGCTCGGCGGCGGCCCGCTCCCGCCCCCGGTCGAGCAACTCCGGCACGTAGTCGGTGGCGACCACCCGGCAGCCGCAGCGGGCCGCCGCGATCGCCGCGTTGCCGGTGCCGGCCGCGACGTCCAGCACCCGGCTGCCGGCCGACAGATCGGCGGCCTGCACGAGTTCCTCGGCGATCGGCTGGATGAGTGCGGCCACGGCGCCGTAGTCGCCGCTGGCCCAGGTCTTCTGCTGCTTGGCCTTGAGGCCGTCCAGTACGAGTTCCGTCATGCGTTCGACGCTAGGAATCCCCGGTGCCTCCCACATGGGGAGAGCTCCCTATGTTGAGGCGGCGGGCCGCGGCCGCCGCCTGTCCCCGCGTCGATACCCCGAGCTTGGCCAGCACCGCCGACACGTGATGGTCGACGGTCTTCGCCGACAGGGTCAGCCGGGCCGCGATGTCGGCGTTGCTCAACCCCTCCGCCAGCAGGGCGAGGACCTCCCGCTGGCGGCCGGTCAGCCCGGTCGGGTCGGCCGCGGTGGCCGGGCGCGGCCCGCGCGGCACCGGCAGGCCGCGTTCGCGCAGCGTGGCCCGCAACCGCCGGGCGGCCGGGACGGCATCGAGCCGGTCGTAGATCCGCAGGGCGGCCACCGGATCACCGCCCGACAGTGCCTCGGCCTCCGGGTACGGGCAGCCGCGCTCCCGCCACCAGGCCGCCGCCCGCTCCCACTCCCCCGTGATGAGCAGCCGGTACGGCTCGGCCGTGCTCGCCGGCGGCGCCTCCAGGCCACCGCACCGCCACAGCCAGAACGCCAGTTCGCCGAGGAACCACGGCTGCCCGGCCTGCTGCCCGCCCCGCTCGGCCACGGCCAGGCCGCGGCGCGCCTCGGCGGCGGCCCGCTCGTCGTCGCCGGCCAGCCAGTACAGCTCGGCGAGCAGGACCGCGGCCGGCCCGACGAACTGGATCTCGCCACTGCGGTAGGCCCGATCGGCCGCGTCCCGCGCCGCACCGAGCAGGCCCGACTCGCCCAGCCGGCCCCGCACGGTGAGCCGGACGGCGATCGCCGGGACCAGCGACGGGCCCGGCACCGGCGGCCCGGTGAGGGCCTGTTCGGCGTCGTCGAGGGCGGCCCGCCAGTCGCCGCGGAACAACTCGAGGCGGGCCCGGTGGCCGAGCACGTGCCGGGTGTAGCCGTCCAGGTCTCGGGCCGACAGGAACGCGACCATCCGGTCGAATGTCGACTCGGCGGTGGCGAAATCACAGGCATCCACGGCACTGGTGCCGAGGTTGACCAGGGCCCGGCCGGCGTGGTCGTCGAGACCGGCCGCGGCGGCCTGCTCGTGTGCGCGCTCCAGCTCGGCGATGCCGGCCCGGTCGCCGGCGTTCCACCGGGCCGACCCGATGTTGACCATGGCGTGCAGCTCGGTGTCCCGATCGCCGGTCAGCAGGGCCAGCTCCAGTGCCCGGCGCCCCCAGGAGATCGCCTCCGGCAGCTCGCCGGCCAGCATGAACAACTGCGACAGATTGCTGTACGCGGCGGCCAGCTCCCGGCCCGGCGGCACCGCCTCCAGCACCCGGACCGCACGCCAGGCGGCCGCGCGGGCCTCGTCGGGGCGGCCGTTCCACCAGAGCAGCCGGGACACCCAGCGCAGGTTGCCACCCACCCGTCGCGGGTCGCCGAGCTCCTCGCGCAGGGCCAGCGCCCGGCGCCGGGCGTCGATCGCCTCGCCGCTGAGCCCACCGTGGTACGCGGCGTCCGCGTACTCCTCCAGCAGGGCGGCCCGCTCGGCCGGCGGATGGTCCGCGGTGAGCGGCAGGGCGATCACGTAGAGGGCGGCGGCCTGGCGATACGCGCCCAGCGACGCGGCCCGGCGGGCGGCCACCGGCGCCCAGCGCAGGACAGCCGCGGTGTCGGCGGCGTGGTGGGCGTGGTGCACCAGACGGGCCGGGTCCACTCCCGGCCGGCTGCTCAGCGCGGCGAGAACCTCGGCGTGCAGGGCCATCCGGCGTACCGGGGACAGCGATTCCTCCACCGCCCGCCGCAGCAGCTCGTGACGGAAGGCGACGCCGTCGCCCTTCGCGGTCAGGATTCCGCCGGCCAGGCATTCGTCGACGGCGGCGGCCCGGCCGGCCAGCAGTTCCGCGGACGTGTGCGCGGGGACCACCGACACCAGCCGGGCCACGTCGCGGGCCGGCTCGGTGAGCGCGGCCAGCCGGGACAGCACCAGGTCGCGGACGGTGGGCGGGACCCCTTCGGTGCGGGCGGCGAGGACCTCGGTGACGAGCAGCGGATTACCGCCGGTCACGGCGTACACATCCGGGGAGTTCCGGCCCGCCCGGCGGGCCATCTCGGCCACCGCCGCCGCGGAGAGCGGCGGCAGGCTCACCCGCCGGGTGAGGCCGCGCGGAAGTCCGGCCAGGACGGTCCGCAGGCGGTGGTCGGGGGCGATCTCCTCCTCGCGGTACGTGATGAGCAGCAGCGCCCGGCACAGCGCGAGACGGCGGCCGAGGAACGCGACCATGTCGAGGGTCGCCTCGTCGGCCCAGTGCAGGTCCTCCAGCACCACGACCGGGCGGGCGGCCTGCGGCGGCCGGTCGAGCGCGGTGAGGAACAGATCGAAGACCTCGACCCGGGGCGCGTCGGCGATCCGGTCGCGCAGGCGGCCGCCGAGCGCGCGGGCGATGTCGTGCAGCGGGCCCAGGGCGCGCGGGGTGAGCAGCGGGTCGCAGGCGCCCCACACCACGTGCGCGCGCGGTCCGGCGGCCTCGGCGAACGCGGCGGCCAGGGTGGACTTACCCGCACCGGCCTCGCCGCTGACGATCGCGACCCGGCCGCCGGCCGCGCTCTCGGCCAGCAGGCGGCCGAGGGCGGCCAGTTCGTCGTCCCGTTCCAGCAGGTCCATCAGGGGTCAGGCTAAGTGCCCGGCCGGAGCCCGGACATCCTCCGTCACGCCCGCATCGGTACACCGATCTGATCGACCGTGGTCAGCCCGAATGCCTCCTCGGCCAGGTCGAGCGCCCGGATCCAGGGGAACTTGCGAGGATCGTTCTGGCCCGGCGGCAGCGGCTCCCAGCCGTCCTCCGCGCCGAACAGCACCCGTACGCCCTCCGCGCGCAGGTCGTCGATCGCCCGCCGGAAGGGCAGCCGCGCGGCGAGCGCCGAGTTCACCGCCGGCACCACCACGGTGGGGATCCCGCGCCCGATGACCTCGGCCACCGAGGAGAGCGGATAGGTGTCGGCGATGCCCGCGGCCAGCTTGTTGATCGTGTTGAACGTCGCCGGCGCCACGATGAGCGCGTCGGCCGGCGGCGAGATCCGGCGGCCGTCGGGCGCGAACTTGTAGGTGGTGCGCACCGGTTTCCCGCTGGCCCGGGCCACCTCGGCCTTCTCGAAGAACTCGAGCCCGCTCTGGGTGGCCGTCACATCGACCGACCAGCCGCGCCGCATGGCCTCCTGGATGAGCCCGACAACGCCCCCGGCGGCCCCGCCGCCACAAACCACGATCCGTAAGTCACCCATAGCTTCCGATTGTGACGCACGGCACAGCTCCATGGTCACTTACGAGGAGACTATTTCCGCGTCCGCCGCCGGGGCCGGTGCGGCCAGGTCGTCGACGAGGGCGGCCAGCCGGAGTTCCAGCTCCTCGTCGGCCGGCAGACTCTCCCGGACGGCGTCGGCGACGCGCTGGTGCAGGCGGTGGCCGCGCGGGGTGAGGTAAGCGCGGATGCGGCGGCGGTCGGCGTCGTCGATCCGGCGGTAGAGCAGGTTGGTGTCGACCAGATGGTCGACGAGACGGGTAAGGCTGCCGGGTGGCAGGAACGCGCCGTCGGCCAGCTCGGTCATGAAGTGGCCGCGGCCGTCGGCGAGCAGCGAGATCACCCGCCAGGCGTCGAGGCTCTGCCCCTCGGCGGCCAGGATCGCGGCGAGGCGGCGGGCCATCAGGCGCTCGGCTCGGGTCAGCAGCTCCATCAGATCCGCGGATCGACGCATGGCTCATGCTAACGGGAGAATGGCCGCATGCCCGAGCTGCTCGACCTCAGCACGGACGCGGTACGGGTGGCCCTCGTCGTACCGCTGCGCGGCCCGGCCGGCATCTTCGGCCCGGGCGCCGAGCTGTGCGCGCAGCTGGCCGCCGAGGAGGTCAACACGGCGGGCGGGGTGCTGGGCCGGGAGCTGGCGCTGCTGCCGGTGGACGGCGGGGCCGAGCCGGCCGCGGTGGCCGCCGAGGTGGAGGCCCTGGTGTCGACGGGCGCCGTGCAGGGCCTCACCGGCTGGCACATCTCGTCGGTGCGGCAGGCGGTGGCGCCGCGGGTGGCCGGCCGGGTGCCATACGTCTACACCGCTCTCTACGAGGGCGGCGAACGTACCGAGGGGGTGTTCCTGACCAGCGAGACTCCCGGCACCCAGCTGTTCCCGGCGATGCGGCTGCTCACCCAGGAGCGGGCGGTACGCAGCTGGTTCGTCATCGGCAACGACTACGTCTGGCCGCGGCGTACGGCGCAGGCAGTGCGCCGCCGCTTCCCCACGACCGAGGCGTACGTTCCGCTCGGCACCCATGACTTCGGTCCGATCCTGCGCCGGATCACCGAGTCGGAGGCCGATGCCGTGCTGATGCTGCTGGTCGGCAACGACGCGGTGCGGTTCAACCGGCAGTTCGCCCGCACCGGCCTGGACGCCCGCTGCCTGCGGCTGAGCACCCTGATGGACGAGAACATGCTGCTGGCCAGCGGCCCGGCCGCGACCGGGGACCTGCACTCGACGGCGGGCTTCTTCGCCTCGATGGTGACGCCGGAGAGCCTGGACTTCCACGGCCGGTACGCCGCCCGGTTCGGCGCCGAGGCACCGCCGCTGGGCAGCCTCGGCGAGTCCTGTTACGAGGGTGTGCTGCTGCTGGCGGCGCTGATCCGGCGGGCCCGCACGCTCGATGTCCGCGCGATCGGCGCGACCGCCGACACGGTGTCCTACGAGGGCCCGCGCGGCCTGCTGCGTCTGGAGCGCCGGCACGTGAGCCAGCGGATCTATCTGGCCCGGGCGCGCGGCACGGAGTTCGACGTCCTGACCCAGCTCTCTGGACAAACCTGATCTGTATCTGCGAGTCGGACCGGCGCTGTTCGGGTCCGAACCGTCCGGCTCGCTGCTCATCAGGCGGGACCATGCCCGGGGACGGCGACCCGGTATCCGAGAGCGGCGACCGCCATGCGGGAGGTCGTTGGCCGTCGCCCGGGACTGTTCGGTGGGCGGGTTGGGGTTGCGGGCCTGGGCCGGGCCCGCCCGCAGCGGGCGCGCGGAGGGTGAGTTGCGCCTGCCGGGACCGCGTGCCACGAGAGTTAGCCGGCGCGTACCGAAAGATCTTCCGCTTGAAAGCGTCCCGCCCTCCGTTTCAAAGAAGGGAGGTCTGGAATTGACGAGACCTCGACCCGAAAAGATCTGGAGGTCTGCATTCGCGAACACCCCGCGAGCTGGGCTTATCCGCCCCGTTACGGGG
This sequence comes from Paractinoplanes toevensis, assembly GCF_018332695.1. Taxonomy (GTDB): domain Bacteria; phylum Actinomycetota; class Actinomycetes; order Mycobacteriales; family Micromonosporaceae; genus Actinoplanes; species Actinoplanes toevensis. The sequence continues at coordinate 20,501 of NZ_BOQN01000010.1, forward strand.
CGACGCGGTCGCGGATGCGGTCGAGCACCGCCTCCGCCGCCCACGCGGCGGCGTCGGCGATGTCTCGCCGGTCCATACCGAACTCGCGGCGGAACGTCACCCACGTCCCGACGGAGTCGAGGTGCGACAGCGCCGCGATGACCGCCCTGCGCTGCGCCGCGTCGAGGGATGGCACCTCACCGTCCAGCAATCGTTCGAGTTGCGCCCGGCCGGGCGACGGCGTCGCGCCGTTCACGCCGCGCATCGCCGTCTCGGCGACGACGTGCGCGAGCTCCGGGCGCGCGTCGTACCGCTGCATCGCGTCGCGGATCGCGAGGGGGATGTCGAAGATCGAGTGTGACTCCTCGCGGGCGAACACCGTCGCCTCGAGCCACGCCGCGGTCGCCAGCAGCAGGTCGACCCGCGTGGGGTAGTTGCGGAACACCGTGCGCTCGGCGATGCCGGCCCGGCGCGCGATGACCCGGTTCGACACGTCGTCGCTGCCGACCTCCTCGATCAGTCCGGCGTAGGCGGCGAGGATCGCCTCTTGCGTGCCGCTCAGCGCCGGGACGGCCGTCGGCTCGGTCACGGCTCCGCCCACGTGGCGTCGGGCAGCTTGGCGAGCACGGTGTCGACGGCGCGATCGAACGCGTCGCAGATCTCGCCGGCATCCAGGTCGAAGCCCGTGCGCAGGCGCGCCCAGAACATCGCCGACGAGAAGTAGCGCAGGGATGCCGCGACCCGCCGCCGATCCCGCCGGTTGAGCGTCGGCGCCGCCACGTCGAGCATCGCCTCGATCGCACGCGTGATGTAGGCCGGCTCGGTGTCGAGCGTCGGCGAGATCGCGGACGCCCGTGCGCCGACGTACGCGTACGCGGGCAACGTGTCGAAAGCGCGGAAGCGCTCGTGCACGGCGGCGCGGAAATCGGACACGGTCACGAACGGCGGCAGCGGGAAGCGGGTCTGCTCGATCCAGTTCGAGAGGGCGGCGAGCAGGTGCGCACGCGTGGGGTACTGGCGGTAGATCGTGCGCTCCGAGATGCCGACCTCGTCGGCGAGGACACGATAGGAGATGTCGTCGAACGTGCGCTCGCGCAGCAGCACCGCGGCGCTCGCGAGAATCGCGGTCGCGGTGTCGACCGGCTCCTCCATCACGTCCCCCTCCCTCGGGTGGTCGCCCAGTGCGTGGGCCTGGCGACCTCCGGCGGGAGCACGTAGCGATCGGAATTGTCGAGTGTGAGCGCCAGCGACGAGACGTACTGCACCTCGCCGCGCGGTCCCCTCTCGGCCGAGGCCAGCATATCCGGCCGCTCGAACGTATAGCCGGTGACATGGCAGCGGAGCCGCTCGCCGGAGGGGTTGCCGTGCTCGTCGAACCGGGGGGAGTCGATGCCGTCGGAGTGGCGGCGCAGGTAGTAGCGCCCCCGCGTGGCGAGGGCCATGACCGGCGTGGTCACGAACGCGACGCCGATCGCGATGAGCACCGAGAACGGCTTGACAGCGGCGCCGAGCAACCCGGCGAACGCGAGCAGCGACAGCACCGAGGCCAGCCCCACCGACGCGAGCCCCACCGGGTTCCAGTCGTGCAGCATGCCGCGGCGGAACTCGGGGAAGCGCGGCGAGATACGCAGCACCCACTTGTTGATCGCGATATCGGTGGCGATCGTCACGAGCCAGGCCATGACGACGTTCGCGTAGAGGCTCAGCACGAAGGAGATGAGGGTGAAGACGTCCAACATCATGAACGTGTAGGCGATCACGAGGTTGAACAGAACGAAGATCGTGCGACCCGGGTAGTGCTTCGCCACCCGGGTGAAGACGTTCGACCACGCGAGTGAGCCCGAGTAGGCGTTCGTCACGTTGATCTTCACCTGCGCGACCACGATGAGCACCAGCGCGAGAACGATCGCGAGCCAGTCGGGGATGAGGGTTTGGTACATCACGACGAATTGCTTGACCGGTTCGGTCGCCTGGTGCCCGAGACCGGGTTCGACCCGCACGAGGAGGTAGACGGCGAGAAACACCCCGATCACCTGCTTGGTGCCGCTGAAGACGACCCAGCCCGGACCGGCGAACGCGAACGACGTCCACCACGAGCGGGCGTTCGACGGCGTACGCGGCGGCATGGCGCGAAGGTAGTCGATCTGCTCCGCCAGCTGCGGGGTGAGTGCGAAGCACACGGCCGCACTCGAGACGACGGCGCCGAAGCTGATCGAGCCGTCGGAGTTGCCGGTGAACGACGTGAAGGAGCGGACCGCCTCGGGGTCGGAGACGACGATCCACAGCAGCGGCAACAGGGCGAGGGCGAGCCATAGGGGCGTCGTCCAGAACTGCAGGCGCTCCAGCGCACGCATGCCGTAGATGACGATCGGGATCACGACGACGGTCGAGATGAGATAGCCGATCCACAGCGGCATCCCCGTCGCCAGTTGCAGCCCCTGCGCCATGATGGCGCCCTCCAGGGCGAAGAAGATGCAGGTGAAGCCCGCGAAGACGACGGTCGTGATGATGGAGCCGTAGTAGCCGAATCCGGAGCCGCGGGCGATGAGGTCGAGGTCGAGGTTGTAGCGGGCGGCGTAGTAGGCGACGGGCACACCGACGATGAGGATGATGACCGACGCGAACACGATGCCGAGCACGGCGTTGGGGGTGCCGTGGTCGATGCCGATGCTCGCGCCGATCGAGAAGTCGGCGAGGAACGCGATGGACCCGAGGGCGGTCGCGCCGACCGAGGCCGCGCTCCAGCGCCGGAACGTGCGCGGCACATAGCGGAAGGCGTAGTCCTCCAGGCTGTCCTCTGCGGCCGCGCGCGCGTTGTACGTCGACACAGTGGCATCCCCTAAGGCACCTTGCGTGGGGGAAGCATCGCTGTCCGGTGTTACGACGGCATTGCCGACGTGGGTCACATCGCCTCAGATCGCCATGGCGGCTCGCACGGTGGAGGCCGCTGCCGAACCACCATCACCGGTATGTGTGACGAAGCCCGAGGCGAGCACGACGTAACGCTCGGCGGCCTCGAGGGCAAAGCCGATGTGCTGCTCGACGAGCAGCACATTGATGCCCTCGCCGGCCAGCTGCATGATGGTCTGCTCGATCTCGGCGACGATCGTGGGCTGGATGCCCTCGGTCGGCTCGTCCAGGATGAGCAGCTTCGGCTCGGTGATGAGGGCGCGGGCGATCGCGAGCTGCTGGCGCTGCCCGCCCGAGAGCAGGCCCGCCTTCCGGGTGGCGAACTTCTCCAGGGCGGGGAAGCGGGCCATCTGCGCTTCGATCAGAGCCTTGCCGCGCCGGCGCCCGTCGGCGGCGAGCTGCAGATTCTCCAGCGTCGTGAGCTGGCCGAACGCCTGCTGACCCTGCGGCACGTACGCCATGCCGCGAGCAACACGCTGGTTGGGGGCGAGCGCCGCGATGTTCTCGCCGTCGAACAGCACGCGGCCCTTCGACGGCTTGAGGAGGCCGATCGCGAGACGGAGCAGGGTCGTCTTGCCGGCGCCGTTGTGGCCGAGCACGGCCACCACCTTGCCGGCCGGCACCGTCACGCCGTGCAGCACCCGCGTGCGCCCGTAGCCGGCCTCGATGTCGGTGATCTCGAGCATGTCAGTCCTCCGTCAGCTTCAGCGTCTCGGCCACCGTTTCTGGCACGACCGCCATGGCGGCCGTGGTGGCGGCGCCCGCGGTGCCGAGGTAGACCTCCTGCACCTTGGGATCGGCCTGAACCTCGGCCACCGTGCCCTGCGAGAGCACCTTGCCCTGGTGCAGCACTGTCACGCGGGTGGCGAAGCGGCGCATGAAGTCCATGTCGTGCTCGACCACGAGCACGATGCGCTTCGCCGCGATGCGCTGCAGAAGCTCGCCGGTCGCGGTGCGTTCGTCGTGACTCATGCCGGCGACCGGCTCGTCGAGCAGGAGCACCTTCGCGTCCTGCACGAGCAGCATCGCGATCTCCAGCCACTGCTTCTGGCCGTGCGACAGGATGCCGGCCGGCGTGGCGAGCTCGGCGGCGAGTCCGGTCTCCGCCAACGCCTGCTCGATCGACGGGTCGATGCCGTGCCGGGCCCGCAGCAGCGAGAACGCTGAGCGGTGGAGCCCGGCGGCGATGTCGAGGTTCTGCAGCACGGTCAACTCGTCGAAGACGCTCGCGGTCTGGAACGTGCGGCCGACCCCGAGGCGGACGATCTTGTGTACCTGCTTGCCGAGTAGCTCCTTCTCCCCGAGTCTGGCCGACCCGGTGCCCTTGGTCAGCCCCGTGATGGCGTCGATGCAGGTCGTCTTGCCGGCGCCGTTCGGGCCGATGAGGAACCGGACCTCGCCGGGATGCGCGTCGAAGGAGACGCCGCCGACCGCGACGAAACCCGAGAACTCGACGTGGAGATCGGTGACAACCAGGGAAGCGTCGGTCATGACCGCACCTCTTCGAGCTCTGCGGCGTCGAACGCCGGGGCGGGCTGTTCGGCCGGGCTCCGGCGCGTCCACCCGGTGAACCTGGCCGGCAGCGACGACAGTCCGTTCGGCAGGAGGAGGATGACGACGACGAACAGCAGACCGAGGATGTACGTCCAGCCGTCGGGCCAGGTCGAGCCGAGGCTCGACTGCCCCCATCCGACCGCCATCGCGCCGAGCGCGGGGCCGAAGAGCGATGCGCGGCCGCCGAAGGCAACGCCCGCGATCATGAGGATCGAGGCGGCGGCGCCGATCTCGGCCGGGGTGATGATGCCGACGATGGGCACGAACATCGCCCCGCCGATGCTCGCCATCAGCGCGGAGACGACGAAGGCGACGAGCTTGATGTTGGCCGGGTCGTAGCCGAGGAAGCGCACCCGCTCCTCGGCGTCCCGGGTGGCGACGAGGAGCTCACCGAAGCGGCTGCGATAGAACTGCCACACCGCGAGCAGGCACACGATGAGCAGCCCGGCCGCGATGAGGTACACCATGACCTTGTTCGCCGGGTCGTTCAGCACGAAGCCGAAGAAAAGCTTGAAGTCGCTGAGCCCGGTGTCGCCGCCGGTCTCGCGGATCGTGGAGCTGATCAGGGTGGCCAGCGCGACGGCGAGCGCCTGCGTCAGGATCGCGAAATACGCGCCCTTCACGCGGCGCTTGAACAGCGCGTAGCCGAGGATGCCGGCCGCGATCACCGGGAGCAGCACGATCGCCAGCAGGGTGAACCCCGCGCTGCGGAACGGCTCCCAGAACGCCGGGAGCGGCGCGAGCGGGTCGTAGAGCACCATGAACCCCGGAACTCGGTCACCGGCGGTCTCCAGCGTGAGGTGCATGGCCATCGCGTAGGCACCGAGGGCGAAGAACACCCCCTGCCCCATCACGAGCATCCCGCCCCGGCCCCACGCGAGGCCGATGCCGACGGCGGCGATGGCCCAGCAGCAGTACTTGCCGAGGTTGGTGAGCCAGTGATCGGTAAGTACGAGGGGAGCGACCGCGAGGAGCACGACGGCGAACATCCCGATGCCGCTGAGGGAGATCCATGGCTTCAGCTTGGTCATGCCAGACTCCTGGTTCGCACCGTGAACAGGCCCTGCGGGCGTAGTTGCAGGAAGACGATCACGAGGATGAAGGCGAGCACCTGCGCCAGGCTGCCGGTCGTCCAGTAGGCGAAGCACGAGAGGGCGACGCCCACCGCCCACGCGGCGATGATGGTGCCCTTGAGCTGGCCGATGCCACCGGCGGCGACGACGAGGAAGGCCGGGATGATGTACTGCGCGCCCATCTGGGAGTTCGTGCCGCCGATGAGTGACGCGGCCACTCCGGCGACCCCGGCTAGACCCGACCCGACGAAGAAGGTGAGGCGGTCGATGGTGCGGGTGGAGATCCCGGTGGTCTCGGCGAGGTCCCGGTTGTGCACGGTCGCCCGGATGCGGCGGCCGAACGAGGTGTACTTGAGCCAGGCCGACAGCGCGGCGACGCAGACGGCCGCGAGCACGATGGTGAACAGCTGCCGCAGCGGCCATTCGTAGCCGAGGATGTTCAGCTGCCCGTCGAGCCAGCTGGGCTTCTCCACCGGGACGCCCTGGGACGGGAAGATCTGTAGTGCCGCCTGCTGCAGGATCAGGCTGACCCCGACCGTGACGAGCAGGGTGTCGAGGGGCCGGCGGTACATCCACCGGATGATGGTGACCTCCAGCAGGAGGCCGAACAGGCCGGCGACCACGAAGGCGACCGGCAGCGCGACCGGGATCGACAGGTCGCTGGCCGCGATGACCTGCTGGACAAGGTAGGCGGTGAAGGCGCCGAGCATGAGGAACTCGCCATGGGCCATGTTGATCACGCCCATCTGGCCGAAGGTGAGCGAGAGGCCCAGCGCGGCGAGCAGGAGCAGCGCACCTTGTGCACTGCCGTTCAGCAGCTGTGGGATCAGTGCGTCCACGTGCTTTCGCTCTCTGTGCGGAGACGGGCGTTCAAGGATTCGAGTCCGGGTGCGCGGGGTTGCCTGCCGCGGGCGACACGCAACCCCGCGTCCGTACGGGGCGGACGATCAGCCCGCTGCACCCGCGAGCTGCTTACGGATGTCCGCCGGGAACCAGTCGTAGCCCTCGAGGTACGGGTCTGGCTCGATGAACTTGTCGGAGGCCCAGACGATGTCGAACTGGTTGTTGGCGTTGATCTGGCCGATGTGGCCGGGCTTGGAGATGTGGTGGTTCGTGCCGTTGAGCGAGACCTTGCCCTCCGGCGCGTCGAACGTGATGGTCTTCGACTTCGCCGCGGCGTTCACCGCGTTGACGTCGAACGAGCCGGCCGCCTCGACGAGTTCCTTGTACAGGTACAGCGAGATGTAGGCGGCCTCCATCGGGTCGGAGGTGACACCGCTGCTGTTGGGGTAGGCCTTCCAGCTCTGGATGAACTTGGGGTTGGTGTCGGTCTTGAGCGACTGGAAGTAGTTCCAGGACGCGTAGTTGCCGGTGACCGCGTGGCCCATGGCCGGCGCCTCCTCCTCGGCGATCGACACCGAGATGATCGGAGTCTTCGCGGGCGTCAGGCCGGCGTCGTAGTAGGCCTTGATGAAGCCGACGTTCGACGAGCCGTTGATGGTGTTGAAGATGAAGTCGGGCTTGGCCGCCACGATCTTCGCTACCTGGCTGGTCCAGTCGTCCTTGTCGAGGGGTACGTACTCCTCACCGACGATCTTGATGCCGAGCTTGGCCGCGTAGAGCTTGATGATCGCGTTCGCGGTGCGGGGGAAGACGTAGTCGCTGCCGGCCAGGAACAGCGTCTTCACCCCCTTGGAGGCGAGGAAGTCCATTGCCGGGATGATCTGCTGGTTGGTGGTCGCGCCGGTGTAGTAGATGTTCGGCGACGCCTCGAGGCCCTCGTACTGCACCGGGTAGAAGAAGAGGCCGTTGAGCTTCTCGACGACCGGCTTCACGGCCTTGCGGGATGACGAGGTCCAGCCGCCGAAGATCGCGCCGACGCAGTCCTGGGTGAGCAGCTTCTCGGTCTTCTCCGCGAAGGTGGGCCAGTCGGTAGCACCGTCTTCCTGGACGTACTGGATCTTCTTGCCGAGGATGCCGCCGCTGGTGTTGATCTCGTCGGCGGCCATGTGCAGCACGTTGGAGACGGTCTTCTCGGAGATCGCCATGCCGCCGGTAAGGGAGTTGAGGAAGCCCAGCTTGATGGTGTCGCCGGAGGTGTCGACGCAGCTGGCTGCCGCGGATGACCCGGCACCGGCCGTGTCGTCACTGGCTCGGGCGCCACAGCCGGCGAGCACGAGGGCCATGGTCGTCCCGATGGCGCCCGTTGCCACAAGCGCACGCAGCCGCTTGCTGGTGGTGAACATATGTGAGAACTCCGTTCCTGGTGAGGGGGCGTGACGCCGGGGTCGCGGCACGGCGGATCGTGTCGATGCAGATGTCCAGGACGGGCCGCTGCTAGTGAGAGCAGACTGGCCGCGAGTCATTACTCTGACATTTCCTAACTGTTCCAACTCTGTAGCCACCGGCCCTGTCCAGAGGCGACAGCCCTAGAAAACAGCGGAAACTCGGGGAACGGCGATGTCAGAGTTCTGCCACACTTCGCGGCGCCGCGACGGAGATGGCACAGTTCTGACATCGGCGGCGCGCCAGGCACTCACCGTCTAGTCCTTTTCGGACATGGCTCGCCGGTGACGTCCGCGTCGCACAAGGACTGGCCGGTCGTCCTGCTGCTGCAGGGCGCGACCGTGACAAGGGCTTCTACTCGGCCTTCGCCCGCAAGGTCGCGTCGGCGCCAACCGCTACGGCATCATCGACGCGCAGAAGCCGGCCGGGGCCATCCCGGACGGCTCGGCGCAGACCCTGGCCCAGGCCACCGCGGTCGAGACGATCGGCCGCTGGACGGCGCAGTTCCTGCTGGCCCAGCTGGGCGACAGCGCCGCCAGGGCGTACGTCTACGGCGGCGGCGACCCGGTCGACCCGAACGTCGAGACGAAGTACTGGAAGTAGGCAGGCCCGCGGCGCCGTCAGAGGGTGAGGCGCACGGTGACGGTGTCGCCCAGGTCGATCTGCTCGGCCGCGCGGACCTTGGTCTTGATCGGCACGATGTAGCGGCCGTCCTTGGGCCAGAGCGACGTCGTCCAGTCGGTGCCGCCGATCCGGGCGGTCACCGGGATCATCCCCCAGCCGTAGGTGACCATCGAGGCGGCGTCGGCGATGGCCTCGCACTCCCGCTCGGGCACGGTGACGAAGTGCCACGGCGCCGGCCCCCGCCAGAACCACATCTCGCCGCTGAACTCGAGATCCATCGCGCCAGCATAGTTCGCGTATACAAATAGACCTTCTTCATGGCCTTGACGAATCGGCCGAGCGCGGCATATAAATCCACTTGTTACTGACCGGTATCAATGCGATCGCCTTACCGTCCACCTGGGAAGACCGCGTCCACCTGCGGGTTTGCCCTCCCCCGCCGCGCTTTTCCCTCTCCCGATTGGATGCCATTTCCAATTTAGGGGCACCGCTTTGTAGGCCACCGACAAAAGCAACCAGCGGAGTAGGAGCAGTAATGCGTAAATACCTGTACCTGGCGAGTGTGGCGGGCGGCGCGCTGTGCGCGACCCTCCTCGCGTCCACCGCGTTCGCCGACAGCGGGGCCGTGCTCACGGTCGGCGCGGTCGGCGGCACGAACGTCGCGGTCGGCGACACCGTCGCCGCGTCGCTGGCCAGTGGCACCACCGCCACCTTCTACTCGACGACCAACGGCACCAGCGGCGTCAAGTGCACGGCCTCGACCCTCTCCTCGACCGTCACGGCGAACCCGCCCGCGCCGGGAGTGGCCACCGAGACCGTCGACGCGCAGACCTTCAGCGGCTGCACCAGCAACATCGTCGGCACCACCGGGGTGCGCAGCGTGACGCTGAACAACCTGCCCTACTCGGTCAGCGTGGACGGCACCACCGGCGCGGTGGCGGTCGCCCCGGGCAGCGCCGGCCCGATCCAGGCCACCGTGGTGATCAGCACGATCCTCGGCACGGTCACCTGCGTCTACCAGCCGGTCGCCGGTTCGCTCGCCGGTGCCGCCGACAACACGACCAACTCGATCAAGTTCGCCAACCAGCAGTTCAACAAGATCACCGGTTCGGTGCTGTGCCTGTCGACCGCGTACTGGACGGCGGCCTACGCACCGGTCAGCGACACCACCCAGGGTGGCCCGGTCTTCGTGAACGCGACCGCCCCGGACCCGGAGCCGACCGACACCGCGACCCCGGAGCCCACCGACACGGCCACGCCGGAGCCGACCGACACCGCGACCCCCGAGCCCACCGACACGGCTACCCCCGAGCCGACCGATCCCACTCCCACCACGGACCCGACGCCCAGCGAGACCCCCGTCGTCTGATCGCCGGTTCCCCGGCCGGGTCGCGCGAGCGGCCCGGCCGGCCATTACCCCAGGTTCCGCCAGAGGAATTCCAGAGTGAGGGCCGCGATCGTGGCGGCCTGCTCGTTGTCCGCGGCCGCGCCGTGGCCGCCCTCGACGTTCTCGTAGTAGGAGGCGTCGTAGCCGCACTCGCGCAACCGGGCGAGCATCTTGCGGGCGTGCCCGGGATGCACCCGGTCGTCGCGGGTCGAGCTGATCAGCAGGACCGGCGGGTAGGGGCGGCCGGGACGGACGTTCTGGTACGGCGAGAACTCCCGCAGGTGGGCCCAGTCAGCCTCGATGCCGGGATCCCCGTACTCGGCGATCCACGACCGGCCGGCCAGCAGCTCGGTGTAGCGGCGCATGTCGAGCAGCGGCACGGTGGCGACGACCGCCCCGAACAGTTCCGGGTAGCGGGTCAGCATCACGCCCATCAGCAGGCCACCGTTGCTGCCGCCCTCGACCCCGAGTTGGGCCGGCGTGGTGATCCCCCGGGCCACCAGGTCTTCGGCGACGGCCGCGAAGTCCTCGAACGCCCGGGGCCGGTTCTCCCGCTGCGCGGCCCGGTGCCAGTCCGGGCCGTATTCGCCGCCACCACGGATGTTCGCGACCACGTAGGTGCCGCCCCGGGCGAGCCAGCCCCGCCCGATCACCCCGTCGTAGTCCGGCGTCAGCGAGATCTCGAAGCCGCCGTACCCGGTGAGCAGCGCCGGCCCGGCGGCACCGGCACCCACGACGAAGTAGGGCACCCGCGTGCCGTCGGCCGAGACGGCGAAGAACTGGCGCACCGTCAGGCCGCCCGGATCGAAGAACTCCGGCTCGTGCTTGAGGACGGTGACCTCGCCGCCGGCGGTCGCGATGCCGAGAGTCGCCGGGCGCAGGAAACCCTCGGCGGAGATCAGGTACGAGTCGTCGTTGTCCGGATCGGTGTCGGCGATCCAGGTTCGGTCGAACTCCGCGGTGCCCGGCAGCGGCTCCCGCCGCCACTGCGGCGTGTCCGGGGTGAGCAGGTACAGCCGCGTCTTGACGTCGGTCATCGTGGCGAGCAGCAGGTGATTGCGGGTCCAGGCGTAGGAGCTGAACGAGGTGTGCTCGTCCGGCTGGAACAGCACGGTGAAGTCCCGCTCGCCGAACTTCGTGACGAGCAGCGCCCCGGCCGGATAGCTGACCCCGCCGACGGTCCATCCGGACCGCAGACGAACAACGAGCCAATCCTGGTGTACGTCGCAGAAGGCGTCATCCGGCACGTCGATCCGGACGAGTTCCCCGCTCGGCGCCAGCACATAGTGCTCGGCGTGGTAGAAGTCCCGGTAGCGGCTCACGATGTCCCGCTCGTACCCGGGCGTCGAGTCGTGGCCGGCAATGACCGCGACGTCGTCGGCCTGCCCCTCGAAGATCGTCTCCGCCTCGGCCAGCGGCGTGCCACGCCGCCACCGCTTGGCGATCCGCGGATAGCCCGAGGACGTCAGCGACCCGGGCCCGAAGTCGGTGCCCACGAAGATGTGGTCGGCGTCGATCCAGTCGACGTCGCTCTTCGCCTCGGGCAGCGTGAACCCGCCCGTGACGAAACCCCGGGCCCGCAGGTCGAACTCGCGGACCACCACCGCGTCGGCCCCGCCCCGGGACAGGCTGATCAGCGCCCGGTCGTAGCCCGGGTGCAGCACCGCGGCGCCGCCCCACGTCCAGTTCTCGCCCTCGGCCGCGTTCAGCGCGTCGACGTCCAGCAGCACGTCCCAGTCGGGCTCGTCGCGCCGGAACTGCTCGGCGTCGGTGCGCCGCCACAGCCCGCGCGGATGGTCGGCGTCCCGCCAGAAGTTGTAGTAGAAACCGTCCCCGATCCAGTCCGGGTACGGGATGCGGTCCTTGCTGTCGAGCACCTCCCGGATCGCGTCCCGGGTCCGGATGAAGTTCTCGCCCGCGAACGCGGTCAGCGTCTCGGTGTTGCGATCCGCCACCCACCGCAGGACATCGGGATCGTCCAGCTCTTCCAGCCAGAGGTAGATGTCGTCGTCCACGCCCAGACGATCGCACCAACGCGAACCGCTGCCAAGGGCGGACGAACGGGCACACCTTCTTAGCAGCGTCTTAAGCAGGTAGGAACCGGTGCTGCGCGGTTCCTATGCTCCTGCCCGTGTCGATCACCGAACCGAAGCGGCGGCGGGCTGCCGTACTGGTCAGCGCGGCCGTCGTCGCGATCATCGTGGCGGCGATCGCCGTACATCTGAATGGCTCGTCGTCGGCCGCCGGGCCGGCGGCGAACGTCGCGCAGATCGTCACGCCGAGCCCTTCCGTTCCGGTCTCGGTTTCCGGTTCGGTTCCGAGTTCGGTTTCGGTTTCGAAGCCGCCCGCCTCGAAGCCGGCCGCCACCGGCAAGGCCGCGCCGGTCGCGAAGGGTGGCTGGATCCCGGTCGACCCGGCGGCCTGGCAGAAGCAGGTCGCCGCGTTCCAGGCCCGCAAGGTCGACCCGGTGCCGGCCGGCGTGGGCAACCTGCCGGAGTTCCGGGCCGACTGCACCTACAGTCACCGGCGGGCGGACGACCCGATCGTCTTCCCCGGGCTGCCGGGCGCCTCGCACATGCACTCGTTCGTCGGCAACAAGGCGGTCGACGCGGACACCACCGCCGCGGACCTGACCAGGTACACCGCCACCACCTGCAAGCCGGTGGTGGACCACTCGTCCTACTGGGTGCCGGCGCTCTACGACGCGGCGACGAAGAAGCCGGTCGAGACCACCGGTTTCCGGGTCTACTACCGCTCGATCCGGAACAACTCCAAGGGTGTCATGCCGATCCCCACCGGCCTGCGCATGATCGCCGGGGACGCCAAGAAGAAGGTGCCGACCCCGCGCGGCGCCCAGGGCCAGTTCTACTGCGCCTTCTACGGTCCCGGCGACCTGGACGGCGTCGCCCGCAGCACCAACGGCAACTGGCCGATCTGCGGCGAGCCCGCCACCCTGCACTTCATGCTGCAGTTCCCGGACTGCTGGGACGGCAAGAACCTGGACAGTCCCAACCACAAAGACCATGTCGCGTACGGGTCGGACAGTGGCTGCCCGGCCGGCCACCCGGTGCGGATCCCGGCGCTGACCTTCGACATCCAGTACGGCGTGAAGGGCACCCAGCAGGGCTACTACCTCTCCTCGGACCCGGTCGGGCGCAGTGCCTCGTCGATGCACGGCGACGCCTTCCTGGTGTGGGACACCGACGCCATGAACAAGCGCACCAAGGACTGCGTGGTCCAGCGCCGCACCTGCGACAACAACGGCTACCTGGATTGACGCGGATCGAGGACAGTTGACTGTCGCCGCGGCCGCCCGGCCCCGACAGTCGAAGGCATGCCTCTTCCAACGTTCTCGACCCGGTGGCCGCTCCCGCGCGGCCACTACTTCGGCCTGATCACCGGCCCGGCCGCGTCCCGCGGCGGCTTCACCCAGGACGAGAGGGTCTGGGTCCGAAAGATCCAGAGCCAGCTCATCCGCAAGGGGTACGTGCCCGGCGTGACCGACCCGGACTCCGGCTGGGCCGACGGCGTCTTCGAGAAGCCCACGGCCGACGCGGTCGCCCGCTTCCAGCGCGCCGAGATGCCCGGCACCAAGCTCTTCGGCCAGGTCTGGGCCGACGACTTCGCCCAGCTGTTCGCGTCCCCGCCGGCGCCTACGCCGCGCCGCGACCGGGCCGAGGAGGAACAGGGCGACATCCGGATCCGCGGGCTGCAGGAGCGGCGGGACTCCGCGGGACGCTAGGCGCCGGCCGGGTATTCGCGCAGGCCGGCCCGGCCGGAGTGGATGCGCGACTTGACCGTGCCGACCGGCACGCCCTCTTGACTCTCCCCCTGGGAGAGCCCCGAAGGTAGTCCCATGACAGCAACATGGTTCATCACCGGCGGCACGCCGGGTGGGTTCGGCATGGCCTATGCGGAGGCGGCGCTGGCGGCCGGCGCCCGGGTGGCGCTGACCGCGCGGCGGCCGGCCGAGTTGGCCGAGTGGGCGCGACGACACGGTGACCGCGTCCTGGTCCTGCCGCTCGACGTCACCGACGGCGATCAGGTGCGCGCGGCGGTGCGGGCCGCCGAGGAGCGCTTCGGCGGCATCGACGTGCTGGTCAACAACGCCGGCCGGGGGTGGTACGGCTCGGTCGAGGGCGCGGCTGACGAAGACGTACGCCGGATGTTCGACCTGAATTTCTTCGCCGTGCTGTCCGTGCTGCGGGCGGTGCTGCCCGGCATGCGCGCCCGGGGCAGCGGATGGATCGTCAACATGTCGTCGGTGGCGGGACTGCGTGGGGTGACCGGATTCGGTTACTACAGCGCCACCAAGGCGGCGATCGAGGCGATCACCGAGGTGCTGCGCGAGGAGGTGGCCCCGCTGGGCATCCGGGTGCTGGCGGTCGAACCGGGCGCGTTCCGGACCAGCGCCTACGCCGGCTTCGCCACCGAGGAGATCGACGAGACGATCACCGCGTACCGGCCGATGCTCGACGCGGTCCGCAGCGCGATGGTCGACCAGGACGGTAAGCAGCCCGGCGATCCCGCCCGCGGCGCCGAGGCCGTGCTCGCCGCGATGACCCGGCCCGTGCCGCCGAGGCGTCTGGTGCTCGGCGGCGCCGGCTTCGACGCGGTCACCGCGACGCTGGAGAGCGCCCTGGCCGACATCCGCTCGTCCGAGGCGCTCTCGCGAAGAGCCGACTATTCGTAGCAGTCCTGCTTCTTGTACTGCAACGTAATCTCGGCGGACATGCGAGCTGGAGAGTCTTGAAGCCGTTCGGCCCCAGCACCGGCCCGGTCGCGGCCTTTCGAGCTGGCCGACGGTTTCGCGGTGACGAGGCCGGCCGCCGCCGACCTGCTCGGCACCGTTGTCGCAGGCGCCGAGCAGGAGGGCGATAGCGAACCGATAACGGTCAGCTGGCTGTGCAGGTCACCGCGGGGATGCTGTTGGTGCCGTTCCACGAGCCGAGGAAGCCGAAGGTCGCCGAGCCGCCGGCCGACAGCTTGCCGTTGTAGCTGACGTTCTTGGCGGTCACCGTCGAGCCGCTGCTGGTCACGGCCGCGTTCCAGGACTGGGTTACGGTCTGGCCGTTCGCGTACGTCCAGTTCACCGTCCAGCCGTTGATGGCCGCGCTGCCCGCGGTCACCTTGACCTCGCCCTGGAAGCCACCCTGCCACGAGCCGGTCACCGCGTACGCGGCCGCGCAGCCCGCGCCGGTCGGCGGTGTGGTCGGGGCCGTGGTCGGCGGGGTCGTGGGCGGAGTGGTCGGGGTGGTGGTCGGCGGGGTGGTGGGGGTCGTCGGCGTGGTGCCGCCGTAGATCGTGGCCTGCTTGCTGTTGGTCTTCAGGCCGTTGGGGCCGTTGACGATCCGCTGGCCCCACGTGGTGAGCGAAGCGGGGTCGAAGTTGTTGGTCATGTCGAGGATCGGGTCGGTGTTGCCGGCCCAGGACCAGCCGATGTAGCCGAGGTTCCGCTTGACCGCCTCGGACATCACCGTCTGGTCGTCGACCTCACCGGACGAGAACTGCCAGCCGAACTCGCCGATCAGCAGCGGCCAGCCGTTGTTCTTGAAGGTGTCCAGGTAGGACACGATCGAGGCGGCGGTGTTGAAGACGGCGTACATGTGGATCGACAGGATGGTGTTCTTCTGGGTGTCGGCGTTCAGCACGGTCTGGCCGTTGTCGCGCATCGTGTACTGCCAGTCCTGGCCCCAGTTGGGCGCGTCGACCATCAGCAGGTGCTGGAAGCCGTTGCTGCGCATCTTCTGGATCGCGGCGACCGTGGCGGCCGTCCACTGGCCCGGGTTGGTGTTGCCGATCGGCTCGTTGCCGATGTTGATGACGACGTAGTCCTCCTGGCCGACCAGCACGCTCTTCAGGCCGATCCAGTAGTTCACGGCCTGGTCGAGGGTGTAGGCCGCGCCGTCCTCGCCGTACCCGGTGGTGTCGTGGTCCTCGAGGACGCAGATGAGCTTGTTCGCCTTGCACAGCGCGATGACGTTGGCGACGTCACTGGCCGAGTTGGCCGTCCAGCGGCCGCCCGAGAGCACCACCCGGACGGTGTTGGCGCCGGTCGCCTTGATGTTGGCGAACGAGCTGGTCTGGCTGGTGTACCAGGTGTGCGCGTGGTTGATGCCGCGCATCACGAAGACGTTGCCGTTGGACTCGACGATGTTGGTGCCGGAGATGTGCAGCCCGGTGGCCGCGAAGGCGGGACTGCCGAGGCCGACGATCGATGCGGCGACGGCGAGGAGCACGGCACCGAGGGCGATGAGACGTTTCTTCATGACCTGCCTCTGAACGGGGATCGGGGAAGGGGAAAAGTGCGCACCCCAGCCCGTCGCCGTCGCGGCAACGAATGCTCGCCCTCTCGGGATGTCGTGAAGACACCGTTGTAACGTCTGTAACAGACGTGCCGCCAAACTACCGACCGCATCGCCATCCGTCAATGCATGGGCGGCCCGGTCGAGGAACGCACTACCAGTTCCGGCTCGAACCGCACCTCGCGATGGGTGTGCCCGGGTCGCCCCTCGTCGAGCAGGAGCTCGGCCGCCGCGAACCCCAGCCGGTAGGTCGGCTGGCGCACGGTGGTCAGCGGCGGCGCGAGGCGGCGCGCGAACGGCAGATCGTCGTAACCGACGACCGAAAGATCATCAGGCACGCGTACGCCGAGAGCATCCAGCCCGTCGAGCAGACCCAGTGCCGCGGTGTCGTTGAGGCAGACCACCGCGGTCGGTTGCAGGGCGACTATCCGCTCGGCAGCTGCGGCGGCGGCCTCACCCAGTGCCGGTGGGTGCACGTCCATCCGTACATCGAGGATTGTTCCCACCGCCTCGCGCAGGCCCTGCCGGCGCCGGGCCACCGGGCCCGGATCGACGGTGGCCCCGAGGTAGGCGATCCGTCGGTGTCCCAGCTCCCGCAGGTGTTCGCCGGCCAACCGGCCGCCGAGGCCGTCGTCGACGGCGACCGCGCACAGGTCGATCTCGCCCTTCGGGTGGTCGAGGAGCACGACCGGAGTGCCGCGCCGGCTCACCTCGAGCAGCTGGGCCGGGTCGGGGCCGGCCGGCGAGATGATGATGCCGCGCACGTTCTGCTGCTGGAGCAGGTGCAGCAGGCGGCTCTCGGTGGCCGGGCGCAGGTCGGTGCTGCAGGCCAGCACCAGGCAGCCGGCCCCGGCGAGGCAGTCCTCGATGCCGCGGTTGACCTCGGCGTGGAACGGGTTGGCCAGATCGAGCGTGACGCTGCCGACGATCGGGCTGGGCACGCCGCGCAACTGCCGGGCCGGGCCGCTCGGCACGTAACCGAGGTGGTCGATCGCCTGCTGCACCCGGCGGCGGGTCTCCGGCGCCACGATCGACGGGCGGCTGAGCACGTTGGCCACGGTGGACACCGAGACGCCGGCCGCCCGGGCCACCTCGCGCATGCCGTTGCTGTCGGCCACATGATCAGCCTACTCATTGATTCATGTGAATCTACTGGCGTACCGTGCGGACGTATTACAAACGTTGCAATCGACTCCCACCCACCGAGGAGTTCACATGCACCGAATTCTGACCGCCCTGCTGGTCGCGACGGCCGTCGCCGTCGCACCGGCCGCCCCCGCTCTCGCCCTCGACGACGGGCTCGCCCGCACCCCGCCGATGGGCTTCAACGACTGGAACGCGTTCGGCTGCGACGTCACCGAGGAACTGATCAAGCAGACCGCCGACCTGTTCATCACCGAGGGACTCCGCGACGCCGGTTACACGTACCTCAACATCGACGACTGCTGGTCGCTGAAGGAACGCGATCCGGCGACCGGGCGGCTCGTCCCCGACCCGGTCAAGTTCCCGTCCGGGATCGCCGCTACCGCCGCCTACGTCCACGGCAAGGGCCTCAAGCTCGGCATCTACGGCGACGCCGGCACCAACACCTGCGCCGGATATCCCGGCAGTCTCGGCCGGGAGACGCTCGACGCGCAGACCTTCGCCGACTGGGGCGTCGACTATCTCAAGTACGACAACTGTTACAACCAGTCGGACGGGTCGCAGGCAGACTACATCCGGCGGTACACCGCGATGCGGGACGCGCTCGCCGCCACCGGCCGGCCGATCGTCCTGTCCATCTGCGAGTGGGGGACGTCGCAGCCGTGGACCTGGGGTGCCGACGTCGGGCACCTGTGGCGGACCACCGGCGACATCAGCGACAACTGGCCGTCGCTGCGGTCGATCATCGCGGCCAACGCGCCGCTCGCGCCGTACGCCGGGCCCGGGCACTGGAACGACCCGGACATGCTGGAGATCGGCAACGGCGGGATGACCGCCACCGAGTACCGCACCCACATGAGCATGTGGGCGATGATGGCCGCCCCGCTGATCATCGGCACCGACCTGCGCTCGGCGTCGGCCGAGACCCTCAGCATCCTCACCAACCGCGAGATCATCGGCATCGACCAGGACAAGCTCGGCGTGGCCGGGCGGGTGGTCTCCGACACCGGCGGCCTGATGGTGCTCGACAAGCCGCTCGCGAACGGGGAGCACGCGATCGCGCTCTACAACTCGACCGACGTGCTCGCCACGATCGGGACGCCGGTGACCCGGCCGCATCGGCTCACCGACGTGTGGACCGGGGCGGTCACCCAGGCGCGCTCGCGGATCGAGGCAGCCGTTCCCGCGCACGGGACCGTCGTCTACAAGGTCCGGCCGATCAGGGACACCGGGCCGGTCGCGCCCTCGGTCACCGTCGGCGGCACCATCGCCACCGTCACCCCCGCCGCCGGGACCCCGCTGACCACCACGGTCACCAACCGGGGCGTCGGCTCGCTCACCGACGTGCGGGTCACCGTCGCCGGGCCGGCCGGGTGGACCGTCACGGCCGGCACCCCGGCCCGCGACCGGTCGCTGGGCAGCGACGAATCGCTGGTCACCACGTGGACGGTCACCGCGCCGGCGACGGTTACGGCCGGGTCGTATCCGTTGACCCTCTCCACCTCGTACACCTGGGGCGGCCGGCACCGGAGCAGCAGCGCAAGCATCCTGGTGGCGGCCGTGGTGACGCCGCCGGATGGCGGCAGCCGGTATCTGAGCACGGTGCGCGCCGCCGACTTCACCGGCTCGATGGCGCTCGATCAGACCATCGGCGGCAACCTGATCACCATCGGCGAGCACGTCTACACCCGCGGGATCGGCACCACCGCACCCACGTCGATCCGCTACTACCTGGGCGGCGAGTGCAGCTCGCTGACCACCGATGTGGGCGGCGGGGCCGACTTCACGATCTACGCGGACGACACCGTGGCCGCTACCGCGACGACCCCGCAGTCGCTGACCGCCGACCTGACCGGTGCGACCTGGCTGCGCCTGACGACCACCGGCGCCGGGCCGGCCGACTGGGCCGCACCGATCCTCACCTGCGGCGAACCCGGCCCGGTGCAGCCGGCCGAACGCACCCTGTTCTCGTTCGAGGGCGGCACCGACGGCTTCACCATCGCCAACGCGGACGGCGGCGGCAGCGTCGAACCGGCCACCGCCTTCCACACCGAGGGCACGGCGGGGCTCCTCGTGCACACCCCGGTCAACGGCAACTGGTTCGGCCGGGCCCTCGACGCGCCGCTCGACCTGACCGGTTTCGCGCGCCTGAAATTCGACATGCGGGTCGAGACGGCCGGCAGCGTCGGCGAGATCGCGGTGCAGGTCGGCGACGCGTTCAGCTGGTGCCAGGGCGGGCAGTGGACGTGGACCGGCGCGGGCGGCAGCCGCACCGTCACCCGCTCGTTCGACGAGATCAGCTGCCCGGCCGGGGTCACCCTCGACCCGGCCGACATCCGGGCCGTCTGGGTCTTCCTGAACACCGGCGGGGACGTCTCGATCGACGACGTCCGGGCCGAATAAGCAAACAAGTACGCCGGTCACAGCCCGTCGACAGGGAGGTCACGCACCTTCGACGAGTGAGCCCGAACTTCCGTCGAAGGGACCCGCACGATGAGCACTGACCAGGTGACGCCGGCCATCAATTCCGCCCACTCACCTTCCGCCCACTCACCTTCCGCCCACTCACCAGAAACGGAATGGGTGCCGCCCACCGAGGGATGGGCCTCCGTCCCGGCCACCACCGGCCCGGCGCAATCCAGCGCCGGCCGGTGGACCGGGAAGAAGGTCGCGGCGGCGGTGGCGCTCACCGCCGCGCTCGCCGGGGGTGCCGGCTTCGGCATCGGCATGGCCGTCGACTCCGGCGGCGGCACCACCCAGCAGGGCCAGTTCCCGGGCGGCGGGAACGGCGGGCCGGGCGGCGGCATGGGCGGCGGCGGCTTCGGCAGCCAGCAGGGCGGCACCACCCAGCAACAACAGGGTGGTGCCACCCAGGACGGTTCGGGGACCACCCAGCAGCAGGGCACCGTCAGCGGGACCACCACCTAGTCGATCTCCCGGGTCGGCGGCAGCACCGGAACGCCGCCGCCGACCGGCGAAATCCGTTTTTTGCTGGCTATTCGGGGGAAGCCCCGGTTCACACCGCTCGGCCACCATCGGCGTTCTCGCTGGGGAGAGGGCTGGGTGGTGGAAGTCGGGTTCGCGGTGGTGAGCGTCCGGACCACGGGGCTGTCCGTGGATAGCGATCGGATCATCGAGATCGCGGTCGTTACCACCGACCCCCGCGGGCGACCGGGCAGCGAGTGGACGACCGTGCTCGACCCCGACCTCTCGGCCGACGCACCCCGGTTCCCCGACCTGGCCGGAGAGCTGTCCCGGCTGCTGGCCGGGCGGGTGATCGCCGGGCATCAGGCGGCCATCGGGCAACGGTTCCTGGCCGCGGAATTCCGGCGGGCGCAGGTGGAGATGCCCGCCGTCCCGATCCTCTGCACCTGCGACGCGAGCCGGATCCACCTGCCCGGGCTCGCCCGGCGGCGGCTCCGCGACTGTTACCCGGCGGTCGGAGCCGGGCCGCTGGCCGAAGCGCGCGCCGCCGCCGGCCTGCTGCGCTCCTTCCTGGCCGGGCCGGTCCACCGGCAACTACCGGCGCTCGCCGCGGCGGTCCGCTGGCCGGACATCCCGAGCAGCCGGGTGAAACCGCGGCGCCGGGTGATCGCGACCGAACCCGCCGCTCGTGGGGTGCTGGCGGCGCTGCTCGACGACCTGCCGCTCGGCGACACCCTGTCCAGCGACCTGCCGGTGACCGCGGGCAGCTACCTCGAACTCGTCGCGCAGGTCACCGAGGACGGCGCACTCGGCGAACACACGGTCGAAGGGCTCGCCGAACACGGCCGGGCGGTCGGGCTCAGCCGGGACGACCTCGCGGAACTGCACCGCGGGTTCGTGCCGGCCCTGGCCCGGGCGGCCGTCGTGGCCGGCGCGACGACCGGTCCCGTACAGCAGGCATTGGTTGCCGCGGCCGAGGCGCTCGGCGTTCCGACCGGCGGGGTAAAGGCCATTCTGGCCGAGGCGGGCGGGGACCTCAGCACGACTTTCGGCGGCGGCTTCCGGCCGCTTCCGCACGATTGGGCGTACGGGGAACCGCTGCGCGCCGGGCAAGCCGTGGCGTTCACCGGCGGCGAGCCCTACCGGCGGTCCCGCCTCGAACTGGCCGCCGAACTGGCTGGGCTGCGGGTCGTCAACAGCGTGGCCGCGCGCACCGCGGTGCTGGTCAGCGGGCACTCCCGGCCCCGCTCGACGAAAGGGCTGGCGGCTCAGCGGGCCGGCATCCGGATCGTCACGCCCAAAGTGTTCGAGCAACTGGCCGCCCACGTGCAGCCGGCCGGACCGGCCCGCACGGCGGTGCCGGCGGCGACCGTCCGAGCCTGGGCGAACGCCCACGGGCACATAGTGGGACCACGCGGGCGGCTGCCCCGGCACGTGCACGAGGCATTCCGGGCCGCACACGGGCGGGAATGAGACGACGGCCGCCCCTTGCGGAGCGGCCGTCGGGGGAGCGCTTGTCTCAGAGCGTTCCAGGCGACTTGCTGTTCGAGCCGGCCAGCGAATCGCCGGTGGTCGAGTGAAGCTTCTCGCCGACCTTCTCGCCGAGCTTCGAGGACTGGAGCTTGTCCTTGCCCTCGGTGTAGAGCTTGTTGGCCTGCGCCTGGGCGACACCGGCGGCCTCCTGGACCGACGGACTCTCCCACAGCTTCTTGGCGTTTTCCCGGATCTCCTCGTACTTCTCCCGGCCTGCCCGGCTGCCGAGGACGAAGCCCGCCGCTAGGCCGGTGAGGAACAACATCTTTCCGCGCATGTTGGCGGCTCCTTCCGAACGTGACGCTTGTGCGTCTCTGCAGGGTCCATACCCATCCTGCCCGTTCTGTACTCATGCACCATGGGTTTCACCCAGTCTCGGCGTGCCCGGGTAACCCCTTCGCGCACCGGCCGCCCGGTCATGTACTCTGTTCCCCGGCACCGAGGACACCACCGGTGCTGCACGATCCCCGATAGCTCAATTGGCAGAGCAGCCGGCTGTTAACCGGCAGGTTATAGGTTCGAGTCCTATTCGGGGAGCGAGAAGTCCTGAGTCCCTTCTGCCCGCTGATAGCGCGGGCCGAGGGGACTTCTCGATATCTGCTCCGGGGGCCGAGCCCCCGGACGCCCCGCGATGTTGTGGTCGCGGTGGAAAGTGCCCACCTGCGCTCCGCACTCGTTCACTGCGGCCCGCGATGTTGTGGTCGCGTTGAAAGACCCACTTGCGCTCCGCACTCGTTCACTGCGATTCACTGCGGGCCGCGATGCGGCGGTCGGGTGCGCTTCGCACTGGGCTTGCTTGGTGGTTGCTTGTAGGTGGGGGCGGTCATTTTTGGGATGGGACGGCGTGGTGCGTACGTCATCTTGAGGGTGACCGAATCGCCTGCCTTGCCGGTTCGGCGCCGTTAGTCTGAGGCTTGCCTGTTTCGTCCCCTTGTGAGGTGCCCGTGTCGCAACCCGTGGAGGTGGACGTCGTCATCGTCGGCGGCGGACTCGCCGGCCTCGCCGCCGCCCGGCGGCTCGACCGGGCCGGAGTCGAGTGGCTGCTCGTTGAGGGGTCCGACCGGATCGGCGGGCGCGTCACCACCGACATCGTCGACGGCTGGCATCTCGACCGGGGCTTCCAGGTGCTCAACACCGCCTATCCGCGGATCCCCGCGCTGATCGACATCGATGCGCTGGACCTGCGTTTCTTCACCTCCGGGGTCCTCGTCCGGCGCGGCGCCGACCTGCACCGCCTGGTCAACCCGTTGACCGAGCCGCTGGCCGCGGCCGCCTCCCTCACCTCCGGGGTCGGCACGCTGAGCGACCGGCTGAGGTTCGCGGCCCTCGCCACCCGCTGCGCCACCGCGCCACCGGCGAAACTGCTCGAAGCTCGCGAGACCACCACCCAGGAGATGCTGCGCCGGGCCGGGCTGTCGCACCGGATGATCGAGGAGGTCCTGCGGCCGTTCCTGTCCGGGGTCTTCGCCGACCGGTCGCTGGAGACGTCGAGCCACGTCTTCTCGATGGTGCTGCGATCGTTCACCCGCGGTCGCATCGGCGTCCCCGCGGCCGGCATGGCCGCGTTACCCGCCGCGATCGCCGGCCCGCTCCCCTACCCCCAGCTGCTGATCGGCGCGCGGACCCTGTCACTGGGCCCCGGCATCGTCGTCACCGAAGCCGGCGAGATCCACTGCAAGGCCGTGGTGGTCGCCACCGACCCCGGCACCGCCTCGGAACTCCTGCCCCAGTTGCCCGCGCCGGACATGCACGGCCTCACGACGTTCTACTTCGGCGCCGACCGCGCCCCGCTGGACGAGCCCACCCTGCTCCTGGACGGCGACCGCCGCGAGATCATCGCCAACACGGTGGTGGTGAGCAACGCGGCCCCCGAGTACGCCCCCAGCGGCAAGTCCCTGATCGCCGCGTCGGTGGTCGGCGTGTCGGCACCGTCCGCGGCCTCCGAGACGGTGATACGGGTGGAACTATCCCGGATGTACGGGGTATCGGCCGAGCCCTGGGAACTCCTGGACGTGGTCAGCATCCCCCACGCACTGCCGTCCGCCCGGGGCCCGCAAGCCAACCTGCGCAAGCCGGTATCCCTCGGCGACGGCCTGTTCGTAGCCGGCGACCACCGCGACAGCCCATCGATACAGGGGGCCTTGGCGGGGGGCTGGCGAACCGCGGGGGCGGTGCTGGCTTGGCTGGGGGCGCGGGTACCGGCGTAGATCGGTGGCCTGCGAGATATGTGCCGGGTTAGGATCGCCGCCGGTAAGGGGCGGTAGCTCAGCGGGTTAGAGCAGTCGACTCATAATCGATCGGTCACGGGTTCGAGTCCCGTCCGCCCCACCATATCCTCTCCGGGGGCGACCCCCGGACACCCCACGGTGCGGTGGTTGCGCCGGGCGGGGCGGTCGCGCCTTTCGTCGGCTTGCCCGCTACGGCCGGCTCTCACGCCTTCGGAGATCACGAGCCGACGGTCGCCGATGTGGCGCGCTCGGTGGAGATCAACCGAGGTCGGCCCTTGACGTTCGCGTGGTGGAGATTGGGCGATCAGGGCCTTATCAGCGGCTTCAGGTCCACTTCGATGTCCCGGCCGGCGATAGTAATGACTACTCGTGGTCGGTCACCGGCGGCCGCTAGACAGCTGGCGAGCGTTGACAGCAGCAGTCGCGGGATCGTCCCGCGGAATCGAATGTGCCGTCGTCCTGGCGTGCGACCTCGGAGTGGTTCGGGCGTGGTGCTCCTCCTGAAGTCGTAGCGCGAAGACCCGTCCATCGACGGAGGTGTTGTCGACAGGCGGTCCCTAGCGTCGGTGTCATGACCGAGATGTTCACTCGTGCGGATCGGAAACTCACCGGCACCTGCGCCCTGCTCGCCTGTGCGCTGTCCCTGATCATGATCCCGCTGTACTTCGTCTACGCCGGGCCGCCGCCGGCCGACAACGTTCTCGTCCGGAACCTGATTACGGTCGTGACCTTTGCGGTCTTTCTGGTCTTTGTCAGCGGGGTGCGGCGGATGCTCGGCGCTCGCGCGGGCCTGGCCGGGGACATCGTTGCGGTGGCCGGTGTCGTGTACGCCGCGATGACGCTGGTGGCCGCCTCGCTGGAAGCGGGAGTGGCACTGCAGTACCCGGACGGCTCCCAGGACCCGACCGTCGATGGTCCGCTGGCCAACGGCATGGTGCTGCTGCACGGCCCGATCGCCCGCGTTCTCATCGCCACGTTTCTGGTCGCGTTGGCGGTCGGAGCCGGCCGGACCGGCACGCTGCCGCAGTGGGCTCGCATCGGGTCGGTGTTGTTGGCCGTCGTGAACGTGGGGTTCGTTCCCTCGCTGTTCTACGGGACGGAGCCGGCAAACTTCTACGCCGCAAACGGCTGGGGAAGCACCGCCAGTATCGGCGCGCTGTTCATGCTCTGGACCGGGGCACTCGGGCTCGCGATCCTCCGCACGCGGAGCGCCGCCGACCGGCGTGATCTGCCTACGGCGGCCGCCCGGACCAGCTAGACAAAGGGAATCGCCGAGGAGGGAATCAACCATGACGAAGGAAGCTTGGGACGGCACCGTGACCAAGAAGTCGCGCGGCCTGTTGGACGGCTCGTCCATGTACCGGCGCCTGGAACTCAGGCTCACCGACGGCAGCACCGTCAAGGTCCGGGTCAGCCGGGACCTGTGGGATGCCGTTTCCGAAGGCGACCAGGTGACCAAGGCCGCCGGAGAAGACCCGGTCAAGCAGTAGGACGTCAGCCTCCGGCGAGCTGGGCCTGGCGTTGGTCTTCGGAGATCCCGGCCACCGGGCAGGGACGAACGATGGGCCGGGGTCGCTGAGCGGCCCCGGCCCTCGTCGTGGGTCAGCTGCAGGTGGTGCCGTTCAGTTTGAAGGCCGTGGGGGCGGCCGCGTTGCCGGTGTGGTTGGCCTGATAACCGATGGTGGCCGAGCCTCCCGCCGGGAGGGAGCCGTTGTAGCCGGCGTTGGTCGCGGTCACCGTGCCGCTCGTCGGGGCGTAGGTGGCGCTCCAGCCGGAGGTGATCGTCTGTCCGGTGGCCAGGGTGAAGGCCAGGGTCCAGCCGTTGATGGCGGCGGTGCCCGTGTTGGTGATGGTGATGTTGTTGACCAGGCCGTTGCTCCATGCGCTGATCGCGTTGCTGACGCGGCAGGTGCTGGTGCCGCCGGGGCTGGTCGTCGGGGCCGTGGTGGGAGCGGTCGTCGGCGGCGTGGTG
Source organism: Paractinoplanes toevensis (assembly GCF_018332695.1). Taxonomy (GTDB): domain Bacteria; phylum Actinomycetota; class Actinomycetes; order Mycobacteriales; family Micromonosporaceae; genus Actinoplanes; species Actinoplanes toevensis. The sequence goes on from NZ_BOQN01000010.1 coordinate 46,420, forward strand.
GGGCCGGTCGTCGACGGTGTGGTGGGTGCGGTGGTGGTGGACGTGCCGCCGGCCGCGGTGATGATGGCGCTGATGATGCCCTGCTGGGTCACCGTGTTGGAGCTGCGGTTGAACAGGCCGAAGCCGTGCTGGCCGTTGTAACCGTTGTCCCAGTAGGCGGTGGCCGCGCCGTACTTCTTGGCGGTGGACACCAGGGCCTTCGCGTAGTTCGCCCGGTACGTGTTGTTGGCCGAGTCGTACGTCGTCTTGTCGATCGAGCCGTACTCACCGACGAACACCGGATAGCCGCGCGTGACGAAGGTGTCGTACATCTTCTTCAGCATGGTGTCCATGTAGTCTTCCTGGCCCCAGGTCGACTTCTTGGCCGGGTTGGTCGCGGCCGCTCCCCACTGGGTGATGGTGCCGTCCTCCTGGCCCGCGAAGTCCCACGGGTCGTAGTAGTGGACGGAGATCATGATCCGCTGTTCGCCGCTGGGGATCGTGCTGGACCGGTTCGAGTCGGTGGGCAGCACGAAGCCGTAGTTGCCCGCGGTGTACTCGATGTTGGTGTTCCAGCCCGGGACGAGCAGCCACCGCGAGGCGTTGGTGCCGCCGGTCTTACGGACGGTGTCCACGAAGATCTGGTTGTAGGCGTTGATGTTCGAGTAGCACGCCGAGGTCGGGTTGCCGTACTGGCCGTCGAACTCCTCGTTCATGGACTCGAAGATCAGGTGCTCGTTGTAGCTCTGGAACTTCGTCGCCACCTGCTGCCAGACCTTCTGGTACTTGTCCTTGATCGTCGTCTGGTCGGACGAATCGCAGATCAGCCAGGAGCCGGTGACCGACTTGTAGCCGTCACCGTGCATGTTGATCAGCACGTACAGGCCCTGGCTGTAGGCGTAGTTGACGACTTCGGCGATGCGGCTGAGCCAGGCGGAATTGACCGTGTAGTTCGGGGCGGCCCCGATGTTTCCCAGGTAGGAGACCGGGATGCGGATCGTCCTGAATCCCGACGCCTTCACCCGGTCGATGAGAGCCTGTGTCACGACGGGGTTGCCCCAGGCCGTCTCGCTGGGGATTCCGTTGGCGTTGGCCTCCAGCTGGTTACCCAGATTCCAGCCGGCGCCCATGTCGGCCACCAGCTGAGGAGCGGTCAGCTGGGCGGTGACGTCGGCCGATGCCGGCCTGGTCACGCCGTACACGGCTCCGGCGAAGGCCAGGGCGGCGGCAAAGAACGCGAGCCCGGCCTTCCTTACTTTCGTACTCATGGATCTTCCTCTCGTACGGTTTCGAGCGCTGGAACCGGCGGTGTCTCCGGTCCGCGCCCGGCGAAGGGTCTCGCGAGGGCGCGCCAGCACGGCCATCGAAGCGCTTCGATGGCCGTGCGGTCAAGGGCCGGCGAATCCCCAGATGCGGCCGGGGGTCGCCCGGTGCACGCCACGCGCGATTTCCGGCATGCTGTGGGCATGACCGAGGTGCCGAAGGACCGTTCCGCCCCGCCGGTGATCTCGGTGATGCTCGTCGTTCCGGACGCCGGCGCCGCGACCACCTGGTACAAGGCGGCATTGGGCGCGACCGAGCTGTGGAACCTGGGTGGCGTGGTCGGCCTCGAGATCGCCGGCGCACCCTTCTTCCTTCATGCGGTCAACCCGGACAACCCCGCCGAGACCGAACCCGGCCGGGCCGGCGTCACGAGTGCCCGGGTCGAGATGTTCACCGACGACCCCGACGACATCATCGAGCGCGCCGTCGCCGCCGGTGCCACCGCCGGGCCGGACATCGAGGATCGCCGTGCGCCCTGGGGCACGCACCGTCAAGGCGGCTTCACCGATCCCTTCGGTCACATCTGGTCCGTCGGCGACCGATCGCCCCTGGACCCGGCGCCGAAAGACCGGCGCCCGGCGGTGAAAGACGGGCCCCCGGCGGTGAAGGACCGGCCCTGACGGCGTTCACCCACGGCCGTACGCGTCTCGGCGGTGTCGCCGGTCCGCTACAGCAGTGATCCGGCCAGCGCGATGTTCTGCGTCCTCAGCGCGCCGGTCACCAGCCGCATGATCCGGCGGGCGCCGTACGCCTCGAAGTGGGTGTGGTCGTTGCAGAAGAACTGGCCCACCAGCCCGGCGGTGTAGTCGCCGTTGTTGGGGCAAAGTCCCAGCGAGTTGTAGTAATTGACGCTGAGGGTCCGCAGGTCGATGACGGGGGCACCGGTAGCGGAGCCGGCCGCGAAGGTCTCCGGGTAGAAACCGCGGTTCAGCGTCGCCGTGCTGCCCGAGCAGGCGATGGCCGCGACCGGGGTGACCAGGACCGGGAAGGCTCCCCGGGCCTGTGCGGTCTGCGCCATCATCGTCATCAGCTGCTGGTAGCGCGCGCTGCCGACGTGCCGGGGGCAGGCGGTGTCGCCGTCGTTGATGCCGAACTGGATGAAGAGGTAATCGCCGGCCTTCATGCCGTTGAGCGTCTTCTGCCAGTTGGTCGAAGGGGTCGTCGAGCTGAGGGCGCACTCACCGGCCGAGTTCTTGGTCGACGTCACGCCGCCCTCGTAGAGCCACGTCTGGATGCTGCGACCGGAAACCGCCAGGTTGTTCACCACGATGTTGGTGTGGAACTGGCCGTCGAACTCGGTGGCCCAGCCGACCGGACAGGTGGAGCTGGGGTTGGCCATGGTCGAGTCGCCGGCCATCCAGACGTTGGTCGTCGCCGCGGCGGCGACGGTGGCCGCCTCCGGATCGGCCCGGACGCTGCAGCCGGGTGGGGCGATCATCGCGGCGGAGGCGGCGGCACCCGGCGCCACCAGCGACAGGGGTATCACGAGAGCGGAGAGGAGCAGTAGGCGAACCGTACGCATGGTTCCTCCTGAAGGGGGACGGAGCCCTCAGCGTGACGCCCCGAAAAATCGCCGGGCAAGCGCTTACCTGGCCACTGCGCCGGACGGTAGACGCCGTGCGACGAGCGGTATGGCCGCAGGTGGTGGACATTTTACATTGAAGATCATAAATCAAGAGAAGCACGGCCCCCGGGCGGCGTACGCCTGGGGGCCGTGCGACTACCGGTCAGGAAACGATGCAGTTCTTGCCGTTCGCGCCGGAGCCGGTCTTCACCGGTTCGGCGCCGGTGTTGTTGCCGGTGTACAGCCAGCAGGTCGGGATGCTGCCGATGCTGTTGCCCTTCAACGTCGCGACGTCGCCGTAGTTGGTGTTGACGCCGGCAATCACCTTGCCGCTGGTCGCGGTGACGTTCTGGATGGTCACCTTGCGGGCGGCCTGGGTGGAGCAGTTACCGCAGGAGCGGTACAGCTTGCCGAAGTTGCTGACCTTGAAGTTCTTGATGGTCACCGACCCGCCGGAACCGCGGTTGTCCTGGAACACCTTGTCCGACGCGCTCGCCGCACTGCCGCCGTCGATCACGACGGTCGCGTTGCTGCCGCGGAAGGTCGCGGCGTCCTCGCCGACGTCCTGCCAGACGACGTTGGTGAGGTTGCAACTGCCCGCGCAGTGGACGCCGTCGGCGGCCGGCGCACCCAGGATGACGTTCTTCAGGGTCGCCCCGGCGGCCAGGTCGAACAGCGGGTCCTGACCCTCGGCCTGACCACCGCTGCCGAGGTCGCCGGAGCCGATGTAGCGCTTCCCGCCACCGTCGAACGTGCCGGTCACCTTGATCGACGCGGTGACTTTCACGTCGGTGGCGGCAGATGCCAGACCCACCGTCGCCACGGAGGCGGCGAGGGCGGTGGCCAGAACGGCGGCGCCGATGAGCAAGCGTGGTCTTTTCATTTTCTGGACCTTTCCTCGGGTACCCACCTTCTTTCGGTCAAGGCGGGACGTACGGGAGGAACATATGCCGGTACGGCGGTCCAGAAAGGGGTTGAGCATCGATGAATGTCTTAAGAGAGCTTTAATCGATGCTTTTTTCAAGGCTAGTATTGCTGCAACATGCTATTGACAAGCATAAATGTCTTGTTTATGCAAACGTCTGCAAACTGGGCCACTCGGCTGTGGAGGGGCACCCCGGCCGTCCGATTGCCGCCGTACCTCGGCCCGATGCAGTCCGGCTAGCGGATCGCCACGCTGGGCACATGTCTCCCTCGAACCGCAGCACACGAGCCGCCGGCCTCGTGTTCACCACCTTACTCATCGCCCTGGTCGGCGGGGCGGTCCTGTACTTCGTCTACGCCGGTGACCGCAGCCGGGCGGTCTTCCTGCTCGCCGGGTGCGCGCTGGTCGCGTTCGTCCTGGTGATCGCCGCCGTCCGGATCGCGCTGGGCTACCGGCGCGGCCGCCGCCTCGAACTCGAGCACAACGTCCCGCCGAGCCGGCTGATGCGCGCCATGGAGTTGCGTCAGTGGCTGATCCTGACCCTGGGAGTCGCGTTCTTCGCACTGGCCACCGGGGCGCTGACCGCACTGCGCGTGGTGACCGCCGACGCGGCGACACCGCCGGCCGCGGCGACCACCACGCCCACGCTGGAACCGGTCACGCCGGAACCGACCACACCGGAGCCGACCACCGACGTCTCCCCCAGCGACACGGCCGACCCGACCGACACGGCCGACCCGAGCGACACGGCCCGCCCGAGCGACACGGCCGACCCGACCGATCCCGCGGACATCCCGTTGGACACCCCGGCCACCAAGTACCTCGACACCCAGCCCGCGTTGGACGGTGGATACGACGCCATCGCCGTGACCTTCTCGGCGCACCGCTACCCGCGGGGGATCTCCTTCTACTGCGACACCGACGCCGACAGCCGGCTGCAGTGGAACGTCGCCGGCTACGGCCACTTCACCACGACGGCCGGGATCGACGACGAGACGCAGAACACGTTCGGGGTGGTCGTCGGCATCCTCTTCTACGACCAGGACGGCCACCAGTTGGTGCCCAAGCCGGTCGAGGTGTCGGTGGGCCATCCGAAGGAGGTGTCGCTCAACCTCAAGGGTGCGGTGAGCCTGCGGGCCACCTGCTCCGGACGGATCGCCAAGACCAACAAGGAGCACAACACGCGTACGTCCTTCGGTGACCCGATCCTCACCCAGTGACCGGAGTACGGCCTGATGACCTACCGCCGAGGAGGCGACCGTCCTTACGGTCGTTCGATCGCGGCGATGTTCGCCGCCTCGTCCGGGTCGGGCTCCGCAGTGTCCAGGAAGGCCTGCAGCACCTCGACCGCCACGTCCGGGGCGAGCCGTTTGAGGCTCATCGCCAGCACGTTCGCGTCGTTCCAGAGCCGGGCGCCCTTCGCGATCCACGGGTCCCAGGCGAGGGCCGCCCGGACGCCGGGCACCTTGTTGGCCGCGATCGCCGTGCCGGTGCCGGTCCAGCACATCACCACGCCGTAGTCGGCCCGGCCGTCGACGACCGCCTGCCCGACGAACCGGCCGAGGTCGGGCCAGTTCCCCGCGTCGCCCGGCCGGACGATCTCGTGCCCGGCGGCGGCCAAGGCCTCGACGACCGCCCGGGTCGTCTCGTTCTCGTCGTCGCTGGCGAACGCTATCCGCATGCCGGCAGCCTAATTCCCGGCGCTCGGCCAGATGGCGGCAGCGGCGAACTCATATCCGCGGGGCCGAGCATTGTCACCCATCGATTTATTGATCGGGGGCGGTGGATCTCGATCGATATCATCGGGATCTTGCGGCTGACCGCCCGGGAGGACGACGTGACCGACGCCTGGAGCCGGGCCGCCTTTCTGCGCGAATACGTTCGTGCCCCGTTCTCCGTCGCCGCGGTCACGCCCAGCGGCCGGGCGCTCGCCGGCCTGGTCACCGCGCCGGTGCCGCACCGGGGCGACCCGGTGATCGTCGAGCTCGGGGCCGGCACCGGGGCGTTCACGGCGGCCGTCCAGCGCCGGCTCGCCGGCCGCGGTCACCATCTGGCGATCGAGATCAACGAACGGTTCGCGGGGGTGCTGGCCGCCCGGTTCCCGCAGGTCGACGTCGCGGTGGCGGACGCGTTCCGGCTTCGCGAGGTGCTGGCCGGGCGGGGCCTCGACCGGGCCGACGTGATCGTGAGCGGGCTGCCGTGGGCGGCGTTCACCGCGGCCCGGCAGGACGAGCTGCTGAGTGCGGTGGCCGGCGCGCTCGCCCCGGCGGGTGCCTTCACCGCGTTCGGCTACACGCTCTTCCGCGCGGCGCCGGGCGCCCGGCGGCTGCGGCGGGCGCTCGGCGATCACTTCGAGGAGGTGGTCACCGGGCGCACGGTGTGGGCCAACCTGCCGCCGGCGTTCGTGCATATCTGCCGGCGTCCCCGGGAGCCGTGGCTACCATCGCCGGGTGGAGGATGCCGAGCTGGTGCGGTTGGCGCGGGACGGTGATGCCGGGGCGCTGGGGGTGCTGGTGCGGCGGCACGAGGCCGGCATGCGGGCGGTCGCGCTGAGCCTGCTGGGTTACGGGCCGGACGCCGAGGACGCCGTTCAGGACGCGATGGTCACCGCGATCGGCTCGATCGGGGCGGTCCGGGATCCGGTCGCGGCCGGGGCGTGGTTGCGCTCGGTGGTGCGCAACAACTGCCGCATGCTGCTGCGGGCCCGGCGGCCGCAGCCGGTCGCCGACGCCGAGTGGTTCCTGCCGCCCGCCGGCGGCCCCGAGGAGTTCCTCGAGCGGGCGGCGCTGCGGGACTGGGTGTGGCACGCCATCGGCGCGCTGTCCGAGACCGATCGGCTGGTCACGGTGCTGCGCCACTTCAGCGGGGTCCGATCGTACGAGCAGATCGCGACCGTCTGCGGGGTGCCGGTCGGCACCGTGCGCAGCCGGCTGAGCCACGCCCGCCGCAGCCTGCTGGCATCGCTGCGGAACACCGCCGACCTGGCCCATCCGGACAGCGCCCAGCAGATCGGGGCGCGCGAGCGGGAGGCAGCGGACGCGATGGCGGCGGCGATGCGCGGCGATTTCCGGTACGTCGTCGACGACCTCTGGTGGCCCGACGCCGAGCTGGTCGCGCCGGTGGCCGCGCGCCGGGGCGGGACCGACTTCGCCGTACGGGGAATGGAGTGTGATCTGGAGGCCGGGGTCCGGCAGCGGCTCATCTCGGTGGTGGCCGCCGACGATCTGCTCATCTGGGAGACCGAGTTGCTCAGCCCGTCGTCGGATCCGGAGCACTGCCCGCCCGGCGCCGTCTGGCTGCACGCTCTGTCCGGCGGGCGGGCGCGGACGGTGACCCTCTTCCATCCGGTCGCCGGGTGAGCGAACTTTTCCGCCCCTGAGCGCATCCGGTCCGGTCAGCACTCATCCGGATCGGAGATTTTCTTGAACACCCACGAACTCACGGTGGACGGCGTCCGGCAGGTCTACCACGTCGCCGGCCGGGGACCGCTCTGCGTGGCGCACTCCGGCGGGCCCGGCATCGACTGGGCGTACCTGCGGATGCCTCGGCTCGAGGAGCACTTCACCATGGTCTACCTGGAGCCGGTCGGCACCGGCGGGTCCGGGCGGCTCGACGGGTACGGCCTTACGACGTACGTGCGTTTCCTGGCCGCCGTGGTCGATCAGCTCCAGGCGCCGCGGGTGTATCTGCTGGGCCACTCGCACGGCGGCTTCGTCGTGCAGCGCTATGCCCTCGATCACCCGGACCGGATCGCCGGCCTGATCCTGTACGACACGTCGCCGGTGACCGGCCCGGAGTTCTGGGCGTCGGCGATGGCCGGGGTCGCCGCGTACGCCGCCGTCGCCCCCGAGGTCCCGGCCGCGTTCCAGCGTGCCGTGACCGCGGCCGACGACGAGACGATGACCGCGGCGCTGCGCGAGGCGGTCCCGATCTACTTCGCCGACTTCCCGGGCCGGCGCTCCGAGTTCGCCGCGTTCGTCGCCGGGATCCGCGCGTGGGTGGTTCCGCAGGACGCGGAGCCGTTCGACGTACGCCCCCGGCTGGGCGAGATCGCCGTGCCGGTCGTCGTGATCGCCGGTGTCCACGACTTCATCTGCAGGCCGCGGTGGGCGGCCATGCTGCACGCCGGCATCCCCGGCTCGCGGCTGGTCGAGCTGGCCTCCAGCGGCCACTTCGGCCATCTGGAGCAGCCGGCCGAGTTCGCCCGCGCCGCACTGTCGGTCCGCTGATCAGGGCATGTACATCTCGGCCAGCCGGGTGGCGACGCCCGCGTCGGTGGTGACCGCGGCCAGGCCCTGAGGCTCGGCCTTCAGCCACTTCGCGAACGCGGCCAGCTTGATCGGGCAGATCCCGCCGCTGGTCATCGTGCCGATGCAGTCGCCCTCACTACCGGGGTCGTCCCAGGTGGTGAGGGCCGGCTGTTTCACCACCGGGAGGGTGACCTTCAGGTGGCTCTCGACGATCGTGGTCTCCTGCTCACACCGGGCATCGGTCGGCTCGATCTTCAGCAGCGTGCAGTAGTCCGGGCCGGACAGGTACAGCACCGGCTCGACCACCGCGGCGTGCGCGACCGGGTCGTACGAGTAGAGCTTGACCACCGACGAGACCTCGCCCTTGCCGTTGAGGTCGGCGAACTGCACCGGTTGCGGGCTCACCGTCGGCGACCGGAGTTCGGCGTTCGCGAACGCGGCGCCGGCGTCCCCGCTGTTCTCGTCGTTGAGCGCGCCGAGCTGCACCCGCCCGCCGACCAGCAGCGGGTCGGTGAGCTCCGCGGTCAGCACGGCCGCGCCGTCGACCGACACCTCGGCGGCCTCGTTGATCACGGCGATCGCGACCCGGTGGGTCTGCCCCAGCCGGAACGCCGTCGAGGGGGTCGCCTGCTCGCCGGTGACCTCGCCGTCGTTGTCCATCCCGATCCGCACCTGCTTCGTGCAGAACGAGGCGCGGTAGCCGCTCCGGTCGACGACCCGGAACCAGATCACCGCACACGCGTTCGGGGTGGCCACGGTGACGTCGACCGCGATCCGCTGATCACCGGCGAACGTGTCGGTCGGCCCGGCGCAGGTGTAGACGTTCGACTCATGGGTGGTCGCCAGCAGGCGACCGCCGCCGAAGAGGCACCAACCGGCCGAGTCCTCGGTGGGCCGAGTCTGTTTCCACTGGCCCGGCCGGCTCAGCGGGTCGATCACCGACGCGCCCTGGACCCGCGGCTGGGTCTTGCCGGCCGGCGGCGCCGCGGAGGTTTCCTCGAACGTCGGCTGGGCCCGCGGGCCGGCCAGCAGGCCGCGGCCGGGCTCGGTGGCGAACAGGCCGGCACCGGCCAGCACCACCGCCGCGCCGGCGACGGCCAGGATCCGGGCGGTCCGGCGGCGTCGCGGAACGGCGTCGGTGCGTACCGGATCGGGTCGCAACCGGCCGGTGTGCGCGGCCGCCTCGGCGGCCCGGCGCAGCTCGGGCCGTTCCGCCAGGGCCTGCCGGGAATCGGTGGCCAGCAGCAGGTCGAGCAGCTCGTTCGCGGTCGGCCGGTCCTCCGGCTTCTTGGCCAGGGCCCGGCCGACCAGCTCGCGCAACGGCCCGTCCAGGCCGGTCAGGTTGGGTGGCTGGGTGAGGATCCGGGCCGCGGTCGCGGCGGGCGAGTCGGCCCGGAACGGGGTGCGCCCGGTCGCCGCGTACGCCACCACCACGCCCCAGGCGAACACGTCGGCGGGCGGCCCGGCGTCCTGATCGGACTCGAACCGCTCCGGGGCCATGTAGGAGACCGTGCCCACCATCTGGTCGGTGCGGGTGTGCCGGCTGGTCACCTCCAGCGCCCGGGCGATGCCGAAGTCGATCACCTTGGGAGTGCCGAGCGAGAAGAGCACGTTCTCCGGCTTGAGATCGCGGTGGATCACCCCGGCGCCGTGGATGGCGGCCAGCGCGGTGGCCACGCCGACCGCGACGCTGTGCAGAGTGCCGCCGGAGAGCGGGCCCTGCTCCTTGATCACCTCGCGCAGGCTGGGCCCGTCGACGTACTCGACGACGAGGTAGGGCGTGGCGTGGTCGGGGTCGGCGTCGAGCACCGCGGCGGTGCAGAAGCCGGGCACCTCGCGGGCCCGGTTGACCTCGCTGCGGAACCGGCCGCGAAACTCGGTGTCCCACGCGTACTCCGGGCGGATGACCTTCACCGCGACGAGCCCGCCGCCGGGCGCCCGGCCGAGGTAGACAGCGCCCATGCCGCCCTCGCCGAGCCGGCCGAGCAGCTCGTAGTCGCCGAGCCGCCGCGGATCGGCCGGCCATAGTGGACGCGTCACCCGCAGCACCCTACCGGCTGCGACCGAGGTCAGCGCACCAGCAGCGGCAGGACGGCGCGGACCTCGGTGGCGAGGCCGTCGAGGACCGGTTCGCCGCCCGCGGTGAAGGCCAGCAGTGCCTGCTGGAAAAGACCATCGAGCATGGCGTACGCCGTTGGCGAGGCCACCGAGGGCGGGCGGCCGGTGAGTGCCGCATATCGCTCGACGACCCGCCAGATCATCGCCTCGAGTGCCCCGTCGATCTCGGTGATGGCCTCGCGCAGCGGCGCCTCGAACATGCTCTGCGTGCGAAGGTCATACCAGAGGCGGTGCATCGGCGCCTCCTCGCGGATGGTCTGCGCCAGTTTCGCCGCGAACGCCTCGACCAGCTCCTCCGCCAAGGTCGAGTCGCGCACGACCGCGTCGTAACGGGTCACACAGCGCGCCTTGTAGTAGCGAACGCTGTAGATGACCAGCTCGAGTTTGTCGTCGAAGTAGTAGTGCACAACGCCGTGGCTGAACGGCGAGTTGCCGGCGATCTCCCGCAGGCTCGCCCGGGCATAACCCATCGCACCGAGCGTGGCCAGCGCGGACTCGGCCAGCTCGTCGCGGCGGCGATCGAATTTGTCGATCGGTCGGGTGGAGGGCACGGGCCCATCCTACGAGCTTGACAAGCGTCCAGACATCTCTTGACAAGTGTCAAGAACGGGCATGTGATGTGGGTCTCGTCCTCAGCACTCCCCGGGAGCTTCCATGGCACAGATCGATCTCACCGGCCGCCGCGCCCTCGTCACCGGCGGCGCACAGGGCCTGGGCGAAGGCATGGCCCTCGCACTCGCCGCGGCCGGCGCCTCCGTCGTCATCGCCGACCTGCAGGACGACCTCGGCCCGAAGGTCGCCGAGTCGCTGGGCGCGGGCGGCGGCTTCGTGCACCTCGACGTCACCGACGACGCCGGCTGGGAAGCGGCCGTCGCCCAGGCGGTCGAGATCCTCGGCGGGCTCGACATCGTGGTGAACAACGCCGGCATCGAGATCACCAGCCTGATCGTCGACCTCGACCCGGCCGCGGTCCGCAAGCAGCTCGAGGTCAACCTGCTCGGCACGGCACTGGGCATCAAGCACGCGTTCCGGACCATGCGGCCGGGCGGTGCTGGTGGAAGCGGTGGTGTGGTGATCAACGTGGCCTCGGTCGCCGCGACGATTGCGTTCCCCGGCATCTCGGTCTACTCGGCCACCAAGTCCGGCGTCGACCGGCTCACCCGGGTCGCGGCCATGGAATCCGGCAAGCTCGGCTACGGCGTACGCGTCAATTGCATTTATCCCGGTCTTGTTCCTACCGCGATGGGCGCGGGACTGGCCAACGATGTGGCCCGGCTCGGACTGTTCGGCTCGCCCGAGGAGGCGGTCGGCGCCGTCGTCGAGCTGACACCGTCCGGCCGGCTGGGCGAGGTCGGTGACATGGCCGATGCGGTGGTGTTCCTGGCCTCCGACGCGGCCCGCTTCATCAACGGCGCGGGCCTGCCGGTCGACGGCGGAATGGGGATGTGACATGGCCACCAAGCCCGTCGTCGTCTACGGCGCCTCCGGTTACACCGGCCGGCTGATCTGCGAATACCTGCGCGAGTACAACGTGCCGTTCATCGCGGCCGGGCGCAGTGCCGACAAGCTGGACGCCTCGATGCGGCAGAACGTGGCCGGCATCGAGACCGCCGACTACGAGATCGTCGAGGTCGCGCACGACACCAAGGAACTCACCGAGCTGTTCTCCGGAGCCGCGGTGGTGTGCAACACGGTCGGGCCGTTCAGCGTGTACGGGCCGGAGGTCGCCGAGGCGTGCCTGGCCGCCGGCACGCACTACCTGGACACCACCGGCGAGCAGGACTGGATGATCACCTGCGACGAGAAGTACGGCTCCGACTTCGCCGCGGCCGGCCTGCTGCTCGCGCCCGGCATCGCGCAGATGTACACGACCGGCGAGATCGCCGCCGAGCTGTGCCTGGAGAAGCCCGGACTGGACACCCTTGACATCGCGGTGTTCTGGGGCGGCAGCCCGACCATCGCGTCCACGCTGACGATCCTGGTCAACGCGGCCACCTCGGGCGCCTTCCGGCTGGAGCAGAACCGCTACGAGGAGTGGGACCCGTCCGCCGGCCTCTATCAGCTGGTGCTGCCCGGGCAGCACGAGCTGGCCCTGGCCCTGCCGTGGGGCGGCACGTCGCACCCGGTGTGGTACCGCTCCGACCCGCGGGTCGCCAACGTCAAGGTGCTCGGCGGCGTCTTCAACAACGCCCTGATGAACGGGGTTCCGCAGATCGTCGCGGGCGCGCTGGAAGCGACCAAGGACATGAACCCCGCCGATCGGTACGCGGCCCTGACCGCGACCGCCGCGCAGGTCATGAACCAGATGCCGCCCCGGGAGAACCCGCGCCTGAACAAGTCGGTCGACTCGGTGCACGCCTCCGGGCCGCTCGGCCGGGCGCACTGCGTGATCTACGGCAACTCGAACTACAAGCAGACCGGCCTGATGCAGGCGTACGCCGCCTACCACCTGCTGCAGCGCCCGCCGCGCCGGGTCGGTTTCGCCTCCGGCTGCCAGGCCTTCGGGCACCGCGAACTGCTCGGCGTGCTGACCAGCTTCGGCCTGGTCCGCGAGCCGACGGTCACGGTGGAGCGCTGAGTCATGCGGCTCGTCGACTACCTCGACAAGGGCGCGTCCCTCGACCCGGACGCGCCCTGCCTCACCACGGACGGCACCAGCCGGACGTACGGCCAGGTGCGGGAGCTCAGCTTCCGCATCGCGGCGGCGCTGGCCGCCCGGGGGGTCGTTCCCGGAGATCGGGTGGCGGTCCTCTCCGGGAACGATCCCACCGCCTTCACCTGCGTCTTCGGCATCAGCCGGGCCGGCGCGGTGTGGTGCCCGATCAACCCCAGGAACGAGGCGTACGAGAACCGGGAGTTGCTGACCCTGTTCGGCTGCACCACGCTGATCTACCAGGAAGCGTTCGCGCCCCTGGTCGAGAAGATCAGCGATGGCCTGACCACGCTCGTCTGCCTCGACACGGACTGGGACGAGTTCCTGTCCGCCTCCTCCGCGACCGTTGATCTGCCGGCGGACGATGACCTCGCCATGATCGTCGGCACCGGCGGGACCACCGGGCGGCCCAAGGGCGTCGAGCTGACCGGGGCCAACCTTCTCGTCATGACAGCGATCACGCTGATGAGCTATCCGTGGCCGGCATCGGACCCGCCGGTCTACCTGGCGCTCGCCCCGCTCACCCACGCCGCCGGGGTGCTGTGCTTCCCGGTGCTGGCCCGGGGCGGCGAGATCGTCATCATGCGCAAGCCGGACGTGGCCGAATTCATCACGCTGATCGAGCGGCACCGGGTGACGCACACCTTCCTGCCGCCGACGCTGATCTACATGGTGCTCGCGCACCCCTCGCTGGACGCCGCCGACCTGTCGTCGTTGGCCTGCTTCTGGTACGGCGCGGCGCCGATGTCGGCGGCCCGGCTGGAAGAGGCCCTGGGCCGGATCGGGCCGATGGCGCAACTGTTCGGCCAGACCGAGGCGCCGATGATGATCTCCACGATGGCGCCGGCCGACCACTACCTGCCCGACGGCAGTGTCGCCGTCGCCCGGCTGTCCTCGGCCGGGCGCCCGTCGCCCCTGGTCACGGTGGCCATCATGGGGCCGGACGGCGAGTTGCTCCCGCGCGGCGCGACCGGAGAGATCGTGGCCCGCGGCTCGCTGGTGATGCGTGGCTACCACCGCGACCCGGCGGCGACCGCGGCCGCCTCGGCGCACGGCTGGCACCACACCGGCGACATCGGCTACCTCGACGACGACAACTACCTGTTCATCGTGGACCGGGCCAAGGACATGGTGATCACTGGAGGTTTCAACGTGTACTCGACCGAGGTCGAACAGGTCCTCATGCAGCACCCGGCGGTCCAGGACTGCGCGGTGATCGGCCTGCCCGACGACAAGTGGGGCGAACGGGTGACCGCGATCCTCCAGCTGCGCGACGGCGCGACGGTCGACAAGGCGGAGATCGCCGCCTTCGTGAAGGAGCGGATCGGCAGCGTGAAGTCCCCGAAACAGATCGAGATCTGGGAGGACCTGCCCAGGTCGAAGGTCGGCAAGATCCTCAAGGCCGACCTCCGCACCCGGCTGACTCCCTAGTTGTCGGCGGTCTTGCGCAGCACCTGGAAACCGGCGTCCAGGTCGACGTCCCACTCGGTGTTGTCGGCGGCGCGCACCTCGACCTCGTAGGCCGCGTCGCCGTCGTCGCCCGCCTCCACGTCGATGACGGTTCCGCCGCTGACCGCGCCCAGTGCCGCCTGCTCGGCCGAGGCACGCTCGGCGGCGGGCAGTGCGCGGTCGGCGGTGTCGGCGTCGGCGCTGGCCGTGGTGGCCCAGGCCACGCTGCCGACACCGAGGGCGGCGACGACGGCGACGGTGGGAATGATGACGCGCTTGGTGCGGAGCTTCCTCATCAGGTGATGCCTTCCTCGTACGGAATCGGAATGACCACACCCTGCGCCCGCCCCGCTGAAGCCAGCCTGAATGCTCCTGAAAAAACCTTCAGACCGGCAGGTGTACGGCGAACCGTGCGCCGCCGAGCGACGAGGTGGACACCGTGACCGTGCCCTCGTGCGCGGTGACGATCTGCCGGACGATGGCCAGGCCGAGGCCACTGCCGCCGGCGTCCCGGGCCCGCGCCTCGTCCAGCCGCACGAACCGCTCGAAGACCCGCTCCCGCTGCTCGGCCGGGATGCCGGCGCCGTCGTCCTCGACGACCAGTTCCACGCCGCCGCCGGCCTCGCGCACCGACACGGCCACCCGGCCGGCGGCGTGCCGGGCGGCGTTGTCGACCAGATTGCGCACGACCTGGGCGAGCGTGGTCGGCTCGCCCCGCACCCGCCCGGCACCGACCCCCGACGTGTCGACCTGCAGGCCGGGGCGGGCGGCGCGGCGCGCCTCGGCCAGAGCCAGGTCGTCGAGGTCCACCTCCTGCCGCGCCAGCGCCCCACCGTCGGCCCGGGTGAGCAACAGCAGTTGCTCGACGAGCCGCTGCATGCGCGCGGCCTCCTCCAGCACCGCCTCGGCCAGCTCGCCCTCGGGCAGCGCCCCCGGGTGGTCCCGGGTCACCTCGGCCGCCTGGCGGATGCTGGCCAGCGGCGAGCGCAGTTCGTGCGACGCGTCGGCGACGAACTGTTGCCGGCTCGCGCGGGACTCCTCCAGACGGGCCAGCATCCGGTTCATCGTGCGCGCGAGCCGGTTGATCTCGTCGCGGGACGGCGGCTCGGGAACCCGCCGGTCCAGCCGATCGCCGGTGATCTCCTCGACCTCCCGCCGGATGTGCTCCACCGGCGCCAACGCCCGGCCGGTCACCACCCAGGTCACGCCGCCGACCAGCAGCAGCATCAGCGGCAGGCCGACCAGCAGCGGCGTCACCAGGGCCGCCGCCGAGTCGTCGACCTCCTCGAGAGAGACCGCGACCGCCACGGTGTAGGTCCCGGCCTCCTCGGTCACCACGGCGTACGGATGGCCGGCGCCCGGCAGCCGGACCGTGTCCGCGTCCTCGGTGGGCAGCGGCTCGCTCAGCGGCGTTGAGGAGCGAACGGCCGCGCCGCGCTCGTCCAGGACCTGCCAGACGAGTTCCGGGTCGTCATCGTCGTCCGCCACGCCCGCGGCCGGCAGTCCGGTCGTCTCGATCTGGCCGGCCAGCGCGGCGGCCCGCTGCTCGGCGGTGTTCGCCAGCCCGTCGCGCAACGAGTCGCGCATCAGGGCCACGAGCGTGACCGCCCCGGCGACCAGCGCCAGCGCGACGATCAGCACGGCCGCGGCGGTGGTGCGTGTGCGGACGCTGGTGCGTGTGCGGGCCTCAGCCACCGTGGCCACCCAGCCGGTAGCCGGCGCCCCGCAGCGTCTGGATCGCCTCCCGGCCGATCTTGTTACGGAGGTGCCGGACGTAGACCTCGACGATGTTGGGGTCGCCCTCGAAGTCGGCGTCCCACACCCCGTCGAGGATCTGCCGTTTCGAGACCACCTCGTCGCGGTGCCGGGCCAGGAAGTCGAGCAGCGAGAACTCCCGCGCGGTCAGCTCGATCTCGGTGCCGCCGCGCCAGACCCGCCGGGTCGCCGGATCCACCCGCAGGTCACCCACCTCGAGCTGGGTCGGGCGCTCACGGGCCCCGCGCCGGGCGATCGCGCGCAGGCGGGCGACGAGCACCGGGAACGAGTACGGCTTGGTGAGGTAGTCGTCGGCCCCGGTATCGAGGCCTTCCACCTGGTCCCACTCGCCGTCCTTGGCGGTGAGCATGAGGATCGGCGTCCAGTCCTTCTCCGCGCGCAGCGTCGCGCAGATCCGGTAACCGTTGATGCCCGGGAGCATCAGGTCGAGCACGATCACGTCGTAGGTGTTCTCCCGGGCCAGCCACAGCCCGTCGACCCCGTCGTGGGCCACGTCGACCGCGAAGCCCTCCGCCGTCAGGCCGGCCCGCAACGACCTGGTCAGCCTTTTCTCGTCGTCGACGACGAGAACGCGCATGTGCCTGCCTCCGGATGGTCGGGAAAGTCCATCCTCGCGTACGGCGCCTGAACACACGCTGAAAGCAGGCCCGGGCGGCCCCGTGAAGTGCTTTCCGGTCCGCTCCGCCGACCAAGCCGATAGATTGACCATCGCAGATTTCTCGGGACGGAAACGAGGATGCGATGCGAATTCCGAAACGCCTGGCGGCCGTCATGGCGGTCGCGCTGACGGCCGGCCTCACCCCGCTTCTGGGCGGGACCCCGGCCGACGCCGCGTGCAGCACCGACCCCGCCGCCCACCTGAGCACCGTGCCGAGCCCGGAGACGTTCCTCGGCTTTCCGCTCGGCCTCGGCCAGCAGCGGGTGGTCACCAACGGCGAGATCAGCGACTACCTGAGCGCGGTGGACCGGGCGTCCGACCGGGTCGTCACCGGCACGATGGGGACCAGCGTGCTCGGCCGGCCGCTGCCGTACGCCGTGGTCTCCAACAAGCCGGGCGCCCTGAACGACCTTCGCAGCCTTCGCGACCCCCGCGAGACCAGCGCCGGCCAGGCCCGCCGGATCGCCGCCAAGCGGCCGGCCGTCGTCTGGATCGCCGGCAACGTGCACGGCGGCGAGAAGAGCGGCGCCGACGCCTCGCTCAAGACGCTGTACGAGCTGGCCGCCGGGCTGTCCTGCGCAGTCAAGCAGCGCAACGACAACCTGATCACGGTGATCCTGCCGACCCAGAACCCGGACGGCCGGGACGCGAGCCGGCGGCAGAACGAGTACGGCTTCGACCTGAACCGGGACTGGTTCGCGCGCACCCAGCCGGAGACCGACAGCAAGCTCGAACTGCTCCGGAAGCTTCCGCCGCAGGTCTTCGTCGACGCCCACGAGATGGGCGGGCAGCAGTACTTCTTCCCGCCCAACGCCGACCCGATCCACCACGAGATCGCCGACGAGCCGGTCGACTGGATCAACCGGATCGGCGCGGCCAACAAGGCCGGGTTCGGCTACAACGGCGCCTGCACCGACACCGTGACCACCGAGTGCTACTTCAACTACGACGTCTACGACCTGTTCTACATGGGCTACGGCGACACGGTTCCGGCCACCGGGTTCGGCGCGGCCGGGATGACGTACGAGAAGGGAAGTGCCTCGGCGGTTCAGGATCGGGTCCAGCAGCAGTTCAACACCCAGTGGGCAACCCTGGGCTGGGCCGCCGCCAACAAGCGCGAGGTGCTCACCGGCTACTACAAGATTTGGGCGGACGCGCTCGCCGAGGGCCGGGCCGGCGCGCTCGAACCCAACGAGGTTGTCCAGCCGACCAACGAGGTCCAGTTCCCGGTGCCGGACATCAAGGTCAGGTCGTACTTCCTGCTGCCGGACCGGCAGCTCGCCGACGTCCGGCAGCTGGTCGAGCGGCTGCGCCGGATGGACGTCGAGGTGTACGAGGTCACCAAACCGCTCAAGGTGCGCAACGCCCGGATCTTCGGCGGCCGGACTGCCAGCAACGTCCCCGTGCCGGCCGGCGCGTATTGGATCCCGATGGACCAGCCGCAGAAACACTGGATCCAGGCGACGCTGGGCGAGGACCCGTACGTTCCGTTCCCGTACTTCTACGACGTGTCGTCGTGGAGCAATCCGCTGCTGATGGGCATCGACACCATCTACACCGGTGACGTGGTGCGGCCCCGGGCCGAGCTGGTCCGGCGTCTTTCCGGTGGCCGGACCGGGCCGGCACCGTCGTACACGTACCCCCTGGATTCGGCGGCCGCCGCCCAGCTGACCTTCCGGCTGCTCGGGCTGGGTGTCGCCGCCGTCCGCGACGGCGATCTGGTCCGGGTGCCGGGCGCCGGAGTCACGCCGGCCGTCGACCGGCTCGCCCGGTCACTCGGCGTCACCCTGACCGCCGGCCGCCGTCCCGCCGCCGGGGCCCCGATCGCCCGGCCCGACGTCGGCCTGTTCCGCGGCACCGGCATCTCCACCACCTCCGGCTCGTACGGCGAGGCCCGGTACGTTCTCGGCGAGCGGTGGGGCCTGAACCTGACGCCGGTGACCACGGCCGACATCAACGACAACACGGCCGCGTTCACCGGCCGTACGGTCCTGCTGGTGCCGGACGGCAGCAGCGCGACCGGCGGGCTCACCGCGGCCGGCCAGGCCAACCTGCGGAACTGGATCGCCCAGGGCCACACCTACATCGGACTGCGCAACGAGGGCACCCGGCTGGCCCGGGCGGCCGGCCTGACCTCCACCACCGAGAAACCGAAACCGGACGACTACCTGGTGATCGGCTCGCACCTGCGGGTCGACGTGGACGGCAGCAGCCCGGTCGCGCTGGGCCGCCCGGCCGAGGACTTCCAGTTCAACAACGACGACCCGATCCTCAACCCGACCACCACCGGGGTCAACGTGGTCACCTACCCCGCCGGCGATACGTTCTGGCACAACGGCTACACCGTGCAGGCCGACATCCTGAAGGGAACGTCGGTGGTGGTGGACGAGCCGACCGGCGCCGGGCACGCGGTGCTGTTCGCGTTCAACCCGCTGTTCCGGGCGTACACCGAGAGTGGCCAGCAGCTGGTGGCCAACGCGCTGCTGCACCCGGCCGGCACCGCGGCGTCGCTGCGCGCACCCGGTCCCGCCCCGGCGCGGGCGGCCGCGGCGGCCCAGCCGGTCCCGGCCAACCTGGGCGGCGAGTGGCGACCGGACCGCATCCAGGTGGCCACCGCCGACCTGACCCGCACCCGGAGCCTGGTCAGCCGCTACACGGACACGGCGACGGTCGCGGTGGTGGGCGACTCGGCCTACCTGACCATCCCCAACCCGGACGGTCTGAAGTTCGACGAACACCCGTACCTGCGTGACCTGGTGGCCGACCTCCGGACGGCCGGGATCCCGCTACGCTCCGTCGTGGGTTGAGCGACCGGGGTGCGGGCCGACCGGCCCGCACCCCCTCGGCGATCGGAGGCAGCGGTGAGCGAGACCACGGTGGCCGAGGTGATGGCCGAACTGGCCGCCATGGAGGATCCCCGGGCCCGCGAGATCAACGAGAAACACGGTGACGACCACGGGATCAACCTCGGCAAACTGCGCGCGCTCGGGAAACAGCTGAAGACGCAGCCGGAACTCGCCCGCAAGCTCTGGCAGACCGGTGACACCGCGGCCCGGCTGCTGGCGCTGCTGATCTGCCGCCCCAAGCTGTTCGAGCGGGCCGAACTGGACGGCATGCTGCGCGAGGCGCGCACCCCCAAGGTGCACGACTGGCTGGTGAACTACGTGGTGAAGAAGAATCCGCACGCCGAGGAACTGCGCCTGGCCTGGCTGGCCGATCCGGACCCGGTGGTGGCGAGCGCCGGTTGGGCGCTGACCACCGAACGAGTGGCGCGGAAACCCGAGACCCTCGATCTCGCCGGGCTGCTCGACGTCATCGAGGCGGAGATGCGGGACGCTCCCGACCGCCTGCAGTGGGCGATGAACCACTGCCTGGCCCAGATCGGCATCGAGCACGCCGGCCACCGCGACCGCGCGATCGACATCGGCGAGCGCCTGGGGGTGCTCCGGGACTACCCGACTCCCCCGAACTGCACGTCCCCGTTCGCTCCCGTCTGGATCACCGAGATGGTGCGCCGGCAGCACAGCGACGCACCGCGGCCATGAGCAGCCGCCAGAACGCGTCCACGTCCAGGCCCACCGCGACGTCCGCGTTCGGGGTGGCGCCGGTGCGGTGATGGAGGTCGACGACGGTGGCGCCGCGGGTGTGCGTGCCGTTCAGCTCGACGGCGACCGCGGCCGGCACCGTCCGGACGATCGACGGGTCGAGGACGGCGGCCACGGCGATCGGGTCGTGCACCGGCGGGTGCTCGAAGCCGAACTCGCGGCGGTAGGCGCTCGCGAAGAACGTCATCAGCTCGGCGCAGATGGTGCCCAGCCGAGTGCCCATCCCCCGGAACTCGGCGATGACCTCGGTGGTGGCCAGGGCCAGGTGGGTGACGTTCAGGCCGATCATCGTGGTCGGCAGCCCCGAGCGCAGCACGATGTCGGCCGCCTCGGGGTCGGTGACGATGTTGAACTCGCCGTAGGGCGTGGTGTTGCCGCGCTCGGTCGAGCCACCCATGAAGACGATGCGGTTCAGACCGGGCACGACCTCGGGGTGGGTGCGCAGCAGCAGCGCGACGTTGGTCAGCGGCCCGGTGGCGATCAGCGTGACCGGCTCGGCCGACCCGGCGATCAGCCGCCGCATCAGCTCGACCGCGTGCACGCCCGCGACCTCGCCGACCGGCCCGTCAAGGTCGGGCCCGTCCAACCCGGACGAGCCGTGAATGTCCTCGGCCACGGTGAGTTCGCCGACCAGCGGCCGGTCGGAGCCGGCCGCGACCGGAACACCGGCGATCCCGGCCAGGGCGAGAATCCGCAGCGCGTTCCTCGTCGTCTTGTCGAGCGTCTGGTTGCCGGCCACGGTGGTGACCCCGAGCAGGCGAACCCGCGAGTCACCGGCCGCCAGCAGCAGGGCCAGCGCGTCGTCGTGTCCGGGGTCGCAGTCGATGATCACCGGCTGAGCAGTCACCCGGATGACGATAGGTGCTGCCGTCAGGTGACGCTGACTTCCAGGCCGTGGTCGGCGAAGATTGCTGCCGCGGTGGCCAACTGCTCGGGGGTGGGTGGCGGGACGCCGTCCAGGGGGTAGCGCAGGCCCAGCTTCTCGTACTTCGCTACGCCCAGGCGGTGGTAGCCGAGCACGTCGACCCGGTCGATGTTGCCCCAGCCGGCGGCCAGTTTCGCGATGCCCTCGACGTTTTCCCGGGCGTCGGTCAGACCCGGCACCAGGACGAAGCGCAGGCGGATGCGGTTGCCGCGGGCGGCCAGGCGGTTGCCGAAGGCGATCGTCGGCTCCAGCGGCATGCCGGTCACCTTCCGGTAGAGCGACGGGATCGACGATTTCACGTCGAGCAGGACCAGGTCGGTGTCGTCGAGCAACTCGTCGGTGGCCCGGGCGCCCAGGAAGCCGGACGTGTCCAGGGCCGTGTGCATTCCGTACTCCTGGCAGCGGCGCAGGTAGTCCGCCACGAAGCTCGGCTGCAGCAGCGGCTCGCCGCCGGAGACCGTCACCCCTCCCCCGGCGGCCCGGATGAACGGCCGGAACGTCAGCATCTTGGCGATGAGTCCCTCGACCGTCATCGGCCGGCCGCTGCGCCGCTGCCACGTGTCGGGGTTGTGGCAGTAGAGGCAGCGCAGCGGGCAGCCGGCGAGGAACGTCACGAACCTGGTGCCCGGCCCGTCGGCGGCGGTGACGACGTCCCACGAGTGCACCGACCCCACCATGACTACAGCGCGCCGTGGAAGGTGCGGGAGATGACGTCCTTCTGCTGTTCGGTCGTCAGGCGGACGAAGTTGACGGCGTAACCGGAGACCCGGATGGTCAGCTGCGGGTAGTTCTCCGGGTGGGCCATCGCGTCTTCGAGGGTGGCCCGGTCGAGCACGTTGACGTTCATGTGGAAGCCGTTGACGCTGGTGTAGCCGTCGAGCACGCCAACCAGGTTGGTGACCTGCTCGAGCCTGGTGTTGCCGAGGCCGGCCGGGGTGACCGTGGTGGTCAGCGAGATGCCGTCGAGGCTGTGCTCGTAGGGCAGCTTCGCCACCGACAGCGCCGCGGCGACCATGCCGTGCTTGTCACGGCCGTTCATCGGGTTGGCGCCGGGGGCGAACGGCCCGCCGGCCCGGCGGCCGTCGGGGGTGTTGCCGGTGGCCTTGCCGTAGACGACGTTCGACGTGATGGTCAGCACCGACTGGGTGTGCACGGCGTCGCGGTAGGTCGGGTGCTTGCGGATCTTCGACATGAAGATCTCGACCAGCTCGGCGGCGATCTTGTCGGCCCGGTCGTCGTTGTTGCCGTACGCCGGGAAGTCGCCCTCGATCTCGTAGTCGGTGATCAGCCCGTCGTCGTTGCGCACCGGCCGGACGGTGGCGTGTTTGATCGCCGACAGCGAGTCGGCCGCGACGGACAGGCCGGCGATGCCGCACGCCATCGTGCGCAGGATGTCCGAGTCGTGCAGGGCCATCTCGATGCGCTCGTAGGCGTACTTGTCGTGCATGTAGTGGATGATGTTGAGCGCGTCCACGTAGGTCTGTGCGAGCCAGTCCATCATCGTGTCGAAGCGCCGCGCGACCTCGTCATAGGACAGCACCGCACCGGTGAGGGGCGCCAGGACCGGTCCGACCTGGACTCCGGTGATCTCGTCCCGGCCGCCGTTGATCGCATAGAGCAAGGTCTTGGCCAGGTTGACCCGCGCGCCGAAGAACTGCATCTGCTTGCCGACCGCCATGGCCGAGACGCAGCAGGCGATCGCGGTGTCGTCGCCGTAGCGCGGCCGCATGAGCTCGTCCGACTCGTACTGGATGGCACTCGTGTCGATCGACACCTGGGCGCAGAACCGCTTGAAGCCCTCGGGCAGCGCCGGCGACCAGAACACGGTCATGTTCGGCTCGGGTGCCGGGCCCAGGTTGTAGAGGGTCTGCAGATAGCGGAACGAGGTGCGGGTGACGAGGGGCCGGCCGTCCGCGCCGATGCCGCCGATCGACTCGGTGACCCAGGTCGGGTCGCCGGAGAACAGCGCGTCGTACTCAGGGGTGCGCAGGAAACGCACGATCCGCAGCTTGATCACGAAGTCGTCGACGAGTTCCT
The DNA here is from genome assembly GCF_018332695.1 of Paractinoplanes toevensis. Classification (GTDB taxonomy): domain Bacteria; phylum Actinomycetota; class Actinomycetes; order Mycobacteriales; family Micromonosporaceae; genus Actinoplanes; species Actinoplanes toevensis. The sequence continues at coordinate 69,682 of NZ_BOQN01000010.1, forward strand.
GCGCCTGCGACTCGGTCAACTCTCCGGAAGCCATGTCGCGCTGCAGGTAGATGTCGAGGAAGGTGGAGGTGCGCCCGAGCGACATGGCCGCGCCGTTCTGCTCCTTCACCGCGGCCAGGTACGCGAAGTACAGCCACTGGATCGCCTCGCGCCCGGTCGACGCCGGGCCGGAGATGTCATAGCCGTAGGAAGCGGCCATCTGCTTGAGCTCGGTCAGCGCCCGGATCTGCTCGGACAGCTCCTCGCGCCGGCGGATCATCTCCTCGGTGAACGGCGCACCGGAGGCGGCTTTGTCGGCCTTCTTCGCGGCGATCAGGTGGTCGACGCCGTAGAGGGCGACCCGCCGGTAGTCGCCGATGATCCGGCCGCGGCCGTACGCGTCGGGCAGGCCGGTGAGGATGTGGGCCTTGCGCGCGGCGAGGATGTTCGCGTCGTACACGTCGAAGACACCGGAGTTGTGGGTCTTCCGGTACTTGGTGAAGATGTCCGCGACCACCGGTGACGGCTCGTACCCGTACATCTTGAGGCTGCTCTCGACCATGCGCCAGCCGCCGTTGGGGATGATCGCCCGGCGAAGCGGAGCGTCGGTCTGCAGACCGACGATGAGCTCGGCGTCCCGGTCGATGTAGCCCGGACGGTGCGAGGTGATGGTGGACGGGGTGTCCGGGTCGACGTCGTAGACGCCGCGCTCGCGCTCCTCGGGGAACATCGCGGTGAGCTTCGCCCAGGCCGCCGTAGTGCGCTCGGTCGGTCCGGCGAGGAACCCGGCGTCACCGGTGTAGGGCGTGTAGTTGGCCTGGATGAAGTCACGGACAGCGATCCCGTCCCGCCACGCACCCTCGGTGAATCCACGCCACGCGTTCTTCTCGGTCATCGCCCGTTCCTCCCCTGCCGTTCCTCTCCTCCACCCTGGCACCGCGGCGTGCCGGGAATCCGGGCCATTGGTCCCTACCCTCGCGGGCCACTAGGCCCGAGCCTGCATGGAACGGACCGAACGGGAGGGACCGAAGGTCCCGGCGGGGCCAACCACAAGCCCCCTGAGGCACGGTCGACGTGATCAGCCTGAAGCACGCCGGCCCGCCCCGGGAAAGTCCAGGGCGGGCCGGGCTCGTGGCGCCGATCAGGCGCGGGCGGTGTACTTCGTGCTCGTCACGTTGGTGCCGCTGGGGGTGGTGACCGTGACCAGGTAGGTGCCGGCCGCCGTGGCCGGGACCGTCACCTGCACCTTGGTGTCGGAGAGCACCTGGAACGGGACCTCGGTGGTGCCGACCTTCACGCTGGTGGCCCCGGTGAAACTGGAGCCGGTGACGGTCACGACCGCGCCCTTGGTGGCCGAGCCGGCCGCCGGGCTGAGCGAGCTCACCGTCGGCGCCGGGGCGACGTAGGTGATGCTGATCGGGGCGGTGCTGCCGCCGGCCGCCTTGATCACGACCGGGACGGTTCCGGCGGCGTGGGCCGGGACGGTGAGCTTCACCTGCGTGTCCGAGATCCGGCTGACCGCGGCGTTCTTGCCGTCGGCGGTGGCGGTGACCGTGCCGACGAACGACGTACCGGTCACGGTGAGCAAGGTGCTCGTCTTCGTGGTGACCGTGGTGGCGCTCGCCGACGTCACGGTCGGCGCGGCCGGGGCGATGTAGGTCAGCGGCAGCGAGACGGTGCCGCCGGCCGTGGTGACGGTGACGTCGGCCGAGCCGGCCGGGCGGACCGGTGCGGTGAGGGTCAGCGACGTCGCGGTGACGTTGCGGGTGCTCGCGGCCACGCCGCCCACCTTGACCGTGGCGCCGGTGAGGTTGGTGCCGGTCAGCGTGATCACGGTGCCGCCGAGGGTGGTCGCAGTGGCCGGCGTCAGCAGGGTCAGGGTCGGTGCCGGGGTGGCGTAGGTGAACTTGTCGGCGGTGACCACGGCGCTGGTGCCGGCGCTGGTGGTGACGGTGACGTCGACGACCGAGCCGATCTTCTGGCCGGCCGGGACGACCGCGGCGATCGCGGCGGCACCGGCGTCGGTGGTGACGTTGGTGAAGTCGGCGGCGACGGTCCCGAAGCTGACCTTGGTGGCGCCGGACAGGTTGGTGCCGGTGACGGTGACGGTCGTGCCGGCCGCCGCCTTCGCCGTGGACAGGCCGGTGACCTTGGGCGTTCCCACGGTGGCCTGGCCCTTGTCGGAGACCCCGGCGACGGTGTAGCCGGCCAGCACGCTGTTGTTCACGAACGACCAGGCCAGCTTGGCGTCGCCCGAGCTGCCCCAGCGGGTGCCCCACGAGTTGCGGATGATCAGGCCGGTCGAGTCGTAGCCGTACGCGGTCACCTGGTGGTAACCGCGCAGCGCGCCCGAGGTGCTGCTGTAGGCCGTCATCGAGTTGATGGCGTCGAAGGCCGAGTACACCGGGATGGTGATCGACACCGGTGTCCCGTCGGCGAGCGACTGCTGGATCGCGGTCTGCGCCTTGGTGCCGCCCTGCACGCCGGAGAACAGCGTGGTCCAGCCGGTGAGCTTGTAGTTCGCCGCGTTGGCGATCTGGTCGGCGGTGGGCCGGACGCTGTAGTTGGTGGTGCCCTGCCAGTAGTCGGCCTGGGTGTCGATGCCCTCGGTCTGCTCGTTGCGCAGCGCGGCCGACACGGACAGGCCGGTGTTCGGTCCGGGCGTGCCCTGGACGGTGCGCATGTAGAGGTAGAGGGGCGCGTAGGGCACGCCGGCGCCGACGATGCCGCGGGCGTAGTAGCCGCTCAGGCTGTACCCGATCGACCAGGCCACGCACGAGCCGACCTGGCCCTGGTCACCGACGGCGGGCGCGCCCGCCCGCAGGTCGACGCCGGCCGGCAGGGTGCCGAGTGCACGGATCTTGAGCTTGGCCGCGACCTTCGCCGTGGGTGCCAGCGCTCCGGTGGGGTGGACGGTGCCGGAGGTGCGGGTGGCGGCGGCGGCCGGCAGCGCCGGTAGCGCGACCAGACCGGTGGCGACGAAGGCCGCCGCCAGGAAACCGTGGCTGACGGGACGGGTCTTGCGACGCATCCGTGCTCCTTCCGGGGCCGCGCCCCGGGGATGGGGACGGCGGCCCGAGGGGTCGATTCGTGCCGTGATCTTCGGCAGCGGCCGTTGATCTTGAACGGAATCGACGGGAGCACTTCGGTTGCAGGAGAGGTTCTAGGCCACGGCGGGGACCTCCGCGCGGTCCCGGCGCCACAGCGCGTCGACCGACCACGGTCCGGCGCCGACCACCGCGATCGCCAGGAACGACCACGCGTACAGCGCGGCCTCGGCCCCGCCGTTCTGGGTCGGCAGCAGGGCGTGCGGCTGGTGGACGACGAAGTAGGCGTACGCCATGGAGCCGGACGCGAGGACGGCCGCCGGCCGGGCGAAGAGGCCGGCCATCACCAGCAGCCCGCAGACCAGCTGGATGAGCCCGGCCCACCAGCCCGGCCACTGGCCCATCGGCAACGCCTCGCCCTTGCCCTGGTTGCCACCGAAGACGCCGAAGACCGTGGCGGCGCCGTGCAGCGTGAAGAGCAGGCCGACGACGATGCGGAAGAGCGACCAGACCGGCCCAACATATTTATGAGTATCCATGCGGAGACACACTAATTAGGTACGCCTAACCCGTTCAAGGCGTGGCACCTTGCCCGGATATTTCGGAGATATTGCTGCCGCAGGTGACGGGCGGCATCTCAGAAGTTACTCAGAGTCTGTGGCATTCGACACAGTGGAGGGTCTGCATAGATCGAACTACTCCGATATGTTCGGCGGGACCAAGCCAAAAGCGATGGAAGGACTCTCCCGTGCGACGACTGCTCGTGGCGATGGCCGCCACAGCGTTGATCCTGGGCGCGACCGGCGTGGCGGCCCAGGCCGCCCCCGCTCCGGGTGGTCCGGGACTGGGCGACACCTATTTCCCGGACTACGGCAACAGCGGCTACGACGTCGGCCACTACGACATCCGGCTGCGCTACACCCCCAGCACCGACAAGCTCACCGGCACCACCACCATCCTGGCCACCGCCACCCAGGACCTGAGCCGCTTCAACCTCGACTTCGTGCTCGACGTCGCGTCGATCTACGTGAACAACCGGCCGGCCACCTTCGCCCGCGAGGGCGACCACGAACTGGTCGTCACCCCGGCCCGGACGATCGCGGCCGGCGGTGCCATGACCGTCGTCGTGCAGTACTCGGGTGTTCCGTCGACCAAGGTCGCGGCCGGCTTCACCGCCTGGACCAGGACGGCCGACGGCGCCCTCGCCATCGGCGAACCGGAGATCGCCTGGTGGTGGTTCCCGAGCAACGACCACCCGCTGGACAAGGCGACGTTCGACGTCTCGGTGTCGGTGCCGACCGGGGTGGAGGCGATCAGCAACGGCAGCATGCCGCGGCCCCCGGTCCAGGAGACGCTCGGCTACACCCGGTGGAGCTGGCGGTCGCTGAAACCGCAGGCCACCTACCTGACGTTCCTGACCGTCGGCCAGTACGACATCACCCAGGACACCACCGCGGACGGCCAGACCGTCTACAACGCCTACTCCCAGCTGCTCAGCCCGGAGTGGCGGGACGGCGCGCAGGCCAGCGTGGAGCGCACCGCCGAGATCACCGACTGGGAGAGCACGCTGTTCGGCCCGTGGCCGTTCGAGGCGCGCGGCGGCGTCGTGCTGCCGCCCGGCTCGATCAGTTTCGCCCTGGAGACCCAGACCCGCCCGAACTTCGGTGCCTCGTTCTTCCGCCGCGGCGCCAACACGTCGGTGGTCGTGCACGAGAACGCCCACCAGTGGTTCGGTGACTCGGTGTCGGTGGCCGACTGGCAGCACATCTGGCTGAACGAGGGCTTCGCCAGTTACGCCGAGTGGCTGTGGTCGGAGAAGAACGACGAGGGCACGGCCCAGGAAATCTTCGATTACCTGTACGCGACGTACCCGGACGACGCCTCGATCTGGACCACCGCTCCGGCCGATCCCGGCACCGCCGAGCTGTTCGGCGACGCCGTCTACGACCGCGGCGCGATGACCCTGCACCAGCTGCGGGTGGCCGTCGGTGACGACGCGTTCTTCGAGATCCTGCGAACCTGGACGGCCGAGCAGCGCTACGGCAACGGCACCACCGCCGAGTTCACCGCCCTGGCCGAGAAGATCTCCGGCCAGGACCTGGACGCCCTGTTCCAGGCGTGGCTCTACACCCCGGCCAAGCCGGTGCTCGCCTCCCTGGCCAAGAAGGCCACGCCGGCGATGCCGAAGTCCTGGGCGCAGATCAGCCGGACCCACGCCCTGCTGCACGAGCACTGAGGGGAGTGCGATGTCACCACGGAATCGCTGGGTAGCGGCGCTCTCCGCTGCCCTTCTCACCGTCTCACTGACGCCGGCTTCAGCCGGCGCCACACCTAGAGCCGGCGCCACACCCGAAGCAGCCACCGTCACGCTGGGCGATGCCGAGCACGCCCTCATCCGCTTCCGGCTTCCCGACGAGGCCGCGTTGCAACGGCTCGTCGCCGAGGGCGCCGACATCGCCGCCCGGCCACGCACCTCGGCCGATGGTGCCGTCCTCGCCGACCTGGTGGTCGACAACGCGCAGCTGGCCGCGCTGACCGGCGCGGGCGCCCAGCCCGTCCAGGTGATCCAGCGGGAAGGCGATGCGGCCGGTCCGGCCGCACCGCAGCGGCTGGCCGCCGACACGCTGCAGTTCCTGCAGGCCTACTGGTGGACGACCGGCGGGCGCACCTTCCTGCAGACGCAGGTCGCGACCACGGCGACCGACGATCCGGACGTCGAGATCACCGTCACCTGGACCACCGCCGACGGGGCCACCGGCTCCTATCAGCTGGTTCGTTTCGAGGATTCCGGTGAATACCAGTACCACTACGCGCTTCCGCAGCCGCTGCCGGCGAAACCGGTCTCGGTCGTGGCCACCTCGAGTCTCGGCGGAAAGAGCCGCGCGGTCACTCCGGCGGTCTGGCCGAACGCCACACCCCCGGCCACACCGACCGGCTATCAGAAGGATTTCGTCGACGCCTACATGACGCCGGCGGACGTCTCGGCGCGCATCAAGCGACTCAAGAGGCAGTACCCGAAACTGGTCGACGTTCTCAATCTGCCGAACAAGACCCAGGGCTATCGGCGTACGGCGGTGGCCTATCTGGGTGACCCGAACGCGGCGGCCGTGGTGGTCGAATCGGTGAAGTTCGGCGATCAGGGAATGAACGGCGTCCAGGTGAAGACGGTCGATCCAGGGCAGGCGAATCGGCCGCTGTCCGCGGCGTACCGGGATCGGGTTCTGACCTTGACCTTGGCCACCGATGCCGGCGGCAAGGTGATCAGCTCGACCGACGACGTGGCCGCTTTTATCTCGGCGAAGTATCCGCAGCGGTTCCAGGCCTCCGTCGAAAGCGGCTCGGCCGGGTTGCCGATGCCGGTGGCGGGACCGGTTCGGCTGGACGACGGGCTGAAAGGCACCGAAGTCTCCGAGAAACCGTGGACCGTGCAGGCGTTGCGGATCGGCGCGGTGCGGGACGGCTCGAAGATCGGGGTGCTCGCATACAGCCAGGAACACGCGCGGGAATGGGCCACCCCGCTGGTGACACTCGAATTCGCCGAACGGCTGCTGGCCAATTACGCGACCGACCCGGCCACCAAGCGGCTCGTCGAGACGGTGGACATCTTCGTGATTCCCACGGTGAACCCGGACGGCGCGAACTACTCGTTCAACGACTTCAACTTCCAACGAAAAAACCTGGTCAATCACTGTACGGGCACCAGCCGTGACCCGCGCTACCGCGATTCGTGGGGCGTCGACGTGAACCGCAACTACGCGGTCGGCTCCTATTTCGACGGTTACGTGGGTGGCAGCCCGAACTGCCTGTCCGGCACGTACGCGGGCACCGCCGAACTGTCCGAGGCAGAGAGCGGCAACGTGATCGCCCTGGCGAGCGCGCACCCGAACATCAAGTTCGCGCTGAACGTGCACAGCTACGGCGGCTACTTCATGTGGCCGCCGGGCGCCTACCGGGCGGACGGGCGGGTCACGCTGCCGCGGCCGTCGATCGACGAGTCGAAGTTCTTCCTGGACAGCGCGCGCCGCATCGTCGGGGCGATCTCGGCCGAGCGCGGGACGGTGACCTGGCCGTCGTACACCGGGCCGGTCGCGGACGTGCTGTACTCGGCGGCCGGCAACTCGGCCGACCAGCTCTACTACGACCTGGGCATCGACGCCTGGGACTTCGAGATCGGCAACGACATCTGGAACGACACGACCCAGGAGTGGGAGGGTGTCGGCTTCCAGCCGCCGTACGACGAGGCGCACGCCGAGTCGCAGGAGTACGCCGGCGGCCTGGTCGAGTTGGTGCGGATAGCCAGCGAGCAGCAGCAGTGACGGCGGAGGGGGCGGGCGTGGCCCGCCCCCTTCGGTCACACCGTCAGGACGACGAGGAGAAGGCGGCGTCGAACGCGGCGCCGGGTGCGTCGAAGGCCAGCCGGCGCACGAACTGCAGTGCCTCGGGCGCCCCGACCAGGCGGTCCATCCCGGCGTCCTCCCATTCGATCGAGATCGGGCCGTCGTAACCGATCGCGTTCAGGGCCCGGAAGCAGTCCTCCCACGGCACGTCGCCGTGCCCGGTCGACACGAAGTCCCAGCCGCGCCGCAGGTCGGCCCAGGGCAGGTGGGAGCTGAGCCGGCCGCGCCGGCCGTCGCCGGTGCGGACCTTCGCGTCCTTGCAGTCCACGTGGTAGATCAGGTCCTTGAACTCGAGGATGAAGTTGACCGGGTCGAGGTCCTGCCACACGAAGTGCGACGGATCCCAGTTCAGCCCGAACGCCGGCCGGTGCCCGATGGCGTCCAGCGCTCGGCGGGTGGTCCAGTAGTCGTACGCGATCTCGCTGGGGTGGACCTCGTGCGCGAAGCGCACTCCGACCTCGTCGAACACGTCGAGAATGGGGTTCCACCGGTCGGCGAAGTCCTGGTAACCGCGGTCGATCATGGCCGGCGAGGCGGGCGGGAACATCGCCACGGTGTGCCAGATCGACGACCCGGTGAAGCCGACGACGGTTTGCACACCGAACCGGGCGGCCGCCCGCGCGGTGTCCTTCATCCGCTCGGCGGCCCGGGTCCGCACCCCTTCCGGATCGCCGTCGCCCCAGATCACGGCGGGCAGGATGTCCTGGTGGCGCTCGTCGATCGGATGGTCACAGACCGCCTGGCCGACCAGATGGTTGGAGATCGCGAACACCTTCAGGTTGTGCTTCTCCAGCTGCGCGCGCTTGCGGTCGAGGTAATCGGGCTCGGCGAGCGCCCGGTCGACCTCGAAGTGATCACCCCAGCAGGCGATCTCGAGTCCGTCGTAGCCCCACTCGGCGGCCAGCCGGCACACCTCGTCGAAGGGCAGATCGGCCCACTGGCCGGTGAAGAGCGTGATGGGTCGGGCCATGGTGTCTAACTCCCCTGCTCGCAGCCGTCATCGGCGGGCGGCGAGGGAGGGCCGACCTTGGGTCGGCACCACCGGCAGGCGTTCCGGCCGCGCCGGGTTTGCGCCTCCCGGGGCGGCCCGCCGAGCGGCGGAGCCGAACCCGACTCTATCGCCGCCACCGGGCCGGGCGCGAGGCCGCGGAGCGGCGGCCGATCGCGGCTATCGCACCGGGCAGGGTTCGTTCTCCGGCGCGAGGCCGAGGGCGGCCAGCTCGGCCAGGAGGTACGCCACGTCGGCCGCGATCTGCTCGGGGGTCGGGTCGGGGTAACGGGACAGCAGCGTGAGGTATTCGGTGAGGGGCCCGGCGGCACCGAAGACCTGGCGCAGGGCGGTGCGCCATGGTTCGGTCGTGCCGCCGGGCACGGCGGTGAGCCGGACTTCGATGATCGAAAGCCCGGCGTCGGTGAGCGACTCGATGCCGGCGGCCGGGTCGGCCCAGTTGCGGGCGACGTGGCCGAGGTCGAGGCAGACACCGAGGCGTTCCCGGTCGATGCGGCTGAGCGCGGCCACGGTCTGCTCGGGAGTGTCGAGCACGAAGCCGGGGGCGGGCTCGAAGCCGACCCGGACCGCGCGCCCGTTCTGCCAGGCCAGATCGGCCAGGCCGGCGGTGAGCCGGCGCAGGATGCCGAGGCTCGCCTTGTCGGACGCCTCGGCCCAGCCGGACCGCGGGCCGAAGCCGATGGTGCTGACCGCGCCCCGGACCGCTTCGGCGTCGAGCAGGTCGAGCAGGATGCGGGCGAGGTCGAGGGTGTACTCCCGGCGGGCCGGTTCGGTCCAGGCCGGCTGAGTTTCCGTGGCGGCTTGGGTTTCCGTCGCGGGCTGCTCGCCGCCGCCCTCACCGAAGGGCGCCCCGCTCAACGTGACGACCTCGAGGCGGCGGGCGTCGAGTTCGGCACGAAGCCGGGTGCGGGCACGGCTCTCTACGGCGAGGGCGGCGGCGAGTGCGGGGGGAAGCCAGAGGTTGACACCGAGCAGGTCGACGCCGAGTCGCGCCCGGACGGCCCCATAGGTGTCGAGCCGCCCGACGATGCCCGGTAGATTGCTCACCGGTCGCGGTGCGATCTCACAACTCAGGTGCACGATCCGGCCGGAAGGATGTCTCAGCCGCATCAGAGTCCTCCCCGGACAAGCGCACCGGTGCAAATGCACGTGCATCCGCGCGTGCGTCGGCGTCCAGTATGGACCATGCCGCCGTCGGTGATCGACGCGCGCGGGTTGGTCCGTCGCGTTGCCATGACGCCTCCATCCGTGGGGTCCCTCTACCCCCGGATACGAGCGTCATGTGTCCACAGGATCAGCGGCGTACGCACCGTGCGACGCGGTGACCGGCACCAACATGATCGAGGGGCGCCGAGAAGATCGGCGATCACCAATGTGTGCGGCTAGGGTGACCTGCCAGTAGAGATGCATCCGGGTGGCGCGGACGACCCCGGGAGAGCGCTATCTATGTGCAGCATGTGCACCTTCGGACACGCACGCGACGATCACCCGTGCGGACGAAAGATCACCGTCGCGGGGCCGGCCCCGGCGCGGGGCGCAACCGCGCCGTTCCCTCGCCGGCTCCGCGACGGTCGTCCAGGATGGCTAGATCGATTCGACCTCGGTCCACCGTGCGGTCGCCGCCGAGCGGGCCACCGCGTCCAGCACCAGCTGCACCTGCAGCGCGTCGGTGAACGACGGCGCCGGGTCCTTGCCGACGCCGATCGCCTCGATCAGATCGCGCATCTCGTGGGTGAACGAGTGCTCGTAGCCGATCAGGTGGCCCGGTGGCCACCACGCGGCCATGTACGGGTGCTCGGGCTCGGTCACCAGGATCCGGCTGAAGCCCTGATCGGCGGCGGGCAGCGTGGCGTCGTAGAAGCCGAGCTCGTTCATCCGCTCGAAGTCGAACACCAGTGAGCCGAGCGAGCCGTTCAGCTCGACCCGCAGCCCGTTCTTGCGGCCGGTGGCGAACCGGGTCGCCTCGTAGGTGGCGATCGCCCCGCCGTCGAGCCGGGCCAGGAACAGCGCGGCGTCGTCCACCGTGACCTCGCCGCGTTCCGCGGAACCCGAGGCGGACAGCCCGGACGACGCCGTCGGCAGCGGCCGGGACTTCACGAACGTCTCGGTGGCCGCGGTGACCGACCGGATCGAGCGGCCGGTCACGAACTGGGTCAGGTCGATGATGTGCGCCCCGATGTCACCGAGCGCACCCGACCCGGCGACCTCCTTCCGCAGGCGCCAGACCAGCGGGAACTCCGGGTCGACGATCCAGTCCTGCAGGTAGACGGCGCGCACGTGGCGAATCTCGCCGATCCGGCCGGCCTCGACCATCCGGCGCATGAGAGCCACCGCCGGCACCCGGCGATAGTTGAAGCCGCACATCGTCCGTACGCCCCGGGCCTGGGCCGCGGTCGCGGCCGCGGCCATCTCCCGGGCCTCGGCCACCGAGTTGGCCAGGGGTTTCTCGCACAGCACGTGTTTGCCGGCGGCGAGCGCGGCGAGGGCGATCTCGGCGTGCGTGTCGCCGGGCGTGCAGATGTCGACCAGGTCGACGTCGTCCCGCTCGATCACCGATCGCCAGTCGGTGGTGTGCGACTCCCACCCCAGGCGCGCGGCGGCGGCGGCCACCCCGTCCGGAGAGCGGCCGCACACCACCCGCATCCGTGCCCACAGCGGCAGGTCGAACGCGTGGTTGACGGTGCGCCAGGCCTGCGAGTGCGCGGCGCCCATGAACGCGTAGCCGACCATGCCGACCCGCAGCTGTTCCGCCATGAATCCCCCTGTTTTGAGGAAGTGAGATCAGAAGCCAAGCTTCGCGTACTTGGCGGCGTTCTCCTTGGTGATCGTCTCGGACGCGAGGGTTATCTGCTTGGGGACCTGCAGCTCGACCAGGTCGTTCAGGCCTTTGCCCTGGCCGATCAGGCGGGCCAGCGAGATCGCCGAGGAGGCCATCGACGGGCTGTAGGTGACGGTCGCCTTCAGCACGCTGTTGTCGGCGGAGATGGCGTCGATGGCGGCCTTGGAACCGGCCCCGCCGACCATGAAGAACTCGCTGCGGTTGGCCTGCTTGATCGCGGCCAGCACGCCGATGCCCTGGTCGTCGTCGTGGTTCCAGAGGGCGTCCATCTTGGGCAGTGCCTGCAGCAGGGCGGTGGCCGACGCCTGACCCGAGTCGGCGGTGAACTCCGCCGGCCTGCGGTTGGCCACCTTGAACCCGTACGCCGCAAGGGCCGTGTTGAAACCCTGGGTGCGTTCCTGGGTGAGCTCGAGCGAGTCGATGCCGGGGATCTCCCCGATGATCGGATTGCTGACGCCCTTGGCCTTGAGCTGCGCGCCGATGTAGTCGCCGGCGGCCAGCCCCATGCCGAAGTTGTCACCCTTGATCTGCAGCCGGTAGGCGGCCTGCGACGGGAACGCGCGGTCGAGGTTGACCACCGGGATGCCGGCCCGCATCGCCTCGAGGCCGGTGGCGTTGAGCTCCTTGCCGTCGTGCGGCAGCATCACCAGCACGGTGGGCTTCTGCGCGATCAGCGTGGCCAGGGCGGCCCGTTGCGCGGCGGCATCGGCGCCGGCTTCGACCGTCTTGAGCTCCACATCGGTGTACGCGCCGGCCTGCGCCTTGGCGTTGTTGGTGATCGCGGCGATCCAGCCGTGGTCGGCGGCCGGTGCCGAGAATCCGATCACGACCTTCGTGCCCGGGGCGGCGTTCGCGTCCCCGCTGGAGTTGGTCTTGACCTGGGCGTCGGTGCCCGGGTCGTTGCTGGTGCAGGCGGTGAGAAGGGCGCCGGCGCTGACGGCCGCGCCGCCGAACAGAACGCGCCTACGGGACAAAGCGGACATGATTCCTCCCAAGGGGGTACCCGGATAGAGCGGCCCGGGTCGAAGAGATCAGCGCTTGAGCAGTTGCGTGAGGGAGCGGTACCGGAACTGCTGGATCAACACGGCGGCGACGATGATGCCGCCCTTGACCATGTTCTGGACCTCGGTGGAGAGGTTGTTGATGGCGAAGAGGTTGGTGATCGTGGAGAACACCAGCACCCCGAAGAGGGCGCCGACGATGGTGCCGCGGCCGCCGGACAGCAGCGTGCCGCCGATGATCGCCGCGGCGATCGCGTCGAGTTCGTACAGGTTCGCCATGGCGGCCTGGGCACTGGTCGCCTGGGACGTCAGCATGATCGCGGCAATTCCGCAGCAGATGCCGGAGAGCGCGTACAGCATGAGGGTGTGCCGTTTGACGTTGATGCCGGCCAGCCGGGCGGCCTCCGGGTTGCCGCCGACCGCGACCGTGCGTCGGCCGAACGTGGTGCGGTTGAGCAGCACCCAGCCGGCCGCCACCACCGCGGCGAGGATCCACACCAGCAGCGGGATGCCGATCAGCTTGGTGGAGGCGATGTCGTTGATCGTGGCGTTCGCCGAGACCTGCGTCTGCTTGCCGGAGATCTGGGCGGCCAGGCCGCGGGCCGACACCAGCATGGCCAGGGTGGCGATGAACGGCACCAGCTTGCCGTACGAGATGAGGACGCCGTTGACGACGCCGACCGCGAGACCGACGACCAGCGCCGTGAAGATCATGCCGGCGGCGCCGTAGCTCTGGGTGGCGAGGGTGGTGGCCCAGACGCCGGACAGCGCGATGATCGCGCCGACCGACAGGTCGATGCCGCCTCCGATGATCACGAACGTCATGCCGACGGTGACCACGCCGATCGCGGAGGCCTGCTGCAGGATGGTCAGGACGTTGTTGCGCACCCAGGTCGGGTCGGAGTACAGCTCGGGCCTGGTGACGATCCCGATGATCACCAGGATGATCAGCACTCCGACCAGACCCAGGTTGCGGATGACGCCGTCATCGATCTGGCGCGGACTCTTTGCCCGCACGGCCTCGGCGATCACGCGGGCTCCCCCTCCAACAAGGACCCCGCCATGACGAGGTCGAGAACGGTGTCTTCGTCGAGTTCCTCGGCCGGGGCCTCGTGGACGAGCCGGCCCTCCCGCATGACCAGGACCCGGTCGGCGAGGCCGAGCACCTCGGGCACCTCGCTGGAGACCAGCAGCACGGCCACCCCGTCGTCGGCGAGGCCGCGGATCACCTGGTAGAGCTCGGCGCGGGCGCCCACGTCGACGCCGCGGGTGGGTTCGTCGAGCAGCAGCAGTTTCGTGCCGCCGAGCAGCCAGCGGCCGACCACCACCTTCTGCTGGTTGCCGCCGGAGAGCGTGCGCGCCGGCCGGTCGACGTCGCGCGGCCGCAGCTCGAGCTGGTCGGCGGTCCGGAGCGCGGCGGCGCGCTCGTCGCGGGTGTCGGTGAAGCCGCCGTGCGCGAAGCCGCTGAACGACGCGAGGGTCATGTTCTTGTAGACCGGCTCGTCGAGCAGCAGCGCCTGGCTCTTGCGTTCCTCCGGCGCCATGCCGATGCCGCGGGCCACGGCCGCGCCGACGCCGGTGATCCGGCGGCCGTCCATGGTGACCGTTCCGCTGTCCGCGCGGCGGGCACCGAAGATGGTCTCCAGCAGTTCGGAGCGGCCGGAGCCGACCAGGCCGGCGATTCCCACGATCTCACCGGGGGCGACCGCCAGGGTCGCGTCGGCGAACTCGCCGTGCCGGGTCAGTCCCTCCACCACCAGGACCGGTTCGGCCTCGGGGGCCGGGCGCCGGGGTGGGAAGACGTACTCCATGCTGCGGCCGGTCATCCGGCCCACCAGTTCCCGGGTCGGGGTGCTGCGGGCCGGCAGGTTGGCGGCCGTCGTGCGGCCGTCCTTGAGGACCGTCACCCGGTCGCCGATCTCGCGGATCTCGGCGAGCCGGTGCGAGATGTAGATGACCGCGATGCCCTGCGCGGTCAGTTCCCGGATGATCCGGAACAAGTTGGCGACCTCGTCGTGGGCAAGCACGGCGCTGGGCTCGTCCATGACGATCAGCCGGGCATCGTGCGAGAGGGCACGCGCCATGCTGACGATCTGTTTGCCGGCGGCCGGCAGGTTCTTCACGAGCCGGCGCGGCGGGATCTCCGGGTGGCCGAGCCGGGCCAGGATCTGCCGGGTGCTGGCCGCCGACGACCGGCGCCGGGTGAAGCCGAACCGGCTCTGCTCGTGCCCGAGGAACGCATTTTCCGCCACCGACAGGTCGTCGACCAGGTCGAGCTCCTGGTAGATGGTGGCGATGCCGGCCCGCATGGCGGCCTGCGGGGTGACCGGTGCGAACGGTTCGCCGAGCCAGCTGATCTCGCCGCTGTCGGCGTGGTGCACGCCGGCCAGGACCTTGATGAGCGTCGACTTGCCGGCGCCGTTCTGCCCGAGCAGGCAGTGCACCTCGCCGGCCCGCACCTCGAGCTGGACACCGTCGAGCGCCCGGACACCCGGGAAGGTCTTGACGACATCGGTGAGACGCAGGACGGGGTCGCCACCCGTTGCGGTGCCGGCGGAGGCGGACGGGTCGCTCATGACGCCTGCTCGAAGGCCATGTCGCTGGCCAGCACGGCCGCGCCGGTGACGCCGGCGCGACTGCCCAGTTCGGACAGCACGACCGGGAGGTTGCCGGTGGCCAGCGGCAGCGACCGGCGGTAGACGACGCTGCGGATCTCGGCCAGTAGCACGTGCCCGAGTTGGGCCAAACCACCCCCGATCACGATCATCGAAGGATTGGCGAACGACACCAGGGTGGCGAGGACCCCGCCGACCCGCCGACCGCCCTCGCGGATCAGCCGGATACAGGTGACGTCCCCCTCGGCCGCGCCCTCCGCCACGTCCCGGGCGGTCAGCTCCTCCGCCCCGGCGAGCCGCTCGGCCAGCGCCGGCGACTCACCGGCCCGGGCCGCCGCGAGCGCGTCGCGGGCCAGCGCCGCCCCGCTGAACAGCGCCTCCAGACAGCCCGCGTTGCCGCAGGAACAGACCGGCCCGTCCGCATCGACCTGAATGTGCCCGATGTCGCCGGCACACCCGTCGATCCCCCGATAGACCGTGCCGCCGAGGTGGATGCCGCACCCGATCCCGGTACCGATCTTGACGAACAGGAAGTCGTCCACCGAGTGCGCGACCCCGCCGTGCCGCTCGCCGATGGCCATGATGTTGACGTCGTTGTCCACCACGGCGGGGCAGCTGTGCTCGCGGGCCAGCAACTCGCGCACCGGGAAGCGGTCCCACCCGGGCATGATCGGCGGCGACACGGGCACCCCGTCGCGGAAGCTGACCGGGCCGGGCACCCCGATGCCCACCGCGTCGAGCCGCTCGTAGGCGCCGTCGATGCGCGCCTTGGCCAGCAGCTCGTTGACCCGCTGCAGGATCACCTTGGGCCCGGACCGGATGTCGGCGGCCTCCCGGTAGGCGGCCACCGTTTCCAGCCGCCCGTTCACCACCTCGATGTCGATCGAGCTGGCGCCGAGGTCGACCGCCGCGAACCGCAACCGGGGATGGATCTCCACCAGCGTCGATCGCCGCCCGCCGCGCGAGGCCGCCATGCCCGCCTCGGCGATGAGCTCGACCCCGACCAGGCGCTCGACCTCGGCGAGGAGCCGGGGCCGGGTCAGCTCCAGCCGGTCGCCGAGTTCGGCCCGGGAAACGGCTCCTTCATCCCGCAGAAGTCGCAAAATCCGCAGGTGGGGCGCATCAGCGTGAAACACGGACACCTCCGGACGGCACTGTCGAACACCCGGTGTTGTGCCGGTCACACTAGGCTCGTTCTGCCACGCCAGTCCAGACCTTCTCCCAGATCTATCCCAACTTTCGTCACCAAAAGCAAAAGTTGGCAGCGAGGTCCGGTGCCGACACCCGGCCGGGGCGTTAGGAAGGCGCGCTCCGTGGGCATTGCAGTACTGGCCGTATTCGCACGTGGCGGGGAGGCAAGACCCGTGCGGAAGGCGGCCGCAACGCCCGTCTTCACCCGGAGGGGAAACCCGCTATGAAGCTCTTCCACAAGTCCGACGCGGACGCCGACAACGACAAGCCCGCCGTCGCCGACCGCCGTTCGGAGGCTCGCGAAGGGCGGGACGACGAGGCGTACGCCCGCGGAAACGGCGATTACGACACGGCCGCCGCGGCGACCACCAAGACCGGCCCCGAGCCGGACTACTCGAACCCGAAGACCCCGCCGGACGCCGGCCCCGACTCCCCCACCAGTCTCGGCGCCAAGGGGCTGTTCGCCGCGATCAAGCGAACCTTCAAGCAGTTCTCCGAGGACAACATCTCGGACTGGGCGGCCGCCCTCACCTACTACGGCGTGCTGTCGATCTTCCCGGGCGCGCTGGTGCTGGTGTCCCTGGCCGGCCTGCTCGGCCCGAACGGGCAGGACACGGTCAAGGACACGGTCGGCGAGCTGACCGGCAACGAGCAGATCACCACCCTGGTCAACACCGTGCTCGACAACGTCAGCGACAGCGGCGCGTCCAGCTTCACCGCGATCCTCGGTATCGTGCTGGCCTTCTGGTCGGCCTCCGGTTACACCGCCGCCTTCATGCGCGCGTCCAACGCCGTCTACGACGTACCCGAGGGCCGGCCGATCTGGAAGACCCTGCCGATCCGGGTCTCGGTCACCGCGGTCATCGGCGTCATGCTGGTCGTGTCGGCCGTCATCGTGGTCTTCACCGGTGACGTGGCGCGGGTCGTCGGCGAGAAGCTCGGCTTCGGCGGGGTGGCCGTGACCACCTGGAACATCGCCAAGTGGCCGGTGCTGGTGGTCCTGATCAGCCTGATGTTCGCCATTCTCTACTGGGCGTCACCGAACGCGAAGACCGGCGGCTTCCGCTGGGTCAGCCCCGGCGGCATCTTCGCCGTGGTGCTGTGGCTCATCGCGTCCGGCGGGTTCGCGATCTATCTGGCGAACTTCGCCAACTACGACAAGACCTACGGCACCCTCGGTGGCGTCATCGCCTTCCTCGTCTGGCTGTGGATCTCGAACATCGCCATCCTGCTCGGCGCCGAACTGGACGCCGAACTGGAACGGGGCCGCGCCATCGCGGCCGGCCACGACCCCTCCGACGAGCCCTTCCTCGAACTGCGCGACGACCGCAAGCTCAAGAAGGGCAGCGACCGCGGCCTGAGCACCAACTGACCGTCACTTCCCGGCAGCACACCCGCGGCCGCGCACCGACCTCGGTCGGCGCGCGGCCGGTCACTTGCACAGCATGCCGGTCATCCGGCGGCCCGCCACCGTGAGGCCGAGACCGAGCAGAGCCACCAGGTAGAGCACGTCGAGAGCCTGGGTCCAGCCCACCGGGCCCAGGCTCAGCGCGCGAGCCAGATCGACCGACCGGTACAGCGGCGTCACCTCGATCACCCAGCGCAACCACTGCGGGTAGGCCGTGGCCGGCACGAACGTGCCGGAGAACAGGAACAGCGCGAACTGCCCCGAAAAGATCAGGTCGAACTCCTGCCAGCTGCGGATCAGCGTGGAGATCGTCATGCCGAGCGCCCCGAATGCGAAGCCGATCAGGACGGCCGCCGGGAGCATCGCGAGGGCCCGCCCCGGTGTCGTCAGGCCCATCGCCACCATGATCACCAGGAACGCGGACGAGTAGAGCACCCCGCGCACCATCGCCCAGGCCAGCTCGCCCAGGGCGATCTCGATGGGCCGCACCGGCGTCGCGAGGATCCCCTCGTACAGCCGCATGAACTTCATCTTCCCGAAGAAGTTGAAGGTCGTCTCGGACAGCGCACCGGTCATCGCCGACGCCGCCAGCATGGCCGGCGCCACGAACTCGGCGTAGCCGACCAGGCGCCCGTCCGGCAACGCGATGTCACCGATCAGCCCGCCCACGCCGACGCCGATCGAGAACAGGTAGAGCACCGGCTCCAGGAACCCGGAGACCAGCACCACCCAGTACATCGACCGCAGGGTGTTGATGTTGCGCTCGGTCACCGAGGCCGCGCGCCGGCCCGACCCCTCGAACGAGACCAGCCGCGGCAGAACCAGAGTCACCATCTCAGACCGCCAACCGGCGCCGGAACAGCCGGTGCGCCAGCAGCCACCCGGCCGCGCACCAGGCCAGCAGATAAACCACGTGCAGCAGGCCGAGCCACCCCGGCGCGAGCCCGAGCATGGCGTCCCGGCTCAACTCGACGCCGTGCCACAGCGGCAGCGCGTAGGCCACCCAGCGCAGCACCACCGGCAGCGACTCGACCGGGAAGAACACCCCGGAGAACAGCGACATCGGCAGCACCGCGAACCGCATCAGGATCGCCAGGTAGCTGTCGCTGCTGACGCTCGCGCTGTACGCCACCGTCGGCGCCGCCACCGCCAGGCCCACGACCAGCGACACCACCAGGGTCATCGGCGCCCACCACGAATGCACCGCCCCGAACAGCGCCGCCACCCCGAGGAACGCCGCCGCGCTGGTCAGCACCCGGAACAGCATGAACGCTAGGTGGCCACCCAGGATGTCGCCCACCCGCAGCGGCGCCGCGGCCTGCGCGAAGTAGACCTTCAGCCACTCGAAGTAGCTCAGCACCGGCCAGGTCGCCTCGCCGAACGCCGCCTGCACCGCGGTCGACGCGATCAGACCCGGCACGATCCAGTCGAGATAGGGAACGCCCTCGACGCCGCCGGACACG
This sequence comes from Paractinoplanes toevensis, assembly GCF_018332695.1. Classification (GTDB taxonomy): domain Bacteria; phylum Actinomycetota; class Actinomycetes; order Mycobacteriales; family Micromonosporaceae; genus Actinoplanes; species Actinoplanes toevensis. The sequence goes on from NZ_BOQN01000010.1 coordinate 88,631, forward strand.
TAGGCCCCGACGCCGAGCCCGAAGCCCAGCATCGTCAGCAGCGGCAGGACCAGCGTGGACAGCGCGCTCGACCGCCACGTGCGGCGGTAGTTGACCAGGTGGTACTCCAGAACGTACGCCCCGGCGACCATCAGTCCACCAGCGTCCGGCCGGTGAGGTGCAGGAACACGTCCTCCAGGCTGCTGCGCCGCACCAGCACACTGGCCGGGGCCAGCGACCGCCGCTGCACCTCGGCCACCGCCGCGTCGCCGTCGAACACGTAGAGCAGGATGCGATCGGGCAGCACCTCGAGCCGCTCGCCGAGGCCGGCCAGCTTCTCCGAATACGGCTCCTGGGACTCGGCGGCGAACCGCAGCTCCACCACCTCGCGCGTCGAATATTGCTCGATCAGCGCCCGCGGGGAACCCTCGGCCACGATCCGGCCACCGTCCATCACCACGAGCCGGTCGCACAACTGCTCGGCCTCGTCCATGTAATGGGTCGTCAGCACCAGGGTCACGCCCTGCTGCTTGAGCCGGAACAATCGCTCCCACACCAGGTGCCGCGCCTGCGGGTCGAGACCGGTGGTGGGCTCGTCGAGCAGCACGATCTCCGGTTCGTTGACCAGCGCCCGGGCGATCGTCAGCCGCCGTTTCATGCCGCCGGACAGCGGCTCGACCTTGCTGTCGCCACGCTCGGACAGCTGCACGAAATCCAGCAGCTCGGCGGCCCGCTGCCGGGCCACCTTGCGCGGAATGCCGAAGAACCGGGCATAGGTCGACAGGTTCTCCCGGACGGTCAGCTCGATGTCCAGATTGTCCAGCTGGGGGCACACGCCGAGTTTCGCCCGGATCTTCGGCCCGTCCCGCCGCGGGTCCATCCCCAGAATTTGCAGCACGCCATCGGTCGGCGGCGACACGCACCCGATCATGCGCATGGTCGAGCTCTTGCCGGCGCCGTTCGGGCCGAGAAACCCGAACGCCTCGCCCCGGCGCACGTCGACGTCGATGCCGGCGACCGCCGTGAAGTCACCGAACCGCTTCACGAGGCCGCGCGCATGTATGAGGGAGTCCACGGCGAGAACCCTAGAGAGGGGGTACGACAAAAATCACTCCGGCGGCGCGGTCGCCTCCCGGGCCGCCGACACCAGCTCATTCGTCAGCTCGGTGACCGCCGCCAGCTTCACCGGCGTACCCGCGTCGTAGCGGACCGCCCAGCTCAGACCGTTCCTGCCGGGCACCCGCCGGCCCACCACCCGCACCCCGCCCGCCGACAGCGGGTGGTGCGACGTGTACGCCACCGACCGGGTCACCCGGGACCGCACCTGGTCCGGCACCTCGCCCGGCTCCAGCAGCAGGAAACTGACCACCGGCCCGTCGACGAGCACCACGTACTCCTCGCGGTCCTCGGCCAGATCGGCCGGCGTGATCCGCAGCTCCCGCCCGGACCACGCCGCCTTGTGGATCTCGTGCCAGCCGAGCCGCTTACCGTCCGGCAGCCACAGGCCGTGGTTCGTGGCGACCAGGGCCTGATCGCCGTCGAGCGCGGCCCACGCCACCACCCGCTCGTCCGGAGCCAGCGCGGGCCGCAGCGCCGCCGGAAGCTTGGGTTTACGCCGAAGTAGGTTCACAGTCCACCTGCCGCCTGATCGCGCAACGCGCGCGCCTGCTGTTCGAGGGAGAAGAGCTCGCCGGCCAACGCCAGGTACTCATCCTTGTGCGCCACCGGGTTCAGCCGCTGCACCTTCGACTTCAGATCACGAATCCGAGTGGTCACCGAGCCCACCTGCAGCCGCGCCATGGTGATCTGCACATAGCGCGGATCGACCGCGGCATCGGTGTGCAACGGTTCCACCGACAACTCCGAGATCAGCCCCTTGCCGGCCAGATCATCGCAGCAGTCGCGCACCTTCTCGATCCACACCACGCCACCCGAGGACGCCGACGAGGCGCCGCCCGCCGCCCCGATCGCCGACCGGATCGCCTGGTAGACCGGATCGCCGTAGTCCTCGGTGCCGACCGTGTCGAACATCGGCCCGGCCAGCACCGGCTCCTGCAGCGCCAGTTTCAGCGACTCCCGCTCGACGAGTCGCTGCGGCGCGACCACGGTGCGGCCGGCCGGTCGGGCGGCCTCGTCGGCGGCGGCACCGCGCAGGGCCGCGTTCACCGCACGCTGCACCGGTTCCAGGTCCATCCCGAGGTCGCCGGCGAGCTTCCGCGCGTACTCCGGACGCTTCTCCCGGTCCTTGATCTTGGCGACCAGCGGGGCGGCCTTGCGCATCGCCTCCACCCGGCCCTCCACCGTGTCCAGATCGAACCGCGAGATGGTGTGCCGCAGTGCGAAGTCGACGAGCGGTTCCCGCCCGGCGATCATGTCGCGCACCGCGAGATCACCCCGGGCCAGCCGCAACTCGCACGGGTCCATGTTGTCCGGGCTGACCGCGATGAACGTGCGTCCGACGAACCGCTGGTCCTCCTCGAAGGCGCGCAGCGCCGCCTTCTGCCCGGCCGCGTCCCCGTCGAACGTGTAGATGATCTCGCCGGTGAAGCTGTCGCTGTCCATCAGCAGCCGCCGCAGCACCCCGATGTGGTCGACGCCGAACGCCGTGCCGCAGGTCGCCACCGCCGTCGGCTCGCCCGCCTCGTGGCAGGCCATCACGTCGGTGTACCCCTCCACGATGACCGCCCGGCCGCGCTTCGCGATCTCGCGTTTGGCCTGGTCGATGCCGTAGAGCACGTGCGACTTCTTGTAGAGCGGCGACTCCGGCGTGTTCAGGTATTTCGGGCCGTCATCGTCGTCGAACAGCTTGCGCGCGCCGAACCCGATCACGTCCCCGGTCAGGTCCTTGATCGGCCACAGCAGCCGCCGGCGGAACCGGTCGATGAGCGAACCGGACCGGGCCGGCTTGGTCAGCCCGGCGGTGTTCAACTCCTCGGCCGTGAAGCCCTTCTGCCGCAGGTGCTTGGCCAGCGCGTCCCACGAGTCCGGCGCGAACCCGCACCCGTACCGCTCGGCGGCGTCCCGCCCGAACCCGCGCTGGGCGAGGAACTCGCGCGCCTTGCGGGCCCCGGCCGTGCCGAGCTGGTCGCGGTAGAACTCGGCCGCGCTCACGTGCGCGGCGAGCAGCCGCTGCCGCTGCCCGGCCTGCGGCCGCGGACCAGGGCTGGGCGAATTGTCAGTCTCGTAGCGAAGCTGAATGCCGGCCCGCGAAGCCAGCCGCTCGATCGACTCGATGAACGACAGGTGCTCGGCGTCCATCAGGTATTTGATGGCATCGCCACCCTGACCACACCCGTGGCAGTAGTACACGCCGCGAGCTGGAGCGACCGTGAAGGACGGTGATTTCTCGTCGTGGAACGGGCACAAGCCCTTGAGGTTGCCGCCGCCGGCGGACCGCAGCGTCACGGACTCGCCGATGATGTCGGCGATCGACGTGCGGTCGCGGACCAGCGCGATGTCTTCGTCCTTGACCCTGCCCGCCACGGCATACATCCTGCCTCGCGTCAGGTGCGCGCCGCCACCAGGGTCCGGTGCCATGCCACGGCGGCGTGGTCGGTCAGCGACGCGACCTGGTCGATCACCACTCTGAGTGCGGCGGCGTCGCTTCCCGCGGCGGCATGCAACGGGCCGAAAACAAGATCCAACCTTTCCGGCGTACGGACCAGAGCGTGCACGAGCTCGACGAGGATCGTGCGCTGCTGGTCGTACCAGTCCTCGGCGGCCCGGGTGCGCATCACGTAGCGCAACGCCATGCCTTTCAGCAGCGCGCACTGGTTACGGACGGTGCGCGGCACGATGAGGTCGGCGTCGTAACGACGGACCGGGCCGTTGCCGTAGCGGCTCTGCGTGGCGCCGACCGCGGAGGCCACGAACCGGCCGGTGAGGATGCTGGTCATCCGTTTGAGGACGACCTGCGCGGCGAACGTGCCGTCGTAGTCGGCGACGGGTGCGACGGCCGGGTCGGCGAGCAGCTGTTCGAGGGCGGCGGCCAGCGCGTCGGGCGGTTCGTCGGAGTAGGTGGCGGCGACGTCGGCGCAGAGGGCGGCCCGCTCGTCGGGGTCGTGCAGGAGCGGCCGGAGGGTGAGGTAGCCGCCGTGCACCCCGTCCTCGACGTCGTGCACGGAGTAGGCGACGTCGTCGGCCCAGTCCATCACCTGCGCTTCGAGGCAGCGGCGCTCGCCCAGGTCGGCCGGGTGCATCCAGTCGAAGACGGGGCGGTCGTCGGCGTACACCCCGAATTTGGGGTATCCGGGTTTTCGAGGCCAGGGGTATTTGGCGCAGGCGTCGAGGGAGGCGCGGGTGAGGTTGAGGCCGGCGCCGGGGACCTTGGCCTCGAGGCGGGTGAGCACCCGCAGGGTCTGTGCGTTGCCCTCGAAGCCGCCGCAGGGCTGGGCGACCTCGTCGAGGGCGTGTTCGCCGTTGTGCCCGAAGGGTGGGTGGCCGAGGTCGTGGGCGAGCCCGGCCACGTCGACGACGTCCGGGTCGCAGCCGAGCCGGGCGCCCATCTCGCGGGAGATCTGGGCGACCTCCAGGGAGTGCGTCAGCCGCGTACGCAGGAAGTCGTCGGACCCGGCCGTGTGCACCTGGGTCTTGGACGCCAGCCGGCGGAAGCCGGCCGAGTGCAGGACGCGGGCCCGGTCCCGCTGGTAGGGCGTCCTTCCGTACCCGCTGTCCTTGGCCGGTTCGGTAAGCCACCTCTGGGCGTCGGGCGCCGTCATGATCCCAGCCTAAGCGGCTCGTATCGGTTGCCGATGTAGTAGCCGTGGAGTCCGATTCTCCGGCCGGCCGGAGCATGACCATCGTCGCCCGTCTGCTGGTGATGGTGGCGGCCGGGCTGATATCGGTGGCGCTGGTGGTGGGCTTCGCGATCTACAGCTCGCACGTGCAGGCGGACGCGAACCGGGACATCGCCCGGATATCGGACGGCATGAGTCACCAGTGGAACGCGGACATGATGCACGATGCATTGCGGGCCGACGTGATGTCCGCGATGTACAGCAGGTCGGCGGCGGACAACGAGGTCGCCGACCACGGTGCGGTGATGCTCGACAATTTCGACGCGGCGGCGGTCGAAGCCCCGACGGACCTGCAGGCCGACTACCGGCGAGTGCGCCCGCAGATCGTGACATATGCGGATCTGGCGGCGCAGGTGGTGAGTTCGCGGTCAACCACGCAGCTCGCCAGCTATCTGACCGTCTACGCGCAGCTCGAGGAGGATCTCGGGGCGCTGGACGACGCGATGGGCGCGGCGGTGCTGGCGGCCAGTGACCGGGGTGTCTCGTCGGCGAAGAAGAGCGACTGGATCATCGGGCTGGCCGGTCTCGCCGGCATCCTGATCACGGCACTGGCCGGGTGGCGGACGCTGCGGGCGATCCGGCGGCCGTTGCGGGAGATGGTGGCCGGCCTGCGGGCGGTGGCCGACTGCGACCTGACCGTCCGGGTGCCGGTGCTGCGCCGCGACGAGCTGGGTGAGATGGCCGGGGCGCTGAACGGCGCGATGGGGGCGCTGCGCGAGACGGTGTCCGCGACGGCGGTGCGCATCGGCACGCTGACCTCGGCCAGCGGTGATCTGCGGACGCTGGCCGGGGAGCTGGACGGTTCGGCCGAGCAGACGTCGGCCCAGGCGCGCAGCGCGGACGCGTCGGCCCGGAACGTGGCGTCGGCGGTGGGCGACATGATGACCGCGACCGACGAGCTGGCGGCGTCGATCCGGGAGATCGCCCGGCAGACCGAGGTGGCCACGGCGACGACCGGTGCGGCGACCCGGGACGCGGCGCGGACCGCGGAGGCGGTGGGGCGGCTGAGCGAGGCGAGCCGGGAGGTCGGCGACATCGTGCAGCTGATCACGAACATCGCGGAGCAGACGAACCTGCTGGCGCTGAACGCGACGATCGAGGCGGCCCGGGCCGGTGCGGCCGGCAAGGGTTTCGCGGTGGTGGCGACCGAGGTGAAGGACCTGGCCCAGGAGACGGCGCAGGCGACCGCGGACATCACCGCGAAAATCTCGGCGATCCAGGAGATGACGAGCGGGACCGCGGCGGCGATCGCCTCGATCACCGAGGTGATCGCGCAGATCGACGACGGTCAGCGGATGATCGCGGCGGCGGTCGAGCAGCAGTCGGCGACGACCGAGCTGATGTCGCGGAACGTGGGTGAGGTGTCGGCGGCGGCCGGGGAGATCTCCGGCACGGTCTCGAACATCACCCGTTCGACGGAGTCGACGGCGGAGGGTGCGAACACGACGCGTACCTCCGCCGAGGTGGTGAGCACGGCGGCCGGCGAGATCCAGACGCTGATGGCCCGCTTCCGCTATTGATCCTTGCGGCTGGACAGCACGCAGAACTCGTTGCCCTCCGGGTCGGCCAGGACCACCCAGCCGACGTCGCGCTGACCGACGTCGGCGAGCCGGGCGCCCATGTTCACCAGCCGCTCGACCTCCGCCTCCTGATCGTCCGGCCGCAGGTCGATGTGCAGGCGATTCTTGACCGTCTTGGCGTCCGGCACCGGGGTGAACAGCAGGCCGGGCAGTTCGTCGGGGGTGCGCCGGATCTCCACCTCGTCGGGGGCCTCGTGCACGATCTGGTAGCCGAGGGCCTCGGCCCACCAGCGGGCCAGCCGGTGCGCGTCCTCCGCGTCCACGACGATCTGTTCCCAGCGGACCGGCATATGGCGCCCCCCTTATCGAAAAGTGACGATCATGTTACGCGCCCCTGTCGAGGGACCCTCGTCCTGAGCACCCGCACCGACCGTGCGACGACGACGCTCGATGGGCTCGAACCATGCGGGATGTGCGACTTCGGTGGTGGTTGAGCGAGCTGGGTGCGGCCGGGTGGACCGGGGCGCTGCACGTGGGTGGCACGCCGGGCGGCGTGCTTCACCTGGTGGGCGGCCGGATCGCGTACGCCGAGACCCCGTCCTGTCCCGGTCTCGGTGAGCGGCTGGTCGCCTCCGGGCGGCTGAGCCCGGCGGCGTGGTCGGCCGCGGTGGCCGAGGGCCGGGCCGGCCGCCGGGTCGGGCGGGTGCTGATGCGCGACGGCCTGATCGGGCAGAACGAGCTGGCGTCGCGGGTCGCGGTGACGGTCGCCGACGCGGCCGGCGAGTTGCTGCGGTCCGGCGGGGCCCCGGTGCGGCTGGTCGCCGGCGAGCGGCACTGGCTGGGAGAAATCGGACCGCAACGGCGGCGCTGCGAGTCTCGCCGACCATGACGCACATCGGGTGCGACTTGTCGGCTGGTGGTCGCCGCAGGATGGCCCACGGTGACAGCAGGGACGTTCGTCGCCATCCAGTGGGGGACACCAGCGCTGAGGGAGAGACGTGCCCGGCGTCGATCACTGTCTGCAGGAGGCCATGGCGATTCCTGGCGCGGTCGGCGCCAGCATCGTCGACTACACCACCGGCTTCCCGGTCGCCACGACGGGAACCGCACCGAACTCCGACCACGAGGCGGCCGCGGCCGGCACGGCCGACGTGGTCCAGGCCGCCACCAGCCGGTCGCTGTTCGTCTCGGCGATACCGCACGACCTGCTGGAAGACCTGATCATCACGACGGCCGGCGGCTACCACCTGCTCCGGCTCGTGCACACCGACTTCGACAGCCGGCTGGTCCTCTACGTCTGGCTGGACCGGCAGCAGGGGAACCTCGCGGTGGCCCGCCGCCGCATGCAGAAACTGGCCGACGACCTGATCGCCACGTGAGGAGAGACCGGGTGACCCCCTCGAAGACCGCCGCGCCGGCGCGCCTGTTCACCCAGGTGGCGGCCGACCGGCAGACCGGTGCCCTGGTGGTCGGCGGCCACCCGGGCGGCGCGGTCTACGTCCTCGAGGGCCGGGTCATCTACGCCGAGTCACCGGCGGCGCCCGGGGTCGGCGAGTTGCTCACCGCGTCCGGCCGGCTGGCCGGGCGCACCTGGCAGACCGCCCTCGACCAGGGCACCTCCACCGCCCAGGTGGGCCGGCTGCTGGTCGAGCAGGGGCATCTCACCCAGGGTGAGCTGGAGCTGTGCGTGCTCGGCGCGACCTACGACGCCGCGTACTTCGCGCTGTCGCCGGCGGCCGCGCCGGTCGAGTTCCTCGGCGGTGCCATGCACTGGCTGGGCCCGATCGCGCACATCGACCCGGCGGCGGTCGACCGGGAGGTGCGCCGCCGGGCGAAGCTGCTCGACGACATCTTCCCCGACCCGCGGGTGGACACGGCGGTGGTGACGCCGGTGACCCGCCCGCCGCGGGAGCGGATCACGCTGACCGCCGCGCAGTGGGAGTTGCTGGTGCACGCCGACGGCCAGCGCACCCCGGCCGACCTGGCGTTACTGCTGGGCCGCGCCGGCTTCGCGACCATTCAGGAGCTGCGGCGCCTTGCGGCGCTGGGTCTGCTGGAGCTTCCGGAGGTACGGGCCGAGGCTCCCGAGTTCGTGCGGTTGCCCCGGGCCCGCGGGACCGCGGTGGACGCGCGCCGCCCCCGGGTGAGTCCCGGCGACGTCCCGACCGTGCCGGTGGTGTCGGGGGCTCGCCCCACCAAGCCCGAACCCCCGCCGCCGTCGCCGCCCCCAGCCGCGTCGCCGCCCCGACCCCCGTCGCCGGCGCTCACCGAGGAGACCAACGCGAACGGGACGCTGTACCGCCCGCCCCGGCTGGCCCGCCGAAAACCCGGCGCGAAGCTGCCGAAAGAGGTGGCCTCGGAACCCGCGCCGGTCCATCCCGGCACCGATGAAGTCCTGCTCAAACGCATCCGTACCGCACTGCGGGCCCTGCGGTGACGCGCGCACCCCCACCTGACGACCAGAACAGAAAGGGAGACCGAGGATGACGGATCCGGCGGTGCTCCAGGAGCTCGACCGCCTGCGCGCCCGGCTGCCGGAACTGTCCGGCAGTGTGCTCGCGAGCACCGACGGCCTGGTGGTCGCGCACGACGCGCACGGGCTGGAACCGGACGGCCTCGCCGCGCTGGCCGCCGCGCATCTGGCGCTGGCCCGGCGGTTCGCCCACGCGGTTAACCACGGCAGCCTGCGCGAGTCGGTGGTGGAGTGCGACCGGGGCTACATCACCACGTACACCGCCGGCCAGAACTCGCTGCTCACCTTGGTCACGTCCGGGGACGCCAACCTCGCGATGGTGCACCTCGAGGCACGCCGCTGCGTGCGGCGCCTGGTGCGGATCCTCGCGGTGGAGGCGAAATCGGCGCCCCGCCCCGCCATCCCCTCGCAACACAGCCCCACGCAGCCCGGCAGCACTCAGCCCGGCCCCACGCAGACCGGCCCGGCCGCACCGCTGACGCGGCGCACCCCGATGGCCACGCTGCCCGACAACGCCCGGCGCCGGCAGGCGACCGGCTGATCACCCCCGGTACCGCCGGCCAAGCGGCGGACCGCCATCCCACCGCAACGGAGGACCATCCCATGCCCGACATGGACACCGCACTCAAAGAGATCATGGAAATCGACGGCGCCGTGGGCGTCGCCCTCGTGGACCACACGAGCGGCATGGCGCTGGGCACCGTCGGCGGCGGCAAGGAGCTCGACCTGACGGTCGCCGCCGCCGGCAACACCGACGTGGTCCGCGCGAAGCTACGGGCGATGGAGATGCTCAACATCTCCGAGAAGATCGAGGACATCCTGATCACGCTGGAAAGCCAGTACCACCTGATCCGCCCGCTGACCAGCCGCTCCGGCAAGGGCCTGTTCCTCTACGTGGCGCTGCGCCGCGACCGGTCCAACCTGGCCATGGCCCGCCACCAGCTACGCCGGATCGAAAACGACCTCGACGTCTGACCGGCGCGATGCCCGCTCCCGGCGGGGAGGGCTGACCGTCCTCCCCGCCCGCGCCGCTCAGTAGGGCTGCGGGTTCGCCCGGGCGCCGCCGAAAGTCTCGAGCAGGATCTCGCGCTCGCCGTCGGTGAGGTTCGTGTCGATCAGGCGGCTGTGTTCGCCCATGCCGTGGAAGCGTTCGCCGAGCCGGTCGAGGTTGCCGGCGTCGGTGACCAGGAACAGCGCGGACGTGCCCTCGGTGATCTCGGTACGGATCCGAGCCAGTTGGTCCCGGGTGATGCCGGTGTCCTGGGTGGCCTTGCTGATCGCGCCGATCGCGGCGCCGGCCACCCCGCCGACCACCGGGACCAGGAACAGCGTGCCGGCCAGCAGGCCCCAGAACGCGCCCCAGCCGGCACCGCGCCACACCCCGTCGTGGCCGTGCAGCCGCTTCGGCTGTGCGGCGCCGGCCGGCCACGTGATCACGGCGTGGTCGAGCACTTTGACGAGACCCTCGGACTCGGCGTCCTTGAGCTGCGCGGAGGCGTGCTCGGCGCCGTCCGGGCCGTCGAACTTCCACACCGTAAAGGTCGTCATGCCGCCCATCGTGGGCGCGTGGGACGCCGCGTTCCTCATCCCTCGCGGACGATTTCCAGGACCGCGGTGAGCAGCAGCGGGATCGCGGCCAGCGCGAACAGCGCCGGCAAGGTGAGCGGCAGGGCGAACCAGGCGTACAGGACGACGGCGAAGACCTCCGCGCCGAAACCGCTCACCGACAGCACGGTGCTGCGGGCCGGCCCGGTGATCTCCTCCTGGAGCCGGGTCTCGGCCCGGACCATCGCGAACTGCAGCAGCCCGAACGCCACCGAGATCACCACCATGCCGGCCAGGTGCGGAATGAGGACGCCGGCGGCGAGCAAGGCCGCCGCACCGGCGGAAACCCGCCCGGCGAACCGTCCGGCGAGCGCGCTTCCCGCGGCCATCGCGAGTGCGGTGAGGGCGTAGATCAGGGGTACGGCCACCGTCGGCGCGCCTTTGTCCCGGGCGAGCAGCGGCAGATATTCGTCGAGGGCGCTGAACCCCGGCAGCAGGGCGGCCACCGCGAGCGCGACGATGGTCCGCCGGTTCTTGACGGATTCGCGCATCCCCGACCGCAGCAGCCCGAGATAGCTTTCGCCGTCCCCGCCCGTACCCCGGGAATCGGGAAGACGCAGCGCGAGAAGCCCACTGAGGGTGACCACCGCGACGCTGGCGATGCCCACCAGCCGGTAGCCGCCCACCGCCAAGGCCGGCGCCGCCAGCAGCGTGGCGGCGGTCATGGCGAGGATCGCGACCGTGCCCGCCCGGCCCATGACCGCGGCATAGGCCTCGCCGACCTGGTCGTAGACGAGGGCCTCGAGGGTGCCGGAGGTGAGCGCACCGCCAAGCCCCCACAGCACGAAGCCGAGGGCGAACCCCGGGAACGCCGGCCAGATCAGCCACAGCGCGTAACCGGCGCCGATGAGGGTCTGGCCGATCGCGTAGAGGCCGCGCCGAGACCACGCGTCAGCGAGCGCGCCGGAGGGCACCTCGAACGCGAACGAGACCACCGACCAGATCACGAACAGCGTGGAGATCTGCCCGGTCGTCAGGCCCGCATCGGCGAACAGCAGCGCGTAGACCGGGTAGAGCAGCACGCCGTCGGCGAAGGCGCGGACGGCGTAGAGAAGAGACGTTCATCGTCAAGCTGGATGCACGCCCTCATCCTCCTCCGCCGGTCAACCCAATTCGGCCTCGTCGGCCGCGGCGCGGCCGGACTCCCAACCCTCCAGGCTGTCGACCCGGCTGCCGCGCGCCTTGACCGTACGGGGAAAAGCGCGCGTCAACGCCTCCTGCACCTTCAGGTCGCGGCTGCGCAGCACCGGGAGCAGGTCGGTGTGCCGTTCGATCTCGTGGCGGGTGGTCCGCTCCAGCCGTTCGCCGATGCGGTGCGCATAGGCGACCAGGAAGCTGCGCCGGAACACCTTGATCCGGGCCTTGCCTTTGGCCGGTTCGTCGCGGGCCATCGCCCGGTTCGCCTGCACCAGCAGCGACGTGTAGAGCAACTCGACCGCGTCGATGTCGGAGTCGAACCCGAAAACCGTGGAGAAGGCCAGCTCGGGCGACCAGACGGTGTGGCAGTGATTCGCCCGGGCGACCGCGTCGAGGAGGGTGGCCTTCTCACTCTCGTAGGGGTGGTCGACACCGACCCGGCGGGCGAGCGGGACCGCCTCCGGCGCGGCCGTGAGCACCGACTCGATGCTGTGCTTGGCGATCAGCTCCTGCGCCTTCGCGGAGAACGCCTCCGCCTCGGCCGGGAAGTCGGTGCCCTCGGCCTTGGCCAGCAGGGCGCGCACCCGTTCCAGGATGCGGTTGCCGGCCCCCTGATACCGGGTGGTGGCGACGGTGCCCGGCGGCGGGATCAGCGCCTCGATCCGGGGCAGCCGGCGCAACTCGAGGAGGAGCCCCAGGGTGGCGTCGTTGCGTTTGATCCGGTCGGCCCGGACGGTGTTGCGCGGCAGCTCCTCGGCCTGCGCCCGCCAGCGGGGGTCGACGTCGGTGAACTTCCCGAGATAGGCCTTCGCCGCGTCGGCGATCACCTGCGCCTGCACCGGATCACCGAGCCGGGCCACCACCCGGTGCAGCTCGGCCGGCTGCCACCCGGCCTGGAAAAGCCGGTCGGCGGCCACCGCCACCGCCTGCGCGAGCGCACCGTCGGCGTCGGGCGCGACGGTGAGCGCATCGAGGCCCGCCTCGAAAGTGATCTCCCCGCCCAGTACCGCCCGGATCGTGTCGACCCCGGCCATCATCCGCCGGATTCGTCGGTCTCGGCGCCCTCGGGGACGGACTCGTCGTCGCGGCTGTCGAGCCACCCGTACGGCAGGGAGACCTTGCCCGGCGCGTTCACCCGGCCGCGCGGCTGGCCCAGCGCGTCGGCCGGGAACGGCAGCGCCGGGTCGAGCAGCGCGAGCAGGTCGTCCAGCTCGGCCAGCGACGAGATCATGGCGAGCCGGCGGCGCAGGTCGCTGCCGACCGGGAAACCCTTCAAATACCAGGCGACGTGCTTACGGAAGTCGGCGCAGCCGTGCTTCTCGTCGCCGAGCGCGTCGACCAGCAGCTCGGCGTGCCGGGACATGATCTTCGCAACCTCGCCGAGGCTCGGCAGCACCGGCCGGTAACCGGCGCCCCGGGTGAACGCGGCCTCCAGGTCGGCGAACAGCCACGGCCGCCCCAGGCAGCCCCGCCCGACGACGACCCCGTCGACCCCGGTGTGCTCGACCATGCGCAGCGCGTCGGAGCCCTCCCAGATGTCGCCGTTGCCGAGCACCGGCACGTCGAGGGCCTGCTTCAGGGTGGCGATGGCGTCCCAGTCGGCCTTGCCGGAGTAGCGCTGCTCGGCGGTGCGCGCGTGCAGCGCCACCGCGGCGACACCGGCCTCCTGCGCCGCGAGACCCGCCTCGACGTACGTCAGGTGGTCGTCGTCGATGCCCTTGCGCATCTTGATGGTGAGCGGAATGCCGTAGGGCTTGGCCGCCGCCACGGCCTGCGACACGATCCGCCCGAACAGCCGCCGCCGCCACGGCAGCGCCGACCCGCCGCCGCGCCGGGTGACCTTGGGCACCGGGCAGCCGAAGTTGAGATCGACGTGGTCGGCCAGCCCGTCCTCACCGATCATCCGCACCGCGGCCGCGGTGACATCGGGATCGACGCCGTAGAGCTGCAGGCTGCGAAACCCCTCATCCTCCGCGAACGCGATCATCTTGAGCGTCTTGGGAATCCGCTCCACCAGCGCCCGCGTCGTGATCATCTCGCACACATAGACCCCGCCACCCTGCTCCCGGCAGAGCCTGCGGAACGCCACGTTGGTGATGCCCGCCATCGGAGCGAGCACGACGGGCGGGTTGACGACGTGGTCGCCGAGCATGAGCGGTGCAGTCACGCCCTCAAGGGTGACACGCCCAGCCCGACGACCCCGAATCGCCCGTGCTCTACCCGCCGCTACCGCGCCGGATCAAGACGTCGAGCTTTCCGTCAACCTGCTGCAGTACGGTGCCCTGCTGTCTCAGTAGGGTGCCCTGCTGCTCCTGTACGGCACCCTGGTGCTCCAATACGGCACCCTGCTGCTCCAGTACGGTGCCCTGCTGCTCCAGTACGGTGCCCTGCTGCTGCAGCACAGTGCCCTGCTGCTCCAGTACGGCACCCTGGTGCTCCAGCACTGCCGTCTGCTGGTCCTGCACCGCGCTGACCTGGGCCAGCTTGAACGCGTGCTGGCTCAGCAACGCGACGCAGCTGTCCAGCGTCGCGCCTTGCCGGTCCACTGTCGTTGTGAGTCGGAGCAATATCTCCGTCTGCTGCGACTGGTTGGTCGCGAGGGCCTTCAGGAGACGGCCGTGCGCGCGCTGCGTCTCGATCACGCCGGACAGGTCACGGTCTTGACTGGCTCGCAATCCTGCTTCCTGGTCCATGCGCTCCTTCAATTCGGCGATCTGCTCGATGATTTCTTCGGGGGTGGGCATCTTGCCTCCGGGATATACGTCAACCGGACCGAGGGCCCGGCGGTGAATGCGTCTCCCATGGCTTGATGGTAGTCTGACGACTACTGGTCTAGCGACCCCTAGTCTCTGGTAAAATATGACAGAGAAACCCCGGACAGCCTCTGCTCGCACGCGGCCGGGGTCATGCTTCCCCCGCAGGCACATACTAGGCGCTCGACTACCCTACGAAGCTTCCAGGCCGCGGCGCGGGTGTGGATCTGGCACAGTCGGCTGCGTGAGTGATGGGATGAGTCCGCGGCGGCTGGTTGTGGTGTTCGAGTCGCCTACGGCGGAGGCGATGCTTCGGCTCGGGATCGACGCCGGGTTTCAGACGGTGCTCGTCGAGCCGGATGAGTCACGGCTTCAGGGCACCCCGCGGGCGCACGGCGATCGGGTCGTGCACGATCTAGCGGCCGCCGGGCTGGACGAGAGCACCGACGTCGTGCTCAGCGACCACCACCGGGCCGAGATCGGCGTGCTGCTCCAGGAGGCCCTCGCGGCGCCGACCCGGTGGATCGGGATTCTGGGGAAGCCCACGATCGAAGGGCCGCACGTCGGCATGCTTCGTGAGCTCGGGGTCCCGGACGATCAGATCGCGCGGGTGCACCGCCCGATCGGTCTCAACATCGGGGCGCGGACCCCGGCCGAGATCGCCATCGCGACCTTGGCCGGGCTCATCGCTGACCGGAACGACCGGCCGGGCGGCTTCAGCTTCTGAGAAGCAGAAGCTTCTGAATCAGCAGCCGGGCAGGCGCTTGAGCAGGTAGTCCTCGATCTGGTCGAGGGCGATCCGCTCCTGCTTCATGGTGTCCCGGTCGCGCACCGTCACCGCGTCGTCGGTGAGGGTGTCGAAGTCGACCGTGACGCAGAACGGCGTACCGATCTCGTCCTGGCGGCGGTAGCGCCGGCCGATCGCCTGCGAGTCGTCGAACTCGACGATCCAGCGCTTGCGCAGCGTGTCGGCCAGGCCGCGGGCCTTCGGCGACAGCTCCGGGTTGCGCGACAGCGGCAGCACCGCCACCTTGATCGGCGCCAGGCGCGGGTCGAACCGCATGACCGTGCGCTTGTCGACGCCGCCCTTGGTGTTGGGGGCCTCGTCCTCGTCGTACGCCTCGAGGAGGAACGCCAGCACCGCGCGGGTCAGGCCGGCGGCCGGCTCGATCACGTACGGCATCCAGCGTTCCTGCTTCTCCTGGTCGAAGTACGACAGGTCGACGCCGGAGTGCTTGGAGTGCGTGGTGAGGTCGAAGTCGGTGCGGTTCGCGATGCCCTCGAGCTCGGCGAACTCGGTGCCGCCGAACTGGAAGCGGTACTCGATGTCGACGGTGCGCTTCGAGTAGTGCGAGAGCTTCTCCTTGGGGTGTTCGAAGAAGCGCAGGTTGCTCTCCGACAGGCCCAGGTCGCGGTACCAGTTCCAGCGCTGCTGCAACCAGTACTCGTGCCACTCCTCGTCCTTGCCGGGCTCGACGAAGAACTCCATCTCCATCTGCTCGAACTCACGCGTCCGGAAGATGAAGTTGCCCGGGGTGATTTCGTTGCGGAAGCTCTTGCCGACCTGCGCGATGCCGAACGGCGGCTTCTTGCGGGCCGCGGTGGCGACGTTGTTGTAGTTCACGAAGATGCCCTGCGCGGTCTCCGGGCGCAGGTAGTGCAGGCCCTCGGCGCTCTCGGTGGGGCCGAGGTAGGTCTTCATCAGGCCGTTGAACATCTTCGGCTCGGTGAAGGTGCCCTTGTTGCCGCAGTTCGGGCAGTTCAGCTCCTGCAGCGAGGACGGCGGCGAGCCGTGCTTGGCCTCCCACGCCTCCTCGAGGTGGTCGGCGCGGAACCGCTTGTGGCAGGACTGGCACTCGGTCAGCGGGTCGACGAACGCGTCGAGGTGACCGGAGGCCGCCCACACGTCGCGGGCCAGGATGACGGCGGAGTCGAGGCCGACGATGTCGTCACGCTGCTGAACCATCGTGCGCCACCACTGGCGGCGGACGTTCTCCTTCAGCTCCACGCCCAGCGGACCGTAGTCCCAGGCCGAGCGGGTTCCTCCGTAGATCTCGCTGGAGGGGAAGACGAAGCCCCGGCGCTTGGCCAGGGAGACGACGGCATCGATACGGTCGGCGGGCATGTTCCTCCTACGCCGGCTGGGTGTCGGCGGGGACGTAGTGGGCTGTGATCACATAAGGATCAGGACAAACAGCGAGATTACTCTCCGAGGGAGCACACCTCGAACTCGCCCGTGTCGGTGTCCTGCTCGAGAGCGGCCGAAAGCTCCGCGGACGCACCGCTGTCGTAGGTGACGTCGACCGGCATGGACATGCTGACGATGTTGAAGTCGCCGAGGGTGTAACCGGTGATGACTTCCTCGCCGGTGATCCGGGCCTGGAACTGGGCCGAGCTCTCGTCCTCCTGGGTGCTGTCGCACAGCAGCTCGTAGGCGTCGTCGTAGCGTTTGGCCTCGACCGCGTCGAGATAGTCGGAGACGGCGGCCTCGGCCCGCTCCTGCAGCGCGCCGGTGGCGGACACCCCGATGCCGATCAGCGCGGCCACTCCCCCGCCGCAGATCAGCACGACGACCCCGGCCGCGATGCCGAGGCCCCAGCCGATCCGCTTGCCCTTGCCCTCGACCGGCGGCGCGGGGAACGGCGGATAGACACCGGGCCCCGGGGGCGGGCCAGGAACGTGCGGCGCCGTCGTCATAGGGCCCAGATTAGTCGTCAGCGCCACGGCTCCGCGGCCCGGTCACTGGCCGTCACGACGACCTCCCCACCGGGCGCGGCACTGGCCAGGGTCTCGAAGGCCGACGGCGCGTCGACCGACTCGGCCAGCAGCGGGGTGGCGTGGACCTTGACGTCGAATCCACTCAGCGCCCGCCGGTAGGCTCCGACGGACTCCCATTCGGTGACCAGGGTCCAGTGGGCGGTGTCGTCGATCGCGCGGGTGAGCCGCCCGGAGAGATATCCGGGCCGCTCGGCCAGCGCGGTGAGGGCGGCGTGCGCCCGGAGTACGAAGCCGTCAGACGTGTCCGGCGGGACGACGAAGCGGTTGAGCACGAGCATGCGACGAGCGTACGCAGCGCTAGGAGGCGACATGGTGGCGACGTCCGACAACCTGCTGCGCCGGCTGGCCCGGGTGAACCCGACCACCGCGTTCATCGTGGCGCTGGGGTTGATGCTGGCCGGGCTGTTCCTGCCGGGGATCGTGGGCGCGGCCCTGTTGTTCCTGCTGGCGGCCGGTCTGGCCGCGCTGACGTTCACCACCTGGCCGGTGCAGAGACCGTCGACCCGGACCCTGCGGATGGTGATGCTCGTTCTGCTGGTGGCCGCAGTGATCGCGAAGGCTGTGTAAAACCCATGCGCTTTTGACAATCATTATCATTGTCGGCGACAGTGGGTGCTATGCCCCGCGTTCTGCTCGCCGCACTGCTGACCCTCGCCGTGGCGGCCGGGTGCGCCGACCGGCCGGCCCAGGCCGACGGCAAGCTGAACGTGGTGACCGCCTTCTACCCGCTGCAGTTCCTCAGCGAACGCATCGGGGGCGACACGGTGGCCGTCACCAACCTCACCAAACCGGGCGCCGAGCCGCACGACGTCGAGCTGAACCCGCGCCAGGTCGCCGACGTCGCCGACGCCGGCCTCGCGGTCTACCTGAGCGGTTTCCAGCCGGCCGTCGACGCCGCCATCGCCCAGGAGGCCAAGGACCGCTCGTTCGACGTCGCGTCGGTGGTCGAGCTGCTGCCGTACACCGAGAAGACCGAGGAGTCGGAAGGCGGCGACCGCGACCCGCACGTGTGGCTCGACCCGGTCCGGTTCAGCACCATCGCCGGCGCCCTCGGCGAGAAGATGGCCGCCGCCGACCCGGCGCACGCCGCGGCCTACCGATCCGCGGCCGCCGAACTGCAGACCCAACTTCAGGACCTCAACAAGGAGTACGCGAAGAGCCTGGCGAGTTGTCAGCGGCATGAGCTGGTCACCAGTCACAGCGCGTTCAACTACCTGGCCACCCGCTACGGCCTCACCCAGGTCGGCATCACCGGCATCTCCCCCGAGGCCGAGCCCTCCCCGCAGCGCCTCGCCGCCGTGGCCGAACAGGCGAGAGCGACCGGCAGCACCACGATCTTCTTCGAGACGCTGGTGAGCCCGAAGGTGGCCGAGACCATCGCCCGCGAGGTCGGGGCCAGGACCGCCGTGCTCGACCCGCTGGAGGGGCTGACCGACACGACGTCCGACTACTTCACCGTCATGCGCGCCAATCTGGCCGCACTGACCGAGGCATTGGGGTGCACCTCATGACCGTCGTCGACGTACGCCACCTGGCCGTCGGGTACGACGGCCGGGAGATCCTGCACGACGTCTCGCTGGCCGTCAGCGGTGGCGAGGTCGTCGCCATCCTCGGCGCCAACGGCTCCGGCAAGTCCACCCTCATCCGTACGATCCTCGGCCTCGTCCCCGCCGCCCGCGGCGACATCGACCTGTTCGGCACCGCCCAGCGGAAGTTCCGGGACTGGGCCCGGGTCGGCTACGTCCCGCAGCGCCTCGGCGCCGGCAGCGGCGTGCCCGCCACCGTCGGTGAGGTGGTGGCCTCCGGCCGGCTGGCCCGGCGCGGCATCTTCCGCCCGGCCGGCACCGCCGACCGGGCCGCGGTCACGGCGGCCCTGGAGGACGTCGGCCTGCTCGACCGGATCGCCGACCCGGTGTCGACCCTGTCCGGCGGCCAGCAGCAGCGCACCCTCATCGCCCGCGCCCTGGCCGGGAAGCCCGACCTGCTGGTCCTCGACGAGCCCACGGCCGGCGTGGACGCCGCCAGCCAGGAGGCGTTCGCCGCCGCCCTGGGCCGGTTCGCGGCCCGCGGCGGCACGATCCTGCTCGTCGCGCACGAGCTGGGCCCGCTGCGGCCGCTGATCGACCGGGCCGTCGTGGTGCACGAGGGCCGCATCGCCCACGAGGGCGTGCCGCCCGAACCGGCCGGCCACCACGCCGACCCCGGCCACGACCACGTGCACCCGCACGCCGCCCTGGAGAAGGCCGGCATCTGCGAGTGGGCGCCGGCCGACCGGATGACGGCGGGCTGAAATGGATCTCTTCCAGTACGACTTCATGATCCGTGCACTGATCGGCGCGCTGGTGATCGGCCTGGCCGCCCCCGCCCTCGGCATCTACCTGGTGCAGCGGCGGCTGTCGCTGATCGGCGACGGCATCGGCCACGTCGCGCTCACCGGTGTCGGCGTGGGCCTGCTGCTGCACCACTCCCCGGTGATCAGCGCGGTGATCGTGTCGGCGATCGGCGCGGTCGGCATCGAACTGATCCGCCAGCGCGGCCGCACCTCCGGCGACCTGGCCCTGGCGCTGCTGTTCTACGGCGGCATCGCGGGCGGCGTGGTGCTGGTCGGGCTCTCCGACGACAGCAGCAACGCCAACCTGATGCAGTACCTGTTCGGTTCGCTGATCACCACCTCGCCGCAGGACGTCGTGGTCATCGTCGCGCTCGGCGCGGCGGTCCTGATCACCATGACGGTGTTCCGCCCGGCGCTGTTCGCGGTCTGCAACGACGAGGAGTACGCCAAGGTCAGCGGCCTTCCGGTGCGTACCCTCAATCTGCTGATGGCGGTGACCACCGCGGTGACCGTGACCATCGCCATGCGTACCGTCGGATTGCTCTTGGTCTCTGCTCTGATGGTCGTCCCGGTCGCCGCCGCCCAGCAGGTCACCCGGGGTTTCCTCACGACGATGGCGCTCGCCATGGTGATCGGGCTCGGCGCCGCGGGGGTCGGCGTGGCCGTCTCCGCCGAAGCGGACACCGCCCCCGGCGCGACCACCGTCATCGTCGCGCTCGCCGTCTTCGTGGCGATCGCGGCCGGCGGCGCTGCCGTCCGGGCGCTGCGTCGCCGCGCCCAGCATCCCCGGGAAGTGGAGCCGCCCGATGTCGTCCTCCAAGGATGAGCCGCAGGCACACGCTAAATTGGGCACCGCGATGACGACGTCGACCGGATATGAGGCGTACGAATCGGCCGGGGAGCTCCTGCGTGCTCTGTCCGCGCCGATCCGTGTCGCGATCGTCGCGGAGCTCGGTGTGGGAGAACGCTGCGTGCACGAGTTGGTGGAGAAACTGGGCGCACCCCAGCCGCTGGTGTCCCAGCATCTGCGGGTGCTGCGCGGCGCCGGCGTGGTCCGGGGTGCACGCCGTGGCCGGGAGATCGCATACTCGCTGGTGGACGACCACGTCGCGCACATCGTCGCCGACGCCGTCAGCCACGCGAGGGAGGTCAGATCGTGAACGCCGAATCGACCGCGCAGCGCAACACCAAGCAGCGCAGCGCGGTGAGCGCCGTGCTCAACGACACCGAGGGCTTCAACAGCGCCCAGGACCTGCACGCGATCCTGCGGGAGCGGGGCGAACGCGTCGGCCTCACCACGGTGTACCGCACGCTGCAGGGCCTCGCCGACGCCGGCGAGATCGACGTGATGCGCCCGCCCGGCGGCGAGCACCTCTACCGCCGGTGCAGCCAGGGCCACCACCATCACCTGGTCTGCCGCTCCTGCGGCACGGCGGTCGAGGTGGAGGGCCCGGCGGTCGAGTCGTGGGCCGACCGGGTGGCCGCGCAGCACGGCTTCGTCGACGTCTCGCACACGATGGAGATCTTCGGCACCTGTCCGGAGTGCGCGACCAAGCGCTGATCCACTCCACGTGGGACGCTGTGCCCCGTGAAGCTTTACGCCGAGCGGATCCCCACCGCCATCCGCCAACTGCTCACCGACATCATCGTCATCATCTGGGTCTACCTGTGGATCCGGGCCGGTCTCTGGGTGCACGACATGGTCGAGAAACTGGCCGTGCCGGGCCAGAAACTGCAGAGCGCGGGCGGCGGCATCGCCGACAACCTGGCCGACGCCGGCGGCAAGATCGGCCGGGTGCCGCTGGTCGGCGACCAGCTGGTCAAACCGTTCAACGGTGCCGCCGACGCGGCCCGCTCGCTCGCCGACGCGGGCGCCCAGCAGCAGGAAATAGTCGATCAGCTGGCGCTGATCATGATGATCCTCGCGCTCTCCGTTCCGCTCGCGCTGGTGCTGTTCCTCTGGCTTCCGCTGCGGTTGCGGTGGATGCGCCGGGCCGCGGTGGCTTCTTCGGTACGGAGTGAGCCCGCCGGCCGCGATCTCCTGGCCTTGCGCGCCCTCGCCGGCCAGCCCCTGAACGAGCTGGCCAAACTCGGCCCCGACATCGCCCAGAGCTGGCGCAACGGCGACGCCGCGGCGCTGGACGCGCTCGCCGGGCTGGAACTCAAGAAGCTGGGCCTGACGGCGTCGGGCCGCCGCCGGTGATCCGGGCCAGGGCGTACGTGGCGAGCGGCCCGGCCGCCTGCTCGGGCACCCAGTGGCTCACCCCGCGCAGCACCACGAGCTGGTAATCGGCCTCCACCCAGTCCCGGGTGCGCAACGCGGCGGTGCGGGCGACGACACCGTCCCGGTCACTCCAGACGTACGTGGTGGGCACGGTGATCACGCTGACGCCGCCCAGGTCGCTGCCGCTGAAAGCGCGGTACCAGTTGAGGCCGCCGGTCAGCGCGCCCGGTTCACGCATCGCGTCCACGTACAGCGACGCCCGGTCACCGATCGGGTTCAGCATCGCCTTGAGCACCGCCGCGTTCGCGCCGAGCAGGAAACGCTCGGCGATCGCGCTGCGGAACACGGCGAAGTAGCTGAACCGGGCCCGCTGGGTCGGCCGGACCCGCATGGCCAGGCGCAACGCGCGCGGATGGGGCACCGACACCGCGGTCAGGGTGCTCACCCGCTCGGGGTACTGGGCGGCCAGGATCCAGCCGACCTGCGCGCCCCAGTCGTGGCCGATGACGTGCGCCTTCTCGACGCCGAGGGCGTCCAGGATCGCGATGGCGTCCTTGGCCGGCTCGGTGATCCGGTAGGCGCTGACGTTCTCCGGGCGGGCGCCGGGCGAGTAACCACGCTGGTCTACGGCGTACGTGCGCAGGCCGGCCTCGTGCAGCCGGGGCAGGATCAGGTCGAACTCCCGGTGATCCTGCGGAAAGCCGTGCAGCAGCAGAACCGGCTCGCCGTCGGCCGGCCCACCCTCGTACACGTCGAAGGTCATCCCGCGCGCCTTGATCTCCATGTGACGGCTCCCTCGCTGTCCACGCACTGCCAACGGTGTTAGCGTCATCGAAACACATGCAGCGAAGCTTGTTCGCGACGGCGGAGATCAGCTGCATCGCTCACGCGATGCGGGGGTCGAGGTAGGTCGCGAACAAGCTTCGATCCGACAGGGGAGCGCACAGCGCTGAGAGTGCGGGCAACCGCAGACCCTCGTACCTGATCTGGGTAATGCCAGCGCAGGAAGCTCGGTCTTTCTCCAGCCGCGCCGCAGCGTTGCGGCGTGCGTCTCCTCCCGGTACCCATCGGGAGGTACACATGGCAACAAATCCCAACCGCTGGCGCACGATAGACATCGTGATCGCCTCGATCGTGGCCGTCGCGTTCGGCGTCATCTTCTGGGCCTGGGGCCTGCTCTGGAACGGGCCGGCCGACGCCATCCCGCTGCCCGGGCGGGCCGTCCTCTACGGGATGTGGCTGGTCCCGGCCGTGCTCGGCGCGCTGATCGTGCGCAAGCCCGGAGCCGCGTTCTACACCCTCACCCTCGCCTCGCTGGTCTCCGTCGCGATCGGCACGAGCTGGGGCTGGACCCTCGTCGTGCAGGGACCGCTGGAAGCCCTCGGCGCCGAACTGATCTTCGCGGCGTTCGCCTACAAGGTCTACAACCTGCCGGTGGCGCTGCTCGCCGGCGCCACCGCCGGCATCGTCGCCTCGGTGTACGACGCGCTGGTCTGGTACCCCGGCACGTCCTGGGCCAGCATGCGACTGCCGTACATCCTGATCACCGCGGCGTCGTCGCTGGTGATCGCCGGCCTGGGCAGCCTCCTGCTGGTCCGGGCGCTCGCCCAGACCGGGGTGCTCGACCGGTTCGCGGCCGGCCGTTCCCGCGCCCTCGTCTGATCCGTCCCGCATGAGCAAGGTCGTCCTACGTGGCTTCGGCTGGCGGCACGCGGGCCGCCGCGCCTGGGCGGTCCGCGACGTCGACCTGCGCATCGACCACGGCGAACGGGTGCTGCTGCTCGGTCCCTCCGGGGCCGGCAAGAGCACCCTGCTCGCCGCGCTGGCCGGCCTGCTCCCCGACGACTCGGGTGAACAGGCCGGCACCGTCGAGATCGACGGCCGCTCCCCCGCCGACGCCCGCGACCGGGTCGGCATCGTCTTCCAGGACCCGCAGACCCAGCTGGTGATGGCCCGCAGCGGTGACGACGTCGCCTTCGGCCTGGAGAACCGGGGCGTGCCGGCCGCCGAGATCTGGCCCCGGGTCGGCGACGCCCTGGACCGGGTCGGCTTCCCCTACCCGATCACCCGGTCGACGGCGGCCCTGTCCGGCGGCGAGGCACAACGGCTCGCGCTGGCCGGGGTGCTCGCCCTCCGGCCCGGCCTGCTGCTCCTCGACGAACCGACCGCCAACCTCGACCCGGCCGGCGCCGACCTGGTCCGCGACGCGATCACCCGCTCCCGCGACCACGACACGACACTGATCCTCGTCGAACACCGGGTGGCCGAGGCGCTGCCGCTGGTCGACCGGGTGGTGGTGCTCGAAGCGGGCGGCGGCATCCGTGCCGACGGCACCCCCGAGATGGTGTTCACCGCCTACGGCAACCGCCTGGCCGAGGAGGGCGTGTGGGTGCCCGGGTTCCGCATCTCGCCGCGGAAAGCCGCGGCCCCGCCCACCGGCCCACCGGTGGCCCGCGCCGAGAACGTGACCGTCGACCAGCGCGTGCACGACGTATCGATGACCGCCGATGAGGGCGAAGTCCTCGCCGTGACCGGGCCGAACGGCGCCGGCAAATCAACGTTCGCTCTGGTCCTGGGCGGGCTGCTGGCCCCGACCGGCGGCCGGGTGTCGGCATTCGGCGACCAGCGACCGCCGCACCGGTGGCGCGCCGCGACGCTGACCTCGCGCATCGGTTCCGTCTTCCAGAACCCCGAACACCAGTTCGTGACGAGCCGGGTCGCCGATGAACTCGCGGTCGGCCCGCGCCGTCTCGGCCGATCCGCAGACGAAACGGCCGGCATCGTCGACGCGCTGCTCCAACGGTTGCGCCTGGAGAAGCTCGCGGCGGCCAACCCCTACACCCTCTCCGGCGGCGAAGCACGCCGCCTGAGCGTCGCGACCGCCCTGGCCACCGCCCCCCGCCTGCTCGTCCTGGACGAGCCGACCTTCGGCCAGGACCGGCGCACCTGGACCGAGCTGGTCACGCTCCTGGCGGCGCTGCGCGACGAGGGCCACGCGATCGTGGCGGTAACCCACGACGACGACTTCGTGCAGACCCTCGCCGACCGGACGGTCTCGCTCGGGCGTCTTTCCCGGCGGCCGTCATGACCTTCACGACCCAGCCGATCGGCGACCCGTCGGCTCCGCTCGCCCGGCGCAACCCGGTCGCCAAGCTCGCCGCTGCCCTGCTCTTCTCCCTGCCGCTGATCAGCACCTTGGACCCGCTCACCCCGGCCATCGCCCTGGCCGTCGAGCTGGCCCTGCTGCCGCTGTTCGGGCTGCGCCACACGATCCTGGCCCGGCAGGTCTGGCCGCTGCTGGCGGCCGGCGCCGGCGTGCTGATCACCATGGTGCTCTTCGCCGCCGACCGTGGCGGCACCCTCCTGGTCGGACTCGGGCCGTTCGACGTCACCACCGGCGTGCTGACCACCGCGCTCGGGCTGATCCTGCGGCTGTTCGCGATCGCCCTGCCCGGCGTCATCGTCTTCGCCACCACCGACCCGACCGACCTGGCCGACGCCCTGGTCCAGAACGCCAAGGCGCCGGCCCGGTTCGCGATCGGGGCGCTCGCCGCGTTCCGGCTGCTGCCGCTGCTCAACGCCGAATGGCAGATGCTCACCCTGGCCCGCCGGGCCCGCGGCGTCGACGCCGGCCGCAACCCGATCGCCAAGGTACGGCTGTTCGGGGCCACCGCGTTCGCGCTGCTGGTCGGGGCGCTACGCCGGGGCGGCCGGCTGGCGGTGGCGATGGACGCACGCGGATTCGACTCCGGAATCGCGCGCACCTACGCGCGGCGGCAGACCTTCACCGGCGCGGACACGCTGCTCGTCGTGGGCGCGATCGGGCTCGCCGCGGCCGTGCTGGCCACCACGATCACGCTGGGCCTGTTCCGCCCGATCATCTAGTGCGAGCCGGCGCCGCGCGCGTCATTTCGTGCGGGCCGTGCCGCGCGCCGCGAAGGAGGTGCGGTCGCCTTGCCATGCCCCGCGCGGCACGATGGCGTCCGCGTCGACGGCGACGCCGACCGCGGCGGCGTTCTCGGCCAGCCGGGTCCGGCTGCGGGTGCCCGGGATCGGCACCACGTCGTCGCCCTGCGCCAGCAGCCAGGCCAGCGCCATCTGCCCCGGCGTGCGGCCACGCTCCTCGGCGCTCGCGGCCAGCGCCCGCACCAGCTCGAGGTTGGCGGCCAGGTGCTCGCCGCCGAACCGCGGATCGGCCCGCCGGAAATCGCCCTCCGGAAACGGCTCGGCCGGCAGGGCACCGGTGAGCAGGCCACGGCCCAGCGGACT
This sequence comes from Paractinoplanes toevensis, assembly GCF_018332695.1. Taxonomy (GTDB): domain Bacteria; phylum Actinomycetota; class Actinomycetes; order Mycobacteriales; family Micromonosporaceae; genus Actinoplanes; species Actinoplanes toevensis. The sequence continues at coordinate 114,497 of NZ_BOQN01000010.1, forward strand.
GTACGGGACCAGGCCGATACCCAGGCGCCGCGCGGCCGGCACCACGTCGTCCTCCGGTTCCCGCCAGGCCAGCGACCACTCGAACTGGACGGCCGCGATCGGGTGCACCGCGGCCGCCTGCTCCAGTTGCACCGGGTTGGCCTCGGAGACGCCGAGGTGGCGGACCTTGCCCGCGGCCACCAGCTCGGCCATGGCCCCGATCGTCTCGCCGATCGGCACCTCGGGGTCGACCCGGTGCAGGTAGTAGAGGTCGATCGTGTCGACGCCGAGCCGCTCCAGGGAGGCGTCGCAGTAGCCGCGCACGTTCTCCGGGCGGCCGTCGAGCCGGATCCCGTCCGCGCCCCGCACGATGCCGAACTTGGTAGCCAGCACCACTTCCTCGCGGCGGCCGGCGATGGCCCGGCCGACCAGGCGCTCGTTGTGGCCCTGGCCGTAACTCATCGCGGTGTCGATCAGGGTGATGCCGTGGTCGAGAGCGTCACCGATGACGGCGATCGACTCGTCGTCGTCGGCCGGCCCGTACGCCTGGGAGAAGCCCATGCAGCCGAGCCCGATCGCGGAAGTGGTCAAGTTTCCGAGCTTGCGCTGTTCCATGACTCGAGCCTGACCCGCCCACATTGAGATGTCCAAGACACAGTTGCGCTGCCATTCATCTGCGCTGAAGATGAATCCGTGGAGCTGCGCCAACTCACCTACTTCGAGGCGGTCGCCCGGCTCGGCGGCTTCACCCGGGCCGCCGAGCAGTTGCACGTCGCCCAGTCGGCGGTGTCCGCGCAGATCCGGGCATTGGAGTCGGAGCTGGGCGCCGAGCTGTTCACCCGCACCACCCGCCGGGTCTCACTGACCCAGGCCGGCGAGATGCTCCTGGCCCGCAGCCGGCGCGCCCTGGACGAGATCGACGGCGCCCGCCACGACCTGGCCGATCTCGCCGCCGTGCTCACCGGCCGGGTCACCCTCGGCGCGACCGCGGTGCTCGGCGGATTCGACCTGCCCGGGGCACTGTCCCGGTTCCACACCCGTTTCCCGGGGGTGACGCTGAACCTGCGCTCCGGCCTGATCGCGGCCCTGCTCGCCGAACTGGACGCGGGCACCGTCGACCTGGTCGTCGGCCCGGCGCACGCCGACCTGCCGTCCCGTTTCTCCGCGCACCGCATCGCCCGCGAGCAGCTGGTGCTGATCGTCCCGCCCGGTCACCGCCTCGCCGGTGGTGCCGCCCTCCCGCCGGCCCAGCTGCGCGACGAACCGTTCGTCTGCCTGCCACCCGGCAGCGGTCTTCGCGCCATCCTCGACGACGCCGCCCACGCCGCCGGCTTCGAACCGCACGTCCCGTTCGAGACGGCCACCCCGGCAAGCATCCGCGATCTGGTCGCCGCCGGCCTCGGCGTGGCGCTGCTGGCCCGCACGGCCGCCGAGCGACCCGGCCCGGCCGTAGCGATACGGCAGCTACGCCCCTCCCCGCCGCACCCGGACATAGCCGTCATCCACCACCGCGACCACCGCCTGCCCGCCGCCGCCCAAGCCTGCCGGCGCCAGCTGATCGAGCTCGCCGCGGGCGTCTAAGACCTGCGCATGCTCACCGGCTTTCCCGGGCCGCGTCGCGGCGTCAGCGGCGGTAGGTGCGCTTGGGTGTGTACTTGGCGTTGCCGGCTTTGTCGTAGGCGCGTACCTGCACGGTGAACTTCTTCCCGTAGCTCTTCGGGTTCATCGTGAAGACGTACGCCACTCGCGTGTCAGAGGCGACCACCTTGCCGTTGACCAGCAGTTGCACTCGGGCTATGCCGAACCTGTCCGAGGCCGCGGCGGTGACCTTGACTTTCTTGGTCACCTTCGCCCCGTTCTTCGGCGCCTGCACGAACTTCACCGAGGGCGGCGTGTTGTCGATCGTGATCGTGTGGCCGGCAGTGGTGACATTGCCCGCCTTGTCCATGACGTCCACCCGGAGGGTGCGGCGTCCGTCGCCGACGCGACGGCTGTCGAGCCGGACACTCCACGGCGCTCGATGGGTGTAGGCGAGCTCACCGAGATAGCCGCTCATGTAGATCAGGCCGGTAGCGTCTTTGACGCTGCTGACCGCGGCCGTAAAGGTACCGCGCACATAGGCGTTCGCCGCGGGACCGAACGTGATCGCTGGGCCGTCGTTGTCGACCATCACCGAGCGGGTGTACTCCGCGACGTTGCCGAGGGAGTCGTAGGAGCGGACCGTCATGGTTGCCGGGCCGTTGACCGCGGTGGCGTCCCACCCGAGACGGACGGCCCCGAAGCCGTTGCAGCAGATCGACCGATCGGTACGGATCAGCTTGCCGTTGACCAGCAGCTCAACCCGGTCGACCAGAGCCGGGTCCTGGGAGTCGACGAGGATCCCGCCGGTCCGGCTGACGTAACCGTCCACCTGGTCGAAACCGACGGCCAGGGTGGGCGGCGTGTTGTCCACGTGCGCGTACACCTGGTTCGTGGTGACATTTCCGAGGTCATCGAAGGTCCGGGACTGGAGGGTCACCAAGCCTGCGGAACCGCCGGTATCCCAGGTGACGGTCCACGGCGCCATGGTCGCGGAGTCGATCACATGGCCGTCGCTCAGAAGGTCGATCCGGGCGACCGTCTCAGGATCCTGACGGGGCGTCAGGTTGAACTCCTTGACGCCGGTGAAACTGTTGAGCTGGTTCGCGTACGTGCTGCTGGGCCACGGGAAGTCGGCCAGCGGCGCGTAGTTGTCGACCCGTACCCTCACCGGCTCGCTACGCGTCCAGGTGCCGCTGGAGTCGAGGAGGCCCAAGTCGACGCGGACGTCCTGGTCGACGATGCCGGCGGTGGCCCACAGGAGCGACCACGGCGCCGAGACGTCCGAGGCGACGGGCTGCCCGTTGGCGTACAGCAGGATGCGAGTGACGTCGGCGCCGTCGGCGATGACCGGCCTGACGACCACGGTCTTGCTGATCCGCTGTCCGGGCGTGAGGCCCAGGCTCACCACCGGCGACTCGGCCGCATGTGCGGGTGCCGAACCGACGCCGGCGACCAGTGCGGTCACCAGCGCCGTGACCGTCAAGGCAGTACGCCACGCCCGTGCCACGTTTCCTCCGGAGATCGATGTGGCACGTATCGTAAAGGATCAAAGCGATGCGGCGGGGTGATGCCGAAGAGCAGCACCCCGCCGCCCGCCTGCGCCAGTTTTGCGTGGAGAGACACCGGCCCGGCTTAGGGGTCAGTGGTTCGCGCAGCAGGGGGTGGGATCCCGCGTTTCGAACGGGACCAGGACGCCGCCGGCTGCCGGGGTGGTGGTGAGGACCAGTTCGCCGTCCCGGAACTGGGGGCGGACGAAGTCGCGGGTGTCGACCCGGTCGTCGCCGGCCGCGACGCCCGAGCCGAGCACTTCGACCCGGTCGATGGCACTGACCTCGAGGATCGAGGCGACGGTGAGGGTGCCGGTCAGCTTCTCCACACCGGGGAAGAGGACCGCGCGACCGAACCTGCCGTCGGCCGCCGCGTCGGCCGCGGCCTGCAGTTCGGGCGCGGTCTCGTGGGTCCCGGTGGTGGTGAGGCTGATCGCCACGTGCCGGTGCGGCGTGGTCACCAGGTGGGTGCAGGCCAGCCGAGGCGGTGGATCCAGCGAGAGGATCCAGTGGTCCGCCGAGGCCAGGTCGGGGTGACCGAGGCTGACACCGGAGGCGGTCACCGAGCGGTACACGGTCACCGCGGCAGGACCCAGATCGGGTTGGTGTAGAACCACAGGTCACCCCACGGGTCGGCGTCGCCGACAACATCCAGCTTCGGACCGTACGGGTCGACCGCGGCGCCCATCAGGCCGGGCTGGGTGCGGTTGCCGTCGGTGCCGCGGACGCGCACGTAGAACGGCTTGTCGAGGCGGCCGAGCGAGTGGGTCAGCGTGACGCTCCTGGCGCCGGCCGAGATCTCGAACGACTTGACCACCTTGGTGTCGGGCGCCTTGAAGGTGTCCTTGTCGGCGACCGGGCCGGTGACCGTGCCGACGATCACGTCGACCCGCTTGAGTACGGGTACGAACGCGGCGAAGTTCGGCACGTCCTGCAGGTCGATCTCGAGGGTCAGTTCGGTCGAGGTGCCGCGCTTGACCTGCGCGACGCCGCCGAGCGGGGTGCCGGTGCTGCCGCGGCGGTCGCCGGCGACCCGGACCCGGGCGTCCAGACCCTTGATCAGCCGGCCGTGGTCGACCCAGACGCGGCCGGCCCGCAGGCCGTCCATGACCGCCTTGTACGCGAACGACGTGGCGCCGACGTTGGTGCGGCCGTAGTAGCCGGGCCAGAAGTCACCGGCGGTGGTCAGCGTCTTGCCGCTGTAGACGGGGTCGTTGTACTTGCCGTTGGCGGCGAAGTCGCTGCCCGGGCCGCGCTCCGACTGGTCCAGGTAGTTGACGTGGGAGTCCGAGTTGACGGTGATCCACCAGGCCTTGCCCTCGGCGAGGAGGCTGTCCCAGAGCCCGCCGACGGTGGCGGTCATCCAGTCGAAGCCGCCCCAGGTGCGGTAGCTCTCGAGCGGGTAACCGGCGTAGGAGGCGGCGGACGGGTTGTTGTCGTAGTAGCCACGGGCGCCGCCCCGGCCGTACGCGATGGGAATGCCGGCGGCCTGGTGGCCGGGCGCGCCTTCGAAGCCGATGGCGACGCTGGGGTCGGCGTCGCGCCAGTTGCGGATCTCGTGCGGCGAGTCGATGCCGCGGCGGGCGGGGTGGTTGGCGAGGAACAGCGCGCCTTCGACCTTGCGGGCCTTCACCTGCGAGGCGAGGAACTTGATGCCGGCGATCGCGGCGGCCTCGTTCTGCGCCTCGGTGTTGGTGGCCGGCAGTTGCGAGCCGTCGTAGGTCTGCTCGAACTGCTTGAGAACGGCCACCTCGTTCTTGCCCGGGTGCACGAACACGGTGGCGTGTTCGGCGGCCGGGATGTTCCACTCCAGACCCTGGAAGGTGAGCAGGCCCTTGAGCTCTTCGCGGGTCTTGCGGATATCCGGGTTGACCTTCTCCACACCGATCTTGGCGTGTTCGTTGCTGCCGTGGTCGGTGATGACCAGCCAGTCGAGGCCGTAGGCGTGACCGTGCTTGGCCTGGTCGAGAACCCGGTACTGGGCATCCGAGCTGTACTGGGTGTGGATGTGGTGGTCACCGGCGAGCCACTGGAACCCGCCCTTGTCGGCGCCACCGCCGATCGGGCCGTGCGCGTGCGACAGGCCGGCGGCCTCGGCCGCACCGGGTGCGGCCAGCACGGACGCGGCGGCACCGGCGCCGAGCAGGCCCGCACCGCGCAGGAAGCCGCGGCGGGACACGTCGGACGGCGACAGTTCGCTGTCCGGGATGCTCAGGTCCTCCGCCGCCGGAAGGCCACCGGCGGCACTGATCTGCGGGTGGTCGTGATCGTGATCGTGGCCGTGACCCATGTTGGTGTGCTCCCGACGAAAGATCGACTCATGCGGTTCCGTCGACACATTCGCGGGGTGACCTCAACGCTCTCTGTCGATCTCATGACCGGACGGCGAACAGTTCGGACAGGTCGCTATCGGTGAGCCGAATCACGGCCGCCGCGACATTCGCCTCCAGATGCCGTTCGCTGCCGGTGCCCGGAATGGCGAGCACGTGCGCCCCCCTGGTGCAGCGTCCACGCGAGGCGTACCTGATGGGCCGTAACCCCGTGCCGGGCCGCCACCGCCTCGACCACCGCATCCTGTTCGGCGCTCGCGCCGTTTTCCTTCCCCGGGCCGGCGATGGCGAAGAACGGCACGAAGGCGATTCCCCGCTCGCCGTAGATTGACCAGGCCGAGCCGGTCCAGGCCGAGCCGTCGCAGATTCTCCTCGACCTGAACCGCAGCTGGCCCGCGGTGCGGGCCGCACCCCAGCTGCCGTCCGGCAGGATTCCCGGTCCGACCTTGGTGCCGATCAAAAGACTTTCCGCGTACGGGCTGAGAGCGCGCCGAATGAGCTCGGTCGCGTATCGGGCGGGTCCGTCGCCGGCGTCCAGAATTCCGCCTGGTGAGAAGTAGAACGTAGCCGTGTCGATGTGCTGGACGCCGAGGTCGACGGCCCGCCGCAGCACCCGGACGGCCGTGCCCGGATCGGGGTCGACGGTGAGCCGCATCGATCCAAAGCCCATCCGATTGACCCGCTGATCGCCCAGGACCCAGGTCCCCGCCGCTGCCGCATCCGTCACTGGGCGAACCCTATTCGACGGGGCAACCGCACTGGCGGGACGATGCAATGATGCTGCGATGAATCGAAGAGTCGTATCGATCATTGTGGTCGGCGCCGTTGCCGCCGGGGTGGCCGTCGGCACCAGCCTGTCGGCGTCGGCCGCGGCGTGCGTGACCCCGTCGCCGCTGGCGCACCGCGGCGGCAACGAACGATACGTGGAGAACAGCCGCAACGCGTACCGGGACGCATCGAACCAGACGGTCGGGTTCTGGGAGACGGACGTGCGGTTCACCCGGGACAACGTTCCGGTGCTCATGCACGACGAGACGGTGGACCGCACCACCGACGGCAGCGGCCCGGTCGCCGACTTCACCTACGCCGAGCTCAGCGAGCTGCGCACCGACGACGACCAGCCGGTGCCGACGCTGCGGGACTTCATCAACGACCAGGTCGTCGATGCGGCGTACGCGTTCGTCGAGCTGAAGATCAACCCGAACGCGACCCAGTGGTCGGCGCTGGAGGCCGCCCTGAAGTCGCGCCCCGGCACGTCTCCGCTGCCGGTGATCTCGTCGTTCGACGCGGCCACCCTGGACGAGGCGAAGACCCGGTTGCCCACCTACGCGCGAGCATTGGTGCAGGGCGTGGGCGACGTGGACCCGGCAACGGTGAAGGCCCACGCGTCCATCCTGATCAAGAACAAGGACGCGATCACCGCCGCCCGGATGGCGAAGTGGACCGGCGGCGGCCTGCGGGTCTACTCGTGGACCGTCAACGACGCGGCCGAGTGGAAGCGCATGTCGTCGTACGCGGGAATGGCCGGCATCATCACCGACAAGCCGCGGGCGTTCCTGGCCTGGAAGCGCAGCCGCACCTGCTGAGCTAGGCGGCCGGCCCGACTTCGGCGACGACGCCGTGCAGGAACACGTCGACGAGGGTTTCGGTCGGGACGTGCGGCCCACCCGGCATTCCTCGCCCGGGAACCAGCAGGCCGAGAAAGATGTCCGTGAGCTGCTCGACCGGCAGCCGGAGCGCCGCCCGCTCCGGCTCGAGAAGCCGCATGATCGCCTGCCGGGTCCGCTCCGCCGCCTCCTCCCGGCCAACGCCCGCGTCACCAACGCGGCCCGGTGCGGAGCGACCCACGCCCACGCCGCCGTCGCCGCCCGGTGCGGGGCGACCCGTGGCGGGCGCGCGGCGCTCGGTGCGACGGCCCGCGGCGTGCACGGCGCCGATCACCGCGCCCATCCGGTCGAGGTAGGCGCGCAGGGTCGCGGCGGCCTCCACCAGCCGGGCCGCGAGGGGCTGGTCCAGCGGCACGGCGTCCAGCTCGGCCAGGACCTGGTCGTTGCGCAGGACGGCAGCCACGCAGGCGTCGAGCAACTCGTCCTTGTCGGTGAAGGCGCGGAAGATCGTGGCCTCACCGATCCCGGCGGCCTTCGCTATCTGCAGGGTGCTGACGCCGGCGCCGTGCTCCAACAGGAGCGGCACGGCCGCCCCCACGATCATTTCCCGCCGCCGCTCGGGGCTCATTCCCGGCGCTCGACGCCGGGGCGATGTCTCTGTCATGCGCCTCAATCTACGGAGTGAGTACTCACTCCGTCAACGGGAAAAGTCGACGCGGGGTTGCGCCGCACCGGGACAGTGCTGCAACCATGGCCCCATGCTGGTTGCGTTTTCTGTTACGCCGATCGGGTCCGGCGAAGCCGTGGGAGATCTCGTTGCCGAGGCCGTGCGGGTGGTGCGGGCCTCGGGCCTGCCCAATCGGACCGACGCCATGTTCACCACGATCGAGGGCGAGTGGGACGAATGCTTCGCGGTGGTGAAGGAGGCCGTGGAAGCCGTGGCCAAGGGCGGGCATCGGGTCAGCCTCTCGCTCAAGGCGGACGTGCGGCCCGGAGTCACCGGTGCGCTGACCGCGAAGGTCGAGCACATCGAACGGGCCCTGCGGGAGTGAGACGCCTGGTCATGTGGGACATCGACTACACCCTGCTGCGCGGCGGCGGGGTGGCGGCCCGCGCCTGGATGAAAGCCTTCACCGAGCTCACCGGGCGGGCGTGGCTGGAGACGCCGATCTTCGGCGGGCGCACGGACATGGACATCTGCGCCGAGGTGTTCGCCCGGCACGGGGTGACCGACTGCACACCGGAGGTCTTCTTCGTGCGGTACGTCGAGCACGTGCGCGCGGTCCAGCACGAGTTCGGCGAGCAGGGCGCGCTCATGCCCGGCGTGCGGGACGTGCTGGAACGCCTCGGTGGCGACCCGCGGGTCGTGCAGACGCTGGTCACCGGCAACGTGCCGGAGGTGGCGGCGGCGAAGGTGGCCGCGTTCGGGCTGAGCGGCTCCTTCGACGCCGAGGTGGGTGGTTACGGCACCGACGACGCGGTGCGCGCCACCCTGGTCCGCCGGAGCCTGGAGCGCGCCGAGGCGAAGTACGGCGAGTCGTTCACCCCGGTGGTGGTCGGTGACACGGTGCACGACGTGACGGCCGCGCTGGCCAACGGCGCCCTCGCGGTGGGCGTGGCGACCGGGTCGACCACGATGGCCGACCTGGTGCTCGCGGGCGCCCACGCCGTACTCCCGGATCTTTCCGACACCGACGCGACGGTGCGGATCCTCACTACGTAGCGGGGGCGACCGGGTTGGGCACGGCGCCGCCGAACCGGCGGTCCCGCGAGGCGTAGAGCTCGCACGCATACCACAGGTGACGGCGGTCGAAGTCGGGCCAGAGGGTGTCGAGGAAGACCAGTTCGGCGTACGCCGTCTGCCAGAGCAGGAAATTGGACGTGCGCTGCTCGCCGGACGGGCGCAGGAAGAGATCGACCTCGGGGACCTCGGGGTGGTACAGGTATTTCGCGATGGTCTTCTCGGTGATCTTGTCGGCCTTGAGCTTGCCGGCCGCCACGTCGCGGGCGATGGCGGCGGTCGCGTCGGCGATCTCGGCCTGGCCGCCGTAGTTGACGCAGAACTGCAGGGTGAGGGTCTTGTTGTCCTTGGACATCTCCTCGGCGGTCTGCAGCTCGGAGATGACGCTCTTCCACAGCCGGCCGGCCCGCCCGGACCAGACCACCCGCACACCCAGGTCGACCAGCTGGTCGCGGCGGCGGCGGATCACGTCGCGGTTGAAGCCCATCAGGAAGCGCACCTCCTCGGGTGAGCGCTTCCAGTTCTCGGTGGAGAACGCGTAGGCCGAGAGGTAGGGGATGCCCAGCTCGATGGCGCCCTCGATGGTGTCGAACAGGGAGAACTCGCCCTGCTCGTGGCCCTTGGTGCGGGACAGCCCGCGGTCCTTGGCCCAGCGGCCGTTGCCGTCCATCACGATCGCCACGTGTTTCGGCAGCGCGGCTTTCGGCAGCTCGGGCGGGCGCACCCCGGACAGGTGCGGGGTGGGTGGGCGCGGCATCAGGAACTCTCCCGTCGATCGACCAGCGGCAGCGAGCGCAGCGCCCGCTCCATGTGCCATTGCAGGTGGGCGGCGACCAGACCGCTGCACTCCCGGCGGATGGGCGACTCGGACGAGTCGGCGACCTGCCAGTCGCCGTCGGTGAGCGCCCGCATCAGGCCGAGGGTGGCCGGGCTCGGGTGGGCGGCGCCGGGCGGGCGGCAGTCGGGGCAGACCGCGCCACCGGCCGGGACGGAGAACGCCGCGTGCCGGCCGGCGGTGCCGCAGACCGCGCACTCGCTGATCGCGGGCGCCCAGCCGGCCGTGGCCATGGCCCGCAGCAGGTAGGCGTCGAGGACCAGGGGGCCGGCGTGGTCGCCGGCGGCGAGGGCCTTGAGCGCGCCCAGGGTGAGCTGGAACAGCCGCAGCGACGGCTCCCGCTCGACCGGGGTGAGCCGCTCGGCGGTCTCGGCGATGGCGCTGGCCGCCGTGTAACGCGGGTAGTCGGTGAGGAACGTCTTGCCGTAGAGCGCGACGGCCTCGACCTGGCTGACCGAGTGCAGCGCGCTGCCGACACCCTCGGGCGAGCCGGCGAGCTGCAGGTCGATGTGGCCGAACGGCTCGAGCCGGGCGCCGAACCGGGAGTTGGTGCGCCGCACGCCGCGGGCCACCGCGCGCAGCCGGCCGTTGCGGCGGGTCAGCAGCGTGATGATCCGGTCGCTCTCGCCGAGTTTCTGCACGCGCAGGACGACCGCGTCGTCGCGGTAGAGCTGTCGGCGGTAGCCGGATCCGGTGGGCACGGCAATCATTCTGCCCCGGGGGTACGACATACCCTGACCCGGATCTCAGGGTCATCTCCGGGGTGGCTCAGTGGGAGGACGGATAGTGCCGGGGTAACCCGCGCGAATAGCGTCTGAGCCATGACCTCCACCCTGATCCGGCGCGCCGGAGTCCTCGCCGTCATCGCCGCGTCGACGACCGCCCTGACCGGCTGCGCCGGTGTGATCGGGGCGAAGATGACCTACGACGACACCGAGAAGGCCAAGATCACCGACATCGTGCTCACCGGGGGCAGCGGCGACGTGGTGATCACCACCGGGAACGTCACCGAGACCACGATCCATCGGGTGATCCACCGCTCGACCAACCCGGGCAACCCCTACCGGCTGGACGGCACGACGCTGAACATCGACACGTCGTGCGGTCCGAACTGCTCGGTGTCCTATGAGATCCAGACCCCGCCCGGGGTGAACGTGCACGGCAAGGAGCGTTCCGGCGACATCCGGGTGGACGGGGTGGCCGCCACCGACCTGCAGCTGACCTCCGGTGACGTCACGGTGGCCAACGCGACCGGCGCGGTCGCGGTGCAGGCCACCTCCGGCGACATCGATGTGGTCGACGCGAAGAGTTCGGTGAAGGTGCACACCACCTCCGGCGACATCCGGGCGACCCGGGTGGCCGGCCCGGTCGACGTCAAGCTCACCTCCGGTGACGTGGAGGTGGAGCTGACCGCGCCCAACTCGGTGACCGCGCAGACGACCAGCGGCGACATGGCGGTGATGGTGCCGCCGGGCAAGTACAAGGTGCTGTCGCACAGCGGCTCCGGCGACGAGACCCTCAACGGCCTGACCAGCGACGCCACGGCAAAGAATGTGATCGACGTACGGGTGACGAGCGGGGACATAACCGTAGCCTCGACGTCGTGAGCTTTTACCTACCACTCGGTGACGACCGTTACGAACCGACCGAATTCACCGAGAGCCCGTGGGACGGCGCGATGCAGCACGGTGGCCCGCCGGCCGCCCTGCTCGGGCACGTGATGCGCCTCGACGGCCTGCGCCTGGCCCGGCTCTCGGTGGATTTCCTCGGCCCCATCCCGCGCCGCACGTCCCAGGTCGAGGTGTCCGAGGTGAAACCGGGCCGCCTGACCGCGCTCAACGAGGCCCGGATGGTGATCGACGGCCGGGTCGCGGTGAGCGCGCGGGCCTGGCACATCGCGCCGGGGCCGCCCCCGCCGGTGACCTCCGGCGACGAGCGGGCGGAGCTGCTGCCCGATCGGGAGGACCGGTTCGGCGGCGACTGGGGTTACGGGCGGGCGATCGAGTGGCGGTGCACCCGGGGCGGCCTCGACGAGTTGGGCGAGACGCACGTGTGGAGCCGGGTGCGCACCCCGCTGATCGACGGTGTCGAGCTGACCGGGCAGGACCGCGCACTCATCGTGGCCGACTCGGCGAACGGGCTGTCCGCGGTCCTGCCGTTCGACAAGTGGCTGTCCATCCCGCCGACCATGACGGCGACCCTGCTGCGGGAACCCACCGGTGACTGGGTGCACCTGGCCGCCCGCACGATCGTCTCGGAGGACGGCCTGGGCCTGGCCGAGGGCGAGATGTTCGACATGTTGGGAAAAATCGGCCAGGTAGCTCAGCCGCTGCTCGTCAGGGAGCGATAACCGGCAGGCGATATTCGGCCAGCAGCGCGACGATCTCCTCGGCCCCTCGGCGGAGCTCCTCGAGGTCCGCCGGGGAGAAGTCCCCCGGGGCGTAACCGAGGACGCAGTGTGCCCCGAGCACCTCACCGTCCAGCACGATCGGCACCCCCGCGTAACTGCGCACCCCGTCGGCGCAGACCAGCGGATTCGACGACTGCAGCGGGTCGGCCCGGGCGTCCGGCACGACGTACGGCTGCCCCGACCGCACCGCGTTCACACAGAACGACCACTCGATCGGCGTGCCGCCCAGCTCAGCCAGCCACCCCTCGAGCCCGTGCGACCCGGCGAAGAACTGCGAGCTGTCCAGCACCATGCTGATCAGCCCGACCGGCCGCCCGAGCCGCGAGGCGGCCCGCTCGGCGAGCGCATCCAGCTTCCCGCGCAGCTCCGGGTTGTCGATGTCGATCTCGGCCAGCGCCGCCAGCCGTTGGAAGTCGTTCACTCGCTCTCCCCGGAGGCACCCACGACCACGACCGCGGCCAGCCGCTGGTAGGCGGCGGCCCGCATCGCCAGCGAACGCCCGCACTGCCCGGTGACCCCGCCGGCGGCCTGCATCGACACGACCATCCGCCCGAACGATCCGGGGTCGGTCTCGGCCCCGGTCAGCCCGGCGCTGAACAGCAGCGTCTTCCACAGGTCCTCGGTGTGCGGCCCGTACAGCCGCCGCAGCGCCTCATGGGCCGACGCGAGCGTCGGGGCCTCGACCGGATGCGTGGTCTCCATCATCGATGACTTCGACCGGAACTCCGAAGATCTGAGCGGCTACACCCGGGTGGTGGCCATGGCCGGCGCCGGCGACACCGGGATCCGCCGCCGGGACACACCCGGCACGAGCTGGGGCCGCCGTCCGGCCGCCCAGTCCTCGACCCAGCCGACCGCCAGCACCACGACGGTGAGGGCGAGCGTCACCACCACGAGACGCCAGCTGATCCCGACCCAGCCGAAGATCGGCAGGCCCGACCAGGCCGCGAAGTGCGACAGCGCCACGATGATCGGTACGTGCCACAGGTAGATCGTCAGGGCCCGCGCGTTGAGCACGGTCAGCACCCGGCGCGGCCGCACCATCGGCGACACTCCCAGCGCGACCAGGATGAACGCGGCCGACCAGAGGGCGTTGCCGAGCGGGATGTCGTTCAGGTCGAAACCGCGCGGCCCCGGGTGGGTCAGCGTCCAGGCGGCACCGGCGACCGCCAGCGCGCCGATCAGCCACCAGCGGCGGGCGGTCAGCTTCAGCATGCCGTCGTGGTGGGCGAAGCCGAGCAGCCAGGCACCGCCGTACAGGGCCAGGTCGTGGATCACCGCCGGCGGCTTGATGCCGGCGAAGGTCATCACCGCCAGCGCCACGTAGGGCGTCACCACGCAGAGGAGGGGCGCCCGGCGGAACAGCGGCAGCGCCAGCGGCGACAGGAGCACCATCCAGAGGAAGTCCCGCAGGTACCACATCGCGGCGAGCCCCTCGAGCCAGAAGCCGGTGGCCGGCGGGTCCTCCAGCGGGAAGGCCCAGAGGAGCACCTTCCAGTCCCAGACCAGCCCGGCCGCGAACATGGCCGGCACCGCGACACCGACGATCACCCACAGCGAGGGCAGCAGCCGGTGCAGGCGGCGCTCCACGGCCCACGGGCCATACTTGTCGAGGGAGGCCGCCATCAGCGAGCCGGCCAGGGCAAACATCACCGACATGGCCGGGAACGCGATGGTCAGTGCCGCCCAGCCGGTCGAGTGGTAGACCACCACTCGAACGGTCGCGACGGCACGAAGCAGGTCCAGGTACTGGTTCCGCATAGCTCTTCAGTTACCGAAGCACCGCACGTCCCCGCAAACCAGCGTGAATTATCCCATAATCGGAAAAATCAGAATCCGAGCTTGCGCAATTGACGGGGATCACGCTGCCACTCCTTGGCGACACGAACATGTAGATCTAGGTACACCCTCGTACCCAGAAGCTGCTCGATCTCACCTCGGGCTTTGCTCCCAACTTCCTTGAGACGCGTTCCGCGCGCGCCGATCACGATCGACTTCTGGCTGTCCCGCTCCACGTAAAGGTCCGCGTAGATCTTGGTCAGACTGCCCTCGACCATCATTTCCTCGACCAGCACCGCGATCGAGTGCGGCAGCTCATCGCGCACGCCCTCGAGGGCCGCCTCCCGGATCAGCTCGGCGATCAGCACCTGCTCCGGCTCGTCGGTCAGCACGTCGTCCGGGTACAGCTGCGGCGACTCCGGCAGATGCCGCACGATCACGTCGACCAGCTGCTGCACCTGATGCCCGGACACCGCACTGACCGGCACGATCTCCGCGAAGTCGTACAGTTCGCTCACCGCGAGCAGGTGCTCGGCCAGCCGCTGCGGACCCACCAGGTCGACCTTCGTCACCACGGCGATCACGGTGGCCTTCAACTCGGCCATCTCCGCCGAGATGAACCGGTCACCCCGCCCCACCGGCTCGTCCGCCGGGAAGCAGATGCCGATCACGTCGGTCTCGCTCCACACCTCCCGCACGAGATCGTTGAGCCGCTCCCCCAGCAGGGTCCGCGGCCGGTGCAGACCCGGCGTGTCCACCAGCACGAGCTGCGCGTCCTCGCGGTGCAGAATGCCCCGGATCACGTGCCGGGTGGTCTGCGGCTTGTTCGAGGTGATCGCGATCTTCTGCCCGATGATCGCGTTCGTCAGGGTGCTCTTCCCGGCATTCGGCCGCCCGACAAAACAGGCGAAACCCGCCCGGTAGACGCCGTCACTCGCGCCGCTGCGCGCCGCTTCGGCATGCCGGTGCACCCGCGGCCCCGACGGACGAGGGTCACTCTTGGCGGTCACGTCCCGCACTTTCGACGTACGCGTGGGCCCGCCGGAGGACGGTCCTGACCGTCCCGCAGAACCGGCAGACCGACCCCGCCCCCGATCCTGTCCAGCCCCCGCCACCCGACCGTCATCGGGCTCCCCCGCCCCACGCGGACCGCCGGCTCCACGCTGGCCACCACCGGCCGCCTCAGCACCAGGCTGACCGCCGGCACCACGCGGGCCACCACCCGGCGCAAAAGCACCAGGCTGACCGCCAGCACCACGCGGGCCGCCACCCGGTGCCCCGGCACCGCGCCGGCCGCCGGCCTGCGGGCTGACACCGCGCTGAGCGCCGCCCTGCCCGCCACCACGCTGACCGCCACCTTGCGGGCCGGCACCACGCTGAGCGCCGCCCTGGCCGGCACCACGCTGACCGCCACTTTGCGAGCCGGCACCGCGCTGGCCGCCGGCCTTCTGGCCATCGCTCCTCGGACCGCCGCCCGGCTGGCCGCCGCCGAACCGACCGCCGGCCTTCGGGCTGCCGCCCTGCTGGCTGCCGGTCCGCTGACCGCCCCGGCCGGCGGTGCCGCCCGGCGACTCAGCCGTCCGGCGAGCCGCCCGCCGCTCCTGGCGGCGAAGTTCGTTGCGCTCCCCCGGCGTCAGCCGGCGTTCGCCGTCGCCACCCGCCTGCGTCATACGCTGACCGTGCCGAGCAGGGTCGCGTCCGGGGCGGCCACGTGGATGGGGGCGTGGGTGGCCAGGTCGCGCACCGCGGCGTGGCCGGCGCCGTCCAGCTCCGACGCCTCGGTGACCACCGCGGCCGCCTCGATCGTGGTGGCGCCCGACGACACGGCCAGGGCCACCGCCAGCTGCAGCGCGGTCACCGACAGGCTGGGCAGCGACACGGTCGCGCCGTTGTAGGTGCGGCCGTCCTGATCGCGTACCGCCGCACCCTCGACCGCGGCCACCCGGGCGCGGGCGCTGCGCGCCAGGGTGACCAACTTGTTGTCCTCGGCGCTGAGCGCGCCGCCGTCGGTCGCCGGCACGGCGGCGCCGGTAAAGGTGGGGTCAGGCATCTGCGGTTTGTCTTTCCTCAGTCTCGGACTCACCCGATTTATCGGGTGAATCAGCGGTTTCGTCGGACGGCTCGGGCTCGGGCTCGGCGCGGCGCGCCAGCACCGAGTCGATCCGGTTGCGCCGGCCCGTGGTGCCCTCGGCGACCAGGTGCAGGCCGCCCACGTCCGCGCCGGCGCCGGGGATCGGCACCCGGCCCAGTGTCTGCGCGAGCAGGCCACCCACGGTCTCCACCTCGTCGGCGGGCAGTTCCACGCCGAAGATGTCGCCGAGGTCCTCGATCGGCAGGCGGGCGGTCACCCGCACCGCGCCGTCGTCCAGGTGCTCGACCGGCGGGCGTTCGACGTCGTACTCGTCGGTGATCTCCCCGACGATCTCCTCGAGGATGTCCTCGATCGTGACCAGGCCGGCCGTGCCGCCGTACTCGTCGACCACGATCACCAGGTGGGTGCGCGCGGCCTGCATCTCGGACAGCAGGTCGTCGACCGGTTTCGACTCGGGGACGAACGTCGCCGCCCGCATCAGCTCGGCCACCGCCTGCGCGGTCGCCGCGGCGTCACCCGACTGGGTGCGGCGGATCACGTCCTTCAGGTAGAGCACGCCGAGCACGTCGTCGACGCTCTCGCCGATCACCGGGATGCGCGAGAAACCGGACCGCAGGAACAGGTAGAGCGCCTGCTGAAGGGTCTTCGGTGCCTCGATCCACACCATCTCGGTGCGCGGCACCATCACCTCGCGGGCGATCGTGTCACCCAGCGCGAACACCGAGTGGATCATCTCGCGTTCGCCGTGCTCCACGACGCCACGCTGCTCGGCCAGGTCGACCAGCTCGCGCAGCTCCACCTGGCTGCCGAACGGGCCCTCCGGGAAGCCCTTGCCCGGGGTCACCGCGTTACCGATCAGGATCAGCAGCGACGCGAGCGGGTTGAGCACCTTGCCGAGCCAGCGCACCAGCGGCGCCGCGGCGCGGCCCACCGCGTACGCGTGCTGGCGGCCCACCGTGCGCGGGGCCACGCCCACCACGACGAAGCTCACCAGGGTCATCGCGCCCGCCGTGACCAGCGCGGCCCGCCAGCCGATCCCCCAGCTGTCCACCGCGACCAGAGCGACCAGCGTGGTCGCGGTGAGCTCGCAGATCAGCCGCAGCAACAGCAGCAGGTTGAGGTGGCGCACCACGTCGCCGGCGACGGCGGCGAGGGCGGCGGCGCCACGCTCGCCCTCGCGGGCCATCTCCGCGGCCCGCGCCGGCGACACCGTGCCCAGGGCCGCGTCGGCCATCGAGGCCAGGCCGGCCAGGAGGACCAGCACGACCGCAAGAATGATCAACTGCAGGTCCGGCAGGCCGGCCGAGGCCTGGCCTGCCGCGAGTAGAGGTGCGGGGTCCACGACGGGATCAGCCCGTCTGCCGGCTGGATCGCCAGCTCTGCAGCAGGCGGTTCTGGAGCGAGAACATCTCCCGCTCCTCCTCCGGCTCGGCGTGGTCGTAACCGAGCAGGTGCAGTGCACCGTGCACGGTGAGCAGGTGCAGCTCGTCGGCGGGCGAGTGACCGGCCGCGGCGGCCTGCTTGGCGGCCACCTCGGGGGCGAGCACGATGTCGCCGAGCAGTGCCGGCTCTCCCGTGCCCGCCTCGCCGGGACCGTGGTCGACGCTGCCCTCGTCCATCGGGAACGCGAGGACGTCGGTGGGGCCGTCACCACCCATCCAGCGGTGGTTCAGCTCGGCCATGTAGTCGATGTCGACGAGCAGGATCGACAGCTCGGCGAGCGGGTTGACCCCCATCTCGTCGAGGGCGTACCGGGCCACCGCGAGGATCGCGTCGGTGTCGACCTCGACTCCCGACTCGTTGGCGATCTCGATGGACATGTGGCGCTCTTTACCCCTTGGTATCAGCGCCGACGCCCGGTGCGGCCGCCGGATGCGGCTCGGCCCGGCACGGCGTGGACGGATTGAGTGACCTGTTCCTGCTCGTGGTCGTACCGCGCGTAGGCGTCGACGATCTCGGCGACCAGCCGGTGCCGCACCACGTCGCTGCTGGACAGCTCCGCGAAGTGGACATCCTCGACATTCTGCAGGATCTCGCGCACGATCTTGAGGCCGCTGGTGGTGCCGCCGGGCAGGTCGACCTGGGTGACGTCGCCGGTGACCACGATCTTGGCGCCGAACCCGAGCCGGGTCAGGAACATCTTCATCTGCTCGGGCGTGGTGTTCTGCGCCTCGTCGAGAATGATGAACGCGTCGTTGAGCGTGCGGCCGCGCATGTAGGCCAGCGGCGCGACCTCGATCGTGCCCGCCGCCATCAGGCGCGGGATCGACTCGGGGTCGAGCATGTCGTGCAGCGCGTCGTAGAGCGGCCGAAGGTACGGGTCGATCTTCTCGTTCAGAGTGCCGGGCAGGAAGCCCAGCCGCTCGCCGGCCTCGACCGCCGGGCGGGTCAGGATGATCCGGCTGACCTGCTTGGCGGTGAGCGCCTGCACGGCCTTGGCCATGGCCAGGTAGGTCTTACCGGTACCGGCCGGGCCGATGCCGAAGACGATGGTGTTCTGGTCGATGGCGTCGACGTACCGCTTCTGGCCCAGCGTCTTGGGCCGGATGGTCTTGCCGCGCCGGGAGAGGATGTTGAGCGTCAGCACGTCGGCCGGCCGCTCGGTGGTGCCCTCCTCGAGCATGGTGGCCGTGCGCCGGACCGAGTCGACGGTGAGTGTCTCACCCTTCTCGATCAGCTCGATCAGCTCGGAGAAGAGTCGCTCGGCGGTAGCGTTCTCGGCCGGATCACCGGTGATGGTGATCTCGTTGCCGCGGACATGCACATCGCTGGCGAGGGTTCGCTCGATGAGCCGCAGGATTTCATCCTTGGCACCCAGCAGGTTGACCATGATCTTCGGGTCGGAGACCGAGATCTTGGTTTGTACCCGCGCCGCGCCGTTGGAGCCCGCGCTGGAAGGGTTCGGCGTACCGGTCATAGGGCGGCCCGGAGGCCTCCGCCACCTGCTCTCATACTCGAGGTCGAAGGGTCGTGCCATCGTATCCGCTCGGCCGCCCTGTCGCCGATGCCATTATCGCCGGTTCGCCTACTCCGGCCCGTCCGACGCGAGACCGCCGTCGAAGCCGTCCTGCAGCCGGGTGAACCGGTAGGTCGCCCAGTGCATCCGGGTGACCGCCCCGTGCTCGTCCCGGGTAAGCCGCAGCAACTCCCCGGTCTCCCGCCCGGACACCGTACGCAGCACGCCCGGCCGGTCCGGGATCGGCGCGAAGACCGACGGCGGCAGGTCGGCGGGCGCGTCGGCGTCCCGGGCCTGCAGCGCACCGCCGTGCCAGGAGAAGGTGAACGGCGAACCCTCGCTCCACCAGGTGCCGAGCACGGAACGGTAGTCGCGGGGCGCGGGCGGCGCCGGGCGCCACGGCTCGATGTCGGCCGGGTCCAGCTCGACCGCGAGCCGGAGCAGCTCGTGCACCAGGTCGAGGGTCTCCGCGGCGGTGGTCGAGGAACCGAGGACCGCGCAGCCCAACCCGGCCGGGACACCCTCGCCGCCGCGCCGGCCGTAGACGCCGGCCAGGAAGCCGGGCATGGCGCCGTTGTGGCCGACGTGCATGGCGCGCCGGCCCTGCGGGGCGAGCATCAGGCCGAGGCCGAAGCCGCTGGCCCACAGGCTCTCGTCGCGGGTGGTGTGCGGCCAGCGCATCTCGTCGAGGGTCGTGGCCGCGAGCACGGCACCGTCCGGGTCGACGGTCTCCGGCGAGGCCAGGAAGGCACCCCAGGTGGCCATGTCGGCGGCGGTGCTCCACAGCTGGGCGGCCGGTGCCACCCCGCCGGCGTCGAGGTAGGGCTCGGGGCGGGCGGCGTCGGAGTAGGCGTCGACGATGTAGCCGACGGCCGCCTGGGCCGGGGGCTGCACGGTGGTGGCGGCCAGGCCGAGCGGGTCGAGGATGCGGTCGGCGAGCAGCTTCTCCCAGGTGGTGCCGTGCAGCCGGGCGACGAGGTGCCCGAGGACGGCCAGGCCCAGGTTGGAGTAGTGGAAGCGGAGCGCGTGCGGCAGCACCCGTTCGGCCCGGTCGAGCTGGGCGAGCATCTCGGCGGACGACGGAGGCAGCAGGGTGTCCCAGATGTCGCCGGGAGCCTCCCGCTGGAGGCCGGCCGTGTGCGAGAGCAGCCGCCGGATCGTGGCGTCCCCGTGCGCGGGCACGTCGAGGTACGCCGAGATGGGTTCGTCGAGGTCGAGCAGCCCCTGGTCGCGGGCCTGCAGGACGAGCACCGAGGTGAACGTCTTGGTGACCGAGCCGATCCGGAACCGAGTGTCCCGGTCGAGCGGGAAGTCCGGATTGCCGGAATCACCGACCGTGAGAATCCACGGTTCCCGGTCGGCCCGGCGCAGCGCCACCGACAGGGCCGGGATCCGGCCGGTGGCCTGGGCCTCACGGGCAGCACGGGCGTATCGGGCGGTGACGGTCATCGAGGCGTCAGCATCGGGCCGAGCGGGGCACCGCCGAGCACGTGGGCGTGCACATGGAAAACCTCCTGACCGGCGTACCCCCCGGTGTTGAAGAGCAACCGGAACCCGTCGGTGAGCAGGCCCTCGGCCTCGGCCACCGCGGCGGCCGCGGCCAGCAGGGCGGCGGAGCCGGCCGGATCGTCCCGCGCGAGGGTGACCACGTCGGGGTGATGTTCCTTGGGAATCACCAGTACGTGGACGGGCGCCTTCGGGTCGATATCGCGGAAGGCGAGCGTCGTGTCGGTCTCGTGCACCACGGTCGCGGGGATCTCACCGGCCACGATGCGGCAGAACAGGCAGTCGTTGTCCACCCCGACGATCTTAGGGTGAGGACATGAGTGCGCGAGCGATGGCCGATGTCGAACACCTACTCGGCGAACTGGACCTGGCCGAGAAAGTCTCCCTACTGGCCGGGCGGGATTTCTGGTCGCTGCCCGCGATCGAGCGGATCGGGCTGCGTTCGCTGGTGATGTCGGACGGGCCGATCGGGGTTCGTGGGACGGGATGGGCGCCGGACGATCCGTCGGTGGCGCTGCCCAGCCCGACCGCACTGGCGGCGGCGTGGGATCCGGAACTGGCCGAGACCGCCGGCCTGCTCCTCGGCCAGGAGGCACGACGCAAGGGCGTGCACGTGCTGCTGGGGCCGACGGTGAACCTGCAGCGCACCCCGCTGGGCGGCCGGCACTTCGAGTGCTACTCGGAGGATCCGCTGCTCAGTGGGGAGATCGCGGTCGGTTTCGTGCGAGGCGTGCAGCGGCAGGGCGTCGGCACGACGGTGAAGCACCTGGTGGGCAACGACTTCGAGACCGACCGGATGGAGGTCGACGTCCGGATCGGCGAGCGGGCGCTGCGGGAGATCTACCTGGCGCCGTTCGAGCGGGTCGTCGAGGCCGGCGGGTGGGGCGTGATGAGCGCCTACAACGGGGTCAACGGGTCACCGATGGCGTCGAACGGGCGACTGCAGGACGACGTACTCAAGGGCGAGTGGGGTTTCGACGGGGTGGTGGTGTCCGACTGGCGGGCCGCCCGCTCGACGGTGGGGTCGGCGCTGGGTGGCCTGGACATCGCGATGCCGCAGCTGGAGAACCCGTGGGGGGAAAAGCTGGTGGCGGCGGTCCAGGCCGGCGAGGTGCCGGAAGCGGTGATCGACGAGAAGGTACGCCGGGTGCTGCGTCTCGCCCTGCGGGTCGGCGCCGTCGGCTCTGCGAAGAAGCCGGACGAAGCCGAGCTGGACGGGGAACAGGTCGCGCACGAGGTGGCCGCCCGCTCGTTCGTGCTGGTCCGCAACGAGAACTGGACGCTGCCGCTGGAGCCGGCCGGGTTGACCAAGGTCGCGGTGATCGGCGCCCTCGCGATCGACGCGCGGGTGCTCGGCGGCGGCAGCGCCCAGGTGTCCCCGCCGCACACCATCTCCCCGCTGGACGGGCTGCGCCGGGCGCTGCCGGGGGTGGACGTCGAGTACGCGGTGGGCGCCGACCCGCGCCCGTTCCTGCCGGCCCTGCCCAGCCCGACCCGGGTCACCATCGGCGCCCACGAGTTCGAGGTCGAGCCGGCGGCCGTACGGTGGATCGGTTCGCTGCCGGGCGGTCTGCCGATGGAGTCGGTGGACGGTCTGCGCCTGGAGACCACGTTCACCGCGCCGGAGAGCGGCGAGCACACGTTCGCGGTCTCCGGCTTCGGCACGTTCCGCCTGTCGATCGACGGCGCCGTGCGGTATGAGGGCACCCTGCACCCGCCCGGCACCGGCCGCGCCGACCTGCTGCTGTCGCCCCGCGAGCAACGCGTCACGGCCCGGCTCGAGGCCGGGCAACCGGTGCGGGTCGTCCTGGACCAGACGATCGTGCCCGGCCAGGCCCACTCGGTCGCGACCACGCTGGGGTACCGGCCGCCGTCACCGGACGAGGACGGGCTGATCGAGGATGCGGTGGCCCTGGCCGCCGAGTCCGACGTGGCCGTCGTCGTGGTCGGCACCACCGAGCAGGTCGAGTCCGAGGGCTTCGACCGCACGTCGCTGGCCCTGCCCGGCCGGCAGGACGAGCTGGTGTCCCGGGTCGCCGCGGCCAACCCGCGCACGATCGTGGTGGTCAACGCCGGTTCGCCGGTGCTGATGCCGTGGGCCGAACAGGTCGCGGCGACGCTACTGACCTGGTTCCCCGGCCAGGAGGGCGGTGCCGCGCTGGCCGACGTGCTGCTCGGGGCGGCCGAGCCGGGCGGCCGGCTGCCGACGACCTGGCCTCGGCGGGAAGAGGACTGCCCGGTGCTGAAAATCGCCCCGAAGGACGGCGTCGTGTCCTACGACGAGGGGGTCTTCGTCGGCTACCGCGGCTGGCTGCGGGCGGAACACCGGCCGCTCTACGCCTTCGGCCACGGCCTCGGCTACACCAGCTGGCGCTACGAGGAACTGGCGGTCAACGCGACCGAGGCGGTGGTCACCCTGACCAACGCGGGCGGGCGCTCCGGGCGGGAGGTGGTGCAGGTGTACGTCGCACCCGCCGACGAGGAGGCTCAGCGGCCGGCGCGCTGGCTGGCGGGTTTCGCCAACGTGGTGGCGCACCCGGACGAGACGGTCACCGTGCGGATTCCGCTGCCGGCCCGCACCTGGCAGATCTGGGACGACGGCTGGAAGACCGTTCCCGGCGACTACCGGGTGGTCGTCGCGCACGCCCTGGACGACGATCGTCTGGAGTCGACGGTGACGATCTCGTGATCTTCCAGGCGGGCAGGTGAGGCTAACCTAACCTGATGAATCTGCCCGTCAAACGTGTGCTCGCCACCGCCGCGGCCGCCATCCTCATCGGCGCCCTGGCCGCGTGCGGTGGCGGCAGCGACGACAACGCCGGCCCCGCGTCGGCCGCGTCGGCCGCCACCGGCTTCCCGGTCACCATCGCCCACAAGTTCGGCTCGACCACGATCACGGCCAAGCCGCAGCGGATCGTCACGGTCGGCTGGAACGACCAGGACTTCGTGCTGTCCCTCGGCGAGGTGCCGGTCAGCACCCGGGAGTGGTTCACCGAGTACCCGACGTATCCGTGGGTGTCGGCGAAACTGGGCGGCAAGACGTTGCCCACCTTCTCCGCCGAGATCAACTTCGAAGCGATCGTCAAGCAGCGGCCCGACCTGATCCTGGCCATCTACGAGACGATCACCAAGGAGACGTACGACAAGCTCTCCGCGATCGCCCCCACCGTCGTCCAGTCGGCCGACTACTCCGACGAGGAGACGCCGTGGGACGTGCAGACGCTGACCACCGGCAAGGCCCTCGGCAAGGAGAAAGAGGCGCGGGCGCTGATCGATCAGGTCGACGCCAGGGTGGACGAGGCGAAGAAGGCCAACCCGCAGTTCGCCGGCAAGGTCCTGGTCGAGGACTACGGTCCGGAGAAGGGCGAGCACTGGCTGATCCCGGCCAAGGACCCGCGCCGGTCACTGTTCGACGCGCTCGGCTTCGCCACCCAGGAGCAGGGCGAGGACGTCAGTGAAGAACGGCTCGACCTGGCCGACCAGGACGTGCTGTTCGTCAACGGCGCCACGAAGGCCGACATGGTCAAGTCCCCGGTCTTCAGCAGGCTGAAGGTGGTCGTCGAGGACCGCACCCTCTACACGTCGTTCGACACCCCGCTGGCCGGCGCGTTGTCCTACTCGGGTCCGGACGCCCTGCTCTACGCGCTCGACAAGCTGCTGCCGGAGCTGAGGAACGCGACCGACGGCGACCCGAACACCAAGGTCGGCGAGCTCTAGCCGCGCGACTGCCAGGCCTCCCACAGCTCGGCGTACCGGCCGCGGGCGGCCACCAGCTCGTCGTGGGTGCCCTCCTCCAGGACCGTGCCGTGTTCCAGCACCACGATGCGGTCCGCGGAGGCGGCCTGGGTCAGCCGGTGCGCCACCAGCAGCGTGGTGCGGCCCCGGGTGGCGGCCAGCGCCGACTCCTCCAGGGCCCGCGCGCCCGAACTGCCGGCCTCGGCGGTGGCCTCGTCCAGGATGGCCACCGCCGGGTCGAGCAGCACCAGGCGGGCCAGGGCCAGCTGCTGGCCCTGCGCGGCGGTCAGCGGATGACCGCCCTCCCCCACCACCGTGTCCAGACCGTCCGGCAGGGCCAGGGCCCAGTCCAGCGCGCCGACCGTGGCCAGGGCATCCCGGACCAGCTCGGCCGGCGCGTGCGGGCGGGCCAGCCGGACGTCCTCGATCAGCGGCCCGGCGAACACGTGCGTCTCCTGGCTGACGATCGCCACGATGCCCGGCGCGAGCTCGTCGACCGGCATACCGCCCGCCGACGCCGTACCGCATCGCGGCCGCAGGATGCCGGCCGCGATGGAGGCCACCGTGGTTTTTCCCGCGCCGGTCGAACCGACCAGCGCGACCCGCTCGCCCGGCGCGACCCGCAGGTTGATGTCCTGCAGCACCGGCACCCGCTCGTCATAGGCGAAGCACACGTTGCTCAACGTCAGGTCGGCCTTGTCCAGGCGGACGGTGCCGGCCGGCGCCACCGGCAGGGTGCCGACCCCGACCAGCCGGGCCAGGCCCGCGCCCGCCTCCTGGATCTCGTCGAAGGTGAACAAGATCATGCCGATCGGATTGAAGAGCCGGTGGAACAGCACCGCCGTCGCGGCGGTCTCGCCGACCGTGACCCACCCGGACCGGACGAACCAGAAACCGGCCACCAGGATCGTCGCGAGCCCCACCAGCTCGGCCCGGTTGATCCGCCCGACGAACCGGGTGAACAGGGTGAACACGCCGATCGACAGGTCCCGGGCCCGGGCCGACGCGTCGTCGATGCCGGTGAGATGCCGCTGCTCGAGGCGGTACGCATGCACGGTGCGTACCCCCTGAAGGCTTTCCATCAACAACTGACTCCGGTCGGCGATCGCCGTCCGCTCCCGGGCGTAGACCGGCGCCGACCGCGGCAGGTACCAGCGCAGCGCCACCAGGTAGAGCGGCAGCGAGGCCACCCCGGCCAGGCCGAGCCGCCAGTCCAGGCCGAACATGGCGGTGACGCTGAGCGCGGCCAGCAGGACCGCCGAGATCACCGTGGGCAGCACCTCGGCCGCGGCCGTGCCGATCGCGGCGACGTCCGCGCCGACCCGGGACAGCAGGTCACCGCGCCCGGCCCGGTCCAGCACGGTGGCCGGCAGCCGCAGTGCGATGGCCACCGTCTGCTCGCGCAGGGCGGCCAGGATGCGCTCGCCGAGCCGGCTCACCAGGGTGCTGGTCGCGCCGGTGGCGACCCCGCCGATGACCGCGGCCACCACCACGACCACGGCGATGGGCAGCAGCGCCGACGGCGCGGCGTCGTCGCGGACCAGGTCGACGAGAAGGCCCAGCGCGGTCACCGGCACCACCGACGCGGTCGCCGCGACCAGCCCGGCCGAGATGGTGACGGCCAGTTCGAGGCGGCGGGTGCGCAGCTGGGCGAACAGCCAGCCACCGGTCTGCGCCGGCGTGGCGACGGGCAGGGCGGTCATCGCAAGACCGCCGCCCGGTAGGCGGGATCGATGGCGGCCAGTGACGCGTGCGTGCCGGTCGCGACGATCTGGCCGTCGCGCAGCATCACCACCCGGTCGGTGACCGCGAGCAGGGCCGGGCTGGTGGTGACGATCAGGGTGCCGAGTTCGGAGCCGGGGCCGTGCCGCAGGTCGCGGATGCCGCGCGCGATGGCGTGCTCGGTGACCGCGTCGACCGCGGTGGTCGGATCGTGCAGCACCAGCAGCCTCGGGTGTGCGAGCAGCGCCCGGGCCAGGGCGAGGCGCTGCCGCTGCCCGCCGGACAGGGCCGAGCCGCGTTCGGCGATCGGGTGGTCGAGCCCGTCCGGGTGGGCGTCCACCACGTCGTCGGCCGACGAGGCCCGCAGCACCTCGTCCAGCTTGCGGTCGCCGGCCAGCACGATGTTCTCCCGGATCGTGCCCGAGAACAGCTCCGGGTGGTGCGGCGCGACCAGCACGTCCGGCGAGCCGTCGTCGTAGCGGCCGACCAGGTCGGCGGCGTCGGACTCGGCGACCACGCCGAGGCATTCGCCGGTGGCCGGCAGGATCGGCGGGTTACCGGCCGCCGTCGGCGCAGGGGACGTGCCGAGCAGGTCGGAGATCCGGTCGGCGGAGGCCCGCGCCGTCGCGATCCAGCCCGGCGCGGCGGACAGCGCACCGAACGGCTCGCCCAGGAACGCGGCCAGCCCGATCACCGTGACCAGCTCTCCCGCGCTGATCCGGCTGGTCAGCGCGAACCAGCCGGCCAGGATGGCGATACCGCCGGCCAGCAGGGTGCTGATGCTGGTCGACGCGGCCTGGAACAGGCCCTGGGTGCGGGCCGCGAGCAGGGTGGCCCGCAGCGACTCGCCGCTGACCTCGCGGTAGCGGGTGTCGGCGGCCTCCTGCGCGCCGATGCCGCGCAACGGCCGCAGGCCGGTGACCAGGTCGGTGGCGAGCGATGAGGCGCGGCCGGCGACCTCCTGCCGGGTGGCGACGCGGCGGGTGATGCGGGGCGCGGCCCGCTGCAGCGCGACCAGCACGAGCGGGGTGCCGATCAGAACGACCAGACCCAAGGGTACGGAGATCAGGCACAGCCCGACCGCACTCACCGCCGTCGCGACCAGCGCGCCCACGATCCGCGGAACGTAATCGAGCAGGTAGGAGGCATGGTCGGCGTCGGTCGTCGAGATGGTCAGCACGTCTCCGGTGCGCACCTCGGCCCGCGGATCGAGGACCTTCGCCGCCACCTCCAGGCGCAGCGCGTGCGACTCGTCGGCGAGCGCCCGCATCAGCTGCCGGGCCCCGTTCCGGTAGGCGGTGGTGAGCAGCAGGAACAGCAGGCAGAGCAGGCCCACCCAGGTGATCAGCCGGGACACCGAGCCGGTCGCCACGGCCAGGTCCACGGTCTCGCCGATCACGATCGGCACGAACGTCTCGCACGCCTGGTGCAGGGCGATCAGCAGGCTTCCGGTCAGCAGCCGCCAGCGGTTGCGGGCCATCGCCCGCCACAGGATGTTCACCGAAGCCGCCCCGGGATGATCAGGGGAGTGCCCGCCACCGGGTCGGTGATGATCACACAGGGCAGACCGAACACGTCGGCGATCAGCTCGGCGGTGATCACGTCGCCGGGTTCGCCCTGCGCGACGATCCGGCCGTCCTTCATCACGACCAGGTGGTCGGCGTACCGGGCGGCCTGGTTGAGGTCGTGCAGCACGGCGACCATCGTGGTGCCCTGTTCGGCGTTGAGCCGAACGCAGAGTTCGAGCAGGTCGATCTGGTGGGCGATGTCGAGGAACGTGGTCGGCTCGTCGAGCAGCACGATCGAAGTTCGCTGGGCCAGCACCATGGCCACCCAGACCCGCTGCCGCTGACCGCCGGACAGCGTGTCGACCAGTTCGCCGGACAGCTCGCTGACGCCGGTCGCGGCCATCGCGGACACCACCGCCTCCTCGTCGGCCGCGGTCCACTGCCGAATCAGGCTCTGATGCGGGAAACGGCCGCGGGCCACCAAATCTGCCACGATGATCCCGTCCGGGGCGATCGACGATTGCGGCAGCAGTCCCAGCCGTCTGGCCACCTGCTTCGCCGGTTTGCCGTGAATGTCGGCGCCGTCCAGCAGCACCGTCCCGCCCTTCGGTTTCAGCAGCCGGGACAGCGCCCGCAGCAGGGTGGACTTGCCGCAGGCGTTGGGCCCGATGATCGCGGTGAACCGGCCGTCCGGCACCTGGAGGTCGAGGTGCTCGCTGATGATCCTGCGGTCGTACCCGACGGTGATGTCGCGCGCGGCGAGACTCACTGCTTCCTCCCCTGCCGGAGCAACAGCCCGACGAAATAGACCCCGCCGACCGCCACGGTCAGCACGCCGACCGGCAGCTGGGTGGGTGCGAACGCGTGCAGGGCGAGCCAGTCGCTGACGATCAGCAGCAGCGCGCCCATCGCCGCGGCGGGCACCAGCGCGACGCCCGGCGTGCCGGTCAGCCGCCGCGCGAGCTGCGGGGCGGCCAGCGAGACGAAGGAGATCGGCCCGGCCGCCGCGGCCACGGCCGCGGTCAGGGCAACCCCGATGACGAGGTACGCGAGACGGGCACGTTCCACCCGTACGCCCAGCGCCGCCGCCGCGTCCTCGCCCATCTCCAGCAGCGACAACCGGGGACCCATTGCCAGCAGCACCACGGCCAGGACGCCGAGCACGATCGCGGCCGGCCCGACACCGCGCCAGGCGGCGTTGTTGAGCGTGCCCTGCCCCCAGATCGAGGCGGCCAGCGCGACGGTCAGGTCGGCCCGCATGATGAACCACTCGTTGACCGAGGTCAGGACCGCACCGACCGCGATACCCACGATGATCAGCCGGAAGCCCTGCACTCCGCGCCGGTAGGCGAACAGGTAGACGGCGGCCGCGGTGAGCAGGCCACCGGCCAGCGCGCCGGCCACCGTGACGTAGTAGCCGGTGCCGACGGTCGCGGTGGCGACCAGCACCCCGGTGAACGAGCCGGTGTTGAACCCGATCACGTCGGGGCTGCCCAGCGGATTGCGGGTGAGCGCCTGGAAGATCGCCCCGGCCAGGCCGAGCGCCGCGCCGAGGATCAGCGCGAGCAGCACCCGCGGCAGCCGCCACTCGACCACCACCAGGTGATCGGCCCCCGAACCGGACCCGGCCAGCGCCCGCAGGACGGCCGCCGGCGGGATGTCGACCTCGCCGGTGCCGAGCGCGAGCACGGCGGTGGCCAGCGCGGCCAGCACCAGCCCGCCGCAGACCACCAGCGGGCGGACCGGGACACGGGTGACCGGGCGCAGCACGATCGTGCGGCGGCCGAAGTCGAGACTCATCGGGTACCGACCTTGGCCCGGCGGATCCACCAGATCAAGACCGGGGCACCGACGAACGCGGTGACGATGCCGACCGGCAGCTCGCCGGGGCGGATCACGACCCGGCCGACGATATCGGCCGACAGCAGCAACACCGGACCGCACACCACGGTGTACGCGAAGATCCAGCGCTGGTCCGGCCCGGCGAAACGGCGCACCACCTGCGGCACCATCAGGCCGATGAAACCGATCGGCCCGGCCGCCGCGGTGGCCGCCCCGGTCAGCAGCATGACCGCCAGAACAGCCAGAAGACGGGTACGGCCGATGTTGGCGCCCAGCGAACGGGCCAGGTCGTCGCCGAGCGCCACGGCATTGAGCGAACCGGCCACCAGCAGCGCCAGGACCGCGCCGGCCAGTACGAACGGCAGGATCGTGCGGGCCACCTCGATCGGCCGCCCGGCGATCGTGCCGGCATCCCAGAAGCGAAGGTAGTCGAAGGCGCGCGGGCGGACCAGGCGGACACCGGCCGAGATGCCGTCCAGCACCGCGCCGAGCGCGACCCCGGCCAGGGTGAGCCGGATCGGGGTGGCGCCGCCCCGGCCGGCCGAACCGAGCGCATACACGCCGACCAGGGCGAACGCCACCCCGCCGAAACCGAACCACAGGTACTGGTCGATGTCGGTGCGCCCGAGGAAACCGATCGCGAGGACCATGAACAGCCCCGCCCCGGCGTTGATGCCGAGGATCTGGGTGTCGGCGAGCGGATTACGGGTGACCGCCTGGATGACGGCGCCGGACAGTCCGAAGGCGACACCCGCCAGCAGACCGAGAACTGTCCGTGGCACCCGCAGATCGCGCACGACGGTCTGATCGGCGCCGGCGCCGTGGTGCACGAGGGCGTCCCAGACCGTGGCCGGGGCGATCGCCCGGGTGCCGATCGCGACGCTCAGCAGGCAGACAACGCCGAGAACGGCGAGCCAGGCGGCCAGGACGGTGCCTCGCCGGAGGGCCGGGCGCGCATCGCTCGCGGTGCGCGTCAAGACCATTCCCGGAGGTTAGCCTAACCAACCCCGGCGGTCATGATCCGTATGTGGTTTAACTCTCTGTAATGACAACCACTTTGACGCTGCGTAGTTTTTGGCTATAGTCGGATGAGTCCGATTCACCCAGATATGCCTGCTAGGAAGAGTTGAACATGACGCTCGCGCTCCCGACCGCCACCACTCTCCGTAACGACATCGTCGCCGGCGACGCCACTGCGTACCGTGACCTGGCGCCGATGATCACCCGGCAGCGACTGGTGGTCGAGGGCTACCCGACGTTCGTGATCACCGACGAGCACATCAAGGACTATCTGTCCAAGCTCTCGGTGGTGACCGACATGATCACGATCATCGAGCCGGTGACCCACGTCAGCGAGCTGTACGGCTGGGCCGGCTGGATCCACTGGGAGACCTCGGGCGCGCACTTCTACTCCTGGGAGCGCCCGCTCTCGTTCTTCAGCGTCGACATCTACACCTGCAAGGCGTTCGACCCGGCCAAGGTCGTCGAGTTCACCGAGCAGTACTTCCGGACCACCGAGATCGTGGCGAAGGGGTTCTGATCGTGACGTACGACCTCGCCGCGAGCACGGTCCGGCTGCGCACCGCCGCGGCCCTCGCCGCCCACCCCTCGGCCGGCCGCTTCGTGGCCCTCGCCGTCGGCGCCGCCTCCCCGATGGCCGACGTGGCCCGCGACCTCGAACGGCAGGTCTTCGAGAAGTCGTTCGGCAACGACGCCGGCCAGATGGCCGCCGAGTACCGCCGATACGAGGACGACAGCCTGTTCTTCATCGTGCTCGACCGGAAGACCGGGATGCCGGCCGGCGCGGGCCGGGTGATCGACAGCGGCGGCAAGACCCTCGACGACGCGCCCGGCCGCATCGACACTCCGCTGTCCGCCATCGTCGCCCTGCACAACCTCGGCAACGGCCGGATCTGGGACTTCGCCACCCTCGCGGTGCTGCCCGCCTACCGCGGCGGACGGTCCGGCCTGGCCGTCAGCTCGCTGCTCTACCGCACCTTCCTCAACGCGGGACGGCTGGCCGGCGTACGCCACGTCGTCGCCATGCTGGACCACCGCGCCCACCGCAACATGAAGCTGATCGGCGTGCACTTCGCGGCGATGGCCGGCTCGGAGCCGTTCGCATACCTCGGCTCGCCCGCCACCGAGGCGCTCTACGTGCCGTTCGCCGAGCTCATCCCGTCGATCGGCCGGCAGGCCCAGCGCCTGGGCCGGCTCACCGGCCAATTCCACGGCGAGATCCGCGCCCGGGGCGTGCGCCGGCTGGTCACCCGCCGCATCGCGGCCCGCGTCGCCGGGCAGATCGCCACCGGCGACGGTCTCGACGAGCACATCACGCTGCCCGGCCTGGACCGCCGCCAGCTGATCCGCCAGCGCTGACGTTCTCCGCTACCAGCGGTCCAGGCGGGCGGACAGCACCGACAGCGCGGCCACCCCGGCCGTCGAGGTGCGCAACACCTCGCGGCCCAGCCGCACGGCGGTCGCACCGGCCTGCTCGAACGTCGCCCGCTCACCGTCGCTGATGCCACCCTCCGGGCCCACCACCAGCACGATCTCGCCGCTCGCCGGCAGTGCGGCGGTGGTCAGCCGCTCGGCCGCCTCCTCGTGCAGCACGAACGATGCCGCGGCCTCGGTCAGCCGAGCCGCCACCTGCTTCGTCGAGCAGTCCGGATCGCCGGCCACCATCGGCAGCCACGAGCGCCGGGCCTGCTTGGCCGCCTCCCGGGCGGTCGTCGCCCACCTGTCCCGGGCCTTGAAACCGCGATCGCCACGCCACTGCGCCACCGACCGGGACGCCGCCCACGGCAGAATCTCGTCCACCCCGATCTCGGTCATCGCCTGCACAGCCAGCTCACCCCGGTCGCCCTTGGCGATGCCCTGCACCACCACGAGCCGCGGATCGGACGCCGGCACGGCCGCCCGCCCGGTGACGGTGACCTCGACACTGCCCCGGCCGACCGCGGTGACCTCGGCCGTCGCGCTGCCGCCCCGCCCGTCCGCGAGGATCAGCGCCTCGCCCACCCGCAGCCGTTGCACGGTGGCGGCGTGATGGCCCTCCGGCCCGTCGAGGGTGTAGGCGGAACCGACCGGCAGCTCGTCGACCAGGAACAGGGGTGCGGACACCCCCGGACCCTATCGTCAGCCCCCGGGCGGCGGCTGGAAGCTGTCCATCACCTCGGCGAAGCGGGGCAGCTCGGACGCCCACTGCGAGGCCCGCGCGTCCCAGCGGAACAGGTACACCTGCCCGTCCCGCTCGATCATCCGCTCGATGCTGTGCCGGTCGGTGGTGGTGTACTCCCAGTCGGCGCCGGCCGCGCCGGGAGCCTGCTCGATCCGCAGCCGCCGGTACTCCGGCCAGCCGCCGGCGTGGGCACGTTCCATCTCGGTCAGCGCCTCCAGCAGGTTCTGCGGGGCGGGGCGCACCGGCTCGACCAGCATCCAGGGGCCGCTCTCGTAGTCACCGGCCTGGAAGCCGAGACCGGACTCGGTGGCCGTCATCTCCACCGGCAGCATCACCCGCAGCCCGATCCCGCTGACGTGCCAGTACCAACCCGGAGGCGGGGCGGCCGGGCTCGCCGCCACGGCCGGGGTGCCGGAGCCGTCGTCCGGGCGCAGCACGAGAACCGCGGCGACCAGCGCGACCAGCACGCCGAGCAGGGTGGCCAGGACGGCGACCCGCCTCCGCCGGACGGCCGGGACGGCGGCCGTCGCCGGCCACGGCCGGTCGGCCGGTTGCCCGGTCACCGACCGCAGCGCGGACTCCACCATGGCCGGCTCGGGCCGGGCGGCCGGGTTGCGGCGCAGCAGGGCCACGATCAGCTCGGTGAGCGGCCCCGCGTGCCGCGGCGGCTCCGGGGTCTCCTCGGCCAGGGCCAGCAGCGTCTCGGTAGTGGTGGCCCGCACGAACGGCGGCCGGCCCTCGGCCGCGTGGTAGAGGGTCGCGCCCAGCGACCACAGGTCCGACTCGGGCAGCGCCACCCCGTCGAGCAGCCGCTCCGGCGCCAGATATTTCGGCGAGCCGAGAATGATGCCGGCCCCGGCCAGCGCCCGGACCCCCTCGGCGGTCACCGCCGGGCCGAAATCGCTGAGCATCACCCGGCCGTCGTTCGCGATCAGCACGTTGGACGGTTTGACGTCGAGGTGCAGCAGCCCGGCCCGGCGCACCGCGAGCAGGCCCTCCATGACGGCCAGGCCGATGCCGGCGACCCGGGCCGGCGGCAGCGGGCCGGACTCGTCGAGCACCTGCTGCAGCGACCGGGACGGCACGAACTCCATCACGATCCACGGCGCGTCGTCGTCCGGCAGCACGTCCAGCACCCGCACCACGTTCGGGTGGTCGACCAGGGTGAACGAGCGGGCCTCACGGGCCGTCCACACCCGGAACACGTCTTCCTCGTCCGGGCTCAGGCCGTGCGGCAGGGCGCATTTCTTGAGCGCCACCCCGACGTCCTCGACCTCGTCGTGGGCCAGCCAGAGACGGCTCATCCCGCCGGTGGCGATCGGGTGGAGGACCCGGTAGCGACCGGCGATGAGTTGCCCCACCGTCACCATGTACCGGACGCTACTGCATCGATACACCGGACTCGACCCGCTGGACGGGCGAGCGTAGGGTCGGCGGCATCCCATTGATCCGTGACTTCCTCTGATCCGTAAATCCTCTGGTCTTGGCGACGCGCATATGTGGAAACGCGGAAAAGGTCAGCTCTGGCGGGCGCTGCCGATCCTCTGCACCGGCCTGCTCTTTCTCATGCCCGTGCACCCTCGGGTGCCGGTCGCGCACACCGCCCTCGCACCCGCCGACCTGGCGATCCGGTTCGAGGCGCTCCTCGGGCAGCACTCGGTGCTCGCGGCCGACCTGATGCGCAGCCGCATCCGCGGCGACGACGACTTCGTGCAGGCCGCCAACACCGCCCTGGGCCGCAACACCAAGGACATGACCGACCTGGTCGGGCAGCTGTTCGGCACCGGGACCGCGGAAAAGTTCAGTCCACTCTGGTCAGAGCACATCGTCGAGCTCTTCGCGTACGCCGGGGCGCTCGCCGCCCGGGACGACACGGCGAAGGGTGACGCCCTGCACGAGCTCACCGAGTACGAAGTGGAGCTCGGCGACTTCTTCGCGGGCGCCTCCCAGGGCCGGCTCCGCCCCGCGGCGGCCCGGCAGGCGGTCGTCGCGCATGTCGGACATCTGACAGGGCAGGCCGACGCGTACGCCGCCGGGGACTACGCCACCGCCGACGACCTCTACCGGATGGGCTACCAGCACACGTACGACCTCGGGCTCACCCTCGCCGAGGCGCTGCTGCCCGCCGCCGACGCCGCCACCCTGCGCGAGCCGCTGTGGCGGCTGCGGTCCCAGCTGGGCAGGCTGCTGGCCGAGCACGCCGTGCTGGTCGAGGACCTGACCCGGGCGGCCGTGACGGAAACCCCCGACTTCGCCGCCTCCGGCAACATGATCAACGGAAACACCCGGGATCTCGCCGCGGCGATGGACACGCTGTTCGGCCCGGCGGCGGCCCGGCAGTTCCAGGCGCTGTGGGCCGACCACGTCGAGCAGCTGGTGGCCTACGCCCAGGGCCACCAGGACACCGCGAGCACCGCGATGGCCGGCATCGAACGGCGACTGGGCGCCTTCCTGTCCGGCGCGACCGGCGAGCGAATCGGCACCGCTGCGCTGACGGCGGCGCTGCAGAAGCACGACATGATGCTGATGCGCCACGCCGACGCGTACGCGGCCAAGGACTACGCCACCGCCCACGACGTGGCCTACCAGACCTACCAGGAGATGTTCGACCTGGCCCGGACGATGGCCGACGCGTTCGGCGCGAGCGTCGCGGCAAAGCTGCCCCGGGGCGGGGCACAGACCGGCCACGGCGGGATGGCCGCGATCGTGTCGTCCCTGCCCGGCTCCTCGTCGTCCGGACCGGGCCGCTGATGCCGCCGTACGCCCGGATCTCGGCCCTTGCCGCACTCACCCTGGGTCTGCTCGCCGGCCTGGGCACCAGGCCGGCACCCGCGCGACAGCCCTCGCCCGCCGGCCAGGCGGCGGCGGCCGGCCACCCGCGGCCCGCCTTTCACGCGGACCGCACCTACGACGCCGTCGCCGCGCCGGTCCGGCTCCGCATCCCGGCGCTGCACGTCGACAGCAAGGTGCAGCGTCTCGGCCTGCGGACCGACGGCACGATCGCGGTGCCGGACCGCACCGACGTCGCCGGCTGGTACGACCAGGGTCCCCGCCCCGGCCAGCCCGGCCCGGCCGTGATCCTCGGCCACGTCGACTCGACGACCGGCCCGGGCATCTTCATCGGCCTGGCCGCCGTGCAACCGGGCGCCACCGTCCGCATCGACCGCTCCGACGGCACCTACGCGGCCTTCCGGATCACGCACGTGTCCCGGGTGCCGAAGGTCGAGTTCCCCACCGACGTCGTCTACGCGCCCACCCTCGACCCGACCCTCCGGCTGGTCACCTGCGGCGGCAGCTTCGACCGGGCCCGCGGCAGCTACCGGGACAATGTCATCGCGTTCGCCGACCCGGCATAGGGTCGCCGCCGCCCTGGCCGCGCTGGCCGCGGCCCTGACGTGCGCCGCCCCGGCCCACGCCGCCCCACCACCGGCCGCCACGGTGCCGCTGCCGGTCGATGGGGTGCTTTCCGGGGCGGGCGAGACCACGGCGGTGGTCGACCTGGCCGCCCTCGCCGGTGCCGACCGGCGCGCGGCCCGGGTCGAGGTGGACGGTCGCGCTGTGGACGCCGACCTGATGCCGGTGATGTCGGAGGGTCTGAGCGTGGTGCTGGTGGTGGACGCCGCCGCGGCCGGCGCCGGGACGCTGCCGGCCTGGCTGAGTGCGGCCGCCCGCTTCATCCTGGAGGCGCCGGTCGGCACCGAGGCCGTGGTGGTCCCGGACCGCCGGCCGGCCGCCGCGCTCACCGCACCGCAGCGCGGCCCGTCCGGCGTCGTGGAGGCGCTCGCCACGGTGCGACCCGAAGGCGAACGGGACACCGCCGCGGCACTCGCCCTGGCCCGTGGCCAGTTCCCGCCGGCCGCACCGGGCCGACGACTGGTGGTGATGTACACGTCGGCGCCCGGCGCCGGCGACGAGGAGGCCGGGCGGATCGCCGAGCAGTTCCGCCGCGACGGCACGCTGCTCGTCGTGGTCGGCACGGCCGCGGCCGGCGACTACTGGTCGGCGGCGGCCACGGCCACCGGCGGCTTCTTCGCCCCGGTCGGTGAGCCCGTCGTGGTGCCCGCCCTCGATCAGGTCGAGTCCACCCTCCGCGACCGCTACCTGGTGCGTTTCCCCACCCCGGCAGCACTGCCCGCACGGGTGTCGATCACCGTCGGCACCCTCACCGCCGAGACCGTGCTGCCCGGCCCGGGAACCGCGGACCGGGGCCGGCCGTTCATCCGGGCGCTGCTGCTCGCGCTCGCGCTGGCCACCACGGTGGCGCTGGCCATCCTGCTGGCGGCCCGCCGGCGACGCCCCCGCCCACCGGCCGGCCCGCCCGGCTTGACCAGCGTCTTCACCGGGCGCGCCACGGTGCCCGGGAGCACCCGAGGACAGCCCCGGGTGCCCTGGCGCTGACCGCCGGCCGGGTCGCTCAGGAGTCGGCCTCGCGTTGCCGGCGGGACTGCTCGCGCACCCGGGACAGTGCGGAGTCCCACTCGTCCGGTGGGGCGTCCGCTTCCCGGCCGCCGGTGAAGTAGTCGCCGTGCGAGATGACCGCGGACGCCAGCGCGACGAGCGCGGCCAGCGTCAGGAGCACCTGCGCGCCCTGGATGATGTCCTCGGCCCACGGGTACCACCCGGGAAAGAGCAGCTCCCGCACCTCGGGGACACGATCGCCGATCGCCGAGCCCGTCAGCTGCTCGAAATAGTTGGCCACGGTGTGCGACTCGGTGGCGTCCGAGCCGACGCCGATCACTCCGAGCAGGAGAGTCAGCACTCCGGCCCCGATCGCCCAGGTGCGGGCCCAGAGCCGGCCGCGCAGCAGCCAGACCCCCAGAGCGGCGTAGCCGAGGCAGAGGATCCCGAGGACGACCAGCTCGACGGCGCCCTCCCGGCCGCGCAGCAGGGCGGGCGGTTCGATGCCGTACTCGGTGTTGAGGTTGTCGAGCAGCGCGAGCAGGTGTTTCGACTCGTCGCTGCCCCACCATCGCAGTTCCAGGATGCCGTCGAGCACGAGCAGCAGCCCGGCCGGCGCCAATGTCAGCGTCAGCCAGGCCGCCGCCCGCACCACGCGCGGTGCCGGTGTAGGCGTATCAATCCCCGTCATGCCGGGGATGCTAGTCACGTGGCGACGCGACCTCATCCCCAATTCTGCGGAGCGGGCTGCTTGGTGGCCGCGTTGATCCGGTTGAAGAAGTTGGTGGTGGCGATCCACAGCACGATGGCCGCGAGTTGCTTCTCGTCGTAGTGCGCGGCGGCCGCGGCCCAGATGTCGTCCGGCACCGGGTCGGGCCGGTCGGCCAGCCGGGTGGCCGCCTCGGCCAGGGCGAGGGCGGCCCGCTCGGCCTCGGTGAAGTACGGCGTCTCCCGCCACACGGCCACCGCGAACAGCCGTTCTTCGGTCTCGCCGTTCTTGCGGGCGGTGCGGGCACCCGAGTCGACGCACGGGCTGCACCCGTTGATCTGGCTGGCCCGCAGGTGCACCAGCTCCAGGGTGGCCGGCTCGACACCGGCCGAGTGGGCCTCCTTGTAGAGCAGGTTGATCGCCTTCACGGACTCCGGCAGCAGGTACGCCGGGTTCTCGATCCGAGCCTGCATGATGTGCTCCTTCCGACGCCGTCACATCGGCGCGTTCTCATCCGTCGAAGGGGTGACGAACCCAGGAAGGCGAATGTGACCAATGTGGCATAGGACACAAAACGAACTCGCAGCACGCTTCGAGGAGAACCGGCCCCGGCTGCGTGCGGTGGCGCTGCGGATGCTCGGCTCGCCGGCCGAGGCCGACGACGCGGTGCAGGAGGCGTGGCTGCGACTCAGCCGCACCGGCGACGACAGCGTGGACAACCTCAGTGCGTGGCTGACGACGGTGGTCGGCCGGGTGTGTCTCGACCTGCTGCGGCAACGCACCGCCCGCCGCGAGGACGAGTTCTCGGCGGAGCCGCCCGCCACCGGCGACGATCCGGAGCAGCGGGCGCTGCTGGCCGACTCGGTCGGGCTCGCGCTGCTGGTGGTGCTGGAGACACTCACCCCGGCCGAACGGCTCGCGTTCGTGCTGCACGACCTGTTCGCCGTCTCGTTCGAGGAGATCGCGCCGATCGTCGGCCGCTCACCGGACGCCGCCCGGCAACTGGCCAGCCGGGCCCGCCGCCGCGTGCGGGCCACGCCGCCGGAGAACGACGCACCGGCCGACCGGCACGTGGTCGACGCGTTCCTGACCGCGTCCCGCGGCGGCGAACTGGGCACCCTGCTCGCCCTGCTCGACCCGGACGTCGAGATGCGTGTCGACCGGGTCGTCCAGAACCGGGGCGCCGACGCCGTCGCCCGGTTCTTCACCGGCCGCGCCCGGGCCGCCCGCACCGCCCTGATCGACGGCGCGATCGGCTTCGCGGTGATCGTCGACGACCAGGTCAAGGTGGTCACCCGGATCACCGTCGACCACGGCCGGATCACCGCGATGGACGCGATCACCAGCCCGGCCCACCTCTCCGAGCTGGTGATCCAGCCCTTCTGAGGCCCGCTAAAGGATCAGGACGATCCGGCCCTCGGTGTCGCCGGCCACCTGGCGCGACCACGCCTCGGCGACGTCGGCGAACGGCACCACCTCGTGCGCCACGGTGAGCCGGCCGGCCGCCGCGTGCCCGGCCACCTCGATCAGCGACTCCGCCCGCTGCGCCGTGGACAGCGCGTTGTTGGTATAGCCGAGCACGTGCAGCGAGCCGCTGCGCAGGGTGGCCGAGTCGATCGGCGCGGTCGGCGACGCCGAGCTGCCCAGGTTGACCAGCCGGCCGCCGGGCCGCAGCACCCGCAGCGCGGCCGCGGCCGGCACCCCGAACACCGGGTCGAGCACCAGGTCGGCCGGGCCGGAGGCGTCGCGCAGCCGGTCGGCCAGCGTCATCGGCTCGTCGTCGGGCAGCAGCGGGACGGCCGCGTCGGCACCGAGCCGGACCGCGCGGTCGAGGGCGTCCGCCGCACGGCACACGGCGATCACCCGGCCCGCGCCGCAGAGCCGGGCCAGCTGGATCGCGGCCTGTCCGACCACCCCGCCGGCGCCGAGCACCACCACGGTCTCGCCGGGGGTGAGCCCGCCGGTCCGGGTCAGCGCCGAGTGCGCCGCCACGGCGGACAGGCCCAGCGCCGCGATCAACGGCAACGGCACGCCGCGCGGCAACGGCACCACGTCGACGTACGGCACCGAGACGGCGGCGGTCATGCTGCCGTCGCCCGGGCGCATGCCGGCCGAGGTGGCGAACCAGACCGGCGTGCCGTCGTCGCGGTAGCCCACGCCCTGCACACCCGGCACGTACGGCGTGGCCGGCGTACCGAAATAGCTGGTGCCGGAGGCACACAGCAGGTCCAGCGGGGTGATCGGCGCCGCCGCCACGGTGATCGGCACCTCGCCGGCGCCCGGCACAGGCGGCCGTCGCTTCTCCAGCGACGGTGGCCGGCCGCAGACGCGCAGCACGGCCGCGGGGATCATGTCGCGATGTCCGGGTACGGCATCGAGAAGTGCGCCATCCGCGCGCCGTACGCCTTCTGATATTCCAGTGGCTCGGTGTTGTCCCGTTCGAACAT
The DNA here is from genome assembly GCF_018332695.1 of Paractinoplanes toevensis. GTDB lineage: Bacteria > Actinomycetota > Actinomycetes > Mycobacteriales > Micromonosporaceae > Actinoplanes > Actinoplanes toevensis. The sequence continues at coordinate 154,402 of NZ_BOQN01000010.1, forward strand.
CGCGATGAACAGCGTCAGCGTGAGGAACGGGTGTGCGCCCAGCTCGAAGAGCTTGCAGTGATCGTGCCCGATCAGCGCTTCCCGCTCCTCGTCGGTGAACGCCAGCCAGGTGGACGCTTCCCCACCGTGGCAGTTGAGCACCGAGTTCGCCAGCGTGGACTCCCACCACGTGACCATCTCGCGGGGTTCCTCCCGATAGCGCTCCACCAGCGTAGGGTCGCGGTCCACCGTGTACAGGAACTTGTTCAGCAGGTACTTGCTCATGCCGGCGCTCCGTTCGGGTACCAGGTGAAGTACGCCTCCATGGTGTGGAACAGGTCGAGCGTGTCCACGTGGTCGGCCTTCGCCCCGGCCCCGGCCACGCCCATCATCAGCATGAAGTCCATGAAGCCGTGGGTAGCGTTGCCCGGTGAATGCAGGCTTTCCAGCGACACCTCGCGCAGGCAGCTGTCGAGGTCACCGCCGGCGATCCACTCGACGGCCCTGCGGTCGAACTCCGGGTCCGGCCCCTGCGGCCCGAACTGCCGCGGCCCGCCGAGTTCGAGCGAGAGGTGCCCGGTGCCGATGATCGCGACCCGCAGGTGCGACGGCCACTCCTCCACGATCTTGCGGATCGCCTCGCCCAGCTGCACGAACCGGGACGGCTGCGGCAGCGGCGGCGCGAAGATGTTCGTGTAGATCGGCACGATCGGCAGGTCGGCCTCGGGGCGCAGCGTGATGATCGGGCAGGTGACACTGTGGTCGATCCGCAGCTCGTTGCTGAACGCCAGGTCGAAGCCCGCGTCGAGGCCAGACCGCAGGATGTGCGCGGACAGGTCTTCCTGGCCCTTGAGCAGCATCTTCGGCAGGCCGAACTCGCGCTCCTCGTTGTACCAGTTGGCGTCGTAGAACGGCGCCTTGCCGACCAGGAACTGCGGCATGTTGTCCAGCCACAGCTGGTGGAAGTGGTCCGAGCCGACCATCACCAGAACGTCGGGATTGGCCCGGGTCAGGGTCTCCCGGAAGGCGGTGATCTTCCGGACCCACTCGTCGGCGAAGGGTGGACGGTCCTCGCCGGTGGATGTGCTGGCCCGGTAGTAGAAGGGATGGTGAGTCGAGGCGATGACCGCGACGATGCTGGCCATAGTCAGTCCTCCCGGGGTTCGTAGACGGCGTTGCGATCGACGGTGAGATAGATGTCGTTGGCGATCGGCCGGCGGCGTTCCTCGGCCAGCTGCCCGAGCAGGCCGGCGGCCCGCGCCAGCAGGGCGAACCCGCGCAGCAGGTCGGTCGGCAGGCCCAGGTCGGCCAGCGCCGCGCCGCAGACGCCGGCGCCGTTGAGCGGCAGCGTCTTGCCGAGCACCTGCGGGTGCACCCGGCCGATCGCCTCGAACAACCGCAGGTGCGGGCCGCGCAGGCCCTCCTCCTCGGCGATCGCGATCAGCACCGGGGTGCGCGGGTCCTGCTCCTTGTGCACCGGGTGGCCGAGGCCGGGGATGAACTTCTTCTGCTCCCGGGCCTTCTTGACCGCCGCCAGCGCGATCACGTCGTAGTCGCGCTCGGTGCCGGCCGCGACCAGCGTGTCGGCGAGAAAACGCCCGCAGTCCTCGGTGACGCCGAGGAAGCGGGAACCGCCACCGAGAAGACCGGCGGCCAGGGCTCCCTGCAACGAGTCGGGCGCCGACAGGTACGTCAGGCGGGCCGCGATCGCGGTGGGTGTGAAGCCGTGATCGGCCAGTGCGACCAGCACCGCCTCGAACAGCCGCACCTCCGAGGACGACGGCCGGCGCCCGGCAACGAGCCAGAACGCCAACTCACCGAAGCCGACCTTGCCCATCAGGTCGGCCGCGAGGTCCTTACCCAGCAGGGAGATCGTCTCCGGGGTGGAGGTGCCCAGGCCGGTGGGAAAACTCAACTCTTCAGCCACGCGCGGATCTCCTCGCCGTGCTCGTCCAGACCGGGCGGCGGCAACTCGTACGCCGGCGGGGTCTCGGAAAACGTGATCGGGTTACGGACCGCCGGCACCCCACCGGCGTCGATAACCGGTTCCAGGCCCAGCTCGTCGGCGAAGGCCACGCCGCCGTCGATCGTGTTGATCGGCGCGCAGGGCACCCCGGCCGCGAGCAGGTCACGGAACCACTCGTCCTTGGTCCGCTTGCTGAGCCGATCGACCAGGATCGGCCGCAATTCCTCACGATTCGCCGTACGGTCCTGGTTACGGCCGAAACGCGGATCGTCCGGCAGCTCCGGCAGATCGAGCACCTGGCACAGCTTGCGGAACTGCCCGTCGTTCCCGGCGATCACGATCAGCTCACCGTCGGCACACGGCAGCGGCTCGTACGGGAAGAGGCTGGGATGCGCGTTGCCCATCCGGAACGGGATCGTGCCGCCGGCGACATAGCCACTCGAGTGGTTTACCAGGCCGGACAGGGCCGAGCTGAGCAGGTTGACCTCGACGTGCTGACCGCGCCCGGTCTCGCTGCGGTGCCGCAGGGCGGCCAGGATGCCGATGGTCGCGTGCATGCCGGCCATCACGTCGAAGACCGAGATCCCGGCCCGGAACGGCGATCCGTCCGGGTCACCGGTGAGGCTCATGAGGCCCGAGATGGCCTGCACCATCAGGTCGTACCCCGGGAGGTTCGCCCCCGCGCCGGAGCCGAAGCCGCTGATGCTGGCGTAGATGATCTTCGGGTTTTCGGCGAGGACCGAGTCGAAGTCAAGACCGAACCGAGCCAAGCCGCCCGGCTTGAAGTTCTCGATCATGATGTCCGCCCGGCCGGCGAGCGCACGCGCCACCGCCTGGTCGTCCGGATCCTTCAGGTTCAGGGCGATGGACCGCTTGTTGCGGTTGATGCCCAGATAGTAGGTCGAGACACCGTCGCGGGTGGGCGGCATCCAGGTGCGGGTGTCGTCCCCACCCGGCCCTTCCACCTTGATCACCTGCGCGCCGAGGTCGGCGAGCAGCATCGTCGCATACGGCCCGGCCAGGATCCGGGAGAAATCCGCCACCAGCAGACCGTGCAGAGGGCCCTGCGTCATCATCACCGCCCGTTCTACGGACACCTGTCCGCTGAAACAGCTTCCGCCCCCACAGCGGGCCTGTCAATGGGCGGTTAATCCCGCCGAAACACACTATTGACCCTGCAGGTGACCGGGAGCACACTGACGCCAGTCGCCCTGCCCGCCCAGCGGACAGTGGTCCGAAAACAGAAGATCAGAAACCGCGGAAGCTCTGAAAGGATGGGCGATGAGCGACAGCGACCGGCCGGTGGTCCTCCGCAACGGCCTCGTTTTGACGATGGACGACTCGCGCACGGTGCTCTCGGGCACCGACGTGCTGGTCATCGGCGACCGGATCGCCGAGGTCGGGCACAATCTGGCCGCCCCCGACGGCGCCCTCGAGATCGACGCCACCGACGGCATCATCATGCCCGGCATGGTCGACACGCACCGGCATATGTGGCAGACCGCCATGCGCGGATACGGCGCCGACTGGACCCTCACGCAGTATTTCGTCTGGTATTACCTGGAGTCCGGCAAGCTGTTCCGCCCCGAGGACGTGCACGCCGGCAACCTGCTCGGCGCGATCGAGGCCATCGACTCCGGCGTCACCACCACCGTCGACTGGTCACACGGCCTGCAGACCACCGACCACGCCGACGCGGCGGTCGACGCGCTCGAGGCGGTGCCCGGCCGGTTCGTCCTGGCCTACGGCAACATCCAGCAGGGCCCGTGGCAGTGGTCGACCACGCCCGAGTTCCGCGACTTCTACCGCCGCCGCATCGACGGCGGCAAGCTGGCCGGTTTCCAGCTGGCCTTCGACATCCCCGGCGACCCGGCGTTCCAGGAGAAAGCCGCCTTCGAGGTGGCTCGCGACCTGGGCGTCAAGGTCACCACGCACGCCGGCGTCTGGGGCGCCACCAACGACGACGGCATCCGCCTGATGTATGAGAACGGGTTCATGACCCCCGGCACCGTCTACGTGCACGCGGCCACCTTGAGCAGCGATTCGTACCATCGGATCGCCGCCACCGGCGGCTCGGTCTCGGTCTCCACCGAGAGCGAGCAGAGCGCCGGCCAGGGCTACCCGCCCACCTGGATGCTGCGCAAGCACGACATCCCGGTGTCGCTGTCCATGGACACCAGCGTGTGGTGGAGCGGCGACCTGTTCTCGGCGATGCGCACCACGCTGTCGGCCGACCGTTCCCGCGAGCACCTCGAGGCACACGCCGCCAAGGAGACGATCACTCACCACCACCTGCGCGCCGAGCAGGTCGTCGACTGGGCCACCCGGGGCGGCGCCAAGGCCCTCGGGATGGACTCGGAGATCGGCGCGCTCACCCCCGGCCGCAAGGCCGACGTGGTGCTGATCAAGAACGACGCGTCCCCGGCCATGTTCCCGGTGCTGCACCCCTACGGCCACGTCGTCTACCAGGCGCAGCGCGGCGACGTGCACACCGTGCTGGTCGGCGGCAAGGTGGTCAAGCAGGACGGCAAGCTGGTCGGCGTCGATCTGGCCGCGGCCCGGGCCAAGGTCGGTGCCACGGTCGACCATCTGCGCGAGACCATGGGCGAAGACCTCTGGCAGCGGGGCATGAACCCGGAGATCCCCGAGGCGCGGATTCTCCACAACCCCTATCAGTACACGAAGTAAAAGCAATGAAAGCATGAGGTCATGACCGACACTGGGAGGGGCGCCGGGCCCGACTTCATCGAGGCCCTCGCGCGCGGCCTCGACGTCCTGCGCTCCTTCCGGCCGGGCACGCCGGCCATGACCCTCAGCGAGATCGCCGGCCGCACCGGCCTCGCCCGCCCCACGGTCCGCCGCATCCTGATCACGCTCGAGGCGCTGGGCTACGTCCGCCAGGCCGCGCGGGGTTACGCGTTGACCCCGCGCGTCCTGGAGCTGGGCATGGCATACGTCAACTCGCTGAGCATGTGGGAGGTGGCCCGCCCGCACATGGAGAAACTGGTCGCCCAGACCAACGAGTCCACGTCGATGGCCCAGCTCGACGGGGCCGACATCGTCTACGTGGCGCGGGTGGCCGTACCGAAGATCGTCACCCTGTCGGTCACCATCGGCACCCGCTTCCCGGCCCCCGCCACGAGCATGGGCAAGGTGCTGCTGGCGGCTCTCCCACCGACGACGCTGCTGAAGGTCGTGGAGGAGGCGTCCCGCTCCGGCATCACCCCGCGCTGGCAGCCGTCGGCCACCGAGCTGGAGGCGTCCCTGCGCGAGGTCCGCGCCAAGGGCTGGGCCCTGGCCGACCAAGACCTGGCGCCGGGGGTGCGTTCGATCGCCACCGGCGTGCGCGACGGCGACGGCAACGTGGTGGCCGCCATCAACGTCACCGTCCACGCCGCCGAGACGACGGTGGAGACCCTGCTGGAGGAGCACCTCCCGAAACTGCTCCGGGCCGCCGCCGACATCAGCCACGACTGGTCACTGACCGCCGCGGTCCCCGCCGTCACCGTCTAGAGATCTTCTCGAGCCGGGGTCCCGCCAATTCCAGAAAAGGACGGGACCCAGCCCAGGCGTCCTTGAAACGGAGGGCGGGACGCTTTCGAGCGGAAGATCTTTGGGTACGCGCCGGCTCAGTCCCGTGGCACGCGGTCCGGCAGGTGCAACTCACCCTCCGCGCGCCCGCTGCGGGCGGGCCCGGCCCAAGCTCGCCACCCCAACCGGCCCACCGAACAGTGCCATCGACCTCCCGCAGGGAGTCGCCAGCTCTCGGACACCGGATAGTTGTCCCCCATCCGCCTGATGAGCAGCGCTTCCACACCCTGGGCCACCCAGCGGTCAGAAGAACATGACATACCGCTTATGTCCGACGTCGGCACTCAACCGGACGCGACCTTGTGGACTTTTCGCGCGGACAGAGCGGCAACTCCACAAGATCTGCGATGCCGGGCGCCACGGCAGGGCATCGACCGCGTGACCGCGGGCCGGATACCCGCAGAACCCCTCCGGGCCGAGCGGCGGGTAGGGCCGGGCCGGGTAGGGCTGTGTGGTTGCGCGAGAGTCGCGGCACGTGCCGGTGTTGCAGACTGGTCGCGGGGTGGCGGCGGTCGGGGGTGGTTGCGGTTGTTAACGGTGTCCGCGCGCCGGCTGCGGGCGGGCCCGCACCCGATCTTGTGGACTCACCGTGAGGACAGGGCGTGGAGCAGACCTCATTCGGGCACGGGGTTCCCACGCCCCCGCGCCCGCCGGCAACCCTCAGCCGGTGACCGAGAACGAGTTCGTGACGAAGTCCTTGCCGCCCGAGGCCGACGTGATCTCGTATCCGAACTGGACGTTACCGATCGTGACATTGCCGAACCAGCCGGCCGACCGGATCCACTGCGCGATCTGCGCGACGTTCACCGTGCCGGAGCTGGTGTTACTGGTCCGGACGAACGAGTAGACGTTGTTCGACCCGTTCGAACCGCGGTAGATCCGCCAGGTGTGCCCACCCACGGTGGCCGTGGTCTGCAGTGTGCCCAGCGGCCCGACCGCGCCGTAGTAGTTCATCCACAGCATGATCTCGTGCGCGTTGTCCGACGACCAGATGTCGTAGGCCGTCGTGAACGCCACCCCGCTGGTCGGCACGGTCACGTTGAAACTGCTGGTCACGGTGCCCAGCGAGCTGACCGTCCGGCCGATGTAGCGGGTCGCGTTCGGATACGACTTGATTCCGCCGGTGTTCGGGTGGTTGGCCCAGACTCCCCAGTTGCTGGTGGAGTTGGCCCAGATCGTCTGCGGACCGTAACCGGACCCCCAGACGTTGTTGTACAGCGTGTAACCACCGCTGGACCAGGTACCCCAGCGGTCGGTCGAGGACCAGACGGCCGCGTTGGCGGCGCCGGCGGTGAACACCAGCGTCAGCGCGACGATGAACGCCCCGAGGGCGAGGCGGAGGGAACGGAGCACAGTGCCTCCTTGCGGTTGTTTCGGACGCGCCGGTTGTTTCGGACGCCGAGGACAAATCGACGCTAGGCCGCCCCACCGCAATCCCCGCAAGCGATGCAAATCTATTTAAGGTTTGCTTCATCCGCCGGCGTGCGGACCTCCGCGCGGGGAGTCAAACTGATCTCATGAAGACGGTGGCCGACCTCTTCGATCCCGAGCCCCAGGTGTGGGGCCTGCGCGGGGATCCCTGGGTGTGGCAGGCGATGCGCGATCACCTGGGTGACACCTACCTGCCGCCGACCCTGGGCGAGGTCGAGGCGATGCTCTACACCGCCTTCAACCGCATCGTCGGCGTCGACCTGTTCTCCGAGTTGGAGCCCTCGGTCTACCGCGCCGAGTTCGCCCACGGCGGCGCCTCCAGCGGCCACGTCCACCTGCTCACCTGGCGAATCGACCTGCTACCCCTCCTGGTCGAGCGCGCCCAATCCCTCCTATAAACAAAGATCCTTCAAGTACGAGGCGACCCCTCCCCCGCCAAACCGGCACACTTCCCGCCGCGCAACGCGACCCATTGCCACGCAAGGCCGCAGCGCGCCTTTCGCGCGAATCGCCGGCCGCGTCGAACGAGATCACCCTGCGGCCCGGCGGAAAACCCGTCGCGGCGGTCGAGAGCGGTTCGCTACGGTCTGCTCGCTCGTCACCGACCGAGGAGGCAGTCATGCGATTCGACCACGACGCCGCGGCGTCCTTTTGAGCCGACCAGCAAGCGCCGCCGGGGGTTCCCTCTAGCGAGACGCAGGTCAAACGCGGCGTCCGGAAGGTGCGCGGCGAGGAACTGGTAGAGAAACTCGGCGGCAACGACCCATGCCCCTGCGGTTCCGGGCGGCGATTTCCGCCGATGCTGCCGCCCCGGTGGCCACTTCGACGACACCAACGGCCACCACTACGTCCGCGACTGAACGACCGCGACACGCGAACTACGGCACCCGCGACCGAACAACCGCGAAACACCTCTACGGCGTGCGCGACTGAATGACCGCGATGTCCGCTGCAGCGCCCGCAACTGAGCGTGCGCGATGGGCGCTACGGCGTGCGCAATGCGCGCTACGGCGTGCGTAACTGAGCGTGCGCGATGCGCGTTACGGCATGCCCGACTGAGTCGTCGCGACGTGCAGCAGGCGGAAGTCGCGGCGCCGTAGCAGGCGCAGGACGACGGCCGCGGGGTTTCCGAACGCCCGCAGGCCGTCGTCAGCCGGCAGGATCTCGATGCGGTCGATCTCGTGCACGATGCCGCCCGTGATGACCTGGCAGTGACCTGCGGCGACGACGTTGCGGTACCAGTCGACGTCGGGGCCGTAGGTCAGCTCGGCCACGAAGTCGTCGCCGAGGCGGGCCAGCAGCAGCGGAGTCTCGTAGGGTCGGCCGGAGCGCCGGCCGACGTGCCGGACCAGGGCGAACGGGCCCCGGCCGGAGCGGGCCAGCGGGACCGTGACGCGGTTCAGCGAGTGTTTCAGCAGGCCGAGCCAGGCCGCTTTCACCCCTCGACCCGCCGGCTTATCTCGTCGATCGTCGCGGCCGAGGCCGGATCGGTGACGCCGACGATCTCGCGGCAGATCCGCTGCATCTGCTTGACCTGGGTTGCGGTCAGCGGATCGAAGACCAGGCGGCGGGCCTCGCGCACGTGACCGGGGGCCGCCGCGACCAGCGCGGCCAGGCCCTCCTCGGTCAGCTCGGCCGAGATGCAGCGCGGCTCGCCGTCGGAGGCCACGCGGCGCACCCAGCCCTGTTTCTCCAGGCGGCTCACCGCGTGCGACAGCCGGGACATCGAGCCGCCGGCCATCATCGCGAGCACGCTCATCCGCACCTTGTGATCTTCGGGACGCTCCAGCGAGACCAGGATCGAGTACTCGAAGAAGTTCAGACCGGAGTCGCGCTTGAGCTGCGCGTCGATGGCTCCGGGCAGCGTCATGAGCATGCCGGTCAGAGAAATCCAGGCGGCAAGCTCTTCGCTCGACAACCAGGGGACCTCGTCGGGGTCCGGTGGCGGGGTGGCGCTGTTCACAGACCGAACTGTAACCCACCCAAGCGACTTGAACATTCAACACGAACCGTGGCACTATCGAGTTGAACATTCAATAGCTCCACCTAGGGAGAACCGTGACCGTTCTGCGTATCGACGCCAGCATCCAGGGGCCCAACTCGGCCAGCTCCGAGCTTGCCGACGTGGCCGAGGCCGAGTGGCTCGCGGTCCGCCCGGGCACCGAGTTCGTCCGTCGCCACCTCGGCGCCGAGCCGCTGCCCGCGGACGCCTGGCAGAACGCCATCGGCGGCAGCTTCACGCCCGAGGATCAGCGCAACGAGCACCAGCAGGCCGCCGTGGCGCTGGCCCAGCAGCTCAACAACGAGGTCCGCAACGCCGAGGCCGTCATCCTGGCCCTGCCGCTCTACAACTGGGGCGTCTCCCAGCACGCCAAGATCTGGATCGACCTCGTCCTGGCCGGCGGCCCCAACGGCGAGCGGTTGCTCGACGGCAAGCCCGCCCTCGTGGTGACCACCCGAGGCGGCGGCTACAGCCCCGGCACCCCGCGCGAGGGCTGGGACCACAACACCTCGTACATCCGGCGGATCGTCGAGGACGTGTGGGGCGCCGACCTCACCCTCGTCGAGCGGGAACTGACCCTGGCCCACGTCAGCCCAGCGATGGAGTCGCTCCGGGACGCCGCCGACCTGCTCAAGAAGGCCGCGCACGAAGCCGCCGCCCACGCCGGCCGCACCCTCGCCGACCGCTGACCAGAAAACAGAGCCGGGCCCGCTGACGGACGCCGCCGGTGAGCCGCACCAAGCAGTGCGGCTCACCGGCGGCGTTCGCGTTGCCGGGTTTTCCCACTCACGCAGAATGAAGGGCCAGGGCCGGCGAAGCTGGGCCCCGGCCCGGCCTCGGCGGGAGCAGGTCCGTGCCACTCCGGGCCGTCACGTCCGACGAACTCGATCTGAATTTAATGGCCGTTGAAGGCGTCTCGCATGCGGCTGAAGAAGCCGCCCTGCTTGCTCAGCTCGGCCACGTCCTCGCCGCGGGTCTTCGCGAAATCGCGCAGCATGCGTTCCTGCTCCGCGGTCAGCTTGGTGGGCGTCTTCACGTCGAGGTGCACGAAGAGGTCGCCGCGGCCTTGGCCGCGCAGGTGCGGCACGCCCTTGCCGCGGATGCGCAGCGTGCTGGCGGGTTGCGTGCCGGCCTTGACCTCGATCGCTTCCTCGCTGTCCAGCGTCTTGATCGTCAGGCGGGTGCCGAGCGCGGCCGCGGTCATCGGCAGGGTGACCCGGCAGTGCAGGTCGTCGCCCTTGCGTGAGTAGACGTCGTGCGGCCGCTCGCTGATCTCCACGTAGAGGTCACCGGCGGTGCCGCCGCCCGGGCCGACCTCGCCCTGCTGGGCCAGGCGGATGCGCATGCCGTCCTCGACGCCCGCCGGGATCTTCACGGTGAGTGAGCGGCGGGTGCGCACCCGGCCGTCGCCGGCGCAGGTCGGGCAGGGGTGCGGGATCACGGTGCCGTGGCCCTGGCAGGTGGAGCAGGGGCGGGACGAGACGACCTGGCCGAGGAACGTGCGCTGCACGCTCTGCACCTCGCCCCGGCCGCCGCAGGTCTCGCAGGTGGCCAGGTGGGTGCCGGGCGCGGTGCCGGCGCCGGAACACTGGGTGCACAGGACCGCGGTATCGACGGTGATCGGTGCCTCGACCCCGAACGCGGTCTCCACCAGGTCGAGTTCGAGGCGCAGGATCGCGTCGGCGCCGGGGCGGGTGCGCGGTCGTGGACCTCGGTTGCCGCCGCCGGCCGCCGTGCCGAAGAACGCGTCCATGATGTCCTGGAAGCCCACGAACGGGCCGCCCGGACCGCCACCGGGACCGCCGGGACCGACCCCGCCGCCGGGCGCGAGCGGGTCACCCCCGAGGTCGACGATCTGCCGCTTCTGGTCGTCGGACAGAACCTCGTACGCCGCGTTGATGTCCTTGAACTTCTCGTGCGCTTCCGGGTCCGGATTGACGTCGGGGTGGTACTGACGAGCCAGCTTGCGGTAGGCGCGCTTGATCTCGTCGTCGGTCGCCTCCCGGCTCACGCCGAGAATGCCGTAGTAATCCTTGGCCACGGGGTTTGGAGTCCTCAATGTCAGCGCGGTTCCGTCGTCAATTCTGTGCCAGCAGATCGCCCACGTAGCGTGCCACCGCTCGCACCGTGGCAATGGTGCCGGGGTAGTCCATCCGGGTGGGGCCGAGCACGCCGAGCCCACCGACGATAGTCGCGCCCGGCCCGTAGCCGGTGCTGACCACCGAGGTCGAACGCAGGTTGTCGATCTCGTTCTCGTCGCCGATGCGCACCCGGGTCTTGCTCGGTTCCAGGTCGCCGATGAGCTTGAGCAGGATGACCTCCTCCTCGAGGGCCTCGAGCACGGGACGAAGTGTGCCCTGGAAGTCCAGCACACCTCCCCGAGTCAAGTTCGCCGTTCCGGCGAGCATGAGGCGTTCCTCGCTGCGCTCGACGAGGGTTTCCAGCAGCACGCTGGCCAGGCAGGCCATCGTGCCGCGGCGGTCCGGCGCGCACTCGTCGACCAGGGCCGCCACCAGCGGCGGGGTGTCGGAGAGCCGCTGACCGGCGAGTTTCTCGTTGGCCTTGCGGCGCAGCTCCATCACGTCGTCGGCGGTGGCCGGGCCCGGGAGCTCGACCAGGCGCTGCTCGACCCGGCCGGTGTCGGCGATCATCACCAGCATGATGCGGGTGGTGGAGATAGGGACAAGTTCCAGATGGCGCACCGAGGAGCGGGCCAGCGACGGATATTGCACCACCGCGACCTGGCGGGTCAGCTGGGCGAGCAGCCGGACCGTGCGGTGCACCACGTCGTCGAGGTCGACGGCGCCGATCAGGAACCGCTCGATCGCCCGGCGCTCGGCCGGACTGAGCGGCTTGACCCGGGAGAGGCGGTCGACGAACAACCGGTAGCCGGCGTCGGTGGGCACCCGGCCGGCACTGGTGTGCGGCTGCCGGATGTAACCCTCCTCCTCCAGCACGGCCATGTCGTTACGCACCGTGGCCGGGGAGACGCCGAGCTGGTGGCGCTCGACCAGTGATTTGCTGCCGACCGGCTCCTGCGTCTCGACATAGTCCTCGACGATTGCCCGCAGCACTTCGAGCTTGCGGTCATCCAGACTCACTGTGACCCCTCCCTCGTCTCGCGCCGACTCTCCCGGCAACTCTCGCGCTGGCACTCCTGGCGACAGAGTGCCAGTCTACGTCGCCGCAGGCGGCAGCGCGATGATCGAGTGGTCCTGTCTATTCATCGACATCTGAGTGCATGTCGCTCTGTACCCGGTTGAGCTGCGGTCCTACGGTGTCAGCCATGACAGAACCGCCTCGCCCGCCCGGTGAAGGTAATCAGAACGACCCCACCGCGCCATTCAACCCATATGCCGGTAACGACCCGACCTCCGGTTCGGTACCGCCTCCTTCGTCCGGCGGGCCCACTCCCCCGCCGCCCAACGGTGGATACGCTCCGCCGCCCAGCGGCGGTTACGGTCCGCCGCCCGGCGGATACAACCCGCCCCCGCAGCAGTACGGGTACGGCGCTCCGGCCGGCGGCAGCGTCGCCGGCGACGACCGCACCTGGATCCTGGTCGCGCACTTCGGGGGCGCGGCCGGCGCCTTCCTCGGTGGCGGTTGCGCGGGATGGATCGCACCCCTGGTCGCCCTGCTGGCTCGCGGCCCGCAGTCGCCCCAGGTGCGGGCCGAGGCCGTCAAGGCGCTGAACTTCCAGATCCTCTGGTCGATCATCGCGCTCGTCGGCTGGATCCTGTCCTGCATCGTCATCGGCATCTTCGTCGGTTTCGCCGCGATGATCATCGGGATCGTGTTCGGCGTCATCGCCGGCGTGAAGGCCAGCAACAACGAGCCGTACAACTACCCGATGACGGTTTCGATCATCAAGTAGCGGTTGTTCCTCAAGCGCCGGGTCGGGGGCCCGGCGCCCTCATACGACGTCGCGGATGACGGCGTCGGCCAGCAGGCGGCCCCGGAGGGTCAGCGCCAGTTGCCCCTCCGCGTACGCCCCCGGCTCCAGCAGGCCGTCGGCGAGGGCCTGTTTCGCGCCGGCCGCGTCCAGGCCGGCCAGCGGGATGCCCTCGCGCAGGCGCACCCGCAGCATGATGTCCTCGACCCGGCGGTCCTCGTCGGAGAGGATCTCCCGGGCGTGGCCCGGCGAATGACCGTCGGCCAGCCTTTTCGCGTACGCCGTCGGATGCTTGACGTTCCACCAGCGCACCCCGCCGACGTGGCTGTGCGCGCCCGGCCCGAGACCCCACCAGTCGGCGCCGGTCCAGTAGAGCAGGTTGTGCCGGCAGCGGGCGTCCGCTCCCTTGGCCCAGTTGGACACTTCGTACCACTCGAAACCGGCCTCGGTCAGGGCCGCCTCGGCGGCCAGGTACCGGTCGGCGGCGACGTCGTCGGAGGGGTACGGGATCTCGCCGCGGCGCATCCGGACGGCCATCCGGGTGCCGTCCTCGACGATCAGGGCGTACGCGCTGACGTGGTCGGCGCCCGCCTCGATCACGGTTCGCAGCGAGGCGGCGAAGTCGTCGGCCGTCTCGCCCGGAGTGCCGTAGATGAGGTCGAGGTTGACGTGCTCGAAGCCGGCCTCGCGGGCCTCCCGGGCGGCCTCGGGCGCGCGGCCGGCGGTGTGCTTGCGGTCCAGGATCCGCAGCACCGTGGGGCTGGCCGACTGCATGCCCAGGCTGATCCGGGTGAAACCGTGGTGGCGCAGCGCGCGCAGATACTCGGGGGTCACCGACTCCGGGTTGGCCTCGGTGGTGATCTCGGCGTCGCCGGCCAGCCCCCAGGTCTTGTCGATGCCTTCGAGGATCCGGCCGAGATCATCGGCGCCGAGCAGCGTAGGAGTGCCGCCACCGATGAACACCGTGTCCACTTTTTCGGGGTTTATGGTTTTCTGAGCAAGACTCAGCTCACGCAGTACCGTGTCGGCGTATTCGTCGCGACTGGCCCCTCCGCCCAGTTCGGCAGCGGTATAGGTGTTGAAGTCGCAATACCCACATCGACTCGCACAGAACGGAACGTGGACATAGACCGCGAAGCCGTTCCGACCGGCCGCCGCCGCGGCGGCGTGCGGGAGCGACCCGTCCAGCGGAACGGGATCACCATCGGGAAGTGCACCGGCCATCGGTCAAGTGTGCACCGATAGGGTTCCCGCCATGGATCTGGTCCGTTCCGCCACAGCCGCCGGGGTGACCACCTTGACCCTGGACAGCCCCGCCAACCGCAACGCCCTCTCCACGCCCCTGATGACGCAGCTGCTGGACGCCCTGTCCACCGCGCTGACCGACCCGTCGGTGCGCGTCGTGGTGCTCTCCCACACCGGCCCGGTCTTCTGTTCCGGCGCCGACCTCAAGGAGACCGCCGAGGCCCGCGGGGCCGGCCGGGTGCCTGCCGAGAAACTGGCCGACGTGCTGGCCGCGCTCTGGGAGTTCCCCAAGCCGGTGGTGGCCCGGGTGGGCGGGCCGGCCCGGGCCGGCGGTCTGGGCCTGATCGCGGCGGCCGACATCGCGGTCTGCGCCCGCGAGGCGACGTTCGCGTTCACCGAGGTGCGCCTGGGCGTGATCCCTGCGGTGATCAGCGCCACCGTCCTGCCCCGGCTGACCCCCCGGGCGGCCACCGAGCTCTATCTCACCGGCAACGTCTTCGACGGGGCGCGGGCGGCGGAGATCGGACTGGTCACGGCCGCTGTGCCGGCCGACGGCCTGGACGCCGCGATCGCCGGCTACTGCACCGCGCTGGTGCAGGGTGGGCCGCTCGCGCTGGCCGGAACCAAACAGCTGCTACGGCGTACGCCGGAAGCCTCCATCCGCGCCGAACTGGCCGGCCTGGCCGAGCGATCCGGGGGTTATTTCCGATCGGCCGAAGGCCGGGAGGGAGTTACTGCATTCCGGGAGAAACGCCCGGCGTCCTGGGTCCCGCAGCAGTGACGGCCGGCCGATGCGGTCGTTGACTACTCTTGTTGCCTGAGCCCCGGTCGCGGGGCGTGTCGAGGAGGTGTGGGTGCGCAGGACACCAGGTGTGGTGATCGTGCTGCTCGCACTGGTCGGCGCACTGGGCGTGGTGGCCGTGGTGCACAACCTGCCCAGCGACATCAAGCTGCCGAGCCTCGGGCCCGAGTGCACCGTGCGGGCCGACGGCGAGGTCACCCTCGACTCGGTGCAGATGGCCAACGCGGCGACCATCACCGCGGTCGGCATCCGGCGTGGCATGCCCGAGCGGGCCGTCGTGATCGCGCTGGCCACCGCGCTGCAGGAGTCCAAGCTGGAAAACCTCGACGACGGCGACCGCGACTCGGTCGGGCTGTTCCAGCAGCGCCCCAGCCAGGGCTGGGGCACGGTCGAGAAGATCAAGGACCCGAGGTACGCGGCGGACAAGTTCTACACGGCCCTCAAGAAGGTCAAGGGCTACCAGAAGATGCGGGTCACCGACGCGGCGCAGAAGGTGCAGCGCTCGGCCTACCCGAACGCGTACGAGAAATGGGCGGACGAGTCGGCGGTGCTCGCCCGCGCCCTGACCGGCCGGGCGACCGGCGCGGTGGCCTGCACGGTGTCCGGTTCGCCGGTGCTGCGCGGCGCCGCCGCCGCGGCCGCCCTGATGAAGGGCCTCAAGCTGGACTGGGGCAAGGGCCTGGCGAAAACCCCGGCGGCCACCCAGGCGGCCGGGCTCACGGTCGCCGTCTCCGATCCGAGTACGGGCTGGCGGTACGCACATTGGCTGGTGTCGCACGCCTCGGCCACCGGCCTCGAACGGGTACGTTTCGCCGATCTGGAGTGGCACGCGCCGGATGGCAAGTGGCAGAAGGTGACTGCGGACGGTGGCGTCGACGAGCGCCAGGTGATCGCTCAGGTGTTCAGCTGACGTCCGAGTTCGTTGCTCTGCGACATGAAAATTGTCGTCCCGGCCGGTGGCTCTGTGTGATGTTCGTCGATTCCACTGAGCGATCGCTCAGCGTATACAGACGCATGGACAGACAGCTACCGCCCTGGTACTAAGTAGGACGTGTCGAGGGCGATCGAATGGATTCTGCTGGGTGCCGCGAGCTGTCTGTCGATCATGGTCGGCGTCCGGTGGCACAAGCCCGCGCGCGTCGGCCCGTGGATTTTGCTCGCGGGGGCGATCGCCGGCCTGGCCATCGGCGACATTTTCTACGCGATCGACGCCGAGGGCACCGCCGAGGCCTTCTATCTTGCGATGTTCCTGCTGGTCGCGGCCGCGCTGGTGCAGTTCACCCGGGTCGGTTCGCTGCTGGGTGACCGGGCCCGGCTGATCGACCTGCTCGCCGCCTCCTGCACCACGCTGCTGGTCGTGTGGGTCTTCCTGATCGGCGACCAGGGAAACATCGGCAAGATCTCGGCCGCCGACGTGATCGGCGACCTGGTCCTGGTCGCGGTCGCCGTCCGGCTGGTCCTGGCGGCCGGCCGCAACGTGTCCGCGAGCCTGCTGCTGGCCGGCTCGGTCGGCATGCTGGCCAGCGACATCATCTACCCGCTCGCGGAGGGCCCGATCAGCGAGGCCGGCTACGTCGTCCTCTACCTGGCGTGGGGCCTGGCCGCGCTGCACCCGTCGATGAAGAGGCTTACCGAGCCGATGCCGCCGAGCCCGACCCAGTGGCGCGGCCACTGGGCGGTGCTGCTGTGTGCGTCGGTGGCGACCCCGCCGACCGTGCTGCTGATCGAGGCGCTGAACGGCGGAGTGCGCGACGGCGTGGTGATCGCGGTGGTCGGCGGCCTCACGCTGCTGCTCACCATCACCCGGCTGGCCGACTCGATCTCGCAGAACAGCCGGGCCGCGGCCCGTGAGCGAGCGCTGCGCATCGCCAGCGGCGCCCTGGTCGCCGCCGCCGACCAGCACGCGGTGGAGGAAGCCGTGCACGCCGCGGTCGGCCAGTTGCTACCCGCCACCTCGGTGCTCTTCGCCACCGACAACCACGAGCTCGTCGAGTCCGGCCTGTCCACCGAGCCGACCGGGGCCGGTCCGGGCCGGCGCAGCTGGCTGGTCAACGAGGACGGCGACGACGGCACCCTGATCTGCCCGCTGTGGCTGGAACCGATGGCCGTGGCTCGCCCGAGCGGCGGCGCCCTGATCGTGACCGCCCGCCGCGAGGTGCTGGCCGTGACCCACGACGCGCTGGAGGTGCTCGCCGGTCAGGCCGCCATGGCACTCGACCGGATCATGCTGGTCGAGGCGGTCGGCCGCCGCGACAGCGACCAGTACCTGCGCACTGTGATCAGCAACACCGCCGAACTCATGCTGGTGATCGACGAGGACCAGCGCATCCGGTACGCCAGCCCGGCCGTGCGCAAGCTGCTCGGCCAGGAGCTGTCGCCGCTGGCCACCCTCACCGACCTGGTGCACCCCGACGACCAGAGCCCGGTCCGCCGGGCGTTCCAGTCGAACGGGGACGGCAAGCTGTTCTGCGCGCTGCTCCGTTCCGACGAGACCCAGATCCTCGTCGAAGCCACCTATCGGGACCTGCGCGAGGACCGCCTGGTCCAGGGTTACGTGGTCACCATGCGCAACGTGACCGATGGGCGCGACCCGCAGGAGCAGCACCCGCACCGCGACCACGTCGATGAACTGCCGGCCTGGGTCAACCGTCGCAGTGCCCAGCACAAATTCCGCTACTAGATTTCTTCCCGCACATGGTGAAGCGCCGGACCTCTGCAGGTCCGGCGCTTCATTTCATCCCGCGGCGTCGCTGGGTGATACCGCGTCTGCGCTGGCGGAACGGTTATCGGGTGATGCGGCGACGGCTGCCGACGCCGGCGACCAGGGCGACACCGATGGCGGCCAGAACGATCTGGAAGAGCAGCTCGGTCCAGTCGAAGCCCTTGGTGTCGGCAACGCCGATCGCCCGGGCGATCACGGTGCCGAGCAGCGCGGCCACCACACCGATGACCAGGGTCAGCCAGATCGGGATGTTCTGCTTGCCGGGTACGACCAGGCGGCCCAGCGCGCCGATGATGAGGCCGACGATGAGGGCGGTGATGATGCCGGTGACAGTCATGGGGTTCCTCCAGGGGGATCAAGCTCTTGTTGCGTCCGTCGAGCCCCAGATTTCCCGGCCATCGGAGAAACCAAACCGACTTATTTCTTGTTTGCTCCCTTGGAGTCCCCGGAGTCGGATGTCGACAGGGCGGCGATGAAGGCTTCCTGCGGCACTTCCACGCGGCCGACCATCTTCATCCGCTTCTTGCCCTCCTTCTGCTTCTCGAGCAGTTTGCGCTTACGGGTGATGTCACCGCCGTAGCACTTGGCGAGGACGTCCTTGCGGATCGCGCGGATCGTCTCGCGAGCGATGATCCGGCTGCCGATGGCCGCCTGGATGGGCACCTCGAACTGCTGCCGCGGAATGAGTTTCTGCAGCTTGGAGGCGATGGTGACGCCGTAGTTGTAAGCCTTGTCCTTGTGCACGATCGCGCTGAACGCGTCGACCGGCTCACCGTGCAGCAGGATGTCCACCTTGACCAGTTCGGCGACCTGCTCGCCGGAGGGCTCGTAGTCGAGTGACGCGTACCCCTTGGTCTTGCTCTTCAGCTGGTCGAAGAAGTCGAAAATGATCTCGGCGAGCGGCAGCGTGTAGCGCAGTTCCACCCGTTCGGCGGACAGGTACTCCATGCCGAGCAGGGTGCCGCGCCGCGACTGGCACAGCTCCATGACCGCGCCCACGAACTCATTCGGCACCAGCACGGTCGCCCGCACCACAGGTTCGTGGATCTCCGCGATCTTGCCGTCCGGGAACTCGCTCGGGTTGGTGACGACCCGCTCCTCGGCGTCCTCGGTGTAGACCCGGTAGACCACGTTCGGCGCGGTGGAGATCAGGTCCAGGTTGAACTCGCGCTCCAGCCGCTCGCCGATGATCTCCAGGTGGAGCAGGCCGAGGTAGCCGACGCGGAACCCGAAACCGAGCGCCAGCGACGTCTCCGGCTCGTAGACCAGGGCGGCGTCGTTGAGCTTGAGCTTGTCGAGCGCGTCCCGCAGGGCCGGGTAGTCCGAGCCGTCGATCGGGTAGAGACCCGAGTAGACCATCGGCTTGGGTTCCTTGTAGCCGCCCAGCGGCTCGGTGGCGGACCGGACATTGCCGGTGACGGTGTCGCCGACCTTGGACTGGCGAACGTCCTTCACGCCGGTGATCAGGTAGCCCACCTCGCCGACGCCGAGTGCGCCCGCCTTCTCCATCTCGGGCGAGACGACACCGATCTCGAGCAACTCGTGCACCGCACCGGTGGACATCATCTTGATCCGGTCGCGGGCCTCGATCCGCCCGTCGATGACCCGGACGTAGGTGACCACGCCGCGATAGACGTCATACACCGAGTCGAAAATCATCGCGCGGGCCGGCGCCTGGGCGTCGCCGACCGGCGCCTTGAACTCCCGGACGATCTCGTCGAGCAGGTGCGCGACGCCGACGCCGGTCTTGCCGGACACCCGCAGCACCGACTCCGGCTCGACCCCGATCAGCTTCGCCAGTTCCTCGGCGTACTTCTCGGGCTGCGCGGCGGGCAGGTCGATCTTGTTGAGCACCGGGATGATGCGCAGGTCGTTCTCCATCGCCAGATAGAGGTTCGCCAGCGTCTGCGCCTCGATGCCCTGCGCCGCGTCGACCAGCAGCACGGCACCCTCGCAGGCGGCGAGGCTGCGCGAGACCTCATAGGTGAAGTCGACGTGCCCCGGGGTGTCGATCATGTTGAGGACCGCGGTGTCACCCTGCCGGTCCCCTTCACGCACCACCCACGGCATCCGAACGGCCTGCGACTTGATGGTGATGCCGCGTTCCCGCTCGATGTCCATGCGGTCGAGGTACTGAGCCCGCATCTGCCGCGGGTCGACCACCCCGGTGATCTGCAGCATCCGGTCGGCCAGCGTCGACTTGCCGTGGTCGATGTGGGCGATGATGCAGAAGTTGCGGATGCGACTCGGGTCGGTAGCCCCGATCACGTTCACAGCGGGATCGAGCGGTCCAGGCACGTTCGTCCGTTCTTCTCAAGCTTCGACTGACACCGGCGGAGCAGGCGCGAGACACGCCGGGCCGGCCGTCCAGGTCCACCGGCAGACCGCCGGCGGGTTCTATCGTCCCACGCCCGCGCGGGAGCCCCGCTCACACCCGCTCCAGCGGTGCGTGCGGCAGCGGCGGCAGCTCGACGGTGACCACGTCACCGGGCCGGATGACCCCGCCCCGCAGCACCACCGCCATGACGCCGGCCTTGCGCACGACGTTGCCGCTCGCGTCCTTCTCGATGACCTCTTTGAGCAGCCCGTCCCGGAACCCGTTGATCTGCGCACACGGATTCCGCAGCCCAGCCACCACGACCGCCGGCCGCGAATCGTGCTCCCGATCCGACGCCTGCCCGAGGGCCTGGTCCCGCTCCCGCGCCTGGTCCCGCTCCCGCGCCTGGTCCCGCTCCCGCGCCAGCTCCCGCTCCCGCGCCAGCTCCCGCGCGGCCGCCGCGGCGACCGCGACCGCCGACCGAGCCGTCTCCTGGTCCAGCCGCGCGGCCGCGGCGACCTCAAGGACCGCCGCCAGCGGCCCTACGACCCCGGCCTGCCCGTCCGCTGCGGCACCCACCGGCTCCCCCGCGGCCTCAGCGCCCCCGTCGGCGCGCGAAGCCGTCGCTTGCCCGGTGACCCCAGCCCCTCGGTCGCGCGGCCACGCCAGCGTCTGCTCAGCGGCCCCAGCGGCCATCGCTCCGCCGGCCTTCGCCCCGGCGGCCCCCGCTCCGGCAGCCGCGGCACCGCCCGCTCCGGCAGCTCCGGCAACTCCCCCGGCTGGCCCGAAGCGCAGGATCGTCCCCACCGGCAGCCTGATCAGGTCGAGGCCGCTGGTGGTCACGTTCTCCCCCAGGTCGCCGGCCGCGACGTCGTACCCCTTCTCGCCGACCTCGCCGAACAGCTCCTGCTGAATCAGATGCACCTGCCGGAAGTTCGGCTGCGTCGGATCGTTACGCACCCGCCCCCGGTGTTTCACATAGACCCCGGCGTGCACGTCACCCTTCACGCCGACCCCCGCGATCAGAACGATCTCGTCCCGAACCGGCTTGGTGAACGCATACGTGTCGTTACAACTGACCGCCGCCACCGTCCCCTGCTGAGCCTCCATGCCCCGAGTCTCGGCGAACCGCCACCGTCATCGCGACCCGGTTTCGCCGTCAGTCCGGCGGCTCGAGGAACAGAGCGGACAAACGCGGCAGCCGCTTCTGCATCTCCTCCTCGTTGTCGAAATCCCACAGATCGGCGGCGTCGGGCCGGGTCGCCGGCGTCTCCCCGGCCGGCAGCTCGGACCCGGTCGCCTGCTGATAGGCCTCGGCCGCGATGGACAGCACCTCTTCCGCCTCGAAGACGGCACCGGTCTCGGCGGCGGCGCGCACGGCCGGCAGATCGGCCAGCGCATCGGGCGACTTGACGGCACGCGCAACGGTCTCCCGTCCGTGCGCGATCAGCCAGCCGCGGAAGTTGTCGAACCCATCCTCGGAACACCCGCCGTGGATCACATAGGCCGCCGCCCATAGGTCCTCCGTGCCGGAGGCGACCATCACCTTGTCGAGGTGGCGAGCCCAGGCGACGATCTCCTCCGGGTCACGGGTGGCGAGGTCGGCAGCGGCCCGCTTGGCCACCTCGGCCGGCGAGGCGGGCCGGTCGGCGGTCGCGCGGCTGATGACCGCCCAGAAATCGTCGGTTCTCATGGCGAGGATCCTGCCAGTCGGGTACGACAAAAATCGGGACGGCAGGATGGTCGGGTGCGGCCGATTTCACTCCCCGATGTCCCGTACGGCGCTACCGCCGTCCGCCCGCAGTGGCCCGACCTGCCGAAAAGCCTGCGGAAAGCGATCGCGGCCCGGCTGGGCGCGCCGATCGCCGAGGCGCGCAGCGCCGGCGGAGGCTTCACCAGGGCCTTCGCCGCCCTGCTCAGCACGGCTGAGGGCGAGAAGGTCTTCGTGAAGGCCGCGCCGCTACGCGACCCGAACTCGGAGTGGTACGCCCGCGAGGCCGCGATCACCGCCGCCCTACCCGCCGAGATCAACGCCGCCCGCCCGCGTTGGACCATGGAACATTCCGGCTATTTCGTCCTATGCCTGGAAGCGATCGACGGCCACGTCCCCGCCCTGCCGTGGCAGCCGGCCGAACTGCAGGCCACGCTCGCGGCCTGGTCGACCGCCGCCGCGGCGCTGGCCACCCCCACCACCCCCGGCCTGCCGCCGCTGGCCGAGATCATCCGGGCGGAAATGTCCGGGTGGTCGGAGATAGCAGCGGGCCGCGAGCCAATGCCGCACACCGCGCGAAACACCGTCGCCCCCGCCCATCTGCTCGAATTGGCCGACCTCGAACAAGCCCTCCCCGACCTGGTCAAAGGCTCCGGAATGTTGCACGGCGACCTCCGGATAGACAACGTCCTGATCGACCGCACCGGCGAGGCCCGACTCTGCGACTGGACCTGGCCCTGCCTGGGCGCACCCTGGTTCGACACGATCACGCTGCTGATCAGCGCCTTCGCCAGCGGCCTGGACGCCGACGCCTACCTGGCCCCGTGGGACCCGCCGGCCGAGGGCGTGGACGGCGCGCTGGCCGCCCTGTCGGGGTACTGGCTGATCCGCGCCGACGGCGGCCCCAGCAGCGCTTCCCCGCACAGTCGGCAGCACCAACGCTTCAGCGGCGAACAGGCTCTGACCTGGCTGGCAGAGCGTCGCGGCTGGTAGCGGTTTTGGTGGGCCGACACGACCCTGGTAGTCTGGCTCATCGCGTGTGGTGACGCGCCGCTGTTCGCTGCATCAGCCACCACCGCTAGAGACCGTTTCCCGAACACTAGTCAGGACAAGGCTGTCGCGTGGCGAACATCAAGTCCCAGATCAAGCGCAACCGGCAGAACGAAAAGGCCCGGCTGCGCAACAAGTCGGTCAAGTCGTCGCTGAAGACCGTGATTCGCAAGCTCAACGAGGCGAGCGAGGCGGGCAACGTCGAGTCGGCCACCACGCTGCTGCGTGACGCCTCGCGTCAGCTGGACAAGGCTGCCAGCAAGGGTGTCATCCACAAGAACCAGGCGGCGAACCGCAAGTCGGCCATCGCCAAGCGGATCGCCTCGCTGTCTGCCTGACCCCTGTCAGGGGCGCGGCAGCACGGAAGCCGCCGCGCCATGCTCGCAGCGCGAGCCGGTCATCGACCACACCCGGGCACCGCCGGACCACTCGTCCGCGCCGGTGCCCGAGTCGTTTCCGGCCCAAAATCAAAATCAAGAGCCTGATGTCGTGCCTGAGTGGGTGGTACGGACCGCTGCTCCCGCCGAGGCCGGGCCGGGGCCCAGCTACGCCGGCCCGGGCCCTTCATTCTGCGTGAGTGGCAACCCCATGGCCGCTCCGCGCCCACATACCCCGCCCGCCGGGCGCCCTGCCCCGTCCTACTCCCAAACAGCGCGCCCCTTACCGGCCCTGGCGCCACGCCAGCGCTCGCCCGAAACAACGCGTGCCGCTGGCCGAAACTCTTGCCCGCCACGCGCCCCCGCTCAGACCTCGTCCGCGACAACGCTTGCTCGACGCCCTTGCCCGCCAGGCGCCTTGCCCGCCAGGCGCCTTGCCCGCCAGGCGCCCTGACCCGCAGACCGATCGCCGGGGCGACGCCGACAAGCCGCAGCCTCAGCCGACATCAACAGCGGCAGCTGATAGACCTGCGAGCTGCTCGTCAACGAACAGGCCCGGTCTCGCCGGAGAAGGCGCCGGCAACGGCAGTCAGCCTGAGCTGCGGCCCAGCGCACTCCAGCGGCGGAGCCGGCTATTCGTAGCGGCGGCTGGCGGACTGGCGGACTCGCTGCTGGTGGGCCTCCGCTTCCTCGGCCCACGGACGCATGATCGGTGGGCCCTGGTCCCGGTTGATGACGCCGGGGAGGCGGGTGGTGGACTGTCCGGCCAGGTCGGCCGGGGTGGCGCGGCTGGCCGCCGCGTCGAGGGCGCCCAAGGCGGCGGGACCGGTCACCGTCGCGGGGCGCAGGGACGGGGAAGCCTGTGGAAAGCCGGCCGCCGACGAGGGCGCCGGGCGGCTCAGCGCGCCGGCGATAGTGTCGTTGAGCTTGACCATCACGGCGACGGTGAGCGGCAGAACCAGGACGCCCCACCAGCTCACCAGCTCGGCCAGGGCCAGCAGGATGCCGAGGGCGACCGCACCCTCGAGGAAGACGAAACAGAGGAAGCCACTGGGCGCGACGTGGCGCAGCCGGAGCAGCCGGGCATACAGCGGGCGGGGGGCCGTCTCGGGCCGGCTCGCCCTCATCGCGCCCCACCTGTACGGCGAGCCGCGACGACGGCGAAGACGGCCCGCTCCAGGGCGTAACCGCGGTCCTCAGCGCCGCCCTTGACCGCGGCGTTGCAGTCGGCGGCCGCCCGCATCGCGTCGACCAGGCCCTCGGGCGTCCAGCCGCGGCTGCGCTCCTGCGCTCGCTGGATCTTCCAGGCCGGCATGCCGAGCGAACTGGCCAATTGGTAGGGATTGCCCCGGCCGGCCGCGGCGACCTTGGCGACCGTGCGGACCCCGTCGGCGATCGCGTCGGCGATCGGCACCGGATCGACGCCGACGTGCAGCGCCCACCGCAGCGCCTCCAGCGCGCCCGGCACGTCACCGATCATCGCGGCGTCGGCCACGGTGAAGCCGCTCACCTCGGCGCGCCCCTTGTAGTAGCGCGCCACCACGCCCTCGGTGATTTTGCCGTCGGTGTCGGCGAGCAGCTGCGAGCAGGCCGCCGCGATCTCCCGGAGGTCGTTGCCGACCGACGCGAGCAGCGCGGACGCGGCCGCCTCGTCGCACCGGCCGCCGTTGCGACGGAACTCGTCACGGACGAACGCGATGCGCTCCCGATCGCCCTTCAGCTTCGCCGCCGCGATGACGGTCGCGCCGGCCGAACGCAGCCCGTCGGCGAGCGCCTTGCCCTTGGCGCCGCCGAGGTGCGCGACGATCAGCGTCACGTCGGGGTCGGGATTTTTCGCGTAGGCCAGCAGGGCGGTGATGAGGTCTTTTCGCGCGTCCTGTCCACTGCGGATGACCAGCACCCGGCGCCCGCCGAACAGCGACGGGCTCAACATCTCGGCGACCTCGCCGGCCGCGATCGCGCCACCCTCATACTCCCGGACGTCGACGCCGGGCTCGGCTGCCCGGGCCGCATCGACCGTCGAGGTGATCGCGCGAGCGGCGAGAAGCTCCTCGTCGCCGAGGACGAGCACTAACGGATCGGGAGGTGCGGTGTTCACGCTCAACATCGTCGCACGGGGGCCTGACGTTTCCGCGAGCCTCACTCCTTCGCGCAGACGGACGATCACCGAATGCGAAAGCAGACATATCGGCGACCTGCCATGTCGCGGGCACCGTAGAGTCTCTCGATCAGGCTGAGCGTCTGCGCCGGCAGCCGACCGGTCAGCGACCACCATCGACCGCTCCGAATGCCGACCAATCGGCTTAACCCGGGCGTGTCGGCAATTCGGAGCTCAGCATCGACCCGATCCACGCGTCCACCCGTACGCCTCGATGCACCAGACGCTGCCGCAGCGTCGCCTCGATCCGGAAGCCGGCCTTTTCCGCCACCCGCCGCGAAGCGGCGTTGCCCACCTCGGCCCGCCACTCGATCAGAGCAAGCCCGAGCCGCTCGAATCCCCACCCGCACAGCATCAGCACCGCCGCCGTGGCCACCCCGCGCCCGCGCGCCGCCGGATCCAGCCAGTACCCGATCTGCCCGGCCCCGCGCCCGTCCAGGCTGAGCCCGACCCGCCCGAGCCGCTCCCCCGCGCCGCCCTCGATCACGAACTCGGCCCGGGTCCGCTGGTCCCAGGCCGCGATCGCCATCTCCCGCACGAAGTAGTCGGCGTCCGCCATCCGGTACGGGATCGGGATCTCCAGAAACCGCTGGACCGCCGGGTCGAGCGACACCTCGTAAACCCACGGAATGTCACCGGCCACGAACGGCCGCAGCGTCAGGTCGCCCGCGGTGATCGTCTCTCGCTCCACCCCCGCATTCTCTTCGACCCGTCAGCCGTCCGGCGGGTCACCCCGGGCGACCACGGCCAGGCCGTCGCCGGCGGCGACCGCGGCCAGGTCGCCCGACTCGTCCGTACGCAGGACCCGCGCGCCGCCGCGAGCCAGCCGCGCCAGAAGTGCGGCGTTCGGATGTCCATAGTCGTTGTCCTTCCCCACCGACACGAGGGCCACCGCCGGGTCGACGGCGTCGACGAAAGCCGGCGACTGGTAAGCGCTTCCGTGGTGCGACACCTTGAGAACGTCGGCCCGCAACAACTCCGGTCCCAGGTGCTGCAGCAGCTCGTCCTGCTCCTCGGTCTCCGCGTCACCGGGCAGCAGCACGGTCTCGCCGTTCAGCTCGGCTCTCAGGACCAGCGAGTTGTTGTTCGGATCGGAGTTGGTGCCATGCAGCGGTTCGAACGGCCCGATCACGGTCAGACGCAGTCCGCCCACCTCGTACGACCAGCCGGGGCCGATCGCGTGCAGCGGCACCGGCCGGGCCGCCGCCACCACCGAAGCTCGCCCGCCCGGCGGCTCGGGCCAGTCGGGTCCGGCGACCGCACCGACTCGTCGCCCACGGAACACCCCGGCCACCCCACCGATGTGGTCGACGTGGAAGTGACTGACCACGAACAGCACCACCTGCCGCACGCCCAGCCGCCGCAGGCAGTGGTCGACCGGATCGGCCTCCGGCCCGGCATCGATCACCACGGCCCGGGACGGTCCAGCCGGCAGCACGACCGCATCGCCCTGCCCGACCGCGCAGGTCACCACGATCCAGTTGGCCGGTGGCCAGCCCGAGGCGAGCAGCCGCACCGGCATCGCGCCGAGCATTCCGGCCAGCGTCATGACCACGGCCAGTCGCCGGAGCACCGGCCGAGGTGTGGCGAACAGCACCGCCACCGTGATCGCTCCGAGCAGGAGCGCGCCCCACACCCCGTCCGGCCAGGGCAGCGCCCCCGACGGCACCCGCGCGCCGTAGGTCGCCACGAGCACCAACCATTTCGCCGGCCAGTGCCCGAGCCAGGCCGCGAACGCAGCGCCGTCCGCCCACACCGGCGACAGCACGGCCGCGCCCACGCCCAGCAGGGTGGCCGGTGCGATGGCGGGCACCACCACGAGGTTGGCCGGAACCGCGATCAGGCTGACCGTGCCGGACAGGCCGGCGACCACCGGTCCGCACGCGACCTGCGCGGCCGCCGGCACGGCCAGCGCCTCGGCCGCACCCGCCGGCCAGCCGCGACGGCGCAGGGCGTCCCGCCACACCGGCGCCAGCAGGAGCAGGCCGGAGGTGGCCAGCACCGACAGCGCGAAACCGGGATCGGCCGCGAGCTCCGGGTCGTACAGGATGAGCGCCGCCACGCCCGCCGCCAGCGCCGGAAGCGCCGCCCTCGGCCGCCCGGAGGCGAGGCCCACCAGGCCGATCGCGCCCATCGCGGCGGCACGCACCACGCTCGGCGACGGCCGGGCCAGGATCACGAAGCCGACCAGCACCACCGCACAGACCACCGCCTGCACCGCGGGCCCGGCCCGCGTCCGACGTACGGCGAAGAGGACAACACCCAGAATGATTGCCACGTTTGCCCCACTAACAGCCATTAAGTGGGTCATGCCGGTCGTACGGAAGTCGTCACTCAACGCCTCGTCGAGCCGGCTCGTGTCACCGACGACCAGACCGGGCAGAAGCCCACCGGAGTCGTCGGGCAGCGGCTCGCAGGCGCGCTGCAGGCCCGCTCGCAGCACTCCGGCCGCCCGCTGCGCCCAGGACGGCCGGCCGATCAGCTCCGGCGCCTCCTTCACCGAGACCACGGCCGCTCGCAGGTCCCCGCCGCGCGGCGGCATCAGCTTGCCGCGCGCCGCGATCCGCTGGCCGGGCAGCAGACCCCGCCAACCCAGGTCGCTGCCGAGGACCAGCGCCCGCGCTTCCAGCCGCAGCGGCGCCGCTTCCTCCGCGCCGACGGCACGCAGGTCGATCGCCACCAGGTAGGTCGGCGGCCTGGCCGGCGATCCGCGCAAGGCACGCGGATCGTCGCGAACAACGGCCTCGATGCGTACGGGTTCCCCGGCCCGCACCAGCGCGACCAGCGGCCCCGATTCCCGGGCCATGACCCGCGCCCCGGTCACGATCGCCCCGCACCCCACGCCGAGCAGCACCGTCAACCCGATCCAGCGCACCGCCACCGCCGCGCTCCGCCGAGCGGGGACCACCGGGGCCGGCCCCCGCGACAAAGACGCGGAGGCCGCCGACCGGGCCCCGGCCACCGCGGACCGGGACACCGGATCTGCGCGCCCGGTCGTCCGCGTGGGCGCGCGGAAGACGGACGCCCGGCCCCGCCGGGAGGCGGCGGCGACCGTCAGCGCCGCACCGAGGAGGGCAGCGGCGCCGAGGAGGATGCCGGACCGGGCGGAGAGGTAGAGCGCGGCCAGCGACGACAGCCAGGTCGCCACCGCGAACCCGGCCAGCCGCAGGTCCGGCACTCCCCCGGTCATACCGTCACCAGGTCCTTCAGCTGCTCGTACCGCGCGTCGCCGATGCCGTCGACCTTGCGCAGGTCGCTCACCGCCTTGAAGCCGCCCTGCGCGTCCCGGGCGTCTAGGATGCGCTGCGCCAGCACCGGGCCGACGCCCGGCAGGCCGTCCAGCTCGGCGAGGGTGGCGGTGTTCAGGTTGACCGGGCCACCCGCGGGGGCCGCGGCGCCGGTGGCGGCCGGGCCGGTGGGCACGACCACGCCCGGCGACGGGGTGACCCCGACCAGGATCAGCTCGCCGTCGACCACCTTGCGGGCCAGGTTGAGCATCGCGACGTCGACGCCGGGGTCGGCACCGCCGGCAGCGGTCAGCGCATCGGCCACCCGGGCCCCGGGCGGCAGCCGCACCAGGCCGGGCTTGCGCACCTTGCCGCCGACCGCGACCACCACCTCCGCAGCCGAGGCGCCCGACCCGCCCGAGGCCGGGCCACCGGCCGGCCCGTTGGCAGGCCCGGCTGTCGACTCCGGTTCAGCCTGTGAGCCGGTCGAGCCGAACGACGGCGGCGCGACGGTGTCGACCCTCGGCCGCGCCCGCCACGCGAGGAAAGCCGCGATCACGATGACCACCACGGCGACCACCGCGAGCGCCTTGACTCCGCGCCGCCCCGGATCGAAGGCGCCCAGGCCGAACCGCCGGCCACCATCCGGCGGATCGCCACCGAAGGCGCCGGCAGCGCTCAGCGAGGGCTCGTCATCGTCGGGATACCTGTTCGGGCCGAGCGGGCCAGGTGAAACCGGCCACGCGTGGTCAGCGGCGGCCGGCAGGTCCAGCGGTGGAACGTCCGACTCGGGCAGAACCCACGCGGGCGGCGGCAGGGGACGCCGCTCCGGGCCGACCGTGCGAACGGCAGGTGCCCGGTAGGGCCGGAACGGCTCGGCCTCATCCATCAGATCTCCGAGGTGGTTGGGGAACGGATCGGTGGCGCTGTCGAGAGGCGTGGCGGGCGGGACCGGCCCACGAGTGATCGGATCCGTCCCCGGCGGTGCCGCCCAGGCCGAGGCGGTCGACGACGGCGGGCGCGGCGAGGACGGCGGGCGCGGCGACGGCGAAACGGGCCGCGGCGCCGCTCGGTCGACCGGAACAGCGCCTGGTGCCGACGCCTGAGGCGAAGCGGCCGGCGCTGTAGAACGAGGTGCCGCGTGAGGTATGGCCGGTGTCGGCGACGGGCGGGGCGCCGTCTCAGGCGTGGTGGGTGGTGGCGACGGCCGATCGATCGGGACAGCTCCCGGCGGCGACGCCCATGGTGTGCCGGGTGGGTAGCCGCCGGTCAGCTTCGACGCGGACGCCTGCGGAGAGCCACCCAGCTCAACCCGAGGGGAGGCCCCCAGCCTGACCCGCGGGGTGCCGCCCAGCTCGATCCTCGGCGGCGGCTCGTCCTCCGGAGGGTCGGGCGCCGGGTCGAGGTCGACGTCGTCCGGCCAGCCGGTGACGATGTCCGACCAGTTCAACGGTTCGCCGACCTCGGCGAGCTCACCGAGGGCCGAGTCGTACCGGGAAGGAACCGCCGGACTCGCCGTCCGGGAACGGCCATGCTCGGCGGCGGCGGTCTGGTCGCGTACCCGAAGTGGCGTCGCGGCCATGACCGACCGCAGCCTTTCCGCTACGACGTCGTCCTCTCGCACGCCAGGCACGCTAGGGATTTCGCCGGGCCGAGGCGCGGCGCCCTGTGGATAACCCAGAACTGTGGATAACTCCCACGCCCGGCACTTCTGTGCTAGAGACTGCGTGTGACAGCGGGGATAGCGGCTCCGGCGATGGCCGAGGCGATCATGCGGCTACGCACCGCAGGCTGCGTTTTTGCCGAGGACGAGGCGGCCGTGCTGGCCGCCTCGGCGGCCGACGGGATCGAGTTGGCCGAGCTGGTCGACCGGCGCGCGCTGGGCGAACCGCTCGAGCAGGTCGTCGGCTACGCCGACTTCTGCGATGTCCGGGTGCGGCTGCGTCCGGGCGTCTTCGTTCCGCGCGTACGCAGTGAGCTCCTGGTCCGGGTCGCGGCCGAGATGGCTCGGCCCGGTGACGTGGTGGTCGACCTCTGCTGCGGGTCGGGCGCGCTCGGCCTGGCCGTCCGGCACCGGCAGCCGGCGATCGAGCTGTACGCGGCGGACGTCGATCCGGTCGCCGTCGCCTGCGCGCTGGACAACCTGGACACCGGCGTCTACCAGGGCGATCTATTCGATGCGCTTCCCTCGACGCTGCGTGGCCGGATCGCCGTGCTGCTGGCGAACGTGCCCTACGTCGCGACCAGGCACATTCCGCTGCTCCCGGCCGAGGCGCGCGATCACGAGCCGCACACGGCGCTGGACGGTGGCGACGACGGGCTCGACGTGTTCCGGGCCGTGGTCGCCGGGGCTCGCGATTGGCTCGCTCCCGGTGGGATCATGCTCTCCGAGATCATCGAGGCTCAGGCCGAGGCGGCGGGCACGGCAGTGCGGGCCGCCGGGCTCGAGGCTGACCTACGGTCCGACGAGGATCTGGAAGCAAGCATCATCCTGGGGCGGAAAACTGTCGGCCCGGTGCGATAAGGTCGGCGACCTTCAGGGAGAGAAGAGGCGTCGGGTGGGCCTGCTACGGAGGGTTGCCCGGGCACGACTGGCCGGCCTGGTCATCCGGCGGTTACGCCGGGCGGGGTTCGCCGACGCCAAGTACGACGCACGCGGTTTCCGGGTCCGCTTCACCGCAGACGGTGACGAGACACCGACGATTCTGGAGCTCGCCCCGCTGCTGGCCACGCGGGGTGGGCGCCGACGGGAGCGGGTCGACCGTTTCGTCGCCGGCCTGGTCAGGTCGCCCGGGCTGCCGCTGGATTGGGTGCAGGCGCGCCCGCTGCTACGCCCGGTGCTGCGCGGCGGCACGCCCGGGACACCGCTGCGGCGTCCGGTCCTGCCGTTTCTGTCGGAGTTCGTGGTGGTCGACAGCCCGGACACGATGACCTATGTCGGGCCGGAGCAACCGGCCGGTTGGGGGGTGAGTGCGGAGGAGGTCTTCGAGGCGGCCCGGGCGAACCTGTCCGGGGCGGTGCTGCACGGCGTCGCGAACGAGCCGGTGGTCGTGCGGTTCGTCGACGACGGTGACGCCTATTGGACGTCCCATCTGCTGCTGCCGCACTGGCTCGAGCGGCTCGCTGGGCAGGTGGGCGGCGTCCCGGTGGCGTTCGCGCCGGAACGCGGCACGCTGCTGGTCACGGCGGACGGGAGCGACCACCTGGAGGGCTTGTTCGCGCTGGCGGAGGAGATCTACGCGGCATCGTCACGGCCGATCACCCCGATGGGCTACGCGAGCGACGAGAACGGCTGCACGGTGCCGTACCAGGCACCGCCAGGCACTCCGCTGCACCGCGCGGTCACGCGGGCCGAGCGCGTCCTGGCCATCCGCGAGTACGCCCGCCAGGCCGCCACCCAGCCGGACACCGCCGGCGCGCCAAACACGGCGGTCCCGCGCGGCCGTCCAGCCGGGGCAGAGCGACCGGCCCGGCCAACGCCACCGAACCAGGCGGAGGTGCCGAACCAGGCGGAGGTGCCGAACCAGGCGGAGGTGCCGAACCAGGCGGAGGTGCCGAACCAAGCGGAGGTGCCGGGCCCAGCGGAGGTGCCGGGCCCAGCGGAGGTGCCGGGCGTGGCCGAGCTGCCGAACCCGGCCGGGCTACCGGACCTGGCCGAGCTGCGGTTGGTGGACTCCGGCGAGCGAGGGTGGCGCACGCGTGCGCTCTGGGAGCGGAATGAGCCGATCCTGCTACCCACCGCCGACGAGGTTCAGGTCGGCGAGAACGTGTGCCTGTGGGCGGAGCTGGCCGCCCACCTGACCATGGCGCCCGGCTTCGAGCCGACCCGCTGGCTCGCCACCGGCTGGCCACGCGCCTAGCGCCCCGGCCGGGCCGCGCCGGCCCACCTCGGCCCGGCC
>NZ_BOQN01000011.1 GCF_018332695.1 Paractinoplanes toevensis
CGCCAGGGTGCTCGCCGGGGCCGGGCCTCGCCGTAGCGCGCCGAAGATGGCCGGCACCAGCTCCGGGCGGTAGTCGACCACGTAGATGGTTTCCTTGACGACGTCGTCCCAGGTCGCGCCGGCCGCGGTCAGCAGCTCGGTGATGTTCTCGGCGATCTTCGCGGCCTGGGCGGCGTGGTCGCCGGCGCCGATCAGCCGGCCGTCGGTGTCCCAGGCGACCTGGCCGGAGAGATAAAGCATGCCGCCGGCGGTCACGCCCTGGCTGATCACGTCGGGGACGGCGAAGACGGTGGGCGGGTTGAGGCGTTCGATTCTCATGCGAGGTGTCCGTCCGGTCGTACGAGTCCTGCTTCGGTCTTGATGTGCCTGCCGGTTCTTAGGCGCTCGAAGAGCGTGCCGTCGTGGTCGGGCACGCGCCGGCCGGTCGCGTAGGCCACGTCCAGGCCGGACAGTCGTTCGGCGAGCTGCCGGGACATGTCCGGTGCGGTGGCGATCAGCCGGCTCAGCAGCGCCCGCAGTGCCTGGCCCTCCGGTGTCCAGCCGGTCATCAGGGCGGTCTGGGCCCGGGTGTGTTCGAGCAGGGCGGCGCCGACCGGGTGGCGTTCCTCGTGATAGGTGTCGAGGAGGGCATCGGAGGCTCGCCCGGTCACCACCGCGGCGAGTTTCCAGCCCAGGTTGTGGGCGTCCTGGATGCCGACGTTCATGCCTACGCCGCCGGTGGGGAAGTGCTGGTGCGCGGCGTCGCCGGCCAGCAGCACCGAGCCCTGGCGGTAGACCGTCGCCTGCCGGGTGGTGTTGCCGAAGCGGGACAGCCAGACCGGGTCGCGCAGGCCGAGATCGGTGCCGGTGATGCGCCGCACCGACGCGCGCAGGTCGTCGAGGGTCAGCTCGCCGGGGCGGTTGTCCGACGGGTCGGCGCCGACCAGCCGGGTGATCCCGCCGCCCATCGGCACCATCATCAGCCCGCCGCCGGGGCCGGCGTAGTTCGCGAACCGTGGCTGGTCGAGCACCACGTCGCCGAGGAATCCCCAGGTGGTGGCGTCGGTGCCGGGGAAGTCGATGCCGGCCGCGGTGCGCACGACGCTGCGGGTTCCGTCGCAGCCGGCCACGTAGCGGCCCGGCACGATCTCGCCGCCGGTCAGTTCGACGCCGCGATCGGCGAGGCCGATCACCCGGCAACCCCGGCGGATGGTGGCGCCGAGTGCGCGGGCGCGGGCTTCGAGCAGTTCCTCGGTACGGGCCTGGGGCAGCGCGAGGGTGAAGGGGTACGGCGTATCCAGCACCGCGAAGTCCAGCCGGTCGGGGAGCCCGCCGAAGTGACCGTTCGGGATGCGTACGCCCTCGGCCAGGAACGTCTCCGCGACGCCGCGGCAGTCGAGGATCTCGATGGTGCGGGGGTGGATCGTCAACGCCTTCGAGTTCGGGTCCCGCTCGGTTCTGGTTTCCAGCACGGTGACGGTGGCGCCGCCCAGCCGCAGTTCGCCGGCGAGCCACAGGCCGGTCGGCCCGGCTCCGACAATGACGACATCGCTCTCTTGGTCACTGACCAAATTCATGCGGCGAGTACACTTGGTCAGTGACCAAGAGTCAAGGGGATGTGGTGCGGACCGCTCTGGCGATCCTCGACGAGCACGGCGCCGCCGCCGTCTCCATCCGGGCGATCGCGGAGCGGCTCGGCGTACACATGAATGCGGTGTTGTGGCACGCCAAGAGCCGGGCCCGGCTCGGCGAGCTGATGGCCGACGCGATCGTCGGCGGCGTCCGCCTCGACGGCCTGCCGGCCGGCTGGCGCGAGCGGGCCGCCGAGATCGTCCGGCGCTACCGGCGCGCGCTGCTCGCCCACCGCGACGGCGCTGCCGTGGTGACCGGCACCTACGCGGCCGAGCCGGCCACCCTCGACGTCGCCGAGGCGCTGATCGGCGCCCTGCTCGACGGCGGCCGGCCGGAGCGCGACGCCGCCTGGACGTGCTGGAGCCTGGTCTACTTCACGCTCGGGCTCACTCAGGAGGAGCAGGCCGGGCCCAGCCGCTTCACCCCCGAGCTGCAGGTCGGCGACCGTCCCGCGCTCCGCCGGGTGCTGCCCCACCTGACGGTGGACAGCTTCGACGAACGCTTCGAGTACGGCCTGGCTAGGCTGCTTTCATGATCGCTCACCCGGGGCTGCGCTTCGCCGATCACACCGTCACCGTGCCGCTCGACCACCGGCGGCCGGGTGCGGAGACGATCGAGGTGTTCGCCCGCGAGGTGGTGGCGGCCGACCGGGCCGGCGACGACCTGCCGTGGTTGCTGTTGCTGCAGGGCGGGCCGGGCGGCAAGGCGCCGCGGCCGGTGCGGGCCGAGAGCTGGATCGGCCGGGCCGTGCGCACCCACCGGGTGTTGCTGCTCGACCAGCGTGGCACCGGCCGTTCGCCACTGGGCGCGGAGGGCCGCACGCCGGAGGAGCTGGCCGACCACCTCAAGCTGTTCCGCGCCGACAGCATCGTCGCCGACGCCGAGATCCTGCGCGAGCGGGTGGCCGGCGGCACCAGGTGGGACACCCTCGGCCAGAGCTACGGCGGTTTCGTCACCATGGCCTACCTGTCGCAGGCCCCGCAGGGCCTGCGCAACTGCTTCATCACCGGCGGCCTGCCCGGCCTGACCGCGACCGCCGACGAGGTGTACGCCCGCACCTATCCGCGGGTCGCCGCGAAGAACGCCGAGTACTACCGGGCGTTCCCGGACGACGCGGCCGCGGTCCGCCGGATCGCCGACCATCTCGCCGGCACGGACGTCCGGCTGCCCGACGGCGACCGGCTGACCGTCGAGCGGTTCCGCTTCCTCGGCAGCATGTTCGGCATGAGCGACGGCTACGCCCAGCTGCACTGGCTGCTCGACGAGGCCTGGCACGGCGACCGGCTGTCGGACACCTTCCGGTACGAGGTGATGGCCCTGACCGGCTTCGTCGGCCAGCCACTGTTCGCGCTGCAGGAGTACTGCTACGGCCAGGCGAACGGCCCGACCGGCTGGGCCGCGGCGCACGCCATCCGGAACTATCCGGCGTTCGCCGCCGACGCCGACCCGCTGCTGTTCACCGGCGAGATGATGTACCCCTGGATGTTCGAGCAGATCGCCGCGCTACGCCCGTTCGCCGGCGCCGCCCACCTGCTGGCCGAGGCCGACGACTGGCCGGCCCTCTACGATTCCGAGCGCCTGGCCGCCAACGAGGTGCCGGTGCTGGCCGCGGTCTACGCCGACGACATGTACGTCGACGCCGGCCTCTCCCTGGACACGGCCGCGGCGGTGGGCAACGTCCGCACCTGGGTGACCAACGAACACGAGCACGACGGCCTGCGCACCTCGGGCGACGCGGTGCTGTCCCACCTGATGGAGATGGCCGCCGGCCTACGCTGATGCCGATCGACCCTGTGTCGCCAGATCGCCGCGTCGCGGGCGTTCGAGATCTTCATCGTCGTCACGATCGGCGCCAACGCCGTGGTTCTCTGCCTGGAGACCTATCGCGACCTGGCCGAGGCCATCCCGCCGCTGCACTGGCTCGAATGGCTGTTCCGGGCCATCTTCGTGATCGAGATCGTGATCCGGATCCTCGCCTACGGCCGCCGCCCGCAGGACTTCTTCAAGCACGGCTGGAACGGCCGGGGGTCGGCGGATTCCTGGCGCTCGCGCTGGTCACGTTCTATGTGTACGGGATGGCCGGCTGGCTGATCTTCGAGGAGGCCTACCCCGAGCAGTACGGCACGATCGGCCGCGCGTGATCACGCTGTTCGTGCTGCTTTCCCGGGAAACCCTGCCCGACCTGATCGAGCAGGGCATGGCACTGTCCCCGTGGACGCTGGTCTACTACGTCAGCTACGTGCTGATCACGGTCAACCTGCTGCTCAACATCCTGATCGCGGTCATCGTCAACTCCATGGAGGAGGCCCGCCGCCTGGAGATGACCGAGGCCCTCGGCACCGACGACGACGGTGACGGCATCCCCGACGACATCGACCGCATCATGATCAGCCAACGCCTGGACGACCTGCGCACCACGAGCGCCGAACTGGAACGCGAACTACGCATCGACCGCAACGACTGACCCTGCGGCATCGACGATTCGCAGCTGGGAGCCGGTGGTCCTGCCCGGTCTGCTCGCGATGTCGGAGTTGCCGGCCGTGACATTTCGGATCTTGCCGTACGACGTCGGCGAGCATCCGCTGCTGGGCGCGTCGATCGCGATTCTGGACTTCCCGGAGCCCACCGACTCGGGCCTCGTCTACCTGGAAGGTTTCGGCCGGTCGCGGAACTTCCTCCGGCTTGCGAACGAGGTCGCTCGGTACCGGGACGAGTTCGAACTGCTGAGCCGGCGTTGTCTCGACCGGCGGCGGACGACCGCGATGATCGACGGCGTTCTCGACCGCAACGACTGAGCGAACGCCGACTGCGGCCGCCGGCCGGAGCCGGCGGCCGCGGTTCGGCGGTCAGTACTTGAAGGTCGCCACCAGGCTGGTGAGGTCGCCGGACATCCGGGCCAGTTCGGCCGTGGCCTGCCGGGTGTGGGCGACGCCCTCGCTGGTGTGGTGGGCGGCGTCGGCGACGCCGGTGATGGTCTGCGAGATCTCCATGGTGCCGCCGGCCGCCTCGGTCACGCTGCGATTCATCTCGGCGGTGGTGGCGGTCTGCTCCTCGACGGCGGACGCGATCGTGGTCTGGAAGTCGCTGATCCGAGTGATCACGTCGGTGATCATCTCGATCGCGGAGACCGCGCCGCCGGCGTCGGACTGGATCGCCTCGACCCGCCGGGAGATCTCCTCGGTGGCCTTCGCAGTCTCCTGGGCGAGGTCCTTGACCTCGGAGGCGACGACCGCGAAGCCCTTGCCGGCCTCGCCCGCCCGGGCCGCCTCGATGGTGGCGTTGAGGGCGAGCAGGTTGGTCTGCTCGGCGATCGAGGTGATCACCTTGATCACGTTGCCGATCTCCGCGGACGAGACGCTGAGCTGGTTCATCGTGACCGACGTGGCGTTGGCCGCGGTGACCGCCTCGGTGGCGACCCGGGCCGCCTCGGAGGCGTTCTGGGAGATCTCCCGGATCGCGGCGGCCATCTCCTCGCCGCCGGCCGACACCGTGGTGACGCTGGCCGAGACCTCGCCGGCCGTGTTGGACACCGCGGCCGCCTGGCGGGAGGTCTCGGTGGCCGAGCCGGCGATCTGCTCGGCGGTCGCCGAGATCTCCTCGGTGGCGGCGGCCAGGTCGGTCGCGGAGTTGTTGATCGTCGACACGGTGGAGCGCAGCCGGTCGACCGCGGTGTCGAGCGCGCGACCCATCCTGCCCGGCTCGTCGCCGCTGGTCAGCCCGGTGCGGTGGGTCAGGTCACCGTCGGCCAGCGCTTCGGCCACCTCCTCGACCTTCCGCAGCGAGCGGACGATCGAGCGGCTGACCAGTTGGCCGATCAGGCCGGCGAGCAGCAGGCCGCCGACCATCAGGCCGATCGAGAGGGTCCGGCTGTCCCGGTAGGCGTCGCGGGCGGCCGCGTCGGCGGTGACCGCTTCCTTGTTCTCCGCGGCCAGCAGGCTCTCGACGTTCGTGCCGATCTTCTCCATGAGCGGCACCACCGTGTCGGTGCGCACCTTGGTCCAGGTGGCCGTGTCGCCCGCTTCCGCGGCCGGGATCAGCTTGTTCTGCACCGCTTCGACGTACTCGTCCCAGTCCTGCTGGAGGGCGTCGACGGTGACGTCGGTGGTGCTGGCCGCGCGGTAGGCGTCGAGGGCGGTCTCGAATGCCGCCGCGTCGGTCTTGAACGCGGCCGAGTATTTCTGGGTGGACGCGGCGTCGGTGGCCAGCATCAGGTTCGCGGTGTCCAGGCGGGCGGTGATGGCGGCGGCCCGGGCGTCGCCGAGCGCACTGACCGACAGCAGATTGTGCTCGTAGATCTTGTCCGCCGCCGAGCTGGCCTTCGACAGCGACATCAGCCCGGTGATGCCGATGGCCAGGGCGGCAGCACCGGCCACGCCGACTGAGCTGAGAATCTTCACGCCGGTGGGCAGGTCACCGAAATTACGGCGGTTTTTCACGGGAGCGCCTTTCGCGTCGCGCTGACGGGATCGTCACGTACCGCTATTGATCGGCGACCGAGGGTGCTACTTGATGCATCCTGCACCAGAATGCATTCTGCCCCGGCCGGTACGGTCGTCGATATGGACCTTCAGGGATTGCTCGACGAGGCGGCGAAACGACACGGGGTGCCGGGTGCGGCCGTCGCGGTCGGTGCCGGTGGAGACCTGTTCGAGGCGGCCACCGGCGTGGTCAATCGGGACACCGGGGTGGAAACGACCCCGGACGCCGTGTTCCAGATCGGTTCGGTCACCAAGGTGTGGACCGCCTCGCTGGTGATGCAGCTGGTCGCCGAGGGAGTGGTGGAGCTCGACGCGCCGGTGCGCGGCTATCTGCCGGAGTTCGGGGTGGTCGATCGCGCGGCGACCGAGTCCGTGACGGTTCGCCAGCTGCTGACGCACACCGGCGGCTTCGAGGGTGACCTGTTCGAGGACACCGGGCGCGGCGACGACGCCCTCGCGAAGCTGCTCGCGTTCATGCACACCCACGCCACCCCGGTGCACCCGCCGGGCGCGATGCACTCGTACGCCAACTCCGGTTTCTGCGTCCTCGGCGCGCTCGTCGCGAAGCTGCGCGGCAGCACCTGGGAGTCGGTGATGCGGGAACGGCTGGTCGAGCCGCTCGGCGTCACCCATCTGACGCTGTACCCGGAGGAGGGGTTGTGGTTCCGGGCGGCGGTGGGCCACCTGGGCGAGGAGCGGCACGTCGCCCGGGCCGATCTGCCCCGCTCCAACGCCCCGGCCGGGTCGACCCCGGCCGCCGCGCCGCGCGAGCTGGTCCGGTTCGGCCGGATGTTCCTGGCCGACGGCGTGGCCGCGGACGGCACCCGGGTGCTGCCGGCCGGCACGTTCGCCACGATGCTGGAACCGCAGGTCACCGTGCCGGCGCTGGGCGAGCGGTACGTGGCCCGCTGGGGTCTCGGGTTCGAGCTGTTCGACCACGACGGCGTGGTGGTGGCCGGCCACGACGGCGGCACCATCGGCCAGAGCGCGTGCTGGCGGATCGTGCCGGGCCGGGACGTCGTCGTCGCGGTCTCCGCGAACGGGCCGGACGCCACGCCGCTGATCGACGACGTACTGGCCGCGGTCCTGGCCGACACGGCCGGCATCCGGCTGCCGGAGCGGCTGCGGCCGCCCACCGAGCCGGTGCCCTTCGACCCAAGTCCCTACGTCGGCAGCTTCGAAGGACCGCTCGCCCGTTACGAGGTGGCCGCGGCCGACGGTGGCCTGGACATCACCACGATCCCGCGGGGTCTCGCCGCCGAGGTGGGCGAGAAACCGAAGACCGCCCGCTGCGTCGCCCTCGGCGACGACTGCTTCGTCGCGGTGGAGAAGGAGGAGGGCGTCCACCTGGTGGCGAAGTTCGTCGAGGGCGGACGCTACCTCTACGGCGGCGGGCGAGCGATCCCGCGAGTCTGACTACCGCAGCTCGGTCCAGTCGAGCAGGCCGGCTCCGAGGTCACGCACGGTGGCCAGCAGTCCGAGCCGGGCCGCTCGCAGGGCCGGGTCGTCGGCCATCACGAAGACCTCGTCGAAGAACGTCGACAGGGGACCGGCCAGCCGGGACACCGCGCCGGTGAACTCGAACAGGTCGGGCGACGCGGGCGGCTTCACCGCCGACACCGCCTCGTGCAGGGCGATCTCGGCCGGCTCGGTCAGCCGCGCCGGGTCGTAACCGGCGGCGGTCCCGGCCGGGACGATCCGGCGGCAGCGCTGGATCGCCTCGGCGACGGCCACGAAATCGGGGTTTGCCGCCACCGACCCGAGCTGGTTGAGCAGGTTGACGGCGACCGACGGGCGGTCGGCGTGCGGCAGCACGGCCCGCACCCGGTCGACCGGGTAGCCCTCCTCGACCAGGGCCTGCTCGAACCGTTTGGCCAGGAAGTCGGCCGCCGCCGCCGGCACGGCATCGGACACCTCGACCGGCTGCAGCGCGGCCGCCGCCCGCAGCGCCGCCGTCAGGGACAGGCCGGCCAGGGCCGGGTGCGCCCGGTGCACCGCGAGCAGGCCGAGCACGGCCCGCCGTACGGCGAAAGGGTCGCTGCTGCCGGTCGGCAGCCCGACCGTCGCGGCCAGGCCGGCCACCAGATCGAGCCGGTCGGCCAGCGACAGCAGCGCACCGGGCAGCGAGGCCGGCAGGTTGTCGCCGGTGTTGCGGGGCAGTTCGGCCTCGTAGACGGCCTGCGCGACGGTCCGCGCCTCGCCGGCGTGCAGCGCGTAGTCCCGCGCCATCACGCCGGCCAGGCTGGTCATCTCGGTGACCAGCTGGGAACCGAGGTCGAACTTCACCAGCGCCGCAGCCCGGTCCAGGGTGGCCGACGACAGGCCGAGGTCGGCCGCCAGGGACAGCGCGAGCGAGGCGATCCGGTCCGCGCGATCGGCCATCGAGCCGAGCCGGTCGGTGAAGGTCAGCCGGTCCAGCCGGGCGCGCAGGTCGGCCGGAGTGACCGATCGGTCGGCCCGGTAGAAGAACGCCGCGTCCTCGTAGCGGGCCCGCAGCACCGCCTCGTTGCCCTGCCGCACCAGCTCGACGTCGACCGGGCCGTTGGCCACGGTCACGAACATCGGCAGCAGCGCGCCGTCGGCGTCGCGCACCGGCAGATAGCGCTGATGCTTGCGCATCACGGTGGTCAGCACGGCGTCCGGAAGGGAAAGGTACGACTCGTCGAACGTGCCGAGCAGCGGCGTCGGCGCCTCCACCAGGTAGGTGATCTGGTCGATCAGCGCCTGCTCACCGCGCACGTCGATCCGCCCGTCCGGGTACACCTCGTCCTGGGCGCCGGTGACGATCAGTTCGGTGCGGTCCTCGGGGTCGGCGACGATGCCGTTGAAGGCGAGCGTCTCCATGAACGTCTCGGCCGAGGCGATGCTCAGCACCGGCTCGGCCGCGGTGCGCAACACCCGGGTCCGCCGGCCGGCCGCCAGGGTGCCGGCCGCGACCGGCACGACGTCGTCGCCCCACAGCGCGAGCAGCCAGCGGACCGGCCGGCTGTAGGACAGCTGCGGGTCGTTCCACCGCATGTTCTTCGCACCGCGCAGGCCGGTGACGACCTTCGCGAGCACCGGCGCCAGGACGGCCGCTGCCGCGCCGCCGGCTTCCGGTTTGTTCACCACCACATGGCGTACGCCGTTGAAGTCCCCCTCGGCGGCCTGGTCGAGCGACGCACCCTGCCCCCGCAGGAACCCCTGGAGCGCGGGCGTCGGGCTGCCGTCGGCCGCGTACGCCTGCGCCAGCTTGGGACCGCGCACCGTGCGTACGTGATCGGTCTCCCGGGCCGCGACGTCGGCGACCAGCGCGACCAACCGCCGCGGCGTGGCGAAGACGCGCACGTCGCCGTGGGCGAGGCGGGTCGCACCGAGACCGGATCTGATCTCCCGTTCGAGGTAGGCCAGGGCGGACCGGCACTCGGCCGGCGGCAGCTCCTCGGTGCCGATCTCGAACACCAGCAGCCGCGCCGCGTCCTTCTCGGCGGGCAGCGCGGCCGGCGTCGCGAGCGGCGGCACGGCGGCCAGGCCGAGCGGATGGCCCAGCTCGTCGCGGCGGGCCACCCACAGCTTGGCGACCTCGCCGGCCAGCCGCCGCATCCGGCCGAACTCGGCGGCCCGGTCGGCGGTGGAGACGGCGCCGCGCGAGTCGAGCACGTTGAACGCCTGCGAGCACTTGAGCACGTAGGTGTGCGCGGGCACCGGCAGCCCGGCGTCGATCAGCCGCTGCGCCTCGCCCGCGTACAGCTCGAGCAGTTGCCGGTTGGCGGCCACGTCGGCGTTGTCCAGGTAGTACCGGGACATCTCGTACTCGCCCTGGCCGAACACCTCGCCGTAGGAGACTCCCGGGCCGTACTCGATGTCCTTGAAGTGGCTCTTGTCCTGCAGCGCCATGATGATGCGCTCGATGCCGTAGGTGATCTCCACGCTGACCGGGTCGAGGTTGATGCCGCCGGCCTGCTGGAAGTAGGTGAACTGGGTGATCTCCAGGCCGTTCAGCCAGACCTCCCAGCCGAGACCCCACGCGCCGAGCGCGGGCGACGCCCAGTTGTCCTCGACGAACCGCACGTCGTGCGCGGCCACGTCGATGCCGATCGCGGCCAGGCTGCCCAGGTAGAGCTCCTGCGAGTTGCCCGGGTCGGGCTTGAGGATCACCTGGAGCTGGGTGTGGGTCTGCAGCCGGTTCGGGTTCTCGCCGTAGCGCGAGTCGTCCGGGCGCACCGACGGTTCGACGTAGACGACCCGCCACGGCTCCGGCCCGAGCACCCGCAGGAACGTCGCCGGGTTGAGGGTTCCCGCCCCGACCTCGGTGTTCATCGGCTGGACGGTCAGGCAACCCTGTTCCGTCCAGTACGCGGTCAACCGGGCCAGAGCGTCCTGCATGGTGAGCATGGTGGGCAAGTCTAGGAGAGCGGCCGAGAGGGTAGGTACGGAATATGCTCGCTGGAGATCTCTACAGCTTCGAGGACCTCCTTTCGGAGGACGAGGCCGCCGTGGTGCACCGTGTCCGCTCGTTTCTCGACGCCGAAGTCGTGCCGATCGCCAACGACCAGTGGGCGCGGGCTGCCTTCCCGTCCCATCTGATCAAGCGGTACGCCGACCTGGAGATCGCCGGGCGCGAGGGGTCGTCGTTGCTCAACGGATGGCTCGCGCTGGAGATGGCCCGGGCCGACGCCTCGATGGCCACGTTCTA
The DNA here is from genome assembly GCF_018332695.1 of Paractinoplanes toevensis. Taxonomy (GTDB): domain Bacteria; phylum Actinomycetota; class Actinomycetes; order Mycobacteriales; family Micromonosporaceae; genus Actinoplanes; species Actinoplanes toevensis. The sequence goes on from NZ_BOQN01000011.1 coordinate 10,765, forward strand.
CGGGGTGCACGCCGGGCTGGCGATGGGCAGCATCCGCGCGTGCGGGTCGGCTGAACAGCAGGAGCGGTGGCTGCCCTCGATGGCCGCTTTCGATCAGGTCGGTGCGTTCGCGCTGACCGAGCCGACCGGCGGCTCCGACGTGGCCGCCGGCCTGCGCACGACGGCACGGCGCGACGGCTCCTCGTGGATCCTCAACGGGCAGAAGCGCTGGATCGGCAACGCCACCTTCGCCGACCTGATCGTGGTCTGGGCCCGCGACGTCGAGGACGACCAGGTCAAGGGCTTCGTGGTGCCCGGTGATGCGCCCGGCTTCACCGCCACCAAGATCGAGAACAAGATCGCTTTGCGTACGGTGCAGAACGCCGACATCGTGCTGGACGACGTGCGGGTGCCCGAGGCCGACCGGTTGCAGCGGGCCAACTCGTTCAAGGACACCGCGAAAGTGCTGCGCGCGACCCGCAGCGGCGTGGCGTGGGAAGCGGTCGGCGTGATGCTGGCCGCCTACGAGATCGCCCTGGCCTACGCCAAGGAACGCCATCAGTTCGGCAAGCCGATCGCCGGGTTCCAGCTGGTGCAGGACCTGCTCGTGCGGATGGCCGGCAACGTGACCGCGTCGCTCGGCATGTGCGTGCGGCTGGCCCAGCTGCAGGACGCCGGGCGCTACCGCGACGAGCATTCGGCGCTGGCCAAGGCGTACTGCACGACCCGGATGCGCGAGGTGGCCGGCTGGTCCCGCGAGCTGCTGGCCGGCAACGGCATCGTCCTCGACTACGACATCGGCCGCTTCGTCGCCGACGCCGAGGCGCTCTACTCCTACGAGGGCACCCGCGAGATCAACACCCTGATCGTCGGCCGGGCGGTCACCGGGCAGAGTGCTTTTGTCTGACGCTCCGCACCGTGATGCCGCGTTGGGCCGCCGTCGCGAGGATCTGCTCGCGTTCGCCGGGCTGCAGCGCGGCGGTGGGCATCGGCATGAAACCGGCCTTGCCGATCAGGAAGAGCAGCTGCTCCGGCGCGGCGTCGATGCCCCTGACCGCCGGCCACGAGTATCCGTGCTGGGTGAGCGCGTCGCTGCGCTGCACACCCCAGTCGGTGATCGCGAACGTGCCCGGCATGCCGTGGAACTGCCAGCACCGGTCCACCGCCCGCCGGACCAGCAGGGTCGGGGCCCCGACCGCGAACAACAGGCCCAGGCTGACGCCGAACACCCCGAAGATGTCCGAGGTGGCCAGGTCGATCAGGGCGACCAGCGCGAGCAGCAGCCCCAGGCCGCGGATGAGCCACAGCGCGGGCTGCGACCGGCTCCGGACGGCGGCCGTGATCAGCCGGCGGTCGGGCGGCGGCGAGGTCAGGATCTGCACGCGGCCCACCGTACGGCCTTGATGATCTTGAGGCTAGCCGCCGCCGCGCTTTTGCCGGAGCCGGTAGGCGGCCACCGCGTTGCGGTTGGCGCAGGTCGTGCTGCAGAAGCGCCGGGACCGGTTGCGGGTCAGGTCCAGCACGATGCCCGCGCAGGTGTCGTCGGCGCAGACCGCCAGGCGGGACATCTCGTTGCCGCGGACGAGGTCGGCGACCGCCATCGCGGTCTCCACGATCACCCGGCGGACGAGGGGCTCGTCGGCCGCCACCGCGTGCACGTGCCAGTCGATGTCGTCGTGCCGCACCAGCCGGGGGACCGCGCCGGCCTCGGCGAGCATCCGGTTCACCATCTCGGCGGCGTCGTCCCGGTCGGCGGCGAGCAGCTCGCGCAGCACCGGCCGGACCGCCTGCAGCTCGTCCAGCTCGGCGCGGTCGCGGTCGCGCCGGCCGGTGTAGCGGTACTTCGCATACCAGGCGTCGACGTCCTCGACCGTGAGCAGCGTGTCCGGGTCCTCACCGCTGTTGACCAGGTCGACCGCGGCCTGCAGCGCCGCCTCCGTGTCATGGGCTAGAAGCACCTTGACATCTTACCCACACGCTCATAGCGTCATGTGTCATGACGCAGATAGCCAATGACACACGCATGATCCCGGTCGGCGTCAGCGGCGGCATTCTGCTGGCCGCCTTCTCCGCCACCACCTTCGGCCTCTCCGGCCCGCTCGCCACCGGCCTGCTCGGCAACGGCTGGAGTCCCGGCGCGATCGTCCTCGCCCGCATCGCCATCGCCGCCATCGCACTGGCCCCGTTCACGGTGGTCGCGCTGCGCGGCAAATGGCATCTGCTGCGCAGCCAGGCGATCCAGATCCTGCTGTACGGGGTGCTGGCCGTCGCCGGCGCGCAGTTCTGCTACTTCTCCGCCGTGGCCACGATGGACGTGGCACCCGCCCTGCTGATCGAATACACCGCCCCCGCCGCCGTGGTCGCCTGGCTCTGGATCACCAAGGGCCAGCGCCCGAGCCGGCTCACCGTCATCGGGGCGGTGCTGGCCGCCGCCGGCCTGGTCCTGGTGCTCGACCTGATCTCCGGCGCCGACCTGGCCTGGTCCGGCGTCGCCTGGGCGTTCGCCGCGATGATCGGCGCCACGGCGTACTTCCTGATCTCCGCCGAAACCGGCAGCGGCCTCCCGCCGCTGGCCCTGGCCGGCGCCGGCCTGGTGGTCGGCGCGGTGACCCTCGGCGTCCTGGCCGCGACCGGCCTGCTGCCGATGCGCGCGAACACCGACCCGACGGCGTACGCGTTCGGCAGCCTGCCCTGGTGGGCCCCGCTGCTCCTGCTGGGCGTGGTGACCGCCGCCATCTCCTATGCGACCGGCGTGGCCGCGATCCGCCTGCTCGGCTCCCGGGTGGCGTCCTTCGTGGCGCTGCTCGAGGTGGTGGCCGCGGTCCTGTTCGCCTGGCTCCTGGTGGACCAGCTGCCCGGCCTGGCCCAGCTGGCCGGCGGCATCCTGGTGATCGCGGGCGTCGTGGCGGTCCGCCTGGGCGACCGCGACATCGCCTGACCGAGGGACGCGATAGACCAACAGTTGCGCGTTCCGGGCTTGCGAGGGCTGATCCGAACCTGCGGACGGCCAGGCACCCCTCCAAGGGGTGCGGTCAGGACGTGCGTTCCCGCAAAGGGGGCTGCTGCGGAGGGCTCGACGCGCGACCTTGTCGAGTTCCGGTTCGCTCCGAACATAAACTCCACGAGATCCCGGGGTGCGGAAGGGGGATGATCGTGGCGCGGGCGGTACTGGGAACGTGTGCGCGGCTGCTGGGCGAGCGCCTGGCCGCGCTGGGGTTCGAGGCCGACGGCGCCGTCTTCCGCCGCTACAACCCCGGCGGTGACGTGGTCATCGTCGACCTGCAGCCGCATCGGTCGTTTCTCGGCGACACCCAGTTCTTAGTGAACCTGGCGTTCCTGCTCGACCCCGCCTGGCGGCACTACGGCTTTCCGCCGGAGAAACGGCCGGACACCTCGCACGGCACCTGGTGGGAGCGGGTGAACCCGACCGACTGGGAGGACCACGACGACGGCGAGGGCTTCGTCGAGCAGTGGGTGGTCGCCGGCGAAGCGGACTGCGCGACCGTGGTGGAGCGGTTGTTCGCGCGGCTGGGCGAGCGGCTGCCGGTCGTGCTGGACTGGCTCGACCGTGACCGCCTGCGGCAGGCCGTCGCCGAGGGCACGCCGGTGGGCTACGCGACCGAGCTCTGGCTGATGGCCGAGGACGGCCCGTCCGACCGGCTGCGCGCGGAGCTGTTCGACTCCGGGCCACCGGAGGACGGCTCGGACGTCGACCGCGCGATCTGGGCGTATGCCCACCGGTTCAGCCGCTGACCCGGACTCGTCGCGCGGGCGGCTGTGCCAAACTCTGGCGATGGGATGGCTGCGGCGGCGTGATCCGCAACTGCTGGCGGTGCGCCGGGCCGCTCGGGTCACCCTGGTCGCCTGCCTCGGTTTCTACGTCTGCCGCTATCTGCTCGATACTCCGGCCATGGCGCCCTACGCGCTGTTCGGGGCGGTCGCGCTGGGTGCGCTGTCGCAGATCCCGGGTACGCCGAGGCGCCGCGCGGGCACCCTGATCGCCGTACTCCCGGTGGCCTGGCTTCTGGTTTCGCTCGGGACTCTGCTGAGCGTGAGCAATGTGGCCGCCGCGGCCGGGATGTTTCTGTTCGGGTTCGTGGTCAGCTATGTGGGGGTGGGCGGGCCGCGGCTGGCCGGGCTGGCCGCCGGCATGCAGCTGCTCTACATCCTGCCCTGCTTCCCGCCCTACGACCCGGGGTCGCTGCCGTCCCGGCTGGCCGGGGTGACCTGCGCGATCGTGCTGCTCGCGGTGGCCGAGGTGGCGCTCTGGCCGGATCCGGTGCCGACGCCGTACACCGCGCGGCTGGCCGATGCGATCGACAGCCTCGCCGACTGCCTGTCCGCGGTGGCCGACTCCTGGGAGCACGGTTCCAAGGAGCGGCTGGCCGAGTTGCTGCCGGAGGCCACCGACCGGGCCGACGCGCTGCGGCCCTCGCGGCTGCCGCCGCTGCAGCGGCCCGCGTCGGCGGGGCGGCGGGATCGCGCGCTCAGCGCCGCGGCGGGCACGGCCCGCCTGCTGCTCGGCCGGGCCGTCGATCTTTTCTTCGTCGAGCAGCGCGGGGCGGTCACGCTGCCGGCGGCAACCAATTTGGTACGCCGGACCGCCGGCTGTACGGCGTCGGCCGCGGCGTGGCTGCGGGGCCGGGGGCCGTTGCCGGACACCGATCAGGTCGCGGCCGCGCTCAGCGAGTTCCGGGTGGCCCGGATGAACACCGACCCGGGCGGCATCCCGCCGGAGCGGCTGCGGCTCGGTGCGCTCGCCCTGGCGCTGGGGGAGTGGACGAAGTCCCTGGTGGTGGCGATCCGGCTGGCGGCGGGGGAGCGGCCGGCGCACGCCGATCCGACGGGACCGTTCTGGTACGCGTACCGAAGCACCCCGAGCCTTTATTGGCACCGCCTGCGGGAAAATCTCACGCCTCGCTCCGTCGCCTTTCAGGGCGCGCTGCGCCTGGCCGCCGCCCTGGCGGTGGCCCGGCTGCTGGCCGGGGAGCTGGATCTGTCGCACGGGTTCTGGGTGTTGCTGACCATCCTGACGGTGCTGCGCACGTCGGCCGCCGAGACCCGGTCGGCGCTGCGGCCCGCCCTGGTCGGGACGGTGGCCGGGTCGCTGGCGGCGGCGGTGCTGCTGGTGGTGGGCGTGCATCCGACGGTCTACGCGGTCGTGTTGCCGGTGGTGATGCTGGTCGGGTTCGCGGCCGGGCCGCTGCTCGGGCTGGGCTGGTCGCAGGCGCTGTTCACGCTGGTCATCACGCTGGTGTTCGCGCAGGTCACGCCGGTCGACTGGCGGCTCGCCGAGGCCCGCGTGCTGGACGTGCTGGTGGGGGCGGCGATCGGGGTGCTGGCCGGACTGTTCGCCTGGCCGCGCGGCGGGGGCGGGGAGCTGCACCGGGCGGCCGGCACGTTCCTGGGCTCGTCGGCGGAGGTGATCCGGGAGACGGTCGCGGTGATGGCGGACGGCCGGCCGCCCGGCGCGGCTCTGCCGCGGGCCCGGCTGGCGGGGCAGCTCGCGGACGCGTCGTTCGCTCTGTACCAGAGCGAACGTCACTCCGCGGCCGCGGTGGACTGGCAGGCGACGCTGCTGGCCGGCCACCATGCGGTACGCGGTGCGGAGGCACTCGTGCGGTCCTGCCCGGCCGGCGGTCTGCTGCCGTGCGTGGCCCCGCTGACCTCGGCGGCGGACGACGTGGCCGGCCGATACGACCGGGCCGCGGCCGACCTGCTGGCCCATCGCCGCACCCTGGTCGAGCCGGTGCCGGCCGCGGTGGAGTGGCCCACCGACCTGGGTCAGGACCTCTACATCATCGCCGACCTGCGGGTCTGGCTGGACGGGCTGCGCGAGGACCTGGGCCGGATCCCGGGGCTTCCGGAGCCGGGCGACGACCTGCGGGTCCGGGTCTCCCGGGTGGCCGACGGGGCCAGTTGATCGTTTTCCGAAAAACCTGAAATAAGCGCGTCTATCAGACATTCTGCCCAGGTGGTGCAGCGTGCGGGGCCCAGCCGGGCCGAGGTCACCCAGGGTGTGAACGAGCGCCTGGACGCCACCCTGCACGCCTACCCGGGACTGCGGCTCGAGGTCGTCCCGGCGCAGTTCCTGCGCACCCCGGAAACCACGTCCGGCATCCGCATCCTGCGCGGCGGGCGGCTGCCGGAGGCCGGTGACGAGGTGTTCGAGGTGGTCGCGGAGCTGTGGCGGGACGCCGGCGCCCACGTCGAGGACGCCGCCGGGCTGGACGGGCGGCTGCTGGTCGCGCAGGACCAGGCCGGTTACGTGATCTCGCTGGTGCGGCATTCGGGGGACGACCCGATCCTCACCGTCGCCTCGCCGCCGATCCCGCAGCCGTTCCTGGACCGCGGCCTGGTCGCCGGCCTGTCGGCCGGGCTCGGCGCCGGCTGTCTGGGGCCCTGCGTCAGCACGGTGGTGCCGTCCGCGGTCATCCCGGCCCTGGTCGGCGCGCACCTGACCTACTGGGCCTGGGTTCCGCTGTTCCTGCTGGTCGCGGGCGGCAGCCTGTATTTCCCGGAGACCCGGCGCTTCGGCACCGGCATGGTCATCGGCGGCGTACTCGTCGGGCTGCCGATCGTCGCGATGTTCGGTTAGGCCGCGTCCCGGCTCGGGTCCGGCCCCGCAGCGTGTCTTCGCGCCGCGGCGCCTCCGTGGCACACGGTGTACTGGTACTCCACTACACCGATCCAGAAGGCTTCGAGGCATCGACGTGATCAACTTCCGGTTTTATGCGCTGGCACTCGCCTCTGTTTTTGCCGCCCTGACCATCGGCCTGGTCCTGGGTACCGCCGTGGCCAACGGGCCGGTGACCGACGGCCTCAAGGATCAGACCAGCGTGTTGAGCAGGAACCTGAGCAATCAGCGGGACGAGAACCAAAAGTTGCTGGCGGAATTGAAACGCGATCAGAACTTCGCCACGGAGGTCGCTCCGGCGTTGCTCGGCGGCAAGCTGTCCGGCCGGAAGCTGCTGGTGGTCGCGCTGCCCGGCTCCTCCGAGTACGCCGACGACGTGGTCGCCATGCTCACCATGGCCGGCGCGACAATCACCGCACAGCTCGCCGTCCACGACCGGTTCTTCGATCCGGCGGCAGCGTACGAGCTGCTCGACCTGATCCACCGGACAGGGCGGCCCACGGTGCCGATCGACGGACTTCCGGCCAACTCCGACGCTGTCGAGACGGCCGGCGCTCAGCTCACGCTCGCGCTTCTGCAGCACCCCGACAGCCTCCCGGCACCGGCCGACGTAACGGCGGTGATCACCGCGTACGCGAAAGCTGATTTTCTGAGCGTCGGTGACACTGCTGCCGGCGGCGCTGAGGGCGCCGTCATCATCTCGGGCGAACCGTTCTCCGACAAACACGCAACCGAGATGAACCGATCAGCAGTCACCTTGTCGACCCAGTTCAGCCTGAACAAGCCACTCGTCATAGCCGGCTTCGGCCCGGGCGACGGCAATCTCATCGCCGCCGTCCGGCGCACCCCGAAACTGGCCGGGACGATCTCGACCATTGACAACGCCGGATTCCCGAAGGGCCAGGTCGCGACCGGCCTGGCTACTGCCGAGCGGATGGTGCAAGGCAAGGTCGGCCAGTACGGCAACGACGTCGGCGCCACCTCCGAGGTGCCCAAAGCCGCCGCCTGAACGTGGTACCTAGGCCGCGTCCCGCTGGGCGCGGCGGCTGCCGCCGCCAAGTTCCTTCGTCTCCCGCTTGGCGTCGTACATCGCCGTGTCGGCGCCGCGCATCAGGTCGTCGTAGGCGTCCGCGTCGTCGGGGTAGAGCGCGATGCCGACGCTGCCGCCGATCCGTACCTGCGCGCCGTCGATGCCGAACGGCTCGCGCAGCCGGTCCACGATGCGCCCGGCCACCCTGGTCGCGATCTCCTCGTCCGGGTCGTGGGTCAGCAGGATCGCGAACTCGTCGCCGCCGAGGCGGGACACCACGTCGTTGTCGCGCACCGTCCCGAGCAGCCGCTTGGCCACCTGCTGCAGCAACTCGTCGCCGGCCTGGTGCCCGGCGGTGTCGTTGACCTCCTTGAAGCCGTTGAGGTCGAGCAGCATGAGGGCGACCCGGCCGCCGGTCGAGGCGGCCGAGGCGACCGCGTGCTCGGCACGTTCCAGCAGGTAGGAGCGGTTCGGCAGGCCGGTCAGCGAATCGTGGAAGGCCTGGTGGCTCAGCTGCGCCACGTGCGCCTGGGCGGCCTGGCGCATGCCGGCGCTGTCGACGATCAGCGCGCCCTCGACCGAGAGCTGCTCGGCCAGGATGCGGTCGCGGCTGGTCCAGTCGCGGGTCCGGTCGGCGTCGCCGCACAGGATCATGCCGACGCACCCCTGGCCGGACATCATCGGGATCGCAATGTACGACTTGAGGCCCATGGTGCGCACGAAACCGCCGGTCAGCACGGCGGCGGCGGTGCTGTCCGAGACCAGCGCGGGCTGGCCCTCGCTGATCGCCCGCCACACCGGGGAGTCGGTGGCGGCGCTGCCGATCAGGTGCCGGAAGCGGGTGTCGCCGTCGGGCAGGCCGACGCTGTGCACGTACCGGATGTTGCCGTCGCCGTCGACCAGGCACAGCGCGGCGAAGTCGGAGCGGAACGCCTCGGCCGAGCAGGTGACCAGGGTGCGTCCGGCCGCCTCGACACTGGTGGCCGCCATGCCCTGCTCGAACAGCCGCCGGATGGTGGTGGAGACGTGCGACAGGAACTGCCGCTGCTTCTCCGCCGCGATGCCCTGCAGCGTGGTGGCGAAGTGCAGGGCGAGCGAGGAGAGCGTCTCCGGGCGCAGCGCGGTCAGGTCGGTGCCGGTGAGCAGCAGCACGCCGACGGTCTGCCCGCCGATACGCAGCCGGATCGCCATCCGCTCGCCGTCGACCAGCGGTGCGGCGCCGGCCGCCATCCGGAACACCTTGCCCGCGGTGAGCAGGTCCCGGCCGCCGGCCGCGCCGACCCGGGCGGTCGGGTTGAGCAGGCCGGTCTCGGAGTCGAGCTCGAAGACGGTCGCGGCGGTCAGCCCGGCCGCCTTCTGCAGGAAGGGTTCGACCAGGTCGAGCACGTGCTGGACGGACGGGGTGTCCTTGGTCATGAACGCGACCAGGCCGGCGAGCAGGGCATCCTGCGGGTCGCCGGGGGCGCTGTGCGCCACCGGTGTCGCCGGTGCGGCGCCCATCGGCCGCACACCACTGCTCACGCTCATGGCCCTAAAGGTCGGCACTGCCGGCGGGCGGTTGAGTGGCCATCCGCGCAGGGCCGGTCGCAGTTCGGTTGCGCCTTGCCTCCTTGTACATAGATCGCCATGAAACCTTGACGAAACCTGAGCAATGTTGTTGAGCTGTGTTGGCTCATGGTGAAACACGAGCGCACTCTTCCGCTCCGAAGGGAAAACGCGCGTGACAAAACATGTCCGGGGCCGGTGGCTACTGGCCGCCGCGTCCGCCTCCGCCCTCCTCCTGAGCTTCTCCTCGGCCCCCGCCAGCAGCGCGCCCGGCGCCGGTGACGCGGCCGCCCCGGCCGCACTCACCTCCGCGGTGCGGGCCGACCCCACCGCCTGGCACGCCGGCATCCCGCCGCTGGCCACCCCCTGGACCAACAAGGTCGGACCGAACAACGCCCTGCCCGAGTACCCGCGGCCGCAGCTCACCCGGGACCGCTGGCAGAACCTCAACGGGGTCTGGGAGTTCGCCAAGGCGAACACCGGCGAGGCGGTGCCGGCCGGTAAGTCGCTGGGCGAGCGCGTTCTCGTCCCGTACCCCATCGAATCTGCCCTTTCCGGCATTCAGCGCCACGAAGATCGCATGTGGTACCGCCGCACCTTCACCGTCCCGGCCGGCTGGAAGGTGGGCAGCGGCAACCGGCTCCAGCTGCACTTCGGGGCGGTCGACTACGACGCCCGGGTGTATGTGAACGGCGTCCAGGTCACCACCCACCGCGGCGGTTACGACGGGTTCGACGTCGACGTCACCGACGCGCTCACCACCGGGCCGCAGGAGCTGATCGTCTGGGCCGAGGACCTCACCGACGCCACCGGCCAGCCGATCGGCAAGCAGCGCCGCACCGGCGACCGCGGCATCTTCTACCAGGGCAGTTCCGGCATCTGGCGGACGGTCTGGATGGAACCGGTGCCGGCCGCCTCGATCACCTCGCTCGGCATCACACCCTCGGTCTCCGGCGGCAACGTCAAGATCAAGGTCAACACCTCGGGGGGTACGGGTCTCAGCGCGCGGGTCTCCGTGAAGGGTGGCGGCTCGCTCGTCGGGGCGGCCGACACCGTGCTGACCGTGCCGGTGCCGCGCGCCCGCCTCTGGTCGCCGGACCATCCGTACCTCTACGACCTGTCGGTTTCGCTGATCTCGAACGGCCGGACCGTCGACTCGGTCGGCTCGTACTTCGGGATGCGCGAGGTCGGCACCGCGGCCGGTGCCGACGGGAAGCTGCGGATCACCCTCAACGGGAAGATCCTGTTCAACCAGGCCAACCTCGACCAGGGGTTCTGGCCGGACGGGCTGAACACCGCGCCCACCGACGCGGCCCTGCGCTGGGACCTCGAGCAGGACAAGGCGATGGGCTTCAACGCGGTGCGCAAGCACATCAAGGTCGAACCGGACCGCTGGTACTACTGGGCCGACAAGCTCGGCCTGCTGGTCTGGCAGGACATGCCGGCCGCCAACACCGGGCCGATCCCGGTCGAGTGGCGTCCGCAGTTCGAGTCCGAGCTGCACGAGATGGTTCGCGAACACCAGTCCTGGACCTCGATCATCGCCTGGGTGCCGTTCAACGAGGGCTGGGGCGAGTGGAGCCGGGAGGACACCGGGCGGATCGCCACGTCGGTGCAGGAGCAGGACCCGTCCCGGCTGGTCAACGCGCACAGCGGGGTGAACTGCTGCAACTCGCACGGCGACTCCGGCGCGGGTGACGTGATCGACTTCCATCAGTACCTCGGGCCGGCCACACCGGCGCCCTCCGGCACCCGGGTCGCCATCGACGGTGAGCACGGCGGGTTCGGGCTCAAGACGTCCAACCACATGTGGTTCGGGGACGGTCAGGCGTACGAGATGGAACCGGATTCTTCGGTGTTGACCGCCAAATACGTGGCCAATCAGGAGGCGGTGATCACCTCGGCCAAGTACTGTGGGATCAGCGCCGCCATCTACACCCAGATCACCGACGTCGAGGGGGAGCTGAACGGCTTCTTCACCTACGACCGGCAACTCGCCAAGATGGACCTGCGGCAGGTGCGGGCGATCAACAAGAAGATCATCGCCTCGGCCGACGGGTCCGGGGCCAACGTGCCGCAGCCGCCGGCCGGGACGCCCGGCCTGACCGGGATCGCGTTCTGGCCGCTCGACGGGTCGTTCGGGTCGCTGACCCCGGTCGGCGGGCCTGGGTTCGTGGACGGACATAACGGGCAGGGCGTCTCGTTCGACGGAGGTACTCAGTACCTCGACGCCGGGAAACCGGTGCTGAACACCGCCTCCGACTACTCGGCGGCGGCCTGGGTGAAGCTCGACAAGGCCGACGGCGCCTTCCAGACGATCATCAGCCAGGACGGGCCGTCGAACAGCGACTTCTTCCTGCAGTACTCCGGCGCCGACCAGAAGTTCGCGATGAGCTTCGCCGGCGTACGGGCGCTCGCCGGGTTCAAGCCGGCGGTCGGCCAGTGGTACCACCTGGTCGGGGTGCGCGACACCGTCAAGGGCGAGCTGCGGCTCTACGTCGACGGGGCGCTCGCCGGCACGGCCGGCGCGTGCATGCCGCAGGCGGCGCCGACCGGCAACACGGTGATCGGGCGCGGCAAGTACGGCGGTAACCCGGTCGACTACCTCGACGGGGTGGCCGACCAGGTGCACCTGTACGACCGGGCGCTGTCCGCCGCCGAGATCCAGCAGCTGTTCGTCTCCGGCAGCTAGATCCGGATGGAGCGGGGCCGACCCATCGACCCCGCTCCATGCTGGACGATCTACGACACATTCGGGCGTTTGCGCTGCTCACGGGCTTACTTTGACGGCATGACGGAACTGCGCATCTCGACGTTCAACCTCGAGAACTTCGACGAGACCCCGGACCTGGCCGACCGGATCGTCCTCATGCGGCCGCAGATCCAGCGGCTGCGCGCCGACATCGCCCTCTTCCAGGAAGTGCACGGGCAGGAACGGCCCGGCCAGCCGCGCGCCCTGCACGCCCTGCGCTCCTTGCTGGGAAGCACCAACCTGGCCGACGCCGAGCTCGTCAGCACCAAGCCCAAGGACGACGGCGTCTACAACGAGCGCAACCTGGTCGTCGCCACCCACCTGCCGGTGCTCTCCCGCCAGCAGCTGCGCAACGAGCTGGTCGCCGCGCCCACCTACCGCCGGCTCACCGCCACCCCACCCGACCAGTTCGCCATCGAGATCGGCGTCGAACGCCCCATCCTGCACGTCGAGCTCAACGCCGGCGGCCGCCCGCTGCACGTGATCAACGTGCACCTCAAGTCGAAGCTGCCCACCGACATCCCCGGCCAGATGGTCGACTCGTTCACCTGGCGCAGCGCCGACTCGTGGGCCGAGGGCGCCTTCATCTCCTCGATGAAACGCATGGGCCAGGCCCTCGAGGTGCGCCGCCTGGTCGACCAGATCCTCGACCGCGACCCCGACGCCCGCATCGTCGTCGGCGGCGACTTCAACGCCACCCCCGAGGAGATCCCGGTGCTGGCCATCCGCGGCCAGGTGGAGGACACCGGCAACGGCGCGCTCTCCGGCCGGGTGCTCGTCCCGATCGAGCAGACCGTCCCGGAGTCGAGCCGGTACACGCTGTTCCACCAGGGCCAGGGCAACATGCTCGACCACATGCTGGTGACCCGCAACCTGCTCGCCTTCTACCGCGGCTCGGAGATCCACAACGAGCTCCTGCACGACGAGTCCCAGTCCTTCGCCACCGACCGCAAGTACCCCGAGTCCGACCACGCGCCGGTGGTGGCCACCTTCGACCTGCCCTGACGTGCACCGCCGGTCGCCGCCTGACTACCTGTTCGGGTGGCGACGGGGGTGTGGCGTCATCGCCGGTTCCGGCTGTTCTGGACCGACGACACGATCAGCGCGGCCGGCGGGGCACTGTCCCTGGTCGCGCTCCCGCTGCTGGCACTCGAGGCGCTGCACGCCTCGGACACCGAGGTCCGCGATCCGCCAGGCGATCACCCCCACCCAGCTGCTGGGCCGGGTCAACGCCGTGGTCAAGAGCCTCTCCTACGGCGCTACCACGCTGGGCGCCCTGCTCGGCGGTATCGCGGCGGCCTGGTCCTGCCCGCGCCTCGTCATCGCCGCGGCCGCCCTGCTCTCCGCGACCGCCACGTTCTTCCTCCCCGGCTTCCCGGTCGACAACCGGCGCGGCGTCGGCGAACTGGGGCTTACCGATCGGCCGACCGCGGAGACCGTGCTGGATCATTACGAGTCGTGGCGCTCCAACCGGGCGGCGCGCAAGGGTGGGAAGTGAGCCAGTGGGGAGCGGCATGACCGAGCGGGAGACGTTGACCTGGGACGACTTCGGGCGGGCCGGCCGTGAGCTGGCGCAGCAGGTCGTCGATGACGGCTATCGGCCCGACCTGATCCTGGCGATCGCCCGCGGTGGGCTGCTTCCGGCCGGGGCGGTCAGTTATGCCCTCGACGTCAAGAACCTGCATCTGGTCAACGTCGAGTTCTACACCGGGGTCGACGAGCGGCTGGACCTGCCGGTGATGCTGCCGCCGGTGCCGCAGACCGTGGACCTGTCCGGCGCGACCGTGCTCATCGTCGACGACGTCGCCGACACCGGCGCCACCCTCAAGCTGGTTCGCGACTACTGCGAGGGGCATGTGGCCGAGGCTCGCTGCGCGGTGATCTACGAGAAGCCGCGCTCGATCGTGCGGTGCGAGTATGTCTGGTCCCGCACCGACAAGTGGATCAATTTTCCCTGGTCGAGCCGGCCATCGGTTATCCCGGCCTGACACCCCGCCCGCAGGCGGGGGACGGCCTTTCGGTGCAGCGAGGCCGGGCCCCTCGCCGGGACGCCGCTGTGCGTTTGGGGGAGGGGAACACCGTACGGCTAAAAGGTTTTTGCCTGTTCGGTCTGTCGCCGTGCCTCGGTGACGTCGGCCATCAGGTCGTCCCAGATCTCATCGGGGCGGAACGGTGGCAGTGACAGGCGCGGGGCGATGCGGGCGTTCGCGTATTCCCACCAGGCGGCCGCGCGGACCGGCCAGAGGCCGACCCGGATCGCGCCGGCCAGGAAGCAGCGGTGGGCCAGCAGGGTGGCGGCCAGCATGTCCGCCTCGAGGCCCTCCTCGTCCTGCGCCTTGCCGAAGGCCCGCACGTCGCGGTGCATCTCGGAGTAGGCGATCAGGCTGGGCATCGCGGGGACCCGCAGCTCGGCGCCCTCGTCGAGCACGGCGTCGGCGTAGACCGGGGTGAAGACGAAGTCGTCGGTGGTGACGATCAGCGGGAGGATCTCGCGGTGCCGGCGGATCTCCAGCTGGACGGCGGGCTCACCGGTCGGCACGAAGACCGCGGCCGCCTCGGTGACGTCGTCCGGCTCCACGACGGCGGTTTCGCCCAGGGCCGGCTGGTGGATGTTGACCGCGCCGCGGCGGACTTTCACCTGGGCGGAGGGGACCTCTTCCAACGCCTCGAGCAGTTCGAAAATCCGCATGCGCCCGTTATACGACACCCGGGCCAGCGATCTGCCGCGGCATGCCGTGGCCCCTACCGCCGAGGACCTCGGAGGATCCAACAAATGTTTCCGAGGAGTATCTGAGTGATTGCGGTGGGAGCGCTCCCATGTAATGCTGTGCGAACAGCCGGGAGCGATGCCCCTCGATACGCGAACGGCTGATCCCCCGGGCGCCAAGGGGCGCCGTCGCATGTCTCGAGGAGCCACCACATGAGACCTGTCCTCATCCGCGGACTGACCGCGGCCGCCGCGGCCTCACTGGTCGCCGGTGTCGGCATCTTTGCCGCCACCAGCGCGAGTGCGGCCGCCGGTTGCCGGGTCGACTACTCGGTGAACCAGTGGTCCACTGGCTTCACCGCGAACGTCACCGTCACCAACCTGGGCGACCCGATCTCGAACGGCTGGAACGTTACCTGGGCTTTCCCGGGCAACCAACAGGTCACCCAGGGCTGGAGTGCCACCATCACCCAGTCCGGTGCGAACGTCACGGCGGCCAACCCGTCCTGGTCCCCGGCGCTCGGCACCAACGCCACCGCCAACTTCGGCTTCAACGCCAACTACTCCGGCACGAACACCGCGCCGTCGTCGTTCAAGCTCAACGGTACGGCCTGTACGGGCAGCGCCCCGACCACGTCGCCGACCACCGGGCCCACGACGCCGCCCACCACCACCCCGACCACGCCGCCCACCACCCCGCCGACCAGCGGCCCGACCGGTAACCCGGGCGCCAAGGTCGACAACCCGTACTCGGGTGCCAAGGGCTACGTGAACCCGGAGTGGAAGGCCAAGGCCGACGCCGAGGCCGGTGGCAGCCGCGTCTCGAACAACCCGACCGCTGTCTGGCTGGACCGGATCGCCGCCATCGAGGGCACCGACGACAGCAGCTCCAACGGTTCGATGGGTGTTCGCGACCACCTGGACGCCGCGCTCGCGCAGAACGCCGGCTACATCCAGTTCGTGATCTACAACCTGCCCGGCCGGGACTGCGCCGCGCTCGCCTCCAACGGTGAGCTGGGCGTCAACGACCTGCCCCGCTACAAGTCGGAGTACATCGACCCGATCGCGGCGATCGAGGCGGACGCCAAGTACGCGTCGCTGCGGATCATCAACATCGTCGAGATCGACTCGCTGCCGAACCTCGTCACCAACACCTCCGGCCAGGCCGGCGGCACGGCGACGTGCGACACGATGAAGGCCAACGGCGGGTACGTGCAGGGTGTCGGTTACGCCCTGAACAAGCTCGGCGCGCTCGCCAACTCGTACAACTACGTGGACGCGGCGCACCACGGCTGGATCGGCTGGGACTCGAACTTCGGCCCGACCGCCGACATCATGCTGCAGGCCGCGCAGGCCTCCGGCAGTGTCAACAACGTCACCGGGTTCATCACCAACACGGCGAACTACTCGGCCCTGCAGGAGCCGTACGTGCAGCCCACCACCACGGTCGGCGGCACCAGCGTCCGGCAGTCCAAGTGGGTCGACTGGAACCAGTACACCGACGAACTGACGTTCGCCCAGGCGTTCCGGACGAAGCTGGTCTCGGTCGGCTTCAACTCGAACATCGGCATGCTGATCGACACCTCCCGCAACGGCTGGGGCGGTTCGGCCCGGCCGACCAAGGCGAGCTCCTCGACGGTCGTCGACACCTACGTCAACGAGTCGCGCATCGACCGCCGCATCCACGCCGGTAACTGGTGCAACCAGTCCGGTGCGGGTCTCGGCGAGCGTCCGAAGGCCGCTCCGGCCACCGGCATCGACGCGTACGTCTGGGTCAAGCCCCCGGGTGAGTCCGACGGTTCCTCCTCGCTGATCCCGAACGACGAGGGCAAGGGCTTCGACCGGATGTGCGACCCGACGTACACCGGTAACGCCCGCAACGGCAACAGCATGTCGGGTGCGCTGCCCAACGCGCCGATCTCCGGTGCGTGGTTCTCGGCCCAGTTCCAGCAGCTGATGGCCAACGCCTACCCGGCGCTCTAGTAACACCCCCCGCGTTACCCGCCCCCATAAACGCCGGGCCCCGCTCTCTTCCCACGAGGAGCGGGGCCTGGTGTTTTTTCCGGTACGATAGTGAGCATGGCTCATTATGATGATGACTCATATAACGCCGCCCTGGACCGGTTGCTGCTGCTCACGGTCATGCTCAACGACGACATGCAGCGCGGGCTGGCCACCGACGGGCTCACCCCGTCCCGCACCTCGCTGCTCTGGACCCTGCGCCGCATCGGCCCGTGCCCGCAGCAGGCCATCGCCGCCGCCATGCAGGTCAGCCCGCGCACGGTGACCGGGCTTGTCGACGGCCTCGTCGCGACCGGCTTCGTCACCCGCGAGCCGGACCCGGGCGACCGGCGAGCCGTGCTGGTGACCTTCACCCCGAAAGGCACGGCCGCCGTCGACTCGCTGATCGCCCAGCAGCGCGAGTTCAGCCGGCAGCTGTTCGCCGCCATGCCCCCGGAGCGGTTCGACGGCCTGGTCGCGGGGCTCGACGACGTGCTGGGCACCCTGCACGCCCTCGGCCTGAGGAGCCCGTTCTGATGCGCCTCGTCAAGTTCGTCATCAGGTACGAGATCCGCCTGTGGATCGCCCTGTTCCGCTGGGTCCTCCGCCGCCCGCCGCGGCTCCCGGCCGGCACCGCCCGCTTCCACTACTCCGGGGCCGTGACGATGATCCTGGCGGTGCTGCTGTTCGTCTCGGCCATCGAGATCCCGATCCTGCATCTCATGCTGCCGTGGGAGACCGTCCGGGTCATCTCGGTGATCATCGGCTGCTACGGGCTGTTCTGGATGGTCGGCCTGCTCGCCACCATGCGCGTCTACCCGCACCTGGTCGGGCCGGACGGGCTGCGCATCCGCAACAGCATCACCCTCGACCTCCCGATCGCCTGGCCCGACGTCGAGTCGATCCGGGTCCGGCCCCGGTCGATGCCGCCCGGCGGGCAGACCCAGGTCGAGGACGGTGTGCTGTCGCTCGGCATGGCGAGCGGGACGACGGTCGACCTGGTCCTCGCGCGGCCGCTCGTCGTGCCGGTGAAGAAGACCCGCGGCGAGCCGGTCACCCAGATCCGCTTCCACGCCGACGACGCCGACGGGCTGGTTGCGGCGGCCCGGGCCGTCCTGCACACCGAAGTGAGCTAAGAAGATCGGGTGGACATTCAGAAGGTCGCCTGGACGGCCGCCGGGCATCGGCTCACCGCGGCGGCCGGCAGCGTGGTGGGCAACCACTACGACGACAACTACGACGTCGTACACCTGGAACCCGGCCGTCCGCTGGCGGTCCTGGCCGACGGCATGGGTGCCGGCGCCGGCAGCGCCGCCGCCGGGCGGACGGCGGTCGACGTCTTCGCGCGCGCCGAGTCGGCTCCCGCCCCGGCCGCGCTGCGGCAGGCGGTCGCCTCCGCCCAGGCCGAGGTACGCCGAGCCGCCCGCACCCTGGACGAGCTGACCGGCTGCACCCTGACCGCGTTCGTCGCGCTCGCCGCCGAGGAGTCGGCGTGGATCGTGCAGATGGGCGACTCCCGGGCCTACCGGCTGCGCGAGGGCCTGCTGGAGCTGCTGACCGTCGACCACACGATCGCCTGGCTCGGCCTCCTGCACGGCTGGTTCACCGCCGACTCGGACGAGGCCAAGATGGCGCGGTACCGGCTGACCCGCTACGTCGGTCACCCCCAGGACCCGTCACCGGACATCCTGAACGTCGACCTGCTGGCCGGCGACGTCTATCTGCTGTGCACGGACGGGGTCGCCGACCAGGTCACCTACGAGCGCCTCAACCAGGTGCTCGGCACCGAACCCGACCCGGCCGCGGCTGTCCACCTCATCCTCGCGGACACTCTCGAGGCGGGCGGCGCGGACAACGCCACCGCCGTCGTGATCAAGGTGGAGCAGACGATCTGAGCACCCGGACGGATGACCGATGATCGGGCAAACTGCTCGATCCGTCCGGGCGGCGCGGAGGCGCCCCGGCCCGCGATAGCGTCACCGGCATCACGCGACGTGCCCGTACCGGGCACGTCGTTCGTTGTTTTCCGGCGGAATGTGAGACGTTGGCCATGAAGAAGGTGCTGACGGCGGTCGCGGTGGGTGCGCTGCTGGTGACCGCCGGACTGCTCGCCCCGGGTGCCGAGGCGGCAACCGGCCTCGTCTGGACGGCGTGCACGGACGAGGGCCTGATCGAGGCGGGCGCCCAGTGCACCCGGCTGACCGTGCCGGTCGACCACGCCCGGCCGTCCGGCGCGAAACTCACGCTCGCCCTGTCCCGGGTGCGGCACACCTCGCCGGACAGCGCCTACCAGGGCGTCATGCTGGTCAACCCGGGCGGTCCCGGAGCGCCCGGACTCGGTTTGGCCACGCTCGGCGCGTCCGTCCCGGGCGAGGTCGGCGGCCGCTACGACTGGATCGGCTTCGACCCGCGCGGCGTCGGCGCGAGCAGCCCGGCACTGACCTGCGACCCGGCGGTCAACGGCTACCACCGGCCCTACTACGTGCCGCTCACCAGGACGATCGAGAAAGCGTGGCTCGACCGCTCGCGTGACTACGCCGCCAAGTGCGGCCGGGCCGGCGGTGCCCTGCTCGACCATCTGCGCGGCACCGACATCGTGCAGGACATCGACCACATCCGCCGGGCCCTGGCCGCCCCGAAGATCAATTTCTACGGCTTCTCGTACGGCTCGTACCTCGGTCAGCTCTACGCCACCCGGTTCCCCGGCAACGTCCGCCGGATGGTCCTGGACGGCGTCGCCGACCCGGGGCGCCTCGGATACCGCGGGCAGAACCTCGACCAGGACCCGGGCTTCGACCGCAACATGGGCCTGTTCTTCGACTGGATCGCCAAGCACGACGACATCTACCACCTGGGCACCTCCGGCGCGGCCGTGGAGAGGACCTACTACGCCGAGGAAGCCAGGCTGCGCAGGGCGCCGGCCGGCGGGGTGATCGGGCCGGACGAGCTCAGCGACGCCCTCCTCGACGCCGGCTACGGCGTGCTCGGCTGGGCCGACGACGCGGCCGCCTTCGCGGCCCTGATCAACGACGACGACCCCGGGCCGGTCAAGGACCTGTACGACAGCGCCTACCCGCAGGAGCCCGGCGGTGACAACGGCACCGCCGGCTACCTGGCCACCGTGTGCACCGACTCGAAGTGGCCGCGCGACTACGCGACCTGGAAGCGCGACGCGACCCGGCTGCATCGCGTGGCCCCGTACGAGACGTGGGCGAACGTGTGGTTCAACGCGCCCTGCCTGTTCTGGCCGGCCCGGGCCGCCGACCCGGCCCGGATCGACGGCGGTCAGGCGCCGCCGGTGCTGCTGCTCAGCGAGACGTTCGACGCGGCCACTCCGTTCTCGGGTGCTCTCGAGGCGCGCCGCCGCTTCCCCCGGTCGGTCCTGATCGAGGGGGTGGGCGGCTCCACCCACGCGGCCTCGCTGAACGGGGTCGCCTGCACCGACGATGCGGTGGCGGCCTACCTGCGGGACGGCTCGCTGCCCCGGCGCCTGAACGGCAGCCGCTCCGACAAGCGGTGCGAGCCACTGCCCCAGCCGGACCCGTCGGCGACGACGGCCGCCGACCCGGCCGCGGCAAAGCTCGGGCGGCGGCGCTAGACGCCTTTTGAGGTCAGGGTCGCGAGAATCAAGACCTTTTCCGGTACGGGCAACACCGTCAACAACCGCAACCACCCCCGACCGCCGCCACCCCGCGACCAGCCTGCAACACCGGCACGTGCCGCGACTCTCGCGCAACCACACGGCCACGCCTTGCTCTACCCACCGCTCTGCCCGCAGGGGTTCGGCGGGTATCCGGCCCGCGGTGACGCAGCCGATGCCCTGCCGTGCGCCCGGCATCGCAGACCTTGTGGACTTGCCGCTCTGTCCGCACGGGAGTCCACAAGATCCGAGGTAGCCAGGGGCGGGCCGGGCCCGCCCGTAGCGGGCGCGCGGAGGGTGAGGTGCACCGGCCGGGACCGCGTGCCACGGGACTGAGCCGGCCCGTACGGAAAAGATCTCGAAAGTGCGAGGAAGCCGGGGCTGGGGTCCCGTCCCGTCCGTCGCGCTGGTCCAAACGTTTGACTCCGGACACTAGCCCCGGGTCAGCAGGGCGAGTGCGCCGTCGATGGCGTCGTCGATCGGGGCGGCGTCCGGGTACCAGCGGGCCTCGTGCTCCAGGACGACCGGGCCGGCGTAACCGGCGGCCCGGGCCAGATCCAGGACCTCGCGGCCGGGGACCGCGCCGGTGCCGGGGACCAGGGGAGTGCGGTCCTCGGCCGAGGCGGCGTCCTTGATCTGGATCTCGGCGAGCCAGGGGGCCAGCGCGGCGACGGTCTCGGCCGGGGTTTCCCCCGCCCGCCACGGATGCATGGCGTCCCAGATCGCGCCCACGGCCGGCGGCCGGACGGCGGCGGCCTCCAGCAGGCGGCGCAGGTCGGCGCCGCGCAGGAAAGCGTCGTGGGTCTCGACCAGCAGGCGGACGCCACTGCCGGCGGCCCGGGCCGCGGCGTCGGCCAGCGCCTCGGCGGCCCGGTCGAAGACGTCGGCCGGGACCGGTGACATCGGGCCGGTGCGCAGCGGGTCGGGGCCGCCGGGCATCAGGCGCAGGGCGGGGGCGCCCAGATCCTGGGCCAGCCGCAGGTGCTCGGTGAGGCCGGGGGCGCCGTCGGCCAGCCGGACGTAGGTCGCCAGGCCGATCAGGGTCAGGCCGGCGGCGCGCAGGTCACGGCGCACCCCGGAACGGGCCGCCGCGTTCAGGCCGACATGGACCGGTTCGTCGGCGGCGCAGCGCAGCTGCAGCGCGCCGACGCCGTGCCGGCGCAGCAGCGCGCCGACCTGCGGCAGCGGGAGCCCGGGGCAGCCGAGCGTGGACACCGCGAACACCGGGCTAGTCCCTCGGGGCGAAGTTGCCGTAGATGTGGATGCGCTTGCGTTCGACCGACGTCGCGTACGCCTCGTAGGTGTCGTCGGCCGCGTTGCGGTCGCCGCCGCCCCACTTCGCGGTGAATTTGTACTCGCCGGCCGGCAGCGTGGCGCCGGCCTTCAGCGTGAAGCGGTAGAGCAGGGCGTCCGGCTGCTTCGTCACCGTGCCGGTCACCGTGCCGGCCGCGGAGTCGACGCCCAGCGAGGACAGGCCGGGCGTCAGCGGCACCCGGACGGTCAGGTCCAGCTCGGTCAGGTCGGCGCCGGCCCGCAGGGTCACCACGCTGTCGCCGGAGTCCTCGATCGAGCCGTCGGACCAGAGCGTGCCCTTCTCGACCTGGGTGTCGCCGGGATGGCCGCGCACCGGGCTCGCCGACGGGGTGGGGGCCGAGGTGGGCGCGGTGGTCTCGTCGGGCGCCTGGGTGCGCGGGTGGCTGGTCACCTCGCGGCTCGCGGGGGCGGTCGCGGTGGCCACCACGCTGGGGACGGGGGTGGCCGGCGCCGTGGCCACCGGGGGAGCGGCGGGGGTCGGGTCCTGCGAGTCGGCCAGCGCCCACTTGCCGACGCCGCCGATGCCCAGCACCGTGGCCACCGCCAGGGCCGCGCCGGCCAGCCGGGCCACGCGGCCGCGCGGTTTCGGGCCGGCCGCGCGGTTGGCGGCGATGCGGTTGAGCATCGCCGTGCGGTCGGGGTGGCGGCTGTCGAGAGCCTGGCGCATCTCGTCGCGAAGGAAATCCTCGTGCTGGGAGTTCTGGTGCGGGGAGTTCACCGGGCCACCTCCCATCCGTCGAGGGTGTCCGGCAGGCGGGTGTCCTGCAGCAGGTCGGCCAGTTGTTTCGCGCCGCGGGAGGTCTGGCTCTTCACGGCGCCGACCGAGATGCCGAGGATCTCGGCGACTTCCTGCTCGGGCAGGTCGAACGCGTAGCGCAGCACCACGCAGGTGCGCCGGCGGTAGGGCAGGTGCTTCAGCGCGGTGCGCACGTCCAGCACGGCCGGGACGTCGGGGGTCCGCTCGCGCTCGCCGGCCCAGCCGAGCAACTGCAGGCCGCGCCGGGCGCGGCCCTGCCGGCGGATCCAGTTGCGGGTGAGATTGGCGACGATGCCCCGGGCGTACGCGGCGGGGTCACCGGCCGCATTGACCCGGTCCCAGTGCTTCCATACCTCGGTGAGCGCGTCGGCGGCCAGGTCGTCGGCGGCCGAGGAATCGCCGCTCAGCAGGTAGGCCAGGCCGGACAGCTCCCGGTGGTGCCGTTCGAAGAAGGCGTGGAAGGCCTGGTCGCGCATCTGCCAAGCCCTCCCGGTCGTCGATCGATCAGCCCGACGACGATAGCGTGTCGAGCAGGTCGTCGGCGACGGCCTGAGCCGGTTCCCGGAATGCGGCCTCGAGGTCGCGGAACACCTTCTGCGCGCGGCCGGCCGGCCAGTCGGCGGGCAGGTGCTCGACGGGCAGCCGGGGGTCGCGGCGGATCGCCTCCAGCCATTCGGCGATCAGCGTCAGCCGGGCCGCGAGCGGGTCGCCCGGCATCTCCGATCTGTCCCACCGGGTCAGGAACTCCTCGTAGCGGGCGGCCAGCTCGGACAGGTCGTAAGCATCCGCGATCAGGGCTCCGATGTCGGTGGTGTCGTCGGCCCGCGCCTGCCGGAAGACCCGGGCGTGCGCGGCCAGGCCCAGCTCGGCGACGATCTGCTGGGCGGGCACGTCGCCGGGGGCGATCCACAGGCCACCCTGCACCGGGCCGAAACCCGACCACGCCAGCCGGGACCGCAGGTCGTGCCGCTCGCGCTGCATCGACTCGGGCAGTGAGAAGCTCAGCAGCGTCCAGGTGCCGTCCCAGCGGTCGTTGACCGCGCCGTCCTGCCAGATGCGGGCGCGGCCGTCGTGCAGGATCGCGGTCGAGCGCTCGGTCAGCCCGAAATACATCTTCCGGCCGACCGGGCGGCGTTGCAGCAGGTCACGGCCGACCATGCGGCTCAGCGTGGAGCGGGTGGCGTGGGTGGAGACGCCGGCCCGGCCGAGCACCTCGATGATGCCGCCGGCGCTGAGGCTCGCACCCCGGTCGAGCGCGTACGTGCCGAAGAGCATCAGCATCAGGGTCTGCGGTTGCATGGCCCAATGTTAGGCACATTCTTGACGGCCGTGAAGGAGACGCCTAACTTCAGAAACGTGGACGACATCAATCTGACCGGCAAAGTGGCCATCGTGACCGGCAGCGGGCGGGGGCTGGGCCTCGCGTACGCCAAAGCTCTCGCCGAGGCCGGCGCCAAGGTCGTGGTGAACGACGTGGACGCGGCGGCCGTGGCCGCCGCGGTGAAGGAGATCGGCCCGGCGGCGTTCGGGGTGACCGCCGCCATCGGCGACACCGCCAGTGCGGACGCCCTGGTCGCGGCCGCGGTCGAGCAGTTCGGGCGGCTCGACGTGCTGGTCACCAACGCCGGCATCCTGCGCGACCGGGTGCTGTGGAAGATGAGCGACGACGACTTCGACGAGGTCGTGAAGGTGCACCTGCGCGGCACCTTCACCTGCGCCCGGGCCGCCGCGGTGCGGATGCGCGAGCAGGGCGAGGGCGGCCGGATCATCCTGATCTCGTCGCCGGCCGGGCAGCGCGGCAACTTCGGCCAGACCAACTACGCGGCGGCCAAGGCCGGCATCGCCGCGATGGCCCGCACCTGGGCGCTCGAACTGGCCCGCAACGGCATCACGGTCAACGCGGTGGTCCCGGTGGCGGCGACCGCGATGACCCGGACCATCCCGGCGTTCGCGCCGGTGATCGACGAGGCCGAGCGGACCGGGCAGCCGTTCCCCGCGTGGCTGCGCCGCGACGAGGGCCTCGGCACCGTCGAGGACGTCACCGGGCTGATCGTCTTCCTCGCCTCCGGCGCGGCCCAGGACATCACCGGGCAGGCGATCGGGATCGGCGGCGACCGGCTCGCCCTCTGGTCACACCCGTCGGAGAAGGCGGTCGCCTTCGCCGAGGGCGGTTGGAGCGCCGAGGCGATCGCTTCCGCCTGGGCGAACGGTGTCGGTTCGGAGCCCGAGACGTACGGGATCCCCGCCCCGAAACCACCGGCGGCGTGACGATGGACCTCGACTCACTCGTCGCCATCGACGTGCACACGCACGCCGAGGTGG
This sequence comes from Paractinoplanes toevensis, assembly GCF_018332695.1. Classification (GTDB taxonomy): domain Bacteria; phylum Actinomycetota; class Actinomycetes; order Mycobacteriales; family Micromonosporaceae; genus Actinoplanes; species Actinoplanes toevensis. The sequence goes on from NZ_BOQN01000011.1 coordinate 35,449, forward strand.
GCGCCGACGGGCAGAGTTCGCTGAGCCCGGCGCTGATGGCGGCCTCGGCGGCGTACTTCAAGGCGCAGGGGCACCGGCAGCCGACGATCGACGAGATGGCCGCCTACTACCGTTCGCGATCGATGGCGGCGGTCGTGTTCACGGTCGACGCCGAGCACCTGACCGGGCACCCGGCGATCTCCAACGCCGAGGTCGCGTCGTCCTGCGCCGCCCACCCGGACGTGCTGATCCCGTTCGCCAGCATCGACCCGCACAAGGGGCGCGCCGGTGTCCGCGAGGCTCGGCGGCTGGTCGCCGAGTACGGGGTGCGGGGCTTCAAGTTCCACCCCTCGCTGCAGGGGTTCTCGCCCGACGACCGGATCGCCTACCCGCTCTACGAGGCGATCGAGGAACTCGGGGTGCCGGCGCTGTTCCACACCGGGCAGACCGGGATCGGTGCGGGCGTGCCGGGTGGCGGCGGGATCCGGCTGCGCTACTCCAACCCGATGCTCGTCGACGACGTGGCCGTGGACTTCCCGGAACTGCGGATCATCCTGGCCCACCCGTCCTTCCCCTGGCAGGACGAAGCCCTCGCGGTCGCCACCCACAAGCCGTACGTCTACATCGACCTCTCCGGGTGGTCGCCCAAGTACTTCCCGCCGCAACTCGTCCGGTACGCCAACACGCTGTTGCAGGACAAGGTGCTGTTCGGGTCGGACTATCCGGTGCTGACCCCCGATCGCTGGCTGGCCGACTTCGAGAAGCTCGAGATCAAGCCGGCCGTCCGTCCCAAGATCCTCAAAGAGAACGCGGCCCGGTTGCTGGGCCTTTCCCCCAAGGAGACCTCCGCATGATCACCGTCAACGGCCTCGACGAGCTCAAGGCGCTCGTCGGCAAGGACCTCGGCCACAGCTCCTGGCTGGAGATCACCCAGGAGCGGGTCAACACGTTCGCCGACGCCACCGGCGACCAACAGTGGATCCACGTCGACGTCGAGCGGGCCGCGGCCGGGCCGTTCGGCGGGCCGATCGCGCACGGGTACCTGACGCTGTCGCTGGTCATCCCGCTGTTCAGCGAGATCCTCAAGATCGAGGGCATCAAGATGGGTATCAACTACGGGCTCGACAAGGTGCGCTTCCCCAATCCGGTGCGGGTCGGCTCGAAGATCCGGCTGGGCGCCAAGGTGGTCTCGGTCGACGACGTGCCCGGCAACGGCACGCAGACCGTCTTCGACTTCACCGTCGAGATCGACGGGGTCGACAAGCCGGCCTGCGTGGCGCGCCCGGTCTACCGGCACTACGCCTGAGTCATGCGTAACGCCGGATTAGGGTCGTGGCCCTCGCGGCGCGCGGCCATCTCTCCCGGGCGGGCTGCGCTGATCTTCGGGGATCGGGTGACGACCTACGCGGAGCTGCATTCGCGGGTCGGGCGGCTCGCCTCGCAGCTGCGGGCGGCCGGGGTGGCGCCGGGGGACCGGGTCGCCTATCTGGGGCCCAACCACCCGGCGTTCGTGGAGACGATGTTCGCCACCTACGTCGTCGGCGGCGTGTTCGTGCCGCTCAACTTCCGGCTCACCGCGCCCGAGATCGACTATCAGTTGCAGAACAGTGGGGCCGGAGTTCTGGTCTACGGGCCGGAGTGTGCCGCGACCGTGCGGGAGTCGAAGCAGGTCGCGTCGCTGCTGCGGGTCGTGCCGCTCACGGCGTACGAGCAATGGCTGGCGGACGGCGAACCGGAAGCGGCGGCAGTGGCCGTGAGCCTCGACTCGCCGGCCTGCATTCTCTATACGTCGGGGACGACGGGACGCCCGAAGGGCGCCGTGCTCACCCACGGCAACGTCATCTGGAACTGCTACAACCTGCTGGTCGGGGTGGATGTCGCCGGCGACGAGGTGACGCTGATCAGCGCGCCCCTCTTCCACGTGGCGGCACTCAACCAGTGCCTGCTGCCGACGTTCCTCAAGGGCGGCACCTCGGTGATCATGCCGTCGTGGGGGACCGACGAGTGCTTCGACATGATCGCCGAGCATCGGGTGACCTGGATGTTCGGTGTGACCACGATGTATGCCGGGCTGGCGCAGTCGCCGCGGTGGGCGGACGCCGACCTGACCTCGGTGCGCAACTTGATCGTCGGCGGCGCCTCCATCCCGCCCGAGCTCATCCGGATCTATCTCGCCCGGGGGCTCACGTTCTGTCAGGGCTACGGGATGACCGAGACGGCGCCGGGGGCGACCTTCCTGGAGGCACCGGAGAGCGCCGATCACGTCGGATCGGCGGGTGTGCCGGTGTTCTTCGCCGACGTGCGCTGCGTGCGGCCCGACCTCAGCCCGGCCGATCCCGGCGAGCCGGGGGAGGTGCAGGTGCGCGGCCCGAACGTCACGCCCGGCTACTGGGACGACCCGGCCGCCAGTGAGCAGTCGTTCGCCGGGGACGGCTGGTTCCGGACCGGGGACATCGCGGTGGTCGACGACGACGGGCACTACCGGATCGTCGACCGGCTCAAGGACATGTTCGTCTCCGGCGGGGAGAACGTGTACCCGGCCGAGGTGGAGTCGGCGATCTTCGAGCATCCGGCGGTGGCCGAGGCGGCGGTGATCGGGGTGCCCGACGAGAAGTGGGGCGAGGTGGGGCGGGCGTTCGTCGTGCTGGCCCCGGCGCAGTCGCTGACCGCCGACGATCTGCGGGCGTTCCTGGCCGGCCGGCTCGGTCGCTACAAGATCCCGAAGTACGTCGACGTGGTGGATGACCTGCCCCGAACCGGATCCAACAAGGTGCGCAAGGCGCCGCTGCGGGAGATACCGCTGCCGGGCTGAGCGGTCAGTGTGCCGAAGCGGCCGCCTGGCCCGCCGGGGCCGGGCGGCCCAGGAAGAAACCCTGACCCAGCGGTACGCCGCACTCGACCAGCGCGTCGCGCTGCTGGGCCGACTCGATGCCCTCGGCGATCACCGTGCAGTCGTTGGCCCGGGCGAACTCGACCAGGGAACGGATCGCGGCCTGCCGTGCGGTCTCGGTCTCGACGCCGGCCAGGGTGGCCCGGCCCAGCTTGACGAAGCTCGGCTTCACCGCCTCCAGCCGGGCCAGGGTGTCGTAACCCGCGCCGGCGTCGTCGATCGCCACCCGTACGCCGTCGGGCAGGCCGGCCAGGTCGGCGCCGGCGGCGTCGCTGACGTCCAGGACCAGCGGGCGGTTCGCCTCGGCCAGCAGCGGCTCCAGGACCCGCTTGCGGCGCAGCAGGTCGCCGGAGACGTTCACGGCCAGCCAGGTGCCCGGCGGCAGTGCGGTCGCCGACGCCAGGGCGGCCCGGACCAGCGCCGCGTCCAGATCGATCTGCATGCCGTGCGCGGCCGCCTCGGCCAGGCCACCCTGCGGGCTGCTGCCGTCGGCGAAGCGGGTGAGTGCCTCGTAGCCGACCACCTCGCCGGAATCCAGCTCGGCGATCGGCTGGAAGACGGTGAAGAAGGTGAACTCCTCGAACGAGTTCGCGGCGGAGCGGGCCGCGCGGTCCTCGGCGTGCGTCGCGCGCACCGCGACCAGGCCGGACGTGCCGCCCCGGTCGGACCGGTAGTGCAGCACCGACGCCCAGTCGCCGATCGCGCCGTTCGGCAGGGTCACCGGGCCGTTGGCCGGCGCCTTCTCGGTTGTCCGCGGCTTCGGCTTGACCGGCCGGTAGAGCCAGTCCCGGATGTGCGTGGCGAAGTCGACGATCGTGTTGCCGACCCCGACGAACGCCACCATCGCGTACGTGGACAGGATGACGTTCAGGCCGGCGAAGACCAGGTTGGCCCAGCGGTGCAACTGCACGTCCTGCACTACCGTGTAGGCGCACAGGGCGATCAGGGCGATCGGGGCCAGCAGGTAGGTGCTGGCGGTGGTCGTCCGGTCGCGCACCTTCGGCGTACGTTTGAAGGCGCTCTTCTCCCCGGTGAGCAACTGCAGCAGCGACGCGAAGCTGCCCGACAGGTTGACCGGGAGCAGGATCAGGTTGAAACCGTAGATCCGCAGAATGTCCACGCGCCGGTAGCCGAGGTATTTCAGGTCCGCGCTCATCATCAGGAAGTACGGCACCGACACCAGCAACAGCATCGGATTGAGCAGGTCGGCGTTGAACGGGTAGGCCAGCATGATCAGCAGGCAGACCGAGCTCCAGAAGATCGACGCCATGTAGTTGACCCGCAGGAAGTACTCGCCGAAGCGGTTCTTGCCGCCGCGCGCCCGCCGGGCCCGGAACTGGTCCTTCAGCCGCGACAGGATGAGCAGGCCACCGTTCGCCCAGCGCTGCCGCTGGATGCACAGCGAACCGAAGTCCGGCGGGGTCGCGCTGTAGGCCATCCGCTCCGGGTAGTTGTAGAGCGTCCAGCCGTGCACCCCGAGGTCGATCGTCGATTCGGTGTCCTCGATGACCGTACGATCCTGAATGTAGCGTTTGATCTCCCAGTCACCCTCGTAGGAGATCTCCCGGATGTCGTCGAGGGCACGCTTGCGGATCACCGCGTTCGCGCCCACCCAGAACGTCGCCCCGTAGTGCGTCATGCCCTGGTGCACGATGTGCTGGATGTCGGTGGTGGCGCCGGAGATCCGCTCGATCCGGGTCGCCGAGCCGGGATAGGCGCTGTACGGGGTCTGCGCCACCGCGTCGGCCGCGTGCGCGCCCTGCTCCAGCAGGTGCACCAGGCGCAGGGCGTACTCGGGCAGGATCACGCTGTCGGCGTCCAGGGTGAGCACGTAATCGGGATCCGGGACGGTCAGCTCGGCCCGCCCCGGCCCGGCCGGCACCAGCGCGACCCCCAGCGGGGTGGCCACCTCCTGGTAACCGCTGCCCATCAGGCCGATGTAGCTGTTGAGGTTCATCGCCTTGTTCGGCTCGTGCGACAGCGACACGTAGCGCTTGCGCTCGAAGGCGCTCAGCTCGCAGTCGAAGATCGCCAGCAGCCGGCGGTAGAGCTGCTCCAGCCGCGCGGCCGGCAGCTCGGCGTTCTCCTCGGCGCCCTGCTCCAGCGCCTCCCCGACGGTGGCCAGGTCGGCGGCGATCCGGTTGACGATGTGCTCGACGAAGAACGCGTCGGTGTGGTCGACCATCTCCTGGCGGGCGCCCAGCCCGGCCAGCCAGCCCGCCGCGTACCGGTACTCGGCGGCCAGGTCCCGCATCCGGTCGCCGTTCTCCTCGGCGCGGAACCGCTCGTACGCCGCCTTGATCTTCTCGAACGGAACGGCCAGTTCGGCCTCGAGCCGGCCCGGCAGCGCCCGGGCGGCCAGCAGCAGGTCGCGGTTGGCCCGGGTCTTCGGCTGCTGCGGATCGTCGACCAGCAGCACCACCCGCAACCCCGGGTACTCCTGCAGCGCCGCCGACAGCAGCGTGGTGCGGATGACCCGCTCGTCCTCCTGGTAGGAGGGCACCAGCACGGTCACCGTCGGGGTGTGCCCGGCCAGGAAGTTGTCCAGCGCGATCCGCGGCGCCCGGTGATGGGCCCGGCTGCGGTAGAAGAAGCCGATCCGGGTGATCAGGTATGCCGTCGCGGAGCCGGCCAGAGCCGTCACCACCAGCATGTAGACGATCGCCTCGACCACCAGCCGCGCCGAGTCGGCGTGCCCGGCGACGAACTGCTCGATCACCGTGTAGGCGATGTAGCAGGCCCACACCCCGATGGTCAGCACGATCGCGAGCCGGCCCCGGGCGATCCGGCCCTCCGAGACCGGCGGCGCCACCAGAGGATGCGGCTCGGACCGGCGATCTGAGCCCCATTGCCGCTGCATGTGTGCCCCAATCTTCCGCTTCTCCCATCGGCCGGGCGAGGCGTCCGGGTTAGCGCCACCGACGTTCAGTTCTTCCGGATACCGGCCGATCTGGTGATCGTGAGCGACAGCACGCTGGTGGCCGATCCGCTCGCCGACCCTTCCTGGCAGGAGCCGGAACCGCCGGTGATGCGGCTGTCCTGGCTACGCCTGGGGTTCCTGGTGCTGGTGGTGGCCGCGCTCGGGGTCGGCGGCACCCTGGCGGTGCTGCACGTGCGCAACACCTCCGGCACGACCGCGAAGTCGTGGGCCGTGCCGTACGTCGACGTCACCCTCACCCCGACGTTCCAGTTCCAGGACCCGGACGCCAACCCGGCCAACGACGTGGCGCTCGCCTTCGTGGTCGCCGACCCGACCGACGGCTGCGCACCCAGCTGGGGTGGCGCCTACACCCCCGACGAGGCGGCCGCCTCGCTGGAGCTCGACCGCCGGATCAGCCAGCTCCGCTCGGCCGGCGGCGACATCATGCTCAGCGTCGGCGGGCTCAACAACTCCGAGCTCGCGGTGGCCTGCACCGACCGGAGCCGGCTCACCGACGCCTACCGGCAGCTGATCAAGCGGTACGACGCGGACACGCTCGACCTGGACATCGAGGGCACCGCGGTGGCCGACACCGCCTCGCTGGAGCGGCGCGCGGCCGCCCTGAAGACACTGCAGGCCGAGCAGCCCCTCGACGTGTGGCTGACCCTGCCGGTCACGCCGGACGGCCTGACCGCCGACGGGATCGACGCGGTGGCGACCACCCTCTCCGGCGGCGTCTCGCTGCGCGGTGTCAACGTGATGACGATGGACTTCAACACCGGCGGCACCGGCCCGGACTTGCTCGACCTCACCACCAGCGCCCTGAACGCCACCCACAAGCAGCTGACCGACCTCTACCTGCGGCTGGGCGTCAAGCTGACCTCACCGCAGGTGTGGTCCCGGATCGGCGCCACCCCGATGATCGGCCAGAACGACATCGACACCGAGCGCTTCACCGTCGCCGACGCCGAAGGCCTGGCGTCGTTCGCGGTCGACAAGGGCCTGGGCCGGGTGTCGATGTGGTCGCTGAACCGCGACGCGCCGTGCAAGGGGACCTTCACCAACGTCGTGGTGCACGCCAACACATGCAGCGGGGTGGCACAGGACGCCCTCGCCTTCTCCCAGGTGTTCGCCGGGCTGCCGGTGGGCACGGCCGGTCAGGCGGCGGTGGCGATCCCCGACGCGTCGCCGTCGACCGACGACCCGGCGACGAGCCCGTACCCGGTGTGGCGGCTGACCGCCCTGTACGTGACCGGCTACAAGGTCGTCTGGCACGCCGTGGTCTACCAGGCCAAGTGGGCCAACTCCGGGGTCGATCCGTCGGTGACCGGCTACACCTCCACCCCGACGCCGTGGGCGGTGATCGGCCCGGTCACGGTGACGGACGCGGCGCCGTCGCCGAGCGTGACCGTCACCGGGGTGACGGCCAGATGGACTTCGGCGACGATCTACGGCCGCGGCGAGCGGGTGCTCTTCGGCGGGTTGCCCTACGAGGCCCGGTGGACGACGACGAACGACACGCCGTCCACCGAGTTCCCGATCGACGCGGACGACCCGTGGAAGCCGCTGTTCACCCTGCCGGGCGAGCCCGCCTAGCGGAACGTCTGCCGGATCTCGCCGATCCCGTCCACCCGGCTGACCAGCGTCTCGCCCGGCTGCAGGTAACGGGGTGGATTGCGGCGGTTACCGACGCCGGCCGGCGTACCGGTGAAAATCAGGTCTCCCGGCAGCAGCGGGCAGACCGCCGAGATCCGGGCGACCAGGTCGTCCACCGGGAAGATCATCTGACTGGTCCGCCCGTGCTGGACGACCTCGTCGCCCAGCCGGCACTCGAAGCCGATGTCGTCCCGGTCGGCGAACTCGTCCGGCGTCACCGCCACCGGCCCGATCGGCCCGAACCCCGGGAACGACTTGCCCAGCGAGAACTGGGCGGGTGTCCCGCGCAGCTGCGAGGCCCGCTCGGACAGATCCTGCCCCACGGTCAGCCCGGCGATCGCCGACCAGGCCTGCTCGCGGGGGATGGCGTACCCGCCCCGGCCGATCACCGCGACCACCTCGATCTCCCAGTCCGGCTTGCCCGGCGGCAGCGTCACCTCGGTGACCGGCCCGGCGATGCAGGACGGGAACTTCGTGAAGATCAGCGGCTCCTCGGGCGCCTGGAAGCCGGCCTCCGCGGCGTGCGGCCGGTAGTTGAGCGCCACCGCGAACACCTGGCGGGGATGCGGCACCGGCGGCCCCAGCTCGGCGTCGGTGACAGCCTTGCCGGTGGAGAAGTCGGCCGTCGCCGCCCACGCCACGAGCTCGTCGAAACGGCCCAGCGCGGCGTTGACGTCGCCGCCGTCCTCGACGTCCAGGGCCAGCCCGTCCTTCACCAGGACGAGCCGCCCGCCGAGAGTCCCGAAACGCATCGCCGTCAGTCCGTGTAGAGCGAGCTGGCGTAGGGCGGGGTGTCGTGCGCGGCGCTCCACGGCACCACGTGGTTGCGCAGCAGCCCGACACCGGCGATCTCCGCTTCCACGGTGTCGCCCGGCTTGAGGTAGAAGTCGAACGGGTTCGGCTGCACCGCCGCCACCCCCGAGATCGTGCCGGTGGTGATGATGTCACCGGCCGAATAGCCCTGCGGCGAGTGGTGTGCGACCAGGTGCGGAATCGACAGCACCATGTTGTCGGTGTTGCCGGTCTGCCGCACCTCACCGTTGACCCGCAGCTCCATGGCGAGCTTCTGCGCGTCGGGCACCTCGTCGGCGGTCACGATCCACGGCCCGATCGGGCAGAACGTGTCGATGCCCTTCGAAAATGAGAACACCCCCGACTGCATCTCCCGCCGCTGAATGTCACGCGCGGTGATGTCGTTGAAGACCGTGTACCCCGCGATGTAGTCGACGGCCTCCTCCGGCCCGAACCACCGCCCCGACTTCCCGATGATCACTGCCAGCTCGAGCTCGTAGTCGAGTTCCTTGGTCAGCCCTTCCGGGTAGACGATGTCGTCCTCCGGCCCGATGATCGCGTCGACGTTCTGGAAGAACACGATCCCCTTGTGCACCGGGTGCGACCAGCTGACCTTCTGCAACTCTTCGTGGTGAACGGCGAAGTTACCGGCCGTGTGAAAGAACTTCTTCGGCACGATGGGCGCCCGCAGCCGCACCGCGTCGAGCGCCGGCCGCTCCCCGGTCTCCGGCACGGCGCCGCCCCGCTCGAAGAACTCCCGCGTAGACCCGCAATCGAGCTCGACCACGAGGTCATCCTCGATCCGCCCGACCCGCCCCGCGTCGAATGTCACCAGCCGCATGCCATCCCCAACCGTCGCCGTGCTTTCGCTCTACGAAAGCCGCTTTCTGAAACGGAATCCTCCGCCCACGCTCCGAGCGTGTCAAGGCCGCCCTTTTTCCGTACGGGGTTGGGCACAGTCCCCGCCGCAGGGACCGGCCGGGCGGGTGGTGACGCTCCGCGCCCGGCCACCGGGCGGGCCCGGCGGCGAAGCCGGGCTCGCAGGCTCCGCCATGCATCGCCCGCCCGCGTCGCCCTTCAGCGGTCGCCGGGCAGGCTTTGGCTGGGTGACGCCCAGCGGTTGCTGGGCGGGCTTCGGCTGGGTGACGGTCGGCGGTTGCTGGGTGGGCTTTCGGCGGCCGACGCTCAGGGGTCGCCGGGTGGGCTTTTGGTCGGGCGGCGCTCAGGGGCGGCGGCCGATCCAGACGTCGCGGGTTGCGCGGATGGTGAGGTCGTTGCGGTCCGGTGCGCCGGCCACGGCCGCGTCCAGCGCGGTCAGCTCGTCGCCGGTGAGGCGGTCGGCCAGGCGCTGCCGGGTGCGCTGCAGGGTCACCTGGGCATACCGGACGGCGTTCGGCGGCAGCGGCGGTCGCAGCTCGATGTCGAACCGGCGCTCACCCTCCAGCGCGAACCCGGCGGCCTTGAGCCGGGCGCCCCAGTCCTCACCCATGTGCAGGCCGGCCTCCTGGCGGAAGCGGGCCAGCTCGGCGTGGCAGCGCTCCTCGAGGGCCGCCCCGGCCGGATCGGTGAGGAAGCGGGGAAACCCGTCCAGCTCGGTGATCATGAAGGCCCCGCCGGGTCGCAGCGTCGCGTAGACCTGGGTGAGAGTGCGGGCCGGGTCGGCCAGGTGGTGCATCGACGCCGACGCCCAGACGAGGTCGGCCGGCCCCAGACCGGGCCAGTCTCCGTCCAGGTCGGCGCGAACCGTGCGGATGCGCTCGGCCAGGCCGGCCTCGGCGGCGCGGTGGCGGAGCCGTTCGAGCATGTCCTCGTCCATGTCGACGGCGGTCAGTTCGGCGTTCGGCAGCTGCCGGGCGAGGGCGAGCGTGCCGGTGCCGGTTCCCGCGCCGAGGTCCACGATGCGAGGGCGATCGGGGACCAGCGAACCGGCCCAGCCGATCACCTCCCGGTAGTAGTCGTGCAGGACCTCGGCGTCGAGATCGAGCATCTCGGCGAGGTCACCGTCCCCGTGGTGGCTGTGCGCGTGTGCGTGATCGTGTGCCATGTCCCCGACGCTACCGCCGTCTTGCGTATACGACATACAATCTTGCGTATGACGCAAGACAGCGAGTTGGATGCCCTGGTTCGTCAGCGCATCCGCGGGTTGCGGGTGGCGCGCGGCTGGTCGCTGGACGAGCTGGCGGCCCGCAGCTACCTGAGCCCGTCGACGCTGAGCCGGATCGAGACCGGCCACCGCCGGATCGCCCTCGACCAGCTGGCCCCGATCGCGCGGGCCCTGGGCACGACACTGGACCAACTGGTCGAGTCGGGCCGCGACGAGGACGTGGTGATCCGCCCCCACCACGACGACAACCGCGGCATCACCACCTGGTTGCTGTCGCGCGAGGGCGCCCCGATCGGCATGACGGTGGCGAAGCTGCGAGTCGACCGCCCCGTCCCCGCCGACCTGCGCGTGCATCCGGGTCGCGACTGGTTCGTGGTGCTGTCCGGCACCGTGGTGCTGCGCCTGGCCGAGCGAACCATCGTGGTCCGGGCCGGTGAGGCCGCCGAGTTCTCGACGATGGTGCCGCACGCGTTCGGTTCCAACGGCGGCCCGGCCGAGATCCTGTGCATCCTCGACCACGAGGGCGAACGATCCCACTTGGGCCCGAGCTGATCGCCGGACCGCAGCTGGGGAGGTTCGGCTCAGCTGAGCCGGTCGGTGAATTCGGTGGTGGCCGCGATCAGGCGGGGGTGACGCCGGGCGCGAGCGAGCAGTGCCCCGCGGCCGAGACGATCGGGAAGGCGGCCTCGGGCCAGCGGGTGGCCAGATCGTAGGCCGTGATCGGTGGGCAGCACTGGTCGTACCGACCCTGGACGATGACGCACCGTGCGGCCGCGCCGGCTTCGCCCTCCGGCGCTTACGGCAAAGGAATGGCAGGGTGATAGGTTTCCACCGTGATCATTCGACCGCTATCTATATCGGGCGCCTGGGAAATTATTCCTGAACTGCACGGCGATGCTCGCGGCGTCCTACTCGAATGGTATCGGGCCGACCATCTCTCGGCGGTGACCGGTGAAACATTCGCGTTCGCGCAGGCGAATATTTCTGTTTCGGCCCATGGTGTGGTGCGTGGTATCCATTACGCGGATGTTCCGCCGGGGCAAGCGAAGTATGTCACCTGCGTCCAGGGGAGAGTGTTCGACGTGATTGTTGACCTTCGGGTCGGATCGGCGACCTTCGGTCGCTGGGATGCGGTTTACCTTGACGACAAGGACAGGCGTGCCGTGTTTCTCTCCGAAGGGCTGGGTCACGGTTTCTGCTCGGTTACTGAAAGCGCGACCGTGGCGTATCTTTGCTCCACCGCTTACGACCCGGCCCGAGAGCGGGAGGTACACCCGCTGGATCCTCGGTTGGCGATCACCTGGCCGGTCGACACCCCCAGGCTCTCTGCGCGAGACAAGCATGCACCGACTTTGACCGACGCACTGGTGGCCGGACTGCTTCCAGCAGCCCATTAGCTGCCCCTCGAGTCAATCAGTGCGACGGCGTTTCCAGGTAGAACGAAGCGGTCGTAGCGTGGGATGGAACGGGCAGTATATGTGTGGATAACCCTTCGTGTGGTATTTGCATTGTCCGCAGTCCGTGCATGGCTGAATTTGACGACCGGTCGTGGCGGAAATCAGCATGTCGGGGTCCGCGAGTAGCGAGCGACCGAACAACACCACATCCGAGACGTTGTGCTCCAGAAGAGACGCGGCGAGTTCGGGTGTATCGATATTGCCGGCAATCATCACCGGCACGCCGAGCTCCGTCCGTACAGTCGCGGCCTGGTCGCGCCAAAGCGCCCGGGACAATGTGCGGCGCGGAATAATAACGTCGCGGGCGCGGGTGTACATGCCGCCGGAAATACTGATATATGCCAGTTTGGTGCGCAGATTCCGCAGACCTGCGATTGCCTGGTCGGGTGTCATGCCACCAGGAAGGTCCTCGTGGACGTTGATCCGGATGCCGATGCGGTGGCCGACTGCGGCGTGAGCCCGGGTGACGATCTCGTGCACGATGCGGAACCTGCGCTCCAGGTTCCCGCCATACCGGTCCTGGCGTGTGTTGGTCGCCGCGGAGAGAAATCCGGACAGCAGGTAGCCGTGTGCCGCATGCACCTCGATCAGGTCCGCGCCGGCGCGAGCGGCAATCTCCGCAGTGTGTACGAATTGGTCGACGATCAGCGATATCTCTCCCAGGGAGAGGGCGCTCGGCGAGCCTCCGACGACCGGGCACGGCGCAGCGGTGGCCGCGACGCTGGGTAGGCCGGTCTCATGGGGCCCGGTTTGCCGGCCCGCGTGTTCGATCTGGACGGCGACTTTGACGCCGGCGGCGTGGGCCGTTTCGCACACCAGGCGAAGGCCGTGTGCGCGCTCGTCGCGGTCGAGGCACATGGATGACCGGTTGGCCCGGCCGGCCGCCGCGACCGCGAGGCCGCCGACGCACAGAAGGCCCAACCTGTCATTGCAGAAAGACCGGTAGAACGAGAGCCCGTCGGTGCCGATGGAACCGTCTTGACCGAACATGCCCGAATTGAAAGGCGCCAATCCAATCGGCGCCTGAAGTCGCGTGTTTCCGATCTGCGGCTGCCGGTTCAATCCGTCGAGGGTCAAGCCCCCTCCCATCCCGTCCAGCACGGCCGCAGCGGCCGGCGCTCATATGGCGCAGCGTAATCGTCCACTTTGTTCAGCCGCAAGGGCAGTGCTGCGCGGGCAAATCCTCATCGCACGCGATCGTTCAGCAGCATCACCAGGTACTCGCCGTACCCGCTCTTCATCAGGGGCGCGGCCAGCTCCCGCAACCGTTCGTCGGAGATGAGGCCGAGCCGCCACGCCGCCTCCTCCACGCAGCCGATCTTCAGGCCCTGTCTCTCCTCGATCACGCGCACGTACTCGGAGGCTTGGATCATCGACCGAAAGGTCCCGGTATCGAGCCACACGGTGCCGCGCTCGAGGATGGTGACTTCGAGCCGGCCTCGGCGCCGGTACTCCTCGTTCACCGCGGTGATCTCGAGTTCGCCCCGTGCGCTCGGCTCCAGCTTGTCCGCGATCTGGACCACGTCCGGACCGTAGAAGTACAGGCCGGGGACCGCGTACCTGGACCTGGGCCGGGTGGGCTTCTCCTCGATCGACAGGACCTTGCCCGCGTCGTCGAGGGCCACGACCCCGTAGCGATGCGGGTCCGCGACCGCGTAGGCGAAGATGTGCCCGCCGCTGGGCTGCCGGAACCGGGCCAGCTGCCGGCCGAGTCCGACGCCGTGGAAGATGTTGTCCCCGAGAACGAGCGCGACCGGCTCGTCGCCGATGAAGTCGGCGCCGATCCGGAACGCCTGCGCGATGCCGTCCGGGTTCTCCTGTTCCGCGTAGGAGAGACTGAGCCCGAACCGGCTCCCGTCACCCAGCAACCGCTGGAAATGCGGCTGGCTTTCCGGTGTGGTGATTACCAGAATCTCCCGGATGCCGGCGGATACCAGAGTGGTCAACGGATAGTAGATCATCGGTTTGTCGAAGATGGGCATTAGTTGTTTGGACATGGCCATGGTGATCGGCCGAAGTCGGGAGCCGGTTCCACCGGCGAGAAGAATTCCGCGCACCGTGAAGGCTAAACACAGTGGACCGTCCGTGTACACTCGGCGACTGTGCGAATCCTCGTGACGGGCGGCGCCGGCTTCATCGGCTCGGCCTACGTGCGGGCAGTTCTGAATGACGAATACGCGGGTTCGGCGGACGCCTCGGTGACCGTCCTGGACCTGTTGTCCTACTCCGGCAATGTCGCGAATCTGCCGATGCAGAATCCTCGCCTTACCTTTGTCCAGGGCGATATCGCAGATTCCACCCTCGTACGTGACGTCCTTCCCGGGCATGACGCGGTCGTCCACTTCGCGGCGGAGTCCCATGTCGACAGGTCGATCGCCGGGGCCCTCCCGTTCGTCACCACCAACGTTCTGGGCACCCAGACGCTGCTCGACGCGGCCGGGGCCGCCCGCGTCGGCCGGTTCGTGCACGTCTCCACCGACGAGGTCTACGGTTCCATCGCGCACGGCTCGTGGACCGAGACCTGGCCCGTCGCGCCCAACTCGCCGTACGCCGCCTCGAAGGCCTCTTCCGATCTTCTGGCCCTGGCCGCTCACCGAACCCACGGCATGGACGTCGTGGTCACCCGCTGCTCCAACAACTACGGGCCGCACCAGTACCCGGAAAAGATCATCCCGCTCTTCGTGACCAACCTGCTGGACGGCATGCCGGTGCCGCTCTACGGCGACGGCGGCAACATCCGCGACTGGCTGCACGTCTCCGACCATTGCCGGGGCATCCAGTTGGTGCTGGAGAAAGGCAGATCCGGCGAGATCTACCACATCGGAGGCGGCTCCGAGCTGACCAACCGCGAGCTGACCGGCCGACTGCTCCAGGCGTGCGGCGCCGACTGGGACCTGGTGCGGCCGGTTGCCGACCGCAAGGGCCACGACCGCCGGTACTCGCTGGACATCACCAAGATCAGCGACGAACTGGGGTACGCGCCCAGGGTCGGCCTGGACGAAGGGCTGGCCTCCACGGTCACCTGGTACCGGGCCAACCGCGACTGGTGGGAGCCGCTCAAGACCCGCGGCGCTGCCTGATGCGCTGGCTGGTCACCGGCGCCGCCGGGATGCTCGGCCAGGACCTCACCGCAGTGCTGGCCAAGGTGGGCGAGACCGACGCGGTGGCCGCGACCCGCGCCGATCTGGACGTCACCGACCAAATGGCAGTGCGCGAGGCAGTCGCCGCCGCCGATGTCGTGCTCAACGCCGCCGCCTGGACCGACGTGGACGGCGCCGAGAACGCCGAGGAGGCGGCCACCGCGGTCAACGGGCACGCCGTCCGGCACCTCGCCGAGGCGGCCGGCAAGCGGCTGATCCACTTCTCCACCGACTATGTCTTCGACGGCCGCACCACCTTCCCGTACGCCGAAGCGACGGAGCCCGCACCGATCAACGCGTACGGGCGGGGCAAGGCACTCGGTGAACAGGCAGTCCTGGCGGCCGGGGGGTACGTCGTGCGGACCACGTGGCTGTACGGAGCCCACGGCCCCAATTTCGTCCGCACCATGCTGCGGCTGGCCGCCGAACGAGACACCGTGGACGTCGTCGACGACCAGCAGGGGGCGCCGACCTGGTCGTACGCTCTCGCCCGCCAGGCGGTCGCGCTGGCGGGCGCGGCCGCGGCCGGCACGGCTGCCCCCGGTGTCTATCACGGCACCGCTGGCGGGTCGACCACCTGGTACGGGTTGGCTCGGGCGGTCTTCGCCGAGGCCGGTCTCGACCCGAACCGATTGCGGCCGACCACCAGTGACCGGTTCCGGCGGCCGGCTCGGCGGCCGGCGTACAGCGTGCTGGGCCACGACCGGTGGGCGATGACGGGCGTCGACCCGCTGCCGGACTGGCGACCGATGCTGGCCGCGGCGATGCCGGCTCTGCTTCGCTGATCAGTCGCCGGCGCCGGTCATCGGTTGACCCGGATTAGCGGGAAGTACGCCGGGACGCGGTTGGCGGCGTAGTCCTCGACCAGCGCGGGCAGGTCTTCGTACGGCGTGGTGCTGATCGTCACCGGTGGCGGCATCCAGCCACGTCGCTCGCCGAACGCCATCGCGTCCAGGACTTCGCTGCGCCGGGCGTAATGAGTCTGGATGTGCTGATGCCGCTCGATGCATTCGATGGCGCGGACGAAGACCGTCTTCAGCCCGTCGCGCCAGCCCGCCGTGGTGATCACGCCCTGCCGCGCGAGCGCCTTGAGAGTGGCGGGCAGCAGCGAGCCGCCGAGATAGTCGACGAAGATCGAGACGCCGAGGCCATCGGTGCCGTCCCGCACCGCGTCAAGAAACGCCTGTTGGGAGGCCCGGTGCCGGGCCTTGCTGGCCGGGTCACGACGCTGCTCGTCGTAGGCGATGTCGGGGAACGCCCGCCGGTCGACCGCGGACAGGCCGTACTCCTTCGCCAGGGCCATGCGGTGGTCGTGCGAGGTGATGATGGTGGAGTCGGCGCCGTCGCGGAGGGTCGCCAGCGTGAGCTCGGCGAAGGTGGTGCCGCCGCCCCACCCCCACACGTACGGGAATGCCTGGTCCTCCTCGGTCAGCTGCAACCGCCAGGCTCCATAGGCGACGCGCCAGTTCGCCCAGGCGGTGACGTAGCGGATGGAGAATGCGGCCCACTGCTCCGCCGTGTGCGGGGTGTCGCGTGGCAGCGGCACCAGGCACTGTCCGGGAATCACGGTGCGGCGGGCCAGCAGTCCGATGGTGCCGGGGGCGTCGTAGCCGAACGCCGCGCCGTTGCGCCCGTACCCGTACCGGTCCGGGCGGACGTTGGCCTGCATCATGCAGAGGTCGCCCTCGCGCAGCACCTCATGGGTCGGCTCGGCCGGCGCGCGTAGCACCCGCACGACGCCGGAGTTGCCGAGCACGATGCGTTCCTCGCCACGGGCCCGGACGATGTCGAGCGGGCTGCGCTGTACGGCGTGGTAGCAGTTGCCCTCCCAGCCGACCAGGACCGGCTCGACGAGTGCGTCATGCGGCCCCGGCTCCGGCAAGGTGATTTCGCCGGGCACGAGGGCGCCTGGCGTGGGGCCGTCCGGCTCGCCGGCCGGCAGGATCCAGGCCTGGGTGGTGGTCATCAGCTCTCCCTTGCCCGCAGGGCAGCCGCGTCGAGGTCGACGGCGGTCCGCGGCAGCGGTGCGTCGAGGCCGGCGGCGGTCCGCGGCAGCGGTGCGTCGAGGTCATTGGCGAGAAGGTGCAGCATGCCGACAACGTCGTCGGCGAGACGCTCCAGGCCGTCGCGGGCGACGACGCCGTCGGCGTACGCGAAGGACAGCCGCAGGGCGCGGGCCTCGCGGCGGGCCAGCAGCACGATGTCGCGGGTGAGGCCGAACTCGCTCATCCGGGGCAGCATCGTCACCGCGGCCTCGCCGAGGGTGCGCGGCAGTTCGACGTCGGGCAGGTAGTTGAGCGAGACCCGATAGGGCAACGTGTCGCTCGGGACACCGTCGAGGTATGCGTGCTGGCTCATCGATATGCCCTGCTCCTCGTCGGCCAGTAGCAGGGCGTCGCGGACGGCGGCGAGCGCGCCGCGGGCGGTGCGTGGCGCGGCGATGTCGGCCGTGACCAGATGCGAGGTGGAGAGGAAGCCGACGACACGGTCGAGCTCGGGTCGGTCCCGGCCGGAAGCGCTGGACGGCACGCTCAGCCGAGGCTGCCCGCTCGCATGGTGCAGGGCCAGCATGAACGCGGTGAGCACCAGCATCGGCATGGTGGTCGCGGTCGTCCCGGCGGTGCGCTCCAGCGCGCCGGCCTCTTCGGCGGTCAACATCCGGTCGAGCACCGCCGCCGTGAGCGGCCCACGGGTCCCGGCCACGAACGGCAGGTCGGGCGCGGGCGCGGCGGCCAGTCGTTCGCGCCAGGCCGCCAGGGTGCGCTCCAGCTCGGCCCCGGAGTAGTGGCGACGCTGCCAGGCGGCGAAGTCCACCAGCCGCACCGGCGGGGCGACGAGGCCGTCGGGCACGCCGGCCAGCCGCGCCTCGTACGCCGTCAGCAGGTCGGCGAAGAGGATTCCCTGTGACCAGCCATCGGTTACGACGTGGTGCACGACGACGCTGAGGACGTGCAACTCCGGTCCGACGCGGTGCAGCACGAAGCGAAACAACCGCCCCCCGTCCGCGGCCAGTCCGGTCTCCGCCGCGAGCAGCAGGCCGACGAGCGTGTCCTCGGTGGCCTCGGCCACGTCGAGGACCGGGCCGACCGGTGACGGGGCGATGCGTTGTCGCCCGTCGGGGGTCATCTCCAGGCGCAGTCCGTCGTGCAGCTCAACGACTCGGGTCACGGCTTCGGTCAGCGCGCCGACGTCCAGCGGACCTTCGAGGCGCAGGTGCTGGGCGATCGTGGTGGTGACTTCGCCGTCGGCGAGCAGCCGCTCCTGGTTGAACGTCAGCGGGAACACGTCGCCGTCGGCGCGGGTGAGCGACTCGACGTGCGAACCCGCGCGCGTCTCGGGCCGGTCCAGCAGCGCCACGGTGAAGTCGGCCACGCTCGGGTGGTCGAACAGCAGGCGCAGCGGGATGTCCCGGTCGAGCCGGCTGCGCAGGTCGTACAGCATCTGCGCAGCCATCAACGAGGAACCGCCCAACTCGAAGAAGCCGACGTCCGGGGGCACTCGGTCGGTGCGCAGCACCGCCGCGAACGCTTCGGCAACCGCCGTGCCGACGTCCACGACCGCACCGTCCGCGGCGGCGTCACCGGTGAACCAATGCCGGCGCCGCTGCCACGGGCCGCTCGGCAGCGTCGCCACGGTCGCGTCCACGGGTATGACATCGGCCAGATCGACCGAGGCGCCGCAGGCGTACAGCGCGCCGAAGGCCGCCAGCATCGACCCGCGGTCGTCCTGGTCCCGCCGCAGCGAGCCGATCGCCCGTCCGTCGGCGAGGGCGGGCACTTCGTCGAGGACCTGCTGGACCGGGACGACCAGGGTCGGGTTGGGGCTCATCTCGAGGAACACCCGGTAACCGTCCGCCGCGAGCTTCTCGACCGCGGGATGGAACAGCACCGGGTCGCGCAGGTTGCGGGCCCAGTAGGCGCCGGTCATCTCCTCTCCGCTGATCCAGGTGCCGGTCACCGATGAGTACAGCGGGATCTCGGCCGGCTTGGCCGCCAGGCGGGCGAAGCGGACGGCCACCTCGGCGGCGACCGGCTCCACAACCGGAGAGTGGCCCGCCCCGCTCGCCCGCACGGCTCGGGCGAAGACGCCGAGTGCCTCGGCGCGAGCCCGGAAATCGGCGACTGCGTCGGCGTCTCCGGAGACCACGCACATGGCCGGGCCGTTGGCCGCGGCAAGGTGCAGTCGTCCGGCATAACCGGGTAGTTCGGCCAGCACCCGCTCGCGGGCGAGTCCGATGACCGCCATCGCGCCCAGCCCGCGCACCTCAGCCAGCAGCGCCGCCCGCACGCAGGTCAGCTCCGCGGCCTCGGCGAGGCCGAGCACCCCGGCCACGTGCGCGGCCGCGACCTCGCCCATGCTGTGCCCGACCACGGCGTCCGGCCGCACGCCCCGCTCCCGCCAGGCGGCGACGAGCGCGACCTGGATGGCGAACAGCAGTGGCTGCACCACCGCCTCCTCGCCGATCCGGGATTCCGGGCCATCGGCGTACAGCTGCTCGACCGGGTCGAAGCCGGCATGCTGCCGGATGTGCCGGGCGCACCGGTCGAACGCGGCGCGGAAGTGCTCGTCGTGGCGGTACAGGCCGCGCGCCATCCCGGCGTATTGACCGCCCTGGCCTGGAAACACGAAGACGACACGCCCGTCCGCGCCGGGACGGACCCGGCCGGTGACCGCGGTCACCGGCGCCTCCGCCAGCAATTCGGCCGCCTCGGACGTGCTCCTGGCAACGACGGCCCACCGGTGTTCGTGCTGAGCCCGTCGCAATCCGAGGGTGTGGCACACCGTGGACAGGGCGGCGCCGGACGCGGGCAACGCCTCGGCGAGACGGCGGGCGAGGTCACCCACCGCGGCCGGCGTCCGCCCGGACAGCACCAGCAGCTGGGGTGTCTCGTCGTCCGCCGGGCCGGTCGCGACCGGTGGCGCGTCGGTGAGGACGATGTGCGCGTTGGTGCCGCCCACGCCGAAGCTGTTCACGCCGGCCACCCGCGGTCCGTCGCCGGCGGGCCAGGGCTCGAGCCCGCCGGGGATTCGCAGACCGAGCGCGTCGAGGTCGATGTGCGGGTTGGTGTGCTCGTGGTGCAGGCTGGGTGGCAGCTGCCGGTGGTGCAGGGCCAATGCCACCTTGATCAGTCCGGCTACGCCGGCCGCCGACTCCAGATGGCCGATGTTGGTCTTGACCGAGCCGATCGCGCAGCGTTCCCCCGGCGGTAGCAGCCCGTCCAGCACCATGCCGACGGCGCTCGCCTCGATCGGGTCGCCCAGGGCGGTCCCCGTTCCGTGCGCCTCGACGTAGCGCATTCCGGCCGGGTCCATACCGGAGTTCTCGTAAGCCCTGCGGATGACCCGGGCGTGTGCCTGCGGGTTGGGCGCGGTCAGCCCGTTGGAGCGGCCGTCCTGGTTGACCGCGCTGCCCCGGATCACCGCGTAGATCCGGTCGCCGTCCGCGACCGCCCGCGCGAGCGGCTTGAGCAGGACCAGGCCGGCGCCCTCCCCGCGAACGTAGCCGTTGGCCCGTGCGTCGAACGTGTAGCACCGACCGTCCGGCGACAGAGCGCCGCTCTGGCACAGCGCCACCGTGGTGGTCGGCGAGAGCGAGAGGTTGACGCCGCCGACGAGCGCGGCATCGATCTCGCCGGCCCTGATCGCGGAAACCGCCTGGTGCACCGCGACCAGCGAGGACGAGCAGGCAGTGTCGACGGTGAGGCTGGGGCCGCGCAGATCGAACGTGTACGAGACCCGGTTGGCGGCCATACAGGCGACGTTGCCGGTTGCGGCGTACGGGCCGGCATTGACTCCGGAAGCCGCCATGAGATTCGCGTAGTCGCCGGTGGTCAGCCCGATGTAGACGCCGGTGGCGGTGCCGGCGAGGGCCGCCGGATCGATGCCGGCGTCCTCCATGGCCGACCACGCTGTCTCCAGCAGCAGGCGCTGCTGTGGGTCGAGGTATCTGGCCTCGGCCGCGGAAAGCCCGAAGAACGCCTCGTCGAAGCCGGCGACGTCATCGAGGAAACCGCCCCGCCGGGTGTACATCCGGCCCGGTGCCGGGCCGCCCGCCTGGTAGTACTCGTCGACATCCCAGCGTTCGCCGGGCACGTCGCGGATCGCCTCGACACCGTCGCGCAGCAGCTTCCAGAATGCGGCGGGTCCCTCGGCGCCGGGAAACCGGCAACCGATTCCGACAATGGCGACAGCCCCCGCCGGATTGTCCGCCGGCGCGGGCCGGTCCGCCGCGCGATCGCCGGCTCCGGTCCCGCAGACGTATCTGACCAGCGCATCGACGGTCGGATGGCCGTACACGTCGCCCACGCTGAACGGGCGGCCCGTGTACGACGAAAGCTCGGCGGCGAGGGCGACGACCTGGTTGGACACCAGCCCCTGAATCTGGAACGGGTCGGCCGGGCGGACCTCGGCGACCGGGCAGTCGAGCGCACCGGCCAGATGCGCGACCAGCCAAGCCCGGGTTTCCGCCGGGCCGGGCGGTGTCGGCGGCTCGCCCGCCGGGGCGACGGGATGCCGACGCAGAGTGCCGGCGGCGTACCGCTCCGCGGTGTCCCGCCGCTGGATCTTTCCGCTGGAGGTCTTCGAGATCGTGCGCGGCTCGAGCAGGACCACCTCATGCACCGGGATCTGATGCTCGTGCACGATGGCGTCGCGGACGGCTGCCTCCACCGCCGGGCCGGCGGTGGTGACCTCGGCCACCACGACGACCCGTTCGGCGCCGTCGTGTTCGACGCCGAACACGGCGACACAACCGGGGCGGACGGCCGAGTGGCCGAGCTCGGCCGTCAGCTCGATGTCCTGCGGGTAGTGATTGACGCCGTCAATGATCACCAGATCTTTGCGGCGGCCCAGGATGTGCAGCCCGCCGGCCCGCAGGGCGCCGAGGTCACCGGTGCGCAGGAACGGCCCGTCGCCGTCGGCCAGGCGCGCGCGAAAGGTCTCCTCCGTCTCGTCCGGGCGGTTCCAGTAGCCCGCGGCTACGCCGCCGCCGCGGATCCAGATCTCGCCCGGCTCGCCTGCCGGCACCTCGGTGGCGGTGTCCGGATCGACGATGCGCACCTCGGTGCCGGGCGGCGGGTCACCACACGCGGTGGCGCCTCCGGCCGCCGGCCCGCCCGATGCCGACGTCACGAGCAATGTCGCCTCCGCCAGCCCGTAGCAGGGCTGCAGCGCCGCCGGGTCGAGCCCGGCGGCGGCGAACCGCGTCGCGAATCCGCGTAGGGTGCTCGCGCGCACCGGTTCGGCGCCGTTGCCGGCCATCTGCCACGCCGAGAGGTCGATCCCGGCCAGATCGTCCTCAGCCACCTTGCGCAGACAGAGCTCGTAGCCGAAGTTGGGCGCCAGGCTCAAGGTGCCGCCGAATTGGCTCAGTGCCCGCAGCCATCGCACCGGCCGGGCAACGAACGCCCCGGGCGTCATCAGGGTGGTGGTGCCACCGGTCCACAGGGAGTACAGCAGCCCGCCGACGAGGCCCATGTCGTGGTAGACGGGTAGCCACGACACGACCCGGGCAGCGTCCTGCTGCCAGGCGGCGTGCTGGGCGCGCAGATTGGCGGCAAGGTTGCCGTGCGTGACCACCACGCCCTTCGGCGTTCCGGTGGAGCCCGAGGTGTACTGCAGGAAAGCCACCTCTGCCGGCCCGGCCTCGGGCGCCCGGCCGGCCCCGGACGCCTCGCCGGCCCGGAGCCAGCGCAATGGGGCGAACGCCGGGTCCAGTTCCGTGGCGCGGCGGGCGAGGTCGTCGCCCTCGGGACCGGTGAGCACAGCGGTCGCATCGCAGTCCCGCACCACGGCGAGCGAACGCCGCAGTGCTC
This sequence comes from Paractinoplanes toevensis, assembly GCF_018332695.1. Taxonomy (GTDB): domain Bacteria; phylum Actinomycetota; class Actinomycetes; order Mycobacteriales; family Micromonosporaceae; genus Actinoplanes; species Actinoplanes toevensis. Next base: position 58,201 of record NZ_BOQN01000011.1, read on the forward strand.
GTGGCCACTGCTGTTCGGCCTCCGGCAGGTACGCAGGTACCGCTACCATCCCGGCGCGCAGGCAGCCCAGGAAACCGGCGACGAAGTCCAGTCCAGGTGGGTACAGCAGCAGGCAGCGTGAGCCGGCCGGCAGCGACGAACTCAAGGTTTCGGCCACGCTGTCGACCTCGGCGCGCAGCCTTAGGTAGGTCCACTCCGTGACGGCGCCGTCCGCGTCGCCGGTATGCAGAAAACGGTAGGCCACCTGGTCCGGCCGATTCCGTGCGGCGAGATCCACCGCGTCCAGCACAGACTTCGCCCCCGCCATTCACGCCCCCGTGATCTCTTCAGCAGACGCAGTGTCTACATAAGAGGAGCGACCATACCAAGAGTGTCGGCGCTCACTCAACGGTTCGCGCCTACCCGATAGCCAGGCTGAGGAGGCCGATCGACGTGGTCTTATCAGCCACGTACATTGCCATGTCTGCCCTGGTCAGCGGGCGTGGGCGACGCCCGCACCGATCAGGTGAGCCGGTCGGCGAAATCGTTGGTGGCCGCGATCAGGCGGGCGGTGATGGCGGGCTCGAGTGAGGCGTGCCCGGCGGCCGGGACCATCTGGAAGTCGGCCTCCGGCCAGCGGGTCGCCAGGTCGTACGCCGTTATCGGTGGGCAGCACTGGTCGTAGCGGCCCTGGATGATGACGCCGGGGATGTGGCGGATGCGGTCGATGTCGTCCAGGAGCTGGGTCTCCGGGGTGAAGAACCCGCCGTTGACGGCGTAGTCGGCGAGGATCCGCGCAGCCGGCAGAACCGTCTCGTCGGCCGTCAAGGAGTCGATCAGGGCCGGGTCGGGGACCAGCGTGGACATGATGGCCTCCCAGCGCATCCAGGCGTCGGCGCACTTACGGGCCTCGTCGGGGTCGGGGCCGAGCAGCCGGCGGTGGTAGGCGGCCAGGATGTCGTCGCGCTCCGTGGGCGGGATGGGCTCGATGAAACGCTGCCACTCCTCGGGTTGCAGGCGATCGAGACCGCGCTGGTAGACCCACTCCCGCTCGGCCGCCCGCACCAGGCAGATGCCGCGCAGGATCAGGCCCGTCACCGCGGCCGGGTGGGTCTCGGCATAGGCCAGCGCGAGCGCCGACCCCCACGAACCGCCGAAGACCAGCCAGGCGGAGATGCCCAACCGGCGGCGGATCGTCTCGATGTCGGCGACCAGATGCCAGGTGGTGTTGTTGTGCAGGGAGCCCAGCGGGGTGCTGCGACCGGCGCCGCGCTGGTCGAACAGGACGATCCGGTAGCGGGCGGGATCGAAGAACCGCCGCATGAAAGGCGCGAGGCCACCGCCGGGGCCGCCGTGCAGGAAGACCGCCGGGATGCCCGCCGGGTTGCCCACCTCCTCGACATACAGCGTGTGGCCGTCGCCGACGTCGATGCTGTGGGTCGCATAGGGCTCGACTTCGGGAAGGAGCTGGGTTTCGGGTGGCAGCACCATGGGACGGTATCAAACCGGATCTCCGGAACTGACCTATTGGCGTTGGTAGTAGGTCTTGCGGCAGGGCCGACCTTGTGGTCCGGGCCGGCCGCTTCTACCGATTTCGGTGCGCCCGGCCGCACTCGCGACAAAGTATTTTTCGCCGCGCGTCAACCGTTTCGGATATGAACGGAATCCTAATTCCGCAATCCTGCATAGCGCATTTCGGATGCCGTTGGTGCGCGGCCGAGGACGGTCGATGTCATTCGTTGCGTCGCACCGACCCGCCATTGTGGGCAGGTCGCCGCCTTGACGGCTTGCCTTGTCCCCAAGATCAAGCATGTACGTCGGGGCGACGGTCGCTGGGTCAAGGTTGCCTCGTCGGGCCAGATCAGCGGCGGGACCGGCTCGGCCTCATCGTGCAAGCCCACCTCCCCGCACGTGCGGGAGCAGCCGTGCGGCCGGCATTGCTTGCGCGCGTGACGCCGCGCCAAACCCCATTGCCGATGACGCGCGTGTTCCCGCCGAAATTCCGCATTCGCTGGCGAATAGTTGCGCGCCCGAGTGCGATCACGCATCGCGGCCGTCGCCGGCCGGGTGAACAACTGGAGTTGCTGGTACCGCATAGGGATATTCTTCCGTGTTGCGCACCGTGGGCGCTAATAAGCGATCATGCCAACCTCGGAAGGAATTACGTGACCATTGAGCCTTTCCATCCTGTGAGCTATTTCCAACCTGATCTTGCAGTTCGGCGCCGGGCGGGCGGGGGCGGGGATGGAGGAGGGCGAGGCTCCGGTAGGACAGCAAATCGACCAAAACCCGATGCCCCGGTCGGGAGCCTCGCCTTGTGTCCAAATCAGACTCAGCCCGGCTGTGACCTGCATCGTCACGATGGAAATGGCTCATTGAACGGAACAATTGAAGCGAGGCCGGCCCCGGACGGGCCGGGGCCGGCTCGCTGGGGTCAGCCCAGCCGGAACTGCTGGGCGGCGGTCGTGTTGCAGTCGTAGATCGTCAGGGCGTCGCCCGGTTGCTGGCGGTTGCCCGGGTCGTCCAGGCAGCGGCCGGACTGCGGGTTCTGGAGCGTGCCGTCGGCGCGGCTCACCCACTGCTGTGAGCCGCTTCCGTTGCAGTCGAACAGCTGGACCGGTGTGCCGTTGGCGGTTCCGGCGTTGGCCACGTCGAGGCACTTGCCGAAGGTGCGGATGGTGCCGTCACCCGGGGTCGAGTACCGCTGCGCGTCGGTGCCGTTGCAGGTGTAGAGCTGGGCGGCGGTCACCGATGACGGATCGGCGCCGGCGATGTCGACGCACAGCGCGCCCGGCCCGCCGATCGGGCCGGGCGGGAGCCGCCAGACCTGGCCGTCGGTGCGCAGGCAGTCGTAGATCTGCAGTTGGACGGCGCCCGGGGCGGTGTTCGAGTCGGGCACGTCCAGGCATCGACCGGATGCCGGGTTGAGCAGGGTTCCGTCGGCCCGGCGGGTCCAGGTCTGGGTGGCGGCGGCCGGCGTGCAGGAGCCGATCGTCACCGGTGCCCGGTTCGCGGTGCCGCCGGCGGTGAGGCAGCGGCCGAGCGTCCGTACGGTGTTGTCGGCGCCGTAGGTCACCAGCTGGGCGGCCGAGTGGTTGCAGCCGTAGATCTGGACCGGCTGGCCGTCGGCGGCGACTCCGCCCCGTACGTCCAGGCAGAGGCCGCCGACACCGATGACCTCGCCGCCGGTGGGGTTGTCGGCGGCGGAGCCGGTCAGCGTGACGGTGTGCGCCGTGCCGGCGGCCAGCCGGTCGGTGGTGACGGTGACCGTGCGGCCGTCGCGGTTGTACGCCCACGCCGTCTCCGGCACCTGCACGCCGTCGACCAGGACCGCGGTCGGCGCCGCGCTGTTGGACAACCGCAGGGTCCAGGCGCGGGTGGCCGGGGCGCCGGGATAGCCGCCGGTCGTGGCGCCGACGGTGAAGGTGCGGGTTCCGTCGTTCCAGGACAGCGGTGTGGTGGTGAACTGGCCCGACTGGTAGCCGTTACCCTCGCCGGCATCGGCGTACAGCGAGAAGGAGCCGCTCGCGCCGGCCGCGACGTTCACGGTCAGCTGACTCGTACCGCTCTCTTTCTGGTTGTGCACGTAGTCGGTGCGGGTCGGTACCAGTCCGCCCGCCTTGACCAGCACCGGCATCCGGGACAGGGGCGCGGTGATGGTCACCGTCGCCGGACCGGTGTAGGCCGCGCCGGTGAAGTAGTCGGTCCAGGTGCCCGGCGGCACCCACACGGAGACCGCGTTGTCGGCACTCGTGATCGGTGCCACCAGCAGGTTGTCGCCGTACATGTACTGGCCGCCGGCCGTGTAGGCCGCGTCCTGGGTGGGATAGGCCAGGTACATCGGCCGTACGATCGGCATGCCGGTCTGGTTGGCCTGCCGGGCCGTCGTGTACGTGTACGGCACCAGCGCCTCCCGCAGCCGCAGGAACCGTTCGGCGCTCGCCTGCGCGGCGCCGGGGTAATCCCAGGGCAGCCGGTCACCGTGGTCGGAGTGCAACCGGTCGACCGGCTGGAAGGTGGCGAACTGCACCCACCGGGCGTACAGGTCGTCGGCGAGGTGGTTGCCGTGGAAGCCGCCGATGTCATGGCTGACGTTGGTGAGGCCGGCGGCGGCCTCGGCCGCGGTGAAGCGGACCTCGTAGGACAGGGTGTCCCAGGTCGAGTAGGTGTCGCCGGTGAACTGCAGGGTGTTGCGGCGTTCGGACCACGGGCCGGTGAGGAAGTTGGTGTGGTCGCCGCTGCCGTGCTCGGTGCCGCCGATCCGGCTGAACGCGAAGCCGCGCAGGCCGCGCGCCGTGTCGTGGCGGGCGTACGCCTGGTTGATCAGGTTGTCGGCGCCGACGTGCGGGTCGGACGAGATCGACGAGCCGCAGCCGCCGCAGTAGTCCAGCCACCACGCGCGTACGCCCTGCTGCTCGAACGGCACGTGCAGGTTCTGGTAGGCGGCCAGGTGGGCCGGGTTGGCCCAGTCGAAGTAGTGGGTGCGCCCGTCCGGTTGGGCCGGCAGGCCGCCGGCGGCCGAGTTGGTGGCCGCGAACTTCGGGTCGGTGTCGTCGATGGCCGGGTGGATGTTCAGGGAGACGTCCAGACCCATCTGCCTGGTCCAGTTCATGAAGCCCGGCGGGTCGGGGATCAGGTCGGTGTTCCAGTTCCAGCCGTTCCACTGCAGCGGCTTCTTCCAGTCGGTGTCGACCACCAGCCAGTCGATCGGGGTGAACCGGTTGCGGAACGCCGGCAGGAGGGTGTTCTGGTAGTCGGCGGTGCGGTAACCCCAGAATCGGGAGAACCAGACGCCGTACGCGGTCTGCGGCAGCAGGTTCGCCCCGCCGGTGAGCGCGTTCAGATCGTTGAGGGCCTGCGCGTAGTTCTGCCCGTACCCGAAGAAGTAGCCGTCCTGGTAGGGCTGGCTGCCGGTGCGGGCCCGGCTTCGCGAGTCGTCGAGCAGATACCAGCCGCCGCGGTTGAGGACTCCGGGGTGCAGGGTGCTCGGCAGCCCGTTCGGCAGGTTGTCCAGCGACCGGTACCACCCGCCCAGCTGGCTGGCCGGCCCGGCACCGTAGGCGGTGGTCTGGAGGCTGGTGGCCGGGGCCGGGTAGCCGGTCGCCGAGGCCGGGGTGACCGCGATGCTGTCGAGGTTGACGCGGCCCGAGTCGCCGGCGTCCTGGTTGAGGGCGATGGTGTTGCTGCCGGCCCGGAGGGTGACGGTGACCGCCGCCGTGGACCAGGTGTCCCAGGAGCCGGTGGGCGGCAGGCTGAGACGGGGGCCGGTGGCGCCGTTGACGTGCGCGGTGAGGGTGCGGGTCACGGACTGGTTGTCGCTGCCGACGGCGTTGGCATAGCGGACCGCCAGCCGCCAGGAGCCGGCCGTCGGCACGGTGACGTCGTACTGCAGGCCGCTGCCGGTGCCCTCGTAGCCGGAGGCGAAGCCGGTGCCGGTGTGCCCGGTGTGGTCGTAGGCGGGGGTCACGTTGCCGGTGAACAGGCCGTTCTCGCCCTCGCAGGCGGCGTTGGCCGGGCAGAAGGAGGGGAAGGCCGGCTGGGCGGTGGCGCCGGTGGAGTTGATCACGACGGAAAGGTTCGCCGCGGTGAACGGCCCGCTGTTCTGCCGGTAGCGCAGGGTCAGTGCGCTGGTCCGGATCTCTCGGTAGCCGTCGGAGGTCACGCTCGTCGTGTAGGCGGCGGCCGGGAACGAGCGGTTGATGGCGGTGAAGGTGGCGGCATCGGTGAAGACGCCGTCGCCGGCGTACTCCGTGCGGATCAGGGTCGGGGTGAGCACCTGGAAACGGGCGTTGCCGTCGGTGACGGCGGCGGCCGCGGCGGCCGCCGCGGCCGGAGGCGGGGAGGAGGCAAGGGGAGCGATGGCGGCCGCCGCGATGAGTACGGCCATGCAGGTAAGACGCATGAGCACCTCACATCAGAATCGGTGTGCTCTGATGTAAACACTCTTTATCGATGTTCTTGGATTTCATGGCCGACCGTGCGGTCACCGGTGTCAAATCGGGCAGGCGGCGAGGGTGCAGCGCACCTGCTGGTGCAGATGGATCCGGCCGTCGGTGCCGCGGGCCTGTTCGAGCCGGTCACCGGCGATGGTCTTGACGGTGTCGTGGTCGGTGCTCGCGATGGCGTCCCACATCGCTCGCTGACCGTGGGATCGGCTGAAGACGTACCACTGCTCGACGTCGGTGAAGGTCACCTCGATGTCGAAGTGGATGGTCCGCACATCCGTGTAACCGGCCGCCGCCACCAGCTCCTCGACGCCGGTGTCGCTGCTGAAGGGCCCGGCCGCGCCGGTGGTCCGGGCGTCGAGCAGGCCGGCCGGAAGGTACGGCCGGAAAGTCGCGTCGACCGCCTCCCACACCTGGTCACGGGCGGCGAAGGTGGAGATCGCCAGCCGGCCGCCCGGCACGAGGAGGCGCCGCCAGGCGGACAGCGCGGCGAGCGGATCAGGCAGGAAGAACACGACCAGGGACGAGACCACCAGCTCGTACGCGGCCGGCGGCAACGACGGCGACGAGGCATCCAGGACCTGAACGTCGACGTTCGGCAGACCGAGGCCGGCGATGTCGGCAGCGCACGCCTCGACCATCCGCGGCGACAGGTCGATCCCGGTCACATGGCCGCCGGGGCCTACCGCGCGCGCCAGGGCGACCGTGGCGGCACCGCGTCCGCATCCCACGTCGAGGGCCCGCTCACCGCCGACCGGTGCCGCAGCGCGCACCAGCTGCTCCGCGATGGGCGTGAACCACGGGACGCCCACGTTGTCGTACACATCGGCCACCCGATCGAAGACCGCCACCACCCGCGCGCTCTTGGCCGCCCGCTCGGTCAGATCCATACGGCAAGTCTTGTCCGCGCCGCCCTCGCGGGCCAGAGCCATCCCGGCAGCTCGAGCCGCCGAACGTCGGGCCCCTTTACGAGGGTGGGGCGGGCACCCGGAACGCCCGCAGCTGCAGGGCCAGGGTCGCGTAGTAGCCGACCAGCGTGGTCAGCTCGAACAGCACCGGCAGGCCGAGCCCGTCGGCGGCGCGGGTGTACTCCTCGTCGGTGAGGTCGCGGCGGACGGCGAGGGCCTCGGAGACCTGGAGGACGAGCTGCTCGCGCGGGTCGGGGAAGGCCGTCGGATCGCCGTCGCGCAACGCGGATACCTCGGCGGCACTCATCCCGGCGGTCCGGGCGACGGCCTCGTGGGCGTACCGCTCGAAGGCGCTGTCCCAGGCGCGCGCGACGGTCAGGACGGCGATCTCCCGGCAGCGGGTGTCGAGGAGGGCCTCGTATCGGATCGCGCTGCCGAGAGCCTGCAGCGCCGTCCCGACCGAGGGTTGCAGCAGCATCGCGTTGAACGGGCCCTGGAGGCCGCCGTCCGCGTCGACCAGGGGGAACGGTGACCCGTTGCGGGCCCGGGGCCCGCCCGCGATCGCGTCGTAGAGCTCCCGCTGGGTGGTGGAGAGCTCGGCGGGCGAAAGGGGTGCGAGGCGGCGGGTCATCGGGTGTATCCCAGCAGCGCCGAGATGTCGCTGCACGCCGCGGCTACGACCGGCCGCAGCTCGCGCACGATGCGCTGGCTGGACCAGTCGCGGGACTGCACGGCGAGGTTCGCCCCGGCGACCACGGTGCCGTCCGGGCCGTGGACGGGGGCGGCGACCGACCGCAGCCCGTACGCCAGTTCCTCGTCCTGCATGGCCCAGCCGTCGTTGCGGATCTTCGTGAGCTCGTCCTGCAACTCGTCGAGGGAGAGTTTGGCGTTCGGCCCGTGATTCGCGACGAAGGAGGAATCGGTCACCCGGGAGCGCAGAGAGGCAGCGTCCAGGAACGCGAGCAGCAGCTTGCCGATCGAGGTGTGCACCGCCGGGAGCGTCGAGCCGACCTGGATGTTCGCGGTGACCAGGTCGGAGTTGCGCAGCCGCACCAGGTAGAGCACCCGGTCGCCGGTGAGGACCGCGAGGTTGACCGTCTCGCCGGTCTGCTCGGCGAGCCGCTGCAGCCGGGGCGTGGCCGCCGAGACCAGGTCGAGGCCGCGCAGCGCCGCTCCGCCGAGGGTGAGGACCCGCACGGCCGGCCGGTAGTCGCCGTTCGGCAGGTGGTCGAGGTAGCCCTCCGCGGTCAGCGTCATCACGACGCGGTAGACCGTGGGCAGTGGCATCCCGACCGCGGGCGCGATGTCGCTGACCCGCCAGGTGGGCCGCTGCTCGGTGAACAGCGACAGGATGCGCAGGCCTTTCGCCAGGGCCTCGACGCGATATTCGGGCTTCGCGGCAACAGTCACGAGTGGAAGTTACTTTCGCACAGCGAGAAATACAAGTTCCCTGAAAGTCTCCTGGTGAGCATTGACACCCGGGGTAGTGAGCGGAAACACTCGGGAAACAACGAAGGAAAGCCACTCTCGCAGAGTGAAAGTAGGGGCTAAGATGGCGCGCACGGTCTTCACCAACGGGCTGGTCTTCGACGGCAGCGGCAGCGCCCCCGCGCCGGGCGAGGTCGTCGTCGACGGCGACCGGGTGGTCGAGGTGCGCGCCGGATGGCAGGACGAGCACGGCGACGACCAGGCCAACTATGACGTGCAGATTGTTGACGCCACCGGCTGCACGGTCATGCCGGGCATGGTGGAGTCGCACAGCCATCTCACCTTCCCGTCGGCCGTCGGGCATATCGACCCTTCGTTCAACCCTCCGCTGGACGTCTCGTTCTTCCACCACATCGAAGGGCTGCCGAGCGAGCTCGCCCGGGCCGAGCGCAACGCCGCGATCCTGCTCGACCACGGCTTCACCTCGGCCTACTCGGCCGGTTCGCTCCTGCCCATGCCGGTCGAGGTCATCCTCCGGGACAAGATCAAGGCGGGCGCGGTGCCCGGCCCGCGCATGCGCGCGGCGAGCATGGAACGAGACAACCATCCGGTACGCCCGGACGGCCACACCGAGCCGGACTGGCAGGGCCCCGAGGCATGTGCGCGCTGGGTGCGGGAGCAGGCCGCCCAGGGGTACGACAGTGTGAAGTTCCTGCTCAGCAACGACGACGTGTTCGTGCCGGGCGGCTCGCAGATCACCCAGTACACCCTCGAGGAGGCGATGGCGGCCGGCGCCCAGGCCCGTGAGTCGGGGGTCTGGCTCAACTGCCACGCCCAGTCCGCCGAGTCGGTGAAGATCGCGGTCAAGGCCGGCTTCCGGAGCATCTACCACTGCACCTACGCCGACGAGGAAGCCCTGGACCTGCTCGAATCGGTCAAGGACACGGTGTTCGTCTCGCCCGCCCCCGGCATCATCTACGCGAACGTGTACGAGGGTGAGGAGTACGGCATCACCCGCGAGGTCGCCCAGAAGATGGGCTCGGTCGACGCCCTCGAGGGGATGCGCGCCATCTACCCGGAGATCCGGCGCCGCGGCATCCGGGCGCTGCCCGGCGGCGACTACGGCTTCCCCAACAACCCGATCGGCCGCAACGCCCGCGACCTGCAGCTGTTCGTCGAGGAGCTGGGCTACACGCCGCTCGAGGCGCTGACCGCGGCCACCCAGCTGGGCGGGCAGCTGCTCGACCTCGGCGACATCGGCATGCTCAAGCCCGGCTGGATCGCCGACGTGCTGGTCGTCGAGGGCAACCCGGCCGAGGACGTCCGCATCCTGCAGGACAAGGAGAACCTGCGGGTGATCATGCAGGCCGGCCGGCTGCACAAAGCGCCCGCCGTCGCATGAAGACCTTCAAAGGCCTGAATCAAAACACGATTGATCTGTACGTCCCGGACGGCGCCACCACCCTCTGCGTCTACCTGCACGGGGGTGGCTGGCGGCTGGGCGACCGCACGCAGGGCCCCGGACCGGCGGCGAAGTGGCAGCCGAGCTTCTTCGAGACGGTCGCCGGCCTGGGCGTCGCGATCGCCACGGTCAGCTACCGGAAGAGCTTCGAGGCGGTCTACCCCGCGCAGTCCGAGGACGTGACGGCCGCTCTGCGCTTCCTGGCGACCGAGCGAACGACGTACGGAATGACCGGAAATCGGACCGTGACCTGGGGTGTCTCCGCCGGGGGACACCTGGCCGCCCTGGCGGCCCTGGCCGCCGCGAACGACGTGGCGGCGACCGTCTGCTGGTATCCACCGACCGACTTCGACGCGCTGTCGAAGGACATCGACGAGGCCGGCGGCACCGGTGACCGCAGCGCCGGCTCGCGCGAGGGCCAGCTGATCGGCGCCGGCCTCGACGAGCGCCCCGACCTGGCCGCCGCGGCCTCCCCGGTGCACCACGTGCACCCCGGCCCGCCACCGTTCCTGTTCCTGCACGGCACCGCCGACCTGGCCGTGCCGCCCCGGCAGAGCGAACGGCTGGCGGAGGCCCTGCGGGCGGCCGGCGGCGCGGCGACCGTCGAGCTGATCCCGGGCGCGACCCACATGTTCCCGGAGCTCGACGACGAGGCGACGATGGCGCTGGTGCGGCGCTCGGTGGCATTCCTCGAGGGGTGAGGTGGCGAGGGGTCTCTTCAGGGTGGGTGACGGAGATCTGACACGTGGTGACGCGGCGGTCGGGCAGATAATCCGCGAGTGCCCAGCACCGAGCCGCTCACCGCACGGCCTGCCGTCGCTGCCCAGAATCGCGGCCACCGGCCACGGGTCTATGTGTCGTCCGCGGCCCTCGACCTGGCGCCGGCGCGCGCCCGGGTGATCGAGGTGATCCGCGGCAGTGGCTGCGAGGCGGTCTCGATGGAGACCTACGGCGCGGACAGCCGCCCGCCGATCGAGCGGTGCCTGGCCGATGTGGGCACCTGCGAGGTGTACGTCGGGATCGTCGCCTGGCGGTACGGTTCGGCCCCGCCCGGTTCGCCGAAGAGCTTCACCCATCTGGAGTACGAGGAGGCGGTCCGCCTGCGCAAGCAGGTGCTCCTGTTCCACCTCGACGAGCAGGCGTCCTGGCCGACCGTCCACGTCGACCGGTCGCAGGGTGAGGTGCGCAAGCTGCGCAAGATCCAGGAGCGGGACCACATCGTCGACCACTTCGGTGACGTGGACCAGCTCGGCGAGGGCGTGCGGCGAGCGCTGCACCGGCTGCTCGGCGAGAGCACCCTGCCGGTGCCCAACCTGCTGCCGTACATCGCGAACCGGCACGCCCAGCAGGACGAACTGGCCCGCGCCGCGAGCGGCGAGCTGCTCTCCCGCTCGCCGTCGGTGGTCGTCGTGCACGGCGCGGCCGGGCAGGCCCACCACAAGTTCGCCGAGTTCATGCAGGAGCAACTGCTGGCGCGGTATGCGCGGACCACCGGCCCGGTGCACATGTTCCCGATCGCGTTGCGCGCCAAGGAACTCGACCAGCCCGACGTGATCACCCGCCGGATCGCCGGGAAGTGCTCGCTCGACGCGGACGCCGACATCGAGACGCTCGCCCGCCGGCTGCACGAGCTCGGCTCGGTGAGCATGCTGCGTTTCCCGGTCGAAGTGGAGATACGCCGCGGCCGGCCGCTGGTGACCCAGGTCGGCCGGCTGATCCGCTACTTCGAGGACTGGCCGCGCCGACGTCCGCTGCGCGTGCTGCCGGTCATCTCCGCGCAGTACCGGCCACCGTCCGGGTGGGCCGCCCGGCTGCCGTGGTGGCGGTCGGCCGCCGACCGGCTGGCCGATGCGATCGGCGAGGTCGCCGGGTCGGCCGTGGTGCTGCCGCAACTCGGCAACGTCGAGATGGTCGAGGTCGAGGTGTGGTCGGAACTGCCCGAGGTGCGCCGGTTCCTCGGCGGCACCGATCCGGTGCCGGCCATCCGGGAGATCTTCCAGAAGTACGAAGCATCCACGCGGGAACGAGGAATGCCGATGGAACGGCTTGCTGCCGAGTTGACCTACCTGATGCGGTCGGGGGCGTCCTGATGCTCGGTTTCTATACGCCGGGCGTGCCCCGGCAGGCCACCGCCCCACCGCTGCCGTCCGCGTCGGCGTCGGTGCGGCTGGCCGACCCGTCCGCCTATCTGACGGCGCCCGACCTGGTGGACGCGGTGAACGTGGCGCTGCTGCTCGGGCAGCCGCTGCTGCTGACCGGCGAACCGGGCTCCGGCAAGACCCACCTGGCCGGCCACCTGGCGTGGTCGCTCGGCCTGGGGGAGTTGCTGAAGTTCGAGACGAAGTCGGACTCGACCGCGCACGCGCTGTTCTACCAGTACGACTCGCTGCGGCGCTTCGAGGCGTCGTCGCGGGGCGAGGGCGGCGACCCGGCACGCTTCCTGACCTGGACGGCGCTGGGCCGGGCCATCCTGGCCACGCTGCCGCCCGAGCAACGCGCGCTCTTCCACGTCGAGGGGGAGGACGACAAGTCGCCGCCCCGGCGGTCGGTGGTCCTGATCGACGAGATCGACAAGGCGCCCCGGGACTTCCCCAACGACGTGCTGAACGAGCTCGAGCACCTGTACTTCCGGATCCCCGAGCTGGGTGACGTGGTGGTCCGCGCCGACGACAGCCACCGGCCGATCGTGATCATCACCAGCAACTCGGAGCGGGACCTGCCCGAGCCGTTCCTGCGCCGCTGCGTGTTCCACCACCTGACGTTCCCGGACGAGGAGTCGATGCGCCGCATCGCGCTCAGCCACCTCGGCGCCCACGTCCGCGGCCTCGATCCGTTGCTCGATCAGGCGATCTCGCTGTTCAGCCTGCTCCGCTCGGACACCGCCGGTCTGTCCCGCCGGCCCGGGCTGGCCGAGTTCCTGAACTGGCTGGTGGTGCTCGGCCACGGCGACCCGGCGCAGGCCATGACCGCCCGGACGTTGCGGGTCACGGTCGGCGTGCTGGTGAAGACGGCTGCTGACGTCGACCGGGCGAATGTCGTCGTGGACACCTGGCTCGCCGGCCGGGGCGGCTGACGGTGGAGACCGGCTCGGCAGCCGCGGCGACCCTCTGGGGTGTCGTCGCCCGCCTGCGCGCCCGAGGCTGGCACATCTCGCTCCGGGAGATCCAGCGGGCCCAGGACGTCACCGCCTATCTCGTCGCCCGGCTCGGCCGGCCGCCCACCGACGACGAACTGCGCCGCCACCTCCAGCCGATCTTCTGCGGCCGGGACCGCGATCTGGCCACGTTCGCCGAGGTGTTCCGGGACAGCCTGCCCGCGCCGGCCGCCGGTGCCGCATCGGCGGCCGCCCGCCGGTCCTGGTGGCGGCGGATTCCGCCGCCTCTGGCCGGGGTTGCGATCCTGCTGGCGGTGGTGCTGCTCGTCGCGGTGGCCGGCTGGTTCTGGAACCTGGTCCTGGCGCCCACCGTCCCGACCGGGGGCGGTGGTACGGGCAACTCCGCGGACCAGGCCGATCCCCGCTGGACCCGGCAGCTCTGGCTGAGCGTGGCCGTTCTCGCCGTGGTGATCGCGACGGCGTCGGTGCTCGCCCTCCGTAAACGGCTGCGGCGGCGACCGCCGTCGCCGTCCCTCCAGCCCGATCTGGACCTGGGCTGGGAGACCGCGCACCCACTCGACCCCGACGACGGCGTACGGGTGGCCCGCGCGTTGCGGGCCCGCACCCGCGAGCCCGGCCGGGGCACCCTGGACATCCGGCGGACGGTCGACGCCACGATCCGGGCCGGGATCCGGCTCACGCCCTGCTTCGTGGAATACAAGCGGGCCCCCGAATACCTCGCGGTGATCGAGCAGCGCAGCGCCGGTGACGTGCTGGCCGGCCACTACGCCCGGATGGTCGACCAGTTGGGCGCGCAGGGCGTCGGTATGCGGCGGACCGGCCTTCAGCCGCGCTCCTCGCTGGTCCTCGACCCGGTGCGGGGTCCGCGGCACCTGGAGTCGTTGCAGCCGGCCAGCGAGCGGGAACGGCTGCTGCTGTTCGCCCCGGACTGGTTGCTGCGCGATCCGCTCACCGGCGCGGACCGGGTCTGGCTGGACCGGTTCGGCCAGTGGGCCGAGACGATCCGGATCGACCCCGACGTGCACCGTGCCCGGCCGCTGCGGGTGGTCGATCGGGTGCTCGACGATGTGCGCGCGCTCGACCCGGCCTGGGCCCGGGCGCGGAACCGGCCATCGGCGGCCGCGTCGCCGCTGCCGTCGGTGTTCGAGACCGGCGACCTGGTGTGGATCGAGCCGCTTCCGCCGCCCCGCGAGGAACTGCTGCGGGTGCTGGAAATGCTGGTCACGACGCTCGGTTCGGCCGGGTGGTACTGGCTGAGCGCGAGTGCCGTCTACCCGGAGATCAGCTATGAGCTGACGGTCGCGCTCGGCCGGCTGCTGCACGCGGAGGACGGACGGCCGCTGTCGGAGCACCTGCCCCTCGAGGTGCTGGCCCGGCTGCCCTGGTTCCGGCACGCGTACATGCCGGACTGGCTGCGCGCCAGCCTGATCGGCACGCTGTCGAGGGGACAACTCGTCGAGGCCCGCGCGGCGCTCGACCGGGCACTGACCAGCGACTCGGTCGCCGGGCTGTCGGTCGCCGAGTCCGGCCCCGGCGCCCAGCCCGCCGAGCTGACCGACCGCGTCTACCTGGAGGGGACGTCGCTGCGCCGCCGCAAGCTCGCGGCGGCGGCCCCGAAGCCGCTGGTCGCGGCTATTCGCCGGCAGCGGCACCGGATCGCGATGCCGGGGCTGGCGGCGGACGCCCCGGCCCCGCGGGTACGGCGGGCGCTGGTCACCAGCAGCGCGCTGCTGGTGACACTGGTCCTGATGACCACCATCGGGATAGCCGTGCACGCCGGACTGTCCCTGGCCGGTGGTTCGTACGACCTGGTCGAGAACTGGACCAGCAGCTACCTCTGGCCGTCGGTGGCGGTCTACTCGTCCATGGCCGCGATGGGGGTGGCCGCGTTCACCGGGGCGATCGCGGCGGCGGCCGGTCGCCGCCGCGGAACCCTGCTCGGCGGCGGGTTGTCCGTCCTGGTGCTAGCCACGCTGCCGGTGCTCACCGCGTCCACGCCGAACGCCGCGTTCACCCCGGTGCTGGTGACCGAGCCGATTCTGGCGGTCGCCTGGACGGCGAGCGTGCTGACCCGGCGGTTCGCCGACGTCCCCGTGCCCTGGCCGGCGTTCCAACGCCGGAACCGGCGGGTCCTCACCACCGCTCTCCTGGTCACGCTGCTGGCCGGGGCGCTCGGCTTTCTCGGGACGCGCACCGAGTCCTGGCCGGCGGCGCTGCTCGACTCGGACTGGGGGCAGGCGATTGCCTTCTGCCTGGCGGTCGGCGGGTTCGCGATCGGCTTCGGCGGGGCGTACGTCGGCGGCGTGCGGATCGTGCCGCTGACGGCCGGCGTCGTCGTCGCGGTGACCCCGGTCTTCAACGACATCGGCGACTTCATTACGTTGCTCGCCCTGCCCGCCCTGCTCCTGCTTGTCGTTGTCGTCGTGCTGCTGCGCCGATACCGGGACCGGCCACCGCCGGAGTTCTGGGAGACCCGCTGGTACGAGTGGAAACGGCCGCTGCTGGTGGGCGTTCCGGGTGTTGCGGGCGTGCTGACCTGGATCCTGTCCGGCGGAGACCTGTGGCTGACCGCCTGGTTCGCCGGGATTCCGGCCGTCTTCGCCGCCCTGAACGCCACGGCCGACCGCATCGGCGCGTTCGTGGCCCGCAACCGCCTCGACGTCCGCTTCCCACTGCACCTCGACTGACGCCCGGGCTACAGCAACGACTCCACCGCGCCGATCACCTCGGCGTCGGCGCCCAGTTCGGCCGGGCGGACGGTCAGGGCGGATGCCGCGGCCGGGGCGCAGTGTCGTTGCAGGGACTCCCGGATGCCGTCGACGACATAGGGCCCAGCCTCGATGAACCGGCCGCCGACCACGACGATCTGCGGGTTCAGGGCGTTGCACAGCGGCGCCACGGTGCGCCCGATCAACCGGCCGGCGTCCAGCAGCGCCCGCTGGGCCGGCCGGTCGCCGGCGGACACCAGGTCGAGGAAGCGTTCCTCGGACGGCGGGCCGCCCAGCGGCAGGAAGTAGCGCGGCGACAGGTAGGTGGACAGGCAGCCGCGGCTGCCGCAGATGCACAGCGGGCCCACCTCGCGCACGTTGAGGTGCCCCACCTCGCCGGCGTAGCCGATCGCACCGCGGTACATCCGGCCGCCGGCCACGATGCCGGCCCCGGTGTACTGGTCGGCGCGCAGGTAGAGGACGTCGCGGGCGCCGCGGGCGGCGCCGCGCCGGGTCTCGCCGAGGGCGGCCAGGTGGGCGTTGTTGCCGGCCACCACGGGTACGCCGAGGATCTCGGTGATCTGTTCGGCGGGGGAGAAGCCGGCGAACATCGGCAGGACGCCGCGCGGACCGAAGCTGCCGGTCACCGGGTGCACCGGGGAGGGCACGCTGACGGCCGCGGCGACCAGCGAGTCGGGTGGGTGGCCGTGCTCGGCGAGCAGGGCCGCGGCCATCTCGCCGGCGGCGCGGACGCTCCCCTGGCCGTCGCGGGACATCGGCATCGGGCGGAACGTCTCGTGCAGCCGGGTGCCGGCCATGTCGGTGAGCACGGCGTGCACGCCGTCGGCGCGGACCGCCAGTCCGGCCAGCAGGCCGGGGGCGATCACGGCGCGGAAGTGCGGGGAGGGGCGGCCGGACCGGCCGGTGCCGGCCGGTGGGTCGCACGGTTCGGCCAGCTGGTCGGCGACCAGGCCGGCCAGCACGTCGGCGACGGCGGCGCGGGGGAGATGGGTGATCCGGGCGATGTCGCTGCGCGCCACCGGGGCACCGTGCTGCAGCAGCAGGTCGAGGATGGCGTCGCGGCGGTGGTCGCGCTCGCGGACCGCGGGCGGGCCGGGGACGGACGGGACGCTGCGGGCGACCGGAGTGCCGTGCAGGGCGGCGGTGACCGCGCCGATCAGGGCGGCCCGGTCGCCCAGCTCACCGGCCCGCACCTCGAGGGCGTCGGCCACCTCGGGCTGGGCGTAGCGGCGCACCGAGTCGGCGACCCCGGCGACCAGCGGGCCGTGCTCGGTGATCAGCGGGCCGTCCAGGACGACCAGGGCCGGGTTGACGGTGTTGGCGAGGTCGGCGACGACCCGGCCGATCATGCGGCCGGCGTCGGCGAGGACCCGTTCGGCGATCGCGTCGCCGGCGGCCAGCTGGACGGCGCGGACGGCGGTGACCTCCTCGCCGTACATCTGGGAGAGGGACGCCAGGACCTCGCGGGGCGACGCGATGGTCTCCAGGCAGCCGCGGTTGCCGCAGCGGCACAGCGTGCCGGTCTCGTCGACCTGCACGTGCCCGATCTCGCCGGCCACGCCGCTGGCGCCGTGCTGGACCACGCCGTCGAGCAGCAGGCCGCAGCCGATGCCGGTGGCGATGCGCAGGTAGCAGACGTCGCGGCGGCCGGCGGCGACGCCGTGCTTCAACTCGCCGATCAGGGCCAGGTCGGCGTCGTTGCGGATGCCGACCGGGTAGCCGAGGCGGTTGCGCAGCTCGGTGCCGGGGTGCAGGCCCGCCCAGCCGGGCAGCACGCTGCTGGCCTGCACGACTCCACCGGCGACCGGGGCCGACAAACCGACCATCACCGCCCAGACGCGGCGCCCGGCGACGGCCTCGGTGATCAGGGCGGCGGCGGTGTCGAGACCGGCCTGGCCGTCATCGGGGTCGGTGTCGGCGGCCCGCTCGGCGAGGATCTCGCCGGACAGGTCGGCGGCTGCCACCCGTACGCCCGCGGCTCCGACCACCGCACCCACCACGACGCCGGCCTGCGCGCCCAGGGTGAGCAACCGGGCCGGCCGGCCCGGCCGGCTGCCGTCGGCGGCGGCCTCCTCCTCGGCCAGGACGCCCTCCGCGAGGAGCTCGGCGACGAGCGCGTTGACGGTCGCCCGGGCCATGCCGGTGCGCCGGACGATCTCGGTGCGGCCGGCCCGGCCGGTTTCCCGCACGGTGGCCAGAATCAGGTCCCGATGCTGCATGTCAGCTCCCCGGTTTTGCTGGAACTAGACATTACTCCGGCATCTGCACAGAAACCTATGGAGCGAATCCGGCAAAACGTGCGTGATCAGCATTACGAGAGGCCGAATCAGGGCTCAATTGTGGGCCGACGGCCGCTGGTTTCGCGTTAATGCGCTCGATACCTTCGCTATATCAGGCGGTAACGAGCGACAGCCGGGAAGCCTGAAAGTTCTCCCCGCATCAGCCGAAGAGGTGTGCGATGACCGCTGTAGAAACCGGTCGGGTCCGGCAATTCGCTCCCGCCGCTGCCGAAGAACCCACCACCCCGCCCAACGCACCGGCCCGCCTCATCGCGGCGATGGCCCTGGCCCAGTTCGGCGCCTACCTGACGATCCTCACGCCGGTCGTGGTGACACTGTCCATCCGGGTCGCCCAGATCGCGCCGGACAGCAAGACCTCCGCGCTGAGTACGGTGCTCTCCGTCGGTGCGCTGCTCGCGCTGATCGGCAACCCGTTCTTCGGCGCGATGTCCGACCGCACCACCGCCCGGATGGGCCGGCGCCGCCCGTGGCTGATCGGCGGCATCACGGCCGGCTTCCTCGGCCTGCTCGTGGTCGCCACCGGCGGCAACATCGCGACGCTGACCTTCGGCTGGGCGCTCGCTCAGCTCGGCGTCAACGCCACCCTGTCGACGCTGACCGCCCTGATGCCCGACCAGATCCCGGCGCACCAGCGCGGCCGGGTCGGCGGCATCCTCGGCCTGATGACCTCGGTGGCCATCCTGGCCGGCACCGCCCTCGCCGCCCTGCTGGACGGCAGCACCCTGCTGATGTTCATGGTGCCGGCCGCGGTCGGCCTGCTCACCGTGCTGGTGCTGATCTTCGTGCTGAAGGACCGGCCGGCCGCGCCGGGGCACTTCGGGCGGTACACGGTCAAGGAGTTCGTGCGCACCTTCTACGTGAACCCGCGCCGGCACCCGGACTTCTCGTGGAACCTGCTCAGCCGCTTCCTGCTCTGGATGGGCCTGTCCTGCCTCACCACCTACCAGGCGTACCTGCTGATCGACCGGTTCGGGTACACCACCGACACCGTCGCCTCGGGCGTGCTGGTGGCCACCCTGATCACCACGGCCGGCCTGGTGCTCGGCTCGTCGGTCGGCGGCTGGCTCTCCGACCGCAGCGGCGCCCGCAAGCCGTTCGTGTTCGGCGCCGGCCTGGTCGTCGCGGTCGGCCTGGCGATCACCGCGTTCAGCACCAGCTTCGGCGTCTTCCTGGTGGCGGCGGCGATCTTCGGTCTCGGCGAGGGCGTCTACCTGGCCGTCGACCTGGCGCTGGCCACCGAGGTGCTGCCCGACCCGGACGACGCGGCCAAGGACATGGGCGTGCTGAACATCGCGAACGCCCTGCCGCAGTCGCTGGTGCCGATCCTGGCCGCCCCGATCCTCGCCGTCGGCGCCGGCACGGCCTCCAACTACAAGCTGCTCTTCCTGCTCGGAGCCATCGTGGCGGTGGCCGGTTCGGCCCTGGTCCGCATGGTCCGCGGCGCGCGCTGAGAAGGTCAAGATCATGAACCCGTACGAGAACGCCGCCCTCCCGATCGAGGAGCGCGTCACCGACCTGCTGTCCCGGATGACCGTGGCCGAGAAGGCCGCCCTGATGTTCCACACCATGGTGGCGGTCGACCCGGACGGCACCCTGCACGAGCCGGACACCGCGGGCGGGATGTTCCCCTCGACGAACTGGCTGGTCCGCGACAAGCTGATCACCCACGTCAACATCCTCACGATGGCACCGGTGCCGCCCGTGAAGATCGCCGAGTGGCACAACCGGATCCAGGAACTCGCCGCCGGCAACCGCCTCGGCATCCCGATGACGATCTCCACCGACCCCCGGCACGGCACCGTCGACAACCCGGCGACCTCGGCCGCGGCCGGCGGATTCTCCGCCTGGCCGGAGCCGATCGGCCTGGGCGCGACCAAGGACCCCGATCTGGTACGCGAGTTCGCCGACACGGTTCGCCAGGAGTACCTGGCCGCGGGCATCCGGGTCGCCCTGCACCCGATGGCCGACCTGGCCACCGAACCCCGCTGGGCCCGCACCAGCGGCACCCTCGGCTCCGACCCTGCGCTGGTTGCCGAGCTGGTCGCGGCGTACGTCAAGGGTCTGCAGGGTGACCGGCTCGGGCCGGACAGCGTCGTCGCGATGGTGAAACACTTCCCGGGCGCCGGACCCCAGAAAGACGGAGAAGACGCCCATTTTCCGTACGGGCGGGAGCAGGTCTACCCGGGTGGCCGCTGGGACGACCACCTCAAGCCGTTCGAGGCCGCCTTCGCCGCCGGGGTGGCCCAGGTGATGCCGTACTACGGCATGCCGGTCGGCACCCAGCACGAAGAGGTCGGCTTCGGCTTCAACCAGGGCATCATCCAGGGGCTGCTGCGCGGCCACTACGGCTTCGACGGGGTGGTCTGCACCGACTGGGGTCTGGTCACCGACGCCGAGATCATGGGCTCACCGATGCCGGCCCGCGCCTGGGGCGTGGAAAACCTCGACCGGCTCGCCCGCGTGCAGCGGATCATCGACGCCGGCGCCGATCAGCTCGGCGGCGAGTACGCCCCGGAGCTGGTGGTGGAGCTGGTCGAGCGGGGCCGGGTCACCGAGGCCCGGATCGACGAGTCGGCGCGGCGGATCCTGCGCGACAAGTTCCGCCTGGGCCTGTTCGACGACCGCCGCTACGTCGACGCGGCGGCCGCCCGGCACACCATCGGCACGCCGGCCTTCCTGACCGCCGGCCTCGAGGCCCAGCACCGCTCGGTGGTCGTGCTCGAGGCGCCGGCGCTGCCCCTGACCGAGGGCATCACCGTCTACCTGGACGGCCTCGACCCGGTGGTGGCCGGCCGGTACGCCAAGGTCGTCACCGACCCGGCCGAGGCCGACGTGGCGATCGTCCGGCGCGCCACCGCCTACGACAACTCCCGGTCCGCCGGGTTCGAGGCGTTCTTCCACGCCGGCCGGCTCGACTGGACCGCCGAGGAGATCGCGCCGGTGCTGGATCTGGCCGGCCGGCTGCCGACCGTGGTGGACGTGATGCTCGACCGCCCCGCCGTGCTCACCCGGCTGGCCGGGACGGTGGCCGGGCTGGTCGGCACGTTCGGTGCGAGCGACGAGGCGCTGCTGGACGTGCTGTTCGGGCGGGCCGCCGCGTCCGGGACGCTGCCGTTCGAACTGCCGTCGTCGATGGCCGAGGTCGAGGCGTCCCGCGAGGACGTGCCGAACGACACCGACCACCCGCTCTACCCGTACGGCCATGGGCTGACCTGGCCCGCTCGCTGATCGACCGGTTGCAATTGGGGGGCGCGTCAGCGCCCCCCTTCAGCTTGTGCGCCACCGAGCCGAAGCCACCTGGGAAGCACCCTCTGCTCCCGTCCGCTCGCGAAAGGCGCTGGTCTTGAGTACCGCTACCGAACTGTCCCCGCCGCCGTCCCCGGCGGCTGCCCAGGCGGCCGGCTCCGGCCGCTGGTGGTCGCTGGTCGTGCTGGCCATGGCCCAGCTCATGGTGGTGCTGGACGCCACGATCGTGAACATCGCGCTGCCCACCGCCCAGGCCGACCTCGGCTTCTCCGACGCCAGCCGGCAGTGGGTCGTCACCGGTTACGCCCTCGCCTTCGGCAGCCTGCTGCTGCTCGGTGGCCGGCTCAGTGACTTCTTCGGCCGCAAGCGGATGTTCCTCATCGGCCTGGTGGGCTTCGCGCTCGCGTCCGCCCTCGGCGGTGCCGCCAACGGCTTCGAGATGCTGATCGTCGCCCGCATCCTGCAGGGTGCCTTCGGTGCCGCGCTGGCCCCGGCCGCCCTGTCTCTGCTGTCCACCACATTCACCAACCCGACCGACCGGGGCAAGGCGTTCGGCATCTTCGGCGCCATCTCCGGCGCCGGCGGCGCCGTCGGCCTGCTGCTCGGCGGCGTGCTGACCGAGTACGCGTCGTGGCGTTGGTGCCTCTACGTCAACCTGGTCATCGCGGCCATCGCCGTGGTCGGCGCCCTGATGAAGCTGCAGGACGAGAAGATCACCGACCGCGCCAAGATCGACGTCCCGGGCGCGGTCACCGCGATCGTCGGCCTCGTCGGCCTGGTGTACGGCCTCGGCAAGGCGGAGACCGACGGCTGGAGCGCGGCCGCCACCCTCACCCCGATCATCGTCGGCGTGGTCGTGCTGGTCGCGTTCGTGCTGATCGAGCTGCGCGTGCCGCACCCGCTGCTGCCGCTGCGCGTCGTGCTCGACCGTAACCGCGGTGGCTCGTACGCCTCGATCGGCATCGCCGGCGCCGGCATGTTCGGCATCTTCCTGTTCCTGACCTACTACCTGGTCGGCTTCCTCGGATTCACCCCGATCCAGACCGGCCTGGCGTTCCTGCCGATGCTCGGCGCGATCATGCTGTCCGCCACCACGGCCGGCTCGATCCTCACCCCGAAGGTCGGCCCGCGGCCGCTGGTCCCGGTCGGTGCCCTGATCGCGGCGGTCGGCATGGCTTTCCTGACCCGCCTCGATTTGGACTCGACGTACGCGTCGGGTGTCCTGCCCGGTCTGCTGATCATCGGCCTCGGCCTCGGCATGGTCTTCGCCCCGACCCAGAACGCCGCCACCAGCGGCGTCGAGCACCGCGACGCGGGCGTCGCCTCCGCCATGGTCAACACGATGCAGCAGATCGGCGGCTCCATCGGCACCGCGCTGCTCAGCTCGTTCGCGGCCTCCGCGGCGACGAACTACGCCACGGGCAAGACGCCGTCGGCGCTGGTCGAGGCCCAGGCCCAGCTGTCCAGCTACCACACGGTGTTCTGGTGGTCGTGCGGCTTCTTCCTGCTGGCCGCGCTGGTCTCGGTGCTGATCTTCCGGAACGGCCCCCTCGACGTCGACCCGGACGCCCCGAAGGCGATGGCCCACTGACGAGAGTTCTACCCGGTTCCCCGGTCGTGCTCCGGCACGGCCGGGGATTACCGTTTCCGGATGTCTTCGGCTCCCGACCGGCACGCCCTGGTCATCGCCACATCGGTGTACGACGACCGGAGCCTGGCCCGGCTGCGGGCACCCGCCAACGACGCCCTGGACATGGCCGCGGTGCTCAGCGACCCGGAGTCCGGCGGATTCGCGGTCACCACCGTCGCCGATGCGCGGGAGAGTGTGATCCGCCGCGAGGTCGACCAGTTCCTGCACGGCCGCCGCACCGGCGACGTCGTCGGCCAGTTGGAGGGCAGCGGCCGGGTCGTGATGACCGCGTCCGGCGCCACCGAGTACTCCTGGGAGGGCGAGCCGCTCGACGGCGCCGCCAACCAGCGATCCGTCTTCACCGGCGCCCTGGTCAAGGGTCTGCGTGGGGACGCCGACCGGCAGGGCCGGGGTTTCATCACCGTCGACGATGCGTACGACTACGCCAGCGACGAGATGAAGAGGCTCGGTGCCAAGCAGCGGCCGGAGATCGCCACGGTGCGCGGCCGCGGCGAGATCGTGCTGACCCGGACCGCCCGCCGGCCGGCATCGTCCCGGGCAGTCCCGGCCGCGGTGATCGCGGGCCTGAGCAGCGCCGACGAGGAGACCCGGTTCGACGCGTACGTCGCGCTGTCCCCATGGCTGGGATCCCAGGATCCGGCCGAACAGCAGACGGGCCCGGCGCCTGCTGCGTGCGGCCGCCGATCGGCACGGGCCGGCGAAACCGTCACTGGTGAACAGCGCCGCAGCGCGCGACGCGGCCCCGGCCTTCCGGCGCCTGCTGGCCCGCCTGGCTGCTGAGCAGCGGTCCGGTCACGCTCGGCCTCGACCCGGAGCTCCCGCCGGGGCGATTCCGGATCACCGCTGAGGCCTGAGCCGCCCGGGTGGCGCGGCCGGCTCGCCGCGGGCCGAGTGCGGTCCACGATCGACCACCGCTTTGCGACGGTCGCGACCTGGATCGACCCGGCGGTGAAGCTCGACGCGGGCGAGGAACCCCGGGTCAGCGGCCGCATCACCTACGCGTCGGTGGTCGTCGACGGCCTGCGGACGCTGCGGGTGACCAGCAACTTCGTCTGGGTGTACGCGTTCGACCGGGCCGACCGGCCGCTCGCCGTGGCGCACGACGAGCTGCGGTGGGAGCTCCCGTCGACGGCCGGTCTGCGCGCCGGTGACCGCGGCCGGTGGCTCGGCGACCGGAAGTCCTACCCGGCGCTGGTCGACTGTGCTGCCTCCGATCGCGGCCCGCTCGCGCCGACCCGGGTCGGCGGCACCCCGCGACCAGCCTGCAACACCGGCACGTGCCGCGCCTCTCGCGTAACCACACACCCCCACGCGACCCCGCCCACCCCTACCCGCCGCGCTGCCCCGCCCACCCCTACCCGCCGCTCTGCCCGGAGGGATTCTGCGGGTATCCGGCCCGCCTTGACGCGATCCATGCCCCGCCCACGGCGCCCGGCATCGCAGATCTTGTGGAGTTGCCGCTCGGTCCGCACGGCAAGCCCACAAGATCGCGTCTGGCCGAGCTGTCGACATCGGGCATAAACGATATGTCATAGTCTTCTGGCCGGTGGATCGCTCAAGGTGTGGGAGGGCCGCTCATCAGGCGGGACATGCCCGGGATGCGGGACGACGACCCGGTGTCCGAGAGCGGCGACCATCATGCGGGCGGTCGTTGGCCGTCGCCCGGGACTGTTCGGTGGGCGGGTTGGGGTTGCGGGCTTGGGCCGGGCCCGCCCGCAGCGGGCGCGCGGAGGGTGCGTGGCACCTGCCGGGACCGCGTGCCACGGGAGTGGGTCGGCGCGTACGGCAAAGGTTTGATCTTCCGCGCGGAAGCGTCCCGCCCTCCGTTTCCAGGAGGTCCGGGCTCGGGTCTCGTCCTTGGAATTGGCGGGACCCCGACCCGAAAGATCTCTAGCCCCGCAGGATGCGGCGGCCCGCGGCCAGCAGGTGGTCGCGGAAGTCCTCGTCGTCGAGGCCGGCCACGGCCGGGTCGGCGCCGGCCATCATCAGGCCGCCGGCGATGACCGCCATCCGCACCCGGCTGCCCGGGTCGGGGGCGGTGCCGCCCAGCAGGCGGCGGATGCGCTGCAGGTCGCGCAGGGCCGGGTGGGCGCGGACCAGGCGGACCACCACCGGGTCGTAGCTTAGCGTCGCCGACACCCGGCGGAAGCCGACCACCAGGTCGACCACGCCGGCCAGCACCGCCTCGTGGCGGGCCGCGCTGCCGCGCCGGGACTCGGCGTGCTCGGCGATCTCGCCCAGCCGGCCGAGCGCCGGGCCGATCACGGCCAGGACGATGTCGTCCTTGCTCGGGAACTGGTGGTAGACCGCCGCCTTGGTGACGCCGAGGCGGTCGGCGATCATCTGCAGCGAGGTGCCGCTGACGCCGTGCTCGGCGAACAGGTCGAGCGCCGCCGCCAATAGTCGCTCCCGTGCCGGCATCCGGCCCCTTCCCCCGCGTCTGCCCGGATCCTAACCGCGTTCTTGACCTGGAGTGCGCTCCAGGAAATAGCGTCGAACTCATGCAGACGATCGAACTTGGCCGTACCGGAACCCAGGTGAGCCGGCTCGCTCTGGGCGCGATGCAGATGGGGAACGCGACCAGCGAGCCGGACTCGATCCGGATCCTCGACCGCTACACCGAGGTCGGCGGATCGTTCATCGACACCGCCGACTGCTACGAGTGGTGGGCGAAGCGGGACAGCCGCGGCGGGGAGAGCGAGGAACTCCTCGGCCGCTGGCTGCGCGCCGGCAACCGGCGCGAGCAGGTCTTCCTCGCGACCAAGGGCAGCGCGCTGCCGCATTACTCACCCGACCTGTGGGCCGCCGACGGCACGCCCGACTGGGAACTGGCCCGCCGCACGTTCGCGGGGGCGGGCGCCAAGACCCTGCGGGACGCGCTGGACGGCAGCCTGCGCCGGCTCGGCACCGACCACGTCGACCTCTACTACATCCACGTCGACGACAAGGGCACGCCGTTGGAGGAGACCCTGGAGGCTCTGGCCGGGCTGGTCGCGGCCGGCAAGATCCGCTATCTGGGCTGGTCCAACGTGCGCACCTGGCGGCTCGAGCGGATCCGCGGGCTGTGCGAGCGCAACGGCTGGCCGCTGCCGGTCGCGATCCAGCAGCAGCACAGCTACCTGCGCCCGAAGGCCGGCCTGGAATCGGCGTCCATCGTCGGCGCCGAGCAGCTCGACTACCTGCGCGACCACGACGACCAGACCCTGGTGGCCTACTCGCCGATCCTGAAGGGCGTCTACGCCTCGGCGGCCAAGCGGACCGGCCACTGGATGATGGCGAACTACGCCGGACCGGACGCGGGCGCCCGGATCGCCGCGGTCGAAGAGGTGGCCGCCGAGGCCGGCGTCACCCCGAACCAGCTGGTGCTGGCCTGGCTGATGCACCAGACCGGGCCGCGGGTGCTGCCGCTGATCGGCCCGCGCACGACGCAGCAGTTCGAGGAGGCGCTGCCGGCCCTCGACGTCAAGCTCACCGGCGAGCAGCTGGACCGGCTGGACGCGGCCGGCGCTTAGGAGGCCACCCGCACCACGAATGCGGTTCCCGCGCCCTGGTCCAGGTGGACGATGTCGTCGTCGCGCAGGTGCAGGGCGCGGTCCGGATAATTGATGGATTCCAGAAAGACCGCGCTGCCGTCGCCGGTGCGGGCCGGGCAGAAGGTGGCGTCGCGTTCGAACAATTCGCCGCCGCGGCGGTCGCGCTGCTCCAGACGAAGCACGAAGTTACGGTGCCGCAGGAAATAATTCGGATAATTAACTGATTCCAGCGAGACGCAGCTGTCCCGGGCCAGTCCCTTTCGGACGGTGAAGATGGAGTCCGCCTGGTCCAGGGACGTGGTGATCCGCTCGGCGCGGGCGACGAAGTTGCGGTGCCGCAGCCGCACGCCCGGCCGGCCGGCGATCTCCAGGCCGACCCGGCTGCCGGCGACCAGGTCGACGACCGGCGCCTTGGTCGTGGTGGCGGCGGACGGCGAGCGCGAGGGCGTCGGCCGGGTGGTGTGCTCGGCCACCGGCAGCGTCCTGGTCGGCAGGATCACCGGGGGCGCGGCGGAGCTGCTGGCCGGGGGCGGCAGCAGCGACACCGGGGTGAGCGGCTCGTAGGACGGGAAGACGATCGGCGCCGCGGCCGGGCCGAGCACGTCGCCGCCCTCACCGTCGCCGGTGAGGATCAGCGCCATGATGGCGGCCACCCCGGTGACCACCGCGACCCCGCAGGCGAGCAGCACCCGGCGGGCCCGCTCGGAGTCGGCGGGGGAGCGGGCCGGAACCCGTGGGCGGTACGGCATGAGTGCCGTGGACGGAGTCTCCTCCTGGAACCAACCGCCGACCCGGAAATCGTTGACCTGGTCGTCGTGGGGCATGCAGCATCCGCTCCTACGGCCGGCGGCCTAAGGCACTCTTAAAGTCTCGAAAAGGCATTGTTGCGGCGAAAGCCGTTAATGACAAGGGTGAGATTTAAGCCCATCTTTGGGACCGGTCGCGAACTTCTCCGAGGGAATCGAACCGTCGGCGGGTGTCGCTCCGTATTGACCATCGACGCCATACGCAGCCGGGCCCAGGGGGTGTCCGGCCGTACCAAGGAGACGATCGCGTGGACGGCTCCGCTTCGGGTGATCTCCACACCGATTCCCTGCCCAACATCTCGGACTACTGGCCGGACGCTCCGCATCGGATGAGCCCGGAGGCCGACTGGTACCCCGGCGACGACGAATCGGCGGCGGCCGCCCCGCCGTACGTTCCGGAACCGCCGGCGGACCACCTGATCAGCCCGCCGCCGCGACCGCCGCGCCGCGGCCTGCGTGTCTTTCTCGGCGCCCTCGCCGTTCTGGTCTTCCTCGGCGGCAGTGGGCTGGTGCTGGCCCGGATGGTGCTGCGCGACGATTCGCCGGCCGCGCGGGCGACCGCCGCGCCGGCTCCGCCGACCGGTGACCTGGGCGCCGACCCGGACAACCCGCCGGTGTCGGTGCAGCCGGCGCCGGCGGCGAGCGCGACGACGGCGCCGAGTTCCGCCGCGCCGAGCGAGGCGGCGCTGCCGTTCACGTCCGGCACCTTCGACCTGACCGGCGACGTGGTCCAGTTCAATGTGACCATCGCCGATCTGGGCAACGAGCCGGTGAAGTTCAGCACCCCCGGCGGCAGTGGCCTCGAGCCGCGGCTCAGCCGCGACGGCAGCGCCGTGAAACTGGACCCCCGGCCGAACGGCGACAAGGGCAACGGCCGTCTCGACGTGCGGCTCAACAGCCGGGTCACCTGGTCGATCCGGACGAGCGGCGGGGTGACCCGGGCCAACTTCGCGCTGAGCGACGCGAGGCTGCGCCGCATCGACCTGGACGGGGGCGCGACCCGGATCACGATGGTGCTGCCCACCCCGGGGGAGACGATACCGATCCGGATGACCGGTGGCGTCAACAGCTGGTCGATCACCACCGCGAAGAAGGTGCCGCTGAGCGCGCTGCTGCGCCAGGGCGCCGGCGAGGTGTCGCTCAACGGCACCCGGGTGCGCAACCTCAAGCGCGGTGCCGTGGTGCGCGCCGACGGCGGGCCGGGCGTCGAATCGGGCGGGTTCGGCATCGACGCGGTGGCCGGCATCGGCACGCTGACCGTCGCCCCGGCGTGATCCACTGGATCCGTGCCGCCGACGTCATCTGTCCGACTTTTCCGTCGTGACCCCGGCGGAAAGTAACCGGTTCAGCACTTTGGGGGTATGTGGCGGATCTCCCGCGACGGGTTGCCGACAGGGTGCTGGAAAGCCGGTGCGCAGGTGCTCACCCTATTGGCATGACGACAACGTTCGACCGGGAGCTCGTGCACGGTAGTGCCGACCTGCTCCGGGAGAAGCGGACACTTATCTCCGCGCTGGAGATCCCGAAAGGTCGCGGCTGGGATCCGATGCGGGAGCGGATGGGCGAGGTGCTGTCCACCCAGCCGCAGGGCATCACCGAGGTGATCAAGAAGCTGGTCATCACCCAGCTGATCCTCGACGACCTGCCGCCGAGCCCGACCAACAACCGGGTGTCGGCCTTCAACGCGCTCTATCTCAAGATCACCCAACGGGTCGCCGACGCGCTCAAGACCGGCGTCAACTCGCCCGACTTCCTCGAACTGCTCGACGTCGAGTTCGCGAAGCGCTACTTCGCCGCCCTCAACCTGTGGAACGACGACGACGAGGACACCCCCGACGTGTGGGAGGTGCTCTTCAAGCGCGGTCACGACCTGCGGATGAGCCGGCTCACGGCGGCCATGCTCGGCGTCAACGCGCACATCAACCACGACCTGGCCCTGGCGCTCATCGGCACCTGGAACGAGCTGGGTGCGCCCACCGACGACCAGATCCACCCCGACTACCTGCTGGTCAACGAGATCTTCTACCAGGAGATCCCGCCGCTGCGGCGCGGCTTCTCCACCCGCTGGCAGAACGAGATCGACGAGTTCGTCGGCCCGCTCGACGACTGGTCGCAGCGCATCCTGGTCCGGGTCACCCGGGCGCACGCGTGGGACCAGGGCCGGGAGATGTGGGACCTGCGCAACAACGAGAAGGACTTCGAGGCGGCTCGCCGGGCGATGGACCGGTCGGCGTCGCTGATCGCCGAGTGGGCGATCTTCGGTGACCGGGTGGTGACCGGTGCCGGCTGGGGGGTTACCGGAACCCTGGCCCTGATCCGTCGTGCGCTGGGCCAAGCCTGACGTTTCTTACCGAGTTCTTAGGCAGCTGAGCACCGGTTTTTACCGGGCGGACCGATCGTTGACGCCGTGACGACCACCGCGGCACCGCCCGCCATCTCCCTCGGCCTCCCGCGGTCCGTGCCGCGATGGTGGTCCGATCTGGCCGGCGTCGCGGCCGGGGCGACCCTGCTGGCCGTCACGGCGCTGTGGGTCGGCGACGGAGGGGTTCAGCAGGTCACCGCCGGCGGCGCGGATGCGGTCACCGCCGGCGGTCGGCTGACCGGGCTGTGGGCCTCCGACCTGATGCTGCTCCAGGTGCTGCTGATGGCGCGGATCCCGCTGGTGGAGAGGGCGTTCGGGCAGGACCGGCTGGCCCGCTGGCACCGGTGGGCCGGGTTCACGTCGTTCTGGCTTATGGTGGCGCACATCGTGCTGGTCACCGTCGGCTACGCGGGCACCGACGACCGCAACCCGTTCGCCGAGCTGTGGAACCTCACCTGGACGTACCCGGGGATGCTGCTGGCCGTGGCCGGGACGGCCGCCCTGATCATGGTGGTGGTCACCTCGGTGCGGGCCGCCCGGCGACGGTTGCGCTACGAGTCGTGGCACCTGCTGCATCTGTACGCGTACCTCGGCGCCGGCCTGGCGCTGCCGCATCAGCTGTGGACCGGCGCCGACTTCCTGACCTCGGCATGGGCCACCGCGTACTGGTGGACGTTCTACGGGCTCGCCGCCGGGGCGGTCATCGCGTACCGCATCGTGCTGCCCGCCTGGCGCAACTGGCGGCACCGCCTGGTGGTCTCCCACGTGGTCCCGGAGGGACCGGGCCTGACCTCGGTCTACCTGCGCGGTGAGCGTCTGGGCCGGCTGCCGGTGCGGGCCGGGCAGTTCTTCCAGTGGCGTTTCCTGGACGGGCCCGGTTGGTCGCGGGCCCATCCCTACTCGCTCTCCGCGACGCCGCACGGCGAGATGCTGCGCATCACGGTCAAGGATCTGGGCGACGGGAGCGCGCGGGTCGCCCGGCTGACACCGGGCACGCGAGCTCTCATCGAGGGCCCCTACGGCAAGCTCACCGCCGAGACGTACGCCGGTGGCCCGGTCACCCTCCTCGGGTGCGGCATCGGGGTGACGCCGCTGCTGTCCCTGCTCGGTGAGCTGCCCTATCGGCCGGGCGGGGCGACCCTGATCTACCGGGCCCGCTCCGAGGCCGAGGTGGCGTTCCGGCGCGAGTTGGAGTGGTTCGCCCGGCAGCGCGGTGTGCGGGTGATTTTCCTGCTCGGGCCGCGAGCCGGTGACTCCTGGCTACCGGTCCGGGAGGCCGGCCTCGACTTGGCGCAGATCGTGCCGGACGTCGCACGGTCCCAGGTCTACCTGTGCGGTCCGGATGCCTGGACCACCGCCGCGCGCACCGCGTGCCGTGACGCCGGCGTACCCGCCGATCGGGTGCACACCGAGCTGTTCTCCTGGTAACCGGAGGAAGGAAGAGATGCGACGCATCACGTTGTGGCTGTTCTCCACGGTGGCGGCGGTGGTCCTGCTGTTCAGCTACCGGACCAGCACGAACGGCGCCGGCGTGGCCGAGACGGCGGCGGTGGCCCCGGTGGCTCCGGCGGGCGGTGATCCGGCGCCGACCGCGTCGTCCGGCTCCTCCGGCTCGTCCGGCGGCAAGACCTACACCGGGTCGGTGGCGCAGACCCGGTGGGGTCCGGTCCAGGTCAGCATCACCGTGTCCGGGAAGAAGATCACCGATGTCGCGGTGCCGACCTACCCCAGCGAGAACGGCCGCGACATCGAGATCAACTCCAGGGCGCTGCCGACCCTGCGGCAGGAGACGCTCGACGCGCAGAGCGCCGACATCGACGCCGTGTCCGGGGCTACCGTCACCAGCGACGGCTACATCGAGTCGCTGCAGTCCGCGCTGGACGCCGCGCACCTGTCCTGAGGAGAACCGTGCGGATCCTGGTGGTGGACGACGACGCGGCGGTCCGCGACTCGCTGGCCCGCACCCTGCGCTTCGAGGGTCACCAGGTGGAGACCGCCGCCGATGGACAGGAGGCCCTCGACGCGGTCCGCGCCCCCGAACCGGACGCGATGATCCTCGACGTCAGCATGCCGCGGATGGACGGGCTGGAGGTCTGCCGGCGGTTGCGCTCGGCCGGGGTGGTGCTGCCGATCCTGATGCTCACCGCCCGCGACAGCGTCGGCGACCGGGTGGCCGGCCTCGACGCCGGTGCCGACGACTACCTGGTGAAGCCGTTCGCGCTGCAGGAACTGCTCGCCCGGCTGCGCGCCCTGCTGCGTCGTTCGGTCCTGACCGCGGCCGCCGGTGACTGGCTGACCTTCGCCGACGTGTGGCTCAATCCGAACACCCGGGAGGCGTCGCGGGGCGACCGGGCACTGCGGCTGACCCGCACCGAATTCGCCATCCTCGAGGCGTTTCTCCGCCACCCCCGGCAGGTGCTGACCCGGGCCGCGCTGTTCGAGCAGGTGTGGGGCTACGACTTCGGCGAGACCTCCAACAGCGCCCACGTCTACCTCGGCTACCTGCGGCGCAAGCTGGAGGCCGAGGGTGAGCCGCGGCTGCTGCACACCGTGCGGGGCGTCGGTTTCGTGCTCCGCGAGGACCCGTTGTGAAGCTGCGCCCGGCCGGGACCCTGCATTCCCGGCTCGCCCTGCTGGTGGCGGGCACGGTCGCGACGGCCCTGGTGCTGTTCGCGGCGGCCGCCTGGATCGCGGTCCGCGAACTGCAGGAGCACCGGATCTCGGCGCAGCTCGAGGCGGACGCGGTGGCGATCGCGGCGGCGCCCCAGCAGTGGGCCGCCACCCGCATGTCGCTGCCCGACCCGGGATATCCGGCCGGCCGGGGCGGGCACCGGCGAGAGCTCGGGCCGCGCTGGCAGCTCATCGACTCGTCCGGGACGCTGGTCAGCGCCCCGGACAGCCCGCTGCCGGTGACCGACTCGGCCCGCCGGGTTGCCGCCGGCGGCTACCGGCGCCACGGCACCTCCACCGGATCCCGGGAACAGGTCGAGATCGGTGACGACAGCTACCAGATGCTGACCGTGCCGGTCAGCGGTGGCGGTGCGGTCCAGGTGGCGATCAACGAGGAGGAGTCCCACCGCACGCTCACCGTGCTGGCGCTGCTGCTCGCGGCCGGCTGCGTGCTCGGCATCGGCGCCGCCGCGCTGGCCGGACGAGCCGTGGCCCGCACCGGGTTGCGGCCGGTCGAGCAGCTCACCGAGGCGGTCGAGCAGGTCGCGGCCACCACCGATCTGACCCGGCCGATCGAGGTGAGCGGGGATGACGAGATCGCCCGGCTGGGCCGCTCGGTCAACACCATGCTCGCCGCCATCGACACCGCGCGCCGGGCCCAGCGCACCCTGGTCGAGGACGCCGGCCACGAATTGCGCACCCCGCTCACCAGCATCCGCACCAACGTCGAGCTGCTGCTGACCGTCGAACGCCACCCCGAACGGGCCGACCGGCTGCCGCCCGAGGAACGGGCCCGGCTGCTCGCGGACCTGGACGCGCAGGTGCGCGAGCTCGCCACGCTGACCACCGAACTGGTCGAACTCGCCCGGGAGGAGACCAGCCGGGAGACGGCCGAACCGGTCGAGCTGGCCGACGTGGTCACGGCCGCGGTCAACCGGGTGCGGATCCGGGCCCCCGGCCTCACCTTCGCCACGGACCTCCATCCGGTCACCGTCACCGGGCGCCCGGGGGAGCTGGAACGCATGGTGGTGAACGTGCTCGACAACGCGGCCAAGTGGAGCCCGGCCGGCGGGCGGGTGCGGGTGGCGTTGCGCGCCGACGGCGAGCTCACCGTGCGCGACGAGGGGCCGGGCATCGCGGAGGACGACCGGCCGCACGTGTTCGACCGCTTCTACCGGGCGGCGGCGGCCCGCTCGATGCCCGGCTCGGGCCTGGGCCTGGCGATCGTCGCGCAGACCGTCGCCCAGCACGGCGGCACGGTCACCGCGGGGTCGGCCGCCTCGCCCGGAACGGTGATCACGATCCGCTTGCCGGTCGTCACGGATGGTCCGCTCGACCGATAACTCCGACTTTTTCCGGCGACTTTCCCGGCTGCTCGCCCTTATCGGAAGTCCCGGCAGGCAGCGCCGGATGCGGCGCGGTTGTAGGGTGAGGCGCCGCACGGGGAGGAGAGGTTTTTGTCCGCAGCACCACTGTCCCTGCCGTCCCCTCCACCCAAGGCTCCCGAGTTCGGCGCCGACGCGCTGATCGTGTGCGAGAGCCTCGTCCGGATCTACCAGTCCGGGCCGATCGAGGTGCAGGCACTGCAGGGCCTCGACCTGATCGTCGAGAGCGGCGAGATGGTCGCCGTCGTCGGCGCCTCCGGGTCGGGCAAGTCGACGCTGCTGTCCATCCTCGCCGGGATCGACGCGCCGACGGCCGGGCGGGCCCGGGTCGGCACCTGGAACCTGCTGTCGATGTCGCGCACCGACCGGGTGCGCTACCGGCGGCACACGGTGGGTTTCGTCCGCCAGCAGACCGCCAGCAACCTCGTTTCCTACCTGACCGCCCGGCAGATGGTCGACCTGCCGATGACCGCGGCCCGGGTGCCGGTGAAGGCCCGCCGGGACCGCAGCCTCGAGTTGCTCGGCATGCTCGGCGTCGCCGACTGCGCCGACCGCAAGCCGGGCCAGCTCTCCGGCGGCCAGCAGCAGCGGGTCGCCATCGCGGTGGCGCTGGCCAACGAGCCGCAGGTGCTGTTCGCCGACGAACCGACCGGTGAACTGGACACCGCCACCTCGGCCGAGGTGTTCGGGGCGATGCGCGACGTCAACCGGGAACTGGGCGTCACCGTCGTGGTAGTCACCCACGACCCTACGGTCAGCGGACAGGTCGAACGCACCGTGGCGATCCGCGACGGGCGCACCAGCAGCGAGGTGCTGCGCCGCACCGCCACCGCCGACAACGGCGACACCCACGTGATCGCCGAGGAGTACGCCGTGATGGACCGGGCCGGCCGTGTGCAGATCCCGGCCGACTTCCGCGAGGCACTCGCCCTGACCCGCCGCGTCCGGCTCGCCCTCGAGCCCGACCACGTCACGATCCGGCCCGACGCATGACCGCCCCGCTGCTGACGGTGTCCGGCGTGCACCGCAGCTTCGGCGCGGTGCGGGCCCTGCGGGACATCTCCTTCGAGGTCGAGCCGGGCACCATGGTCGCCCTGGTCGGGCGGTCCGGGTCGGGCAAGACCACCCTGCTCAACGTCATCGGCGGCCTCGACCGGCCGGACTCCGGCACGGTCACCGTGGACGGCGTCGACGTCACCGCCCTCGACGAGGACGGCCTGTCGCAGCTGCGCCGCGAGCGGGTCTCCTACGTGTTCCAGACCTTCGGTCTCATCCCGGTGCTGTCGGCCGCCGAGAACGTGGGCGTGCCGCTGCGCCTGGCCCGGGTCGACCGACCCGACCGGGAACGCCGGGTCGAACTCCTGCTCGACCTGGTCGGCCTGGCCGGGCACGCCCGGCAGCGGCCCGGCGAGCTCTCCGGCGGGCAGCAGCAGCGGGTCGCCATCGCCCGCGCCCTCGCCGCCTCGCCCCGGCTGCTCATCGCCGACGAACCGACCGGGCAGCTCGACGCCGAGACCGGGCTGGCCGTGATGGGCCTGATCCGCGGGGTGGTCGAGTCCGAGGGTGTGACCGCGCTGGTGTCCACCCACGACCCGGTGATGATGGCCCTCGCCGACCGGGTCATCCACATCGCGGACGGCCGGCTGACGACGTGATCGCGCTGCTCACGCGGCGCGCGCGGGCGCAGTGGCCGCTGCTTCTCAGCCTGCTCGCGGTCCTGACGCTCGGCGCCACCCTGCTCGGCACCTGTGCGCTGCTGGTGACCCACACCTCGGAGCGGGCCGTCGAGGTCGCCGCGTCCCGGGCCGACCCGGACGACGTGGAGGTCACCGCGTACACGGTGACCATCGCGGCGGCCGACGCGCGGTCGGTCGCGGCCGACACCCGGACCGTGCTGACCTCGGCGATCGCGCCGTTCAGCGCGACCACCTCGACCCGGGCGTCGTCGAACATGCGGACCCTGCCGTCGCACACCGACGAGGACCGGGGGCTGCTCAGCGAGGTCTACCTGTCCGGCGTCGACGGGCTGCGCGACCAGGCCCGGCTGATCGCCGGACGCTGGCCGGAGAAATCCGGGGACACCGTCCTCTTCGACAACACCGCCCGCCTCCTCGGGCTCAAGGTCGGCAGCCGCGTCCACCTCGGGGCCGAGCTGGGGCGCGACCCGGCGCCGCCGATGAACGTCACCGTCGTCGGGCTGGTGCATCCGCTGCCTGACGCCGGCTGGGACCGCGACCCGCTCGGCGGGACCGGCTACGACCCCGACCCCAAGGACGCCGTCTACGCCCAGGACGTCAACGCGTACGGGCCGTTCCTGGTCACCCTGGACGACCTGCTCGCCAGCGGCTCCGCCCTGGACCGGCTCGAGGTCACCGCCCGGCCCGACCTGTCCGCGCCGACCGGGCCCGCCCTGGACCGGCTCCGGGCCTCGGTGAACGGCGCCGACCGGCGGCTCGGTGGCGTGCTCGGCGACCGGGTCTCGATCGAACGGGTCGCGTCGCCGCTGCCCAAGACCCTGTTCGACGACCGCAGCCAGCAGGAGCTCACGGCCGGTTCGGTGCTCGCGCTCGCCCTGATCGGCATCCTGCTCACCGCTATCGCGCTGGCGCTGGCCGGCCGGCTCACCACCGGCGTACGCGCTGAGGAGAGTGCCCTGCTCACCGCGCTCGGCACCAGTCGCGGCCAGGCGGCCCTGGCCGCGGCCGTCGAGGCCGCCGCGCTGGCCGCGCTCGC
The DNA here is from genome assembly GCF_018332695.1 of Paractinoplanes toevensis. Taxonomy (GTDB): domain Bacteria; phylum Actinomycetota; class Actinomycetes; order Mycobacteriales; family Micromonosporaceae; genus Actinoplanes; species Actinoplanes toevensis. Next base: position 94,453 of record NZ_BOQN01000011.1, read on the forward strand.
CGCGGCCCTGGCCGTCCCGGCGTCGTCCGTCCTGCACAGCCTGCTCACCCACATGCAGCCGCTGGCCGGGGCCGGGCTCGCCGCCCGCCCGGCGGTCACCGGCGTGCAGGTGCTCGCGGTCGGCTGCGGCGCCGTCGCGCTCGCCCTGCTGCACGTGGGGCTCGCGGTGCGGCCCGTCGCGGCCGGCGGCGAACGGCGCGGACGGCGGGAGCTGCTCGCCCGCTCCGGTGCCGACCTGCTGCTGTTCGCCCTGGCCGCAGTCGGCTGGTGGCAACTGCGCGCCCAGCCCGCCGGCGCCGGGTCGCGGGCCGACGCCGTACGCGTCCTCGCCCCGGCCCTTCTCCTCACCGCCGGAACCGCCCTCACCCTGCGTCTCCTGCCGCCGCTGCTGCGCCGGGCCGAAGGCCTGGCCGGGCAGGCCCGCGGCCTCGTCCTGCCGCTGGCCGGCTTCCAGGCCGCGCGCCGCCCGCAGGCCTACGCGGCCGGCCTGCTGATCGGCCTGGCCTGCGCGGCCGCCACCTTCGGCACGGCGTTCGGCAGCACCTGGACGGTCTCCCAGCACGAGCAGGCCGACCTGTCCGTCGGCACCGACCTCGCCCTCACCCTCGACGCCCCACCGGTCACCGGACAGAGCGCCGAGGTCGCCGCCGCGACCGGCGGGGTGATCAGCCCGGTCGCCGACCGCAACGTCGCGGTCGGGCAGTGGCTCGGCGGCTCCGGCGCCTCGCCGCGCCTGGTCGCCATGGACACCCGGCACGCGGCGGACCTGCTGCGCGGCCGCGGCTCGGACTCGGTCGCGGACGGCCTCACGCCGGCCTCGGCGGTGACCGGCCCGCTGCTGCCGGCCGGCAGCACGCCGACGATCACCGGCACCGCCACCCGGGACACGCCCGTCCTGGTTACCCCGCGGCTGCTGCTCCAGGACGACGCCGGCCTGCGGACCGCGTGCAGCGGACCGCCCATCGTGCTCGACGGCCGGCCCCATCGAGTGCCGGGCTGCGTGACCGTGGCCGGGCTGCGCCTGGTCGCCGTCGCGCTGCCGTTCAGCGGCGGCTGGGAGGGACAGCCGAACAGCGGCATCGACATCACGATGACCCTGCCCGGCGCGGATTCTTCGCCCGGCTCGGCGGCGGAACCGGTGACCTGGTCCGCGCGGGCTGCCTCGGCCGAGGCCGGTCAGCTCACCGCACCGGCCGTCACCGCGGCCGGCAACCGGCTGCGGTTCCGGGCGGACGTGCAGTTCGCCGACCCGGCCGACCTGAGCCGGGTGCTGGTCGCCACGACGTTCCCGGATCCGGGGCCGATGCCCCTGGTCGTCGCCGAACGCTTCGCCACGGACGTCAGTGCCCGGGCCGGCACGAAACTCAGCCTGACCTTCGGCCTCACCCCGATCAACGCGGTGGTCAGCAGGATCGTGCCGGCCATCCCGTCCGCGCCCGGCTCGCCCGCCGCACTGGCCGATGTGGACACCCTGTCCCGGGTCCTGGTCGCGCACGGCGATTTCGACTCCCCGGTGACCGGGTGGTGGGCCGGGCACGCCCGGTCCGCCGACGGCCTGCATCTAGGCAAGATCACTACGCGTACGGGCGAGACCGCGCGACTGGTCGGCAGTCCGTTGCGGTCCTCGCTGCCGGCGGTGCTCAAGGTGCTCGTCGCCGCCGCGGTCGCGCTGCTGCTCGGCGGGGTCGTCCTGCACGTGGCCTACGACGTGCAGCTGCGGGCGCTCGAGGTGGCCCGGCTGCGCGGACTGGGCATGTCCCGCCGCGACATCCGGGCCGCGTTGCTCGGCGAGCACGCCGCCGTCCTGCTGCCGCTGATCGTCGCCGGCGCACTCGTCGGCGCGATCGCCACCTGGGCCGTCGCGCCGCTGCTGATCCGCTCCGACACCGGCGCCGCCCCGGTGCCGCCGGCCACCGCGCACTGGCCGTGGGGTGCGTTCGGCATCCTCGCCGCCGTGCTGATCCTCGGGGCCGGCCTGGCCGTCGCGATCGTCGTCACCGTGCAGGCGCGCCGCGCCGACGCCGCTCACCTGCGGGTGGCATCATGACCGCCCGGCACCGGCTTTCGCTTCACTGGCCCAGCGTTCGTGGCCGTGCCCGTGCCGACTTCGGTCCGCTTCTGCTGGTCGCCGCCGTCGTCCTGCTCATCACGCTGCTCGCCGCGGCCGTGCCGCCGCTGATGCGGTCCACCGCCGACGAGGCCGCCCGGGAGGCGATCCGCCGGGCCGGGCCGGACGCCGCCGTGCAGGCCGAAGCCCGCTGGGAGGACGACTACGGGCCGAACGGCGGACGGGTCCGCCGCCCCTTGCTCGCCGCCGACGTCAACGACCTCCGCACCCGCGCCGAGGCGGCTCTCGACCCCGACCTGCGGGCCATCCTGCGGCCCCCGGTCACCACCGCCACCAGCGTCACCCTCGCGGTCACCGACGGCAGCGTCCAGCGGCACTTCCAGGTCGACTACCTGCAGAACGCCGGCGGCGGCCCGGCCGTCACCTGGGTCGCCGGGCACGCCCCGGCCGGCACCGCGGACGGTCCCGTCGAGACTCCGCTCAACGGCCCGAAGTGGGAGGTGCAGGTCGGGCTCTCCGAGGCCGAGGCGGCCACCATGAAGCTGCGCCCCGGCGATCACGTCCCGGTCCAGGACGAGCTGCGGACCCCGTACAACGTGCTGGTCAGCGGCATCTTCCGGCCGGTCGACCCGAACGATCCGGCCTGGCGGACGATCCCGTGGCTGCTGCAGCCGTCGGCCGGACTGGACGGCGCCGGCACCACCCGGTTCGGCGGGCTCATGACCGCCGAGTCGCTGCCCGACGGCCGGCTCGCGTTCCTGCAGGACCAGCTGCGGCGTACGGTCTGGTTCGCCGCCGACCCCGACCGGATCACCTGGGAATCGGCCCAGCAGCTCGCCGCCACCGCCGCCGCGCTCAAGGCCACCTCGGCATCCTCCGGCGAACGCGACGACTCACTCAAGTGGGACACCGGGCTCGACCGGGTGCTGCGCGAGGTCCGCGACCAGGTCGACGCCGCCTACGCGCAGGCGTCCGTGCTGCTCATCGCCGTCCTGGCCGGAGCGGTGCTGGTGCTGCTGCTGGCGGCCGACCTGCTGGCCCGCCGGCGCGACGCGGCCCTCACCGCCGCCCGGCAGCGCGGCGCCGGCCTGCCCAGCCTCGCGGCCGAACTGCTGATCGAATCGGCCGCGGTGACGCTGCCCGCCGCCGCGCTCGGCCTGCTGCTGGCCTACCTGGTGGCCGGGGGAGCCGCGCTGCCCTGGGCCACGCCGGTGGTGGTGTGCGCGCTGCTCGCCGGCCCCGGGTTCGGCCTCGTCGCCGCGGCCCGCGCCACCCGCGACCGGCGGGCACCCGCCAACCGTGCCGCACGCCGCCGGCAGCAGCGCCTCGAACAGCTGCGCCGGGCCGCGATCGACGTGGCCGTCCTGGCCGCGGCCGCCGGCGCGATCGTCGCCCTCCGGCAGCGCGGCATCACCGCCGGATCGGACACCGCCCTGCCGGCCAGTGCACCCACGCTCGGCGCCGTCGCCGGCGCGCTCCTGCTGCTGCGGCTGATGCCGGCCGGCACCGGCCTCGCCCTGCGACAGTCGCTGCGCTCACGCCGCCCCCTGGCCGTCTTCGGGGCCGCCCGGGCCGCGGCGACGGCCGGCCGGGTGCTGCCACTGCTCGTGCTGACCGCCACCACCACGCTGGCCGGGTTCGCGGTCACCCTCGACGTCACCACGTCCCGCGGCATGGCCGACGGCGCCCGGCAGACGGTCGGCGCCGACGCCCGCCTCGACGTCGGCCCCGACGACCTCGACACCACCGCGCAGCTCGCCGCCCGGATCGCCGCCGCGCCCGGCGTCACCCACGCGGTCCCCGCGCAGGTGGTCGGCGCCGTGCGGGTGATCGCCGACAGCACCGCGTTCACCCCCACCCTGGTGATCGTCGACACCGCCGCGTTCCGCCAGCTCCAGCCGTCCGTCACGCCGGTATCCGGCCTGCGTGCCCTGGTCCGCTCGGCCGACGGCGGCCTCCGCCCCGGCCTGACCATGCGGTTGCGCCTCGGCGACGACACCCAGCCCGTCGAACTCACCGCCGTCGGCACCGCCCCCGCGATCGGCAGCGCCACCGACGTGATCGTGGTGGACGCCTCGGCCGGCCTGCCGTACACCCCCAACACCGTGTGGGCCACCGGCCCCGGCGCCGCCGCCGCGATCAACGCCGCCGCCACCGGCGGGCACGCCCTGATCCGCGCCGACGTGCTCACCGACCGCCGGTCCGCGCCCCTGAACGCCGGCCTGGCCGCCCTGAACTGGGCCGTCGCCGGGACGCTGCTGGCGCTGGGCCTGCTCGGGTTCGCGCTGAGCGCCGCGGCGAGCGCACCCGCCCGCTGGGAAACGCTGGCCCGGCTGCGCACCCTCGGCCTGCGCCCGCGCGACACCCACCGGGTCGCGGCCGGCGAACTGCTGCCGCCGGTGCTCGCGGCGGCGATCTGCGGCCCCTTGCTCGCGCTGCTCCTGGTCCGGCTGACGTTCGGGCCGCTGGCCCTGCACACGCTCACCGGCCAGACCGCCGACCCCGGCACGGTCGTGCCGTGGTGGCTGTTCGGCGTGACGGCGATAGTGCTGCTCGGCACGCTGGTCGCGGTCGTGGCCGCCGAGGCCGTCGTGCGCCGCCGCCAAGGCCTGGGCGAGGTGCTGCGAGCCGGCTCCTGACGCCCGCGCCGCGCCGTGCCGTCCGCGCCGCTGTGCCGTCCGCGCCGTGCCGTCCCCGCCGCGCCGCGCCGTCCGCATAGTGGTCCTGAGTCTCGGATCCTGGGCCGGCGTCCCGCAGTGCGGCACCTCGTCCTACCGCGTGGGCACTGCTTCCACATCTCGGGCGGCATCCGCGCCAAGCGCCATGACATGTCGTATATATCCGCCGCAGATGGCTCGGCACATCTCGATCTTGTCGAGTTTCCGTGCGGACAGGGCAGCAGATCCACAAGATCTGGGCTGGGCGGCGGGGCGGGTGCTGTGGTCGGCAGCGAAACCTGGATTGGTGACGGTGCGAGAGTCGGCGCTACGCCGATCAGCCCCAGGGCCGAACCGCTTGGCGGCTTATTCGGTAAATGTTCGACCCGGGGCGGTCGTTCGGTGGCGGCGCCTTGCGTTCGCTGCTGCGCGGGCGCGCGGGGAGCTACGCCGGGCCGCCCAGCTGGTCTATTGAGCGTAGGGCCTCTATGACGCTGGCGATGTGTTCGCGCATCGACTCCTCGGCCACCTTCGGGTCGCCGTCGCGGATTGCCGCGATTATTCGTTCGTGCTGGGGCAGTGATGTCTGCGGGCGGCCCGGCAGCAGTGACAGCACGAACTGGTGGCGCACCAACTGGCCGCGCAGCGTGCCGACGATGCGGTCGGCCGTGTGGTGCCCGGCGATCTCGCGGATCAGGGCGTGCAGCCGGGAGTTGAGGTCGCTGTAGCGGCGGTACTCGCCGGCTTCTACCGCTCGGCGCATCAGCAGGCCGATCTCGTCGAGCTCGGACGCCTGCTCGGGCTCGACCCGCTCGGCCGCCCTCGCCGCGATCAGGCCCTCGACCACCATGCGGACCTCGGTGATCTCGACCGCCTCGTCGAGGGACACCTTGCGGACCTGGGCGCCCCGGTTGCGTTGCACCTCGACCAGGCCGTCGGCGGACAGGTCGGTCAGCGCCGAGCGCACGTTGAACCGGCTCGCCCCGAACCTGGTCATCAGCTGCGCCTCGACCAGCCGCTCGCCGGGCAGGAACTCGCCCCGCAGAATCGCCTCGCGGAGCGCGTCACTCACATGCCGACGGTCACCGTCGCGCTCAGCCATCGATTTTCGTCGTCCCTGTGCTCGTTGGTCCGCACAGGATACTCAACCCTCGCGAGGGAGCGGCACTACCAGGGGCGTCCCGGTGGCCGGGTCGGGCACCACCAGAGCGGACAGCCCGAACACGTCGGCCAGCAGCTCCACCGTGAAGACCTCGGCGGGCCGGCCCTGCGCCACGATCTTCCCGTCCCGCATGGCCACGACGTGGTCGGCGTAGCGGGCGGCCAGGTTGAGGTCGTGCAGCACCATCACGATGGTTCGGCTGCGTTCCCGGTGCAGCCGGCGGATCAGCTCCAGGACGTCGATCTGGTGGGCCAGGTCCAGGTAGGTGGTGGGCTCGTCGAGCAGCAGCACCTCGGTGCCCTGGGCCAGGGCCATCGAGATCCAGGCGCGTTGCCGCTGGCCGCCGGAGAGTTCCTCGACCGCCCGGTCGGCGAGGTCGCGCATGTCGGTCCACTCGAGGGCTTCGCCGACGATCTCCTGGTCGGCCGGGGACCACTGCCGGAACCACGTCTGGTGCGGGTGCCGCCCCCGCATGACCAGGTCGGCGACGGTGAGCCCGTCCGGCGCGACCGGCGCCTGCGGCAGCATCCCGATGATCCGGGCGACCTCCCGGGTCGGCATCCGGTCGATCCGCTGCCCGTCCAGCAGCACCTCGCCGTCGCGCGGTTTGAGCAGTCGCCCGAGCGCCCGCAGCAGCGTCGACTTCCCGCACCCGTTGGGCCCGACCACGGCGGTGACGACCCCGTGCGGAATGTCCAGGTCGAGCCCGTCGACGACGATCGCCTCGCCGTAGCCGAGCCGAAGCCCACGCGCTTGCAGCCGGGTCCCGGTCGCGCCCTCAACCGCCGTCCCGGCCGCTGTGCCGGGCTCTGCGCTGGTGCCGGGGGACGGTGGGGTGCGGAGATCCTCGGATGAGGTCATGTCGTCCTCCGGTTGGTGCGGACCAGTAGCCAGAGCAGGTAGGGGGCGCCGACGATGGCGGTGACCAGGCCGACCGGCAGTTCGCGGCCGGGCAGGGCGGTGCGGGCCACCAGGTCGGCGCCGGAGACCAGCAGTGCGCCGAGGACGGCCGAGACCACCAGCGGCGGCCGGGAGCCGCCGCACAACCGCAGCGCGATCTGCGGGACTACGAACGCGACGAACTCGATCGGGCCGGCGGCGGAGACCGCCGCGGCCGCGAGGGCTACGGCGGTCAGGACGACCGCCGCTTGGGCCAATTGCAGCCGTACGCCGAGAGCCCGCGCCACGTCGTCCTCGAACTGCAGCGCCTGCAGGGTGAACGCGGTGGCCACGGCCAGGGGCAGCAGCACCACCAGAGCCGTCGACAGCGGTCGCACCTGGTCCCAGTCGGCGCCGGCCACCGAGCCGTTGAGCCAGATGGTGGCCCGGGTGGCGTCGATGATCTCGGCGCGGACCAGGAACCAGTTGACGCCGCCGATGGCGATCTCGCCGACGCCGATGCCGATGAGGACGAGCCGGTAGCCGTCCACGCCGCGCCGCCAGGCGAGCACGTAGACGATGGTGGCCGTGATCAGTCCGCCGGCTAGGGCGGCGAGCGGCACCCCGATGACCGAGCTGCCGCCGAGCACGATGACGGCGACGGCGCCGAGCGAGGCGCCGTTGGTGACCCCGAGGACGTCGGGGCTGGCGAGCGGGTTGCGGGCGAAGGTCTGGGTGAGCGCCCCGGAGACGGCCAGCGCCGCGCCGACCAGCAGGGCCGCGAGAATGCGGGGCAGCCGCAGGTCGAGCACGATCAGCTTCTGCGCCGCGGTGCCGCCGCCGAGCAGCGTGTCCACGACGTCGCCGGGCGGAATGGTGAAGCTGCCATGGCTGATGCTGAACACCGCGACCGCGGCGGTCGCGACCAGCCCGGCCAGTCCGACCACGACGGACCGCACGGAGACGGTCCCACCGATCGGCCCGGCGGCCACCGGCCGCCGGCCCGGCGGCCGGACAAGGGTCGCGGTCATGGCTGTGCCTCCGATCGCGGGGGCGGGGTGGGGGTCACAGCTTCACCACGCCGGCGCGGCGGCGGACCAGGAGGATGAAGAACGGGGCGCCGACCGCGGCCAGGACGATGCCGGTCTGCAGTTCGGCCGGGCGGACCACCAGTCGGCCGATGACGTCGGCCACCAGCAACGTGGCCGCGCCGGCCAGGGCCGAGCAGGGGATCAGCCAGCGGTGGTCGGGGCCGGTCAGGGCGCGGGCCGCGTGCGGGACGATCAGGCCGAGGAAGGCGATCGGGCCGCAGGCCGCGGTGGCGGCGCCGGCCAGCAGGACCACCGCGGTGACGCCGACCGTGCGGGCGGCCAGGACCCGTTGGCCCAGGGCTCGGGCCACGTCGTCACCCAGGCCGAGGGCGTTCAGGGCGGGGGCGTTGGCCAGGGCCAGGATCAGGCCGGCGGCGATGAACGGGGCCACCTCGACGGCCACCTCGGTGCCCCGGCCGGAGAGGGAGCCGACCACCCAGAAGCGGAAGACGTTGAGGCTGGCGTCGTCGGAGATCAGCATCGACTGGGTGAACGAGCTGAGCAGCGCGCTGATCGCCATGCCGGCCAGGGCCAGGGTGACCGGGGTGGGGCCGCCGCGGCGGCCGGCCGCGATGCTGAAGACGGCCAGGCTGGCCAGCAGCGCGCCGGCGAAGGCGAACCAGATGTAGCCGGTCAGCCCGGTCACGCCGAACTGGATGGCGATCACCACCGCGAACGACGCGCCGGCCGAGATGCCGAGCAGGCCGGGGTCGGCGAGCGGGTTGCGGGTGTGGCCCTGCATCAGGGCGCCGGCCGCGCCGAGCGCCAGTCCGATCAGGAGGCCCAGGACGGTGCGGGGGAGACGAAGATCTCGCACGATGGCGGTGGCCGGCGAGCCCGGGTCGGGGGCGATCACCGCGTGCCAGATTTCGGCCGGACTCAATGTCTGCGCGCCCAGCGCGAGGCTCAGCACGAAGGCCAGGAAAACCGCGACCACCAGGGCGATCAAGGCCCCCATGCGGTTGCGGGTGACCGGTGCCCGACGGGCCGGCCGGACGGTGGCCACCATCTTTTTCCTTCCGATCCATTGCCTGAGTCCTATGGAAGGTTAGCCTTACCAAAACTCGGACCCTGCCTTGCCTTCGAATCGCGGCGTCGCTTAGCTTAGCCTCACCTAACTTTGCGATCGTGAGGTCCTATATGTCCTTCCCCTTGTCCGCCACGCGCCGCGCTCTCGCGGCCGGACTCGCCCTCGCGGCCGGGCTCACCGCCCTCAGCGGCTGCGGCGGCGACGACAGTGACGACACGGCGGCGCCGGGCTCCTCGACGGCGGCCGCGGCCAGCTACCCGGTCACGCTGACCCACAAGCTCGGCACCGCCGAGGTCAAGGCCGCTCCGCAGCGGATCGTGGCTCTGTCCGACGCCGACCTCGACGCCCTGCTGATGCTCGGCGTGCAGCCGGTCGGCGTGGCCGAGTCGTCCGGCCCGGACGGCGTCACCGAGTGGGCCAAGCCGCTGCTGACCAGCAAGCCGACCGTGCTGACCGCGGGCGACACCGGCTTCGACGTGGAGAAGATCGCAGCCCTCGCGCCCGACCTGATCCTGGCCGGCGGTGACTACTACATCGACGACGAGTACGCCAAGCTGTCGAAGCTGGCGCCGACCACGGCGTACGAGACGACCGGGGCCTTTGAAGATCCTTGGCAGACGACGCTGAAGCAGGTCGCCAAGGCGGTCGGGCAGGACGCCAAGGCCACCGAGGTCATCGCCGACGTCGAAGGCAAGATCGCCAAGGCCAAGGCCGACTTCCCGGAGCTGGCCGGCAAGGAGTTCACGCTCAGCCAGATGTGGGAGGCCGGCTCGATCGGCGTGCTGCGCTCCGACAAGGACGCGGGCGTGAAGATGCTCAACGACTTCGGCATGAAGCTCGCGCCGGCCGTCGCCGGGCTGAAGGGCGACGAGTTCGCCGTGCAGCTGAGCCTGGAGAAGGTCGCCGTGCTCGACGCCAACGTGACGCTGATCTATTACGCCGAGCCGTCGCTGCAGCCCACCCTCGAGGGCAACGCGCTGTTCAAGGGCCTGGCGAGTGTCAAGCGTGGCTCCTACAAGGCGCTGACCGCCCCGCAGTTCTCGGCGCTGCGCACCCCGACCCCGCTGTCGGTGCAGTACATCATCGCCAACGTCCTTCCGGTGATCTCCACCGCGGCCAAGGCGGCCTCCTGAGTGTCCACGCGTGAGGTGACGGCAGGTCTCGCCGCGGCGGTCGTCGCGGCGGGGCCTCCGCCCGTGCCCAGGCTCGATCCGCCATGGGGCATCCGGGTGCTCGGCGAGCCGGACGCGCCGCTGGTGAGCCGATGGATGAACGAGCCGCACGTCGAGCTGTTCTGGGAGCAGGCGTGGCCGCCGGAACGGTGGGCGGAGGCCATCGCCGAGCAGCTCGCCGGGGACTACTCGCGGCCGTGCCTGGTGTCCTACGAGGGGTCACCGCTGGCCTACGTCGAGATCTACCGGACGCCGCGGGACGTGGTGGGCCTGCAGTACGACGCCGAACCGTTCGACCTCGGCATCCACCTGGCGATCGGGGCGCGCGAGAGCACCGGGCGCGGCCTGGGCCGGCGGCTCGTGCGGGCGGTCGCGGAGGGACTTTTCGCGGCGGATCACCGCGTACGCAAGGTGGTGGCTGATCCCGACGAGCGGCACCTGATCGCCCGGCGCATGTTCGCAGCGGCCGGTTTTGAATTTCGCGGCATACGCGATCTTGGTCACAAGCACGCTGCCCTGCATTTTTACGAAATTTCACCCGACAGGCGAGAAGCCGCCTTTACGGGCACGAAATAATCAGGTAAGCCTTACCTAACAAGAGCGAGCGACCGAAGGAATGCCCCACATGACCGCACCCCTGAGCCTCGAACGTCTGCGCAGCGACGTCGCCGAGGTGCTGGCCGAGGAGCCGGGCAGCTTCGCCGACGACGAAAACCTCATCGATCGTGGCCTCGACTCGATCCGGCTGATGACCCTCGCCACCCAATGGCGGGAGGCCGGTTTCGAGGCCGGCTACCTCGACCTGGCCCAGGAGCCGACGGTCGCCGCCTGGTGGAACCTGCTGGAGGGGAAGCGTTGAACGCCAACATCGAGACTGCCGACGTCGTGGTCGTGGGCGGCGGGCCGGGTGGATCCACCACGGCCACCCTGCTCGCCAAGCGTGGCCACCGGGTCGTGCTGCTGGAGAAGGAGACCTTCCCGCGCTACCAGATCGGTGAGTCGCTGCTGCCGTCCACGGTGCACGGCATCGGCCGGATGCTCGGGGTCACCGAGGAGCTGGAGAAGGCGTCCTTCATGGTCAAGCGGGGCGGAAGCTTCCGCTGGGGCACCAACCCGGTGCCGTGGAACTTCCTCTTCGCGGTCGCTCCCGAACTCTCCGGCCCCACCTCGTACGCGTACCAGGTCGAGCGGATGAAGTTCGACGAGATCCTGCTGCGCAACGCGGCCAGAAACGGCGTAGACGTCCGCGAGAACGTCGACGTCAAGGAGGTCATCGGCGACGACGAGCGGGTGCGCGGCATACGCCTGGCCGACGGTCACGAGATCCACGCCACCTTCGTGGTCGACGCGTCCGGCAACCGCAGCCGCATCCACCAGGGCGTGCGCGGCGAGCGGATCTACTCCGACTTCTTCCAGAACATCGCCCTGTTCGGCTACTTCGAGGGCGGCAAGCGGCTGCCCGCACCGGACTCCGGCAACATCCTCTGCGCCGCCTTCGACGAGGGCTGGATGTGGTACATCCCGCTGTCCGACACGCTCACCAGCGTCGGCGCGGTCATCTCCCGGGAGCACGCGGCCAAGCTGCAGGGCGACCAGGAGCAGTCACTGCTCGGCTTCGTCGACCGCTGCGAGATCGTCAAGGACTTCCTGTCCGACGCGACCCGGGTCACCGAGGGCACGTACGGCGAGATCCGCACCCGCAAGGACTACTCGTACACCAACTCGACGTTCCACCGGCCCGGCATGGTGCTGGTCGGCGACGCCGCCTGCTTCATCGACCCGGTCTTCTCCACCGGCGTGCACCTCGCGACGTACGCGGGCCTGCTCGCCGCCCGGTCGATCAACACCGTGCTGGCCGGCGACCTCGCCGAGGACCGCGTGTTCGAGGAGTTCGAGGGCCGCTACCGCCGCGAGTACCGCGTCTTCTACGAGTTCCTCTCGGCGTTCTACGACATGCAGAGCAACGAGGAGTCGTACTTCTGGAAGGCCCGCAAGGTCACCAACTTCAACGCCACCGACCTGGAGGCGTTCGTCAGCCTGGTCGGCGGCGTGCACTCCGGTGAGCAGGCCCTGGTGCAGAACTTCCGGGAGTCGTCCGGCGCGCTCGCCGACGCCGTCGAGCGCACCGGCACCATGCAGACCGAGTCCGGCGAGCGGATGCACCACCTGTTCGGCACGCCGGTGGTGCGCGAGGTCATGCAGGAGATGAACAACATCCAGGTACGGGGCGTTCAGGGCACCGCCGCCCGCGAGTTGCCCCTGCTGGAGGACGGCCTGGTTCCGGCCGCGGACGGGCTGTCCTGGGTTTCCGTCGGGGAGGCGAAATGACGAATCCGTTCGAGGACGAGGACGGCCGCTACCTAGTGCTGGTCAACGACGAGGGCCAGCACTCGCTGTGGCCGGCCTTCGCGGACGTGCCGGCCGGCTGGACCGTGGCGTTCGGCGAGGACAGCCGCGCGGCGTGCCTGGACTACGTCGAGAAGAACTGGACCGACATGCGGCCCAAGTCGCTGATCGCCCAGATGGACGCGGCCGCCGGCTGACCCGCCACCCCCGTGGAACCGCCCCGCCGAACCCGGCGCGGCGGCCTGCACCCTGCACAAACGGAGTTTTCAGTGTCCCTTGAGCTCACCGCGGCCCAGTCCGGTGTCTGGTTCGCCCAGCACCTGGACCCGGGACCGGCGTTCACCACGGCGGCCTGCGTCGACATCGACGGCGAGGTCGACCCGGTGGTGTTCGAGCGGGCACTGCGCCGGACGCTGTCCGACGCCGAGGCGCTGCGGGCGCGTTTCACCGGGACGACCGACGACCCGAGGCAGGAGATCGTCGAGCCGGCGTGGAGCCTGACGGTCCTGGCCGAGGAAGGCGACTGGATCCGTGACGACCTGGCCACGCCGATCGACCTCGCGGAAGGGCCGGTCTTCGCCGAGGCGCTGATCCGGCGCGGCCCCGGACGGTGGACCTGGTACCAGCGCTGCCACCACATCGTCATGGACGCGTACACGTCGGCGCTGGTCGCCCAGCGGCTCGCCGCCGTCTACACCGCCATGATGGCCGGGACCGACGTGCCGCCGAGCCCGTTCGGGCGGCTCGCGGACGTGGTGGCCGAGGACGCCGCCTACCGGGCCTCGGACCAGCATGCGGCCGACCGGGAGTTCTGGCGGTCGCACCTCGCCGGGGTGGAAGTGCCGGACCTCGGTTCCGGACCGGTCCGGCCCAGTTCCACCTTCCTGCGCCGCCGGGTGGCGCTGCCGGCCGAGGTCGGGCGTGGTCTCGGCGCGGTCGGCAAGGCGTCCGGCGCCACCCGGGTCGAGGCGGTGCTGGCCGCGACCGCGCTCTACGTGCACCGGCTCACCGGTGCGCCGGAGGCCGTGCTCGGGCTGCCGATGATGAGCCGGCTCGGCTCGGTGGCCGCCCGGGTGCCGGTCACCGCCGTCAATGTTCTTCCGCTGCGGATGCCGGTCGATCCGGGGGACACCGTGACGGAGCTGATCGGCCGGGTCGCCGCCGAGGTCAGGGCGATCCGGCCGCATCAGCGTTACCGGGGCGAGGACATCCGGCGCGATCTGGGGCTGGTCGGCGGTGGCCGGCGGCTGGTCGGGCCGTGGGTGAACATCAAGCCGTTCGGCACGACCCTGAACTTCGCCGGCCACCCGGGCACGCCGCGCTACCTCTCGCCCGGCCCGGTGGACGACCTGTCGATCACCCTGGACGACCGCGGCGGCGACGTCCTCGAGCTGGCCATCGACGCCAACCCGGCCCGCTGGACCGAGGCCGATCTGGACGGGCACACCGAGCGGCTGGCCGCCCTGATCGCCACCTTCGCCGAGACGGACGCGGCCACCCCGACCGGCCGCATCGGGCTGGTCGCGGCTCCCGTCATCGAGGACACGGTGCGGGAACTGCCGGCGGCGGGACTGATCGACCTCTGGCACGAGCAGGTCCGGCGTACGCCCGAAGCGGTTGCCCTGATCGAACCGGATGGCGCGGCAATCGGCTATGCCGACCTCCGGGCCCGCGTGGAAGACCTGGCCGCCGTGCTCGCCGCGCGCGGCGCCGCGCCGGGCGGGATCGTGGCCTGCGGCCTGCCGCGCACCGCCGACCTGCTGATCACACTGCTGGCCGTGCAGCGCACCGGCGCCGCCTACCTGCCGCTCGACCCCGACTTCCCGGCCGACCGGCTGGCCTGGATGCTCGCCGACAGTGCCCCGGCCCTGCTGGTGACCCGGGCCGGCCTGATCAACGCCGACGTGCCGACGCTCGACCTCGACGACGACGACGACGACCGGCCGGCTGCCACCCCCCTGGGGAGCACGACCTACCGGCCGGACGACGCCGCCTACGTGCTCTACACCTCCGGGTCGACCGGGCGGCCCAAGGGCGTCGTGGTCACCCGGGAGAACCTGGTCAACTTCCTGCTCGCGATGCGCGAGGAGGTGCCGCTCGCCGAGGACGACCGGCTCCTCGCGGTCACCACGGTCAGCTTCGACATCTCCGGGCTGGAGCTGTACCTGCCGCTGCTGTGCGGCGCGGCCGTCGTGCTCGCCCCCAAGGCGGCCGTGCAGGACCCGGCCGTGCTCGCGCCGCTCGTCCGGCGCACCGGGACGACCGTGGTGCAGGCGACCCCGACACTGTGGCGGGCGCTTATCGACGTGCCCGGCGGTGCGGCGGCGCTGGCCGGGCTGCGGGTGCTGGTCGGCGGCGAGGCGCTGCCGCCGGAGCTGGCCGCCGAGCTGCGCAAGCAGGCCGCGTCGGTGACCAATCTCTACGGGCCGACCGAGACCACGATCTGGTCCACCGCCTACCTCCTGCGGTGCGACACGGTGACGGTGGGCCATCCGATCGGGAACACCCGCGCCTACGTCCTGGACGCCGCGCTGCGGCCGGTCCCGGACGGTTTCCCGGGCGAGCTCTATCTGGCCGGCGCCGGCGTCGCCCGCGGCTACCTGAACCGTCCCGGTCTCACGGCGTCGCGTTTCGTGGCCGACCCGTGGGCACCGGGGGAGCGGATGTACCGCACCGGCGACCTGGCCCGCCGCCGGCCGGACGGCGCGTTCGAGGTGCTCGGCCGGGTCGACCACCAGGTGAAGCTGCGCGGTTTCCGGATCGAGCTGGGCGAGATCGAGGCCGTCCTCGAGTCCGACCCGGCCGTGCTCCGGGCCGTGGCGATCGTCCGCGAGGACCGGCCCGGCGACCGCCGCCTGGTCGCCTACGTGGTGGGAGCGGACCACGACCTGCGCCGCCGGGCCACCGAGGCACTGCCCGACTACATGGTGCCGTCCGCGATCGTGGTGCTCGACGCGCTGCCCACCACGCCGAACGGCAAGCTCGACCGCAACGCCCTGCCCGCCCCGGACTACGCCGCCGTCGCCCCCGAGGCCGCCCGCACCCCGCAGGAGGAGCTGCTGGCCGGGGTGTTCGCCGAGGTGCTCGGTGTTCCGGCGGTCGGCGTGCGGGACGACTTCTTCGCCCTCGGCGGCCACTCGCTGCTCGCCGCCCGGGTCGCCGCCCGGGTGCGTACCCTGCTCGGCACCGACCTCTCCCTGCGCGACGTCTTCGACGCGCCCACCGTGGCCGCCCTGGCGGCCCGTGTCGCCGCCGCCGCGGCCGGCGGCACCGCCCGCCCACCGCTGGTCCCCGGCGCCGCACCCGGCACCATGTCGGCCGCGCAGCGCCGCATGTGGTTCCTGTCCCAAGTGGACGGACCGAACCCGACCTACCACCTGCCGCTCGCCCTCGACGTGGACGGTCCCCTCGACCTGGGGGTTCTGGAAGAGGCGCTGACCGATCTGGTACTCCGCCACGAGCCGTTGCGCACCGTCTTCCCGTCCCAGGACGGATCACCGCGGCCGACCGTTCTGGAACCACACGTTCGAGTAACTGTCGGCGACGGCGACATCGACGACGCGGTCCGGGAACCGTTCGACATCACCGCCGAGGCGCCGCTGCGGGTCAGCTGGTTCCCCCGGCAGCGCGTGCTGCTGCTGGTCGTGCACCACATCGCCGGCGACGAGTGGTCGCTCACCCCGATGCTCGACGACCTGGCCACCGCCTACGCGGCCCGGCTCTACGGTGACGAACCCGGCTGGCCGCCGCTGCCGGTCCGCTACCCCGACTACGCGGCCTGGCAGGAAACCCTGCCGGTGGACGAGCAACTGGACTTCTGGCGGCAGAACCTGGCCGGCCTCCCCGAGGTCCTGCGTCTGCCCACCGACCGCCACCGCCCGGCCCGCGCCACCGGGACCGGTGGCATGCACACCGTCGGCATCGACCCCGACCTGGAGAACGACCTGCGCCGGCTGGCCCGCGAGCACGGCGTCACGCTGTTCATGACCGTCCAGGCGGCGGTGGCCGCCCTGCTCAGCCGGCTCGGCGCCGGCACCGACATCCCGCTCGGCACCCCGGTGGCCGGCCGCGGCGACGACGCCCTGGAACGCCTGGTCGGCTTCTTCGTCAACACCGTCGTGCTGCGCACCGACGTCTCCGGCGACCCCAGCTTCGCCGCGCTGCTGCAGCGGGTGCGCTCCGCCGACCTGGCCGCGCTCGCCCACCAGGACCTGCCGTTCGAGCGCCTGGTCGAGGACCTCAATCCGCGGCGCTCGCCGGCCCACCACCCGCTCTTCCAGGTGATGGTGTCCTACCAGGCCGCGCTGCCGGCCGTCGCCGGTTTCCCCGGCCTGCGGGTGACGCCGCGGCTGGTGCCGACCGGCACCGCGAAGTTCGACCTGACCTTCGACCTGGCCGAACGCCCGGACGGCCTGGACGCGAGCATCGAATACCGCGCCGACCTGTTCGACCCGGCAACGATCGCGGCGCTGGCCGACCGGCTGCTGCGCCTGCTGCGGGCCGTCGTGGCCCACCCCGAACACGCGATCTCCGCGGTGGACCTGCTGAGCGAGGCCGAACGGGCCGCCGCGGCGTCCGCTTGGCAGGGTGTACGCGACACGACCGACCCCCGAACGCTGGCCCAGCTCTTCGAAGCTCAGGTCGCGGCCGCGCCGTCCGCCGTCGCCGTCGAAGCCGGCGACCGGCTCATGACCTACGCCGAGCTGGACGAGCGCGCCAACCGTCTCGCGCACCGCCTGATCGGCGCCGGTGCCGCCCCCGAGCGCGTGGTGGCGGTGCTGCTGCCCCGCTCCGCCGATCTGCTGGTGGCGCTGCTGGCGGTGACCAAGTCCGGTGGCGCCTACCTGCCGCTGGACCCGAACCATCCGGCCGACCGCCACCGCCTGCAGATCGCCGACGCCGCCCCGGTCCTGCTGGTCACCGACGGACCGTCCGAGTTGGACATCACTCAGGTCGGTGTCGACGAACTCTCCGACGACAGTTCCGCGCCGGTGGTCCCGGCACTTCCGGAACATCCCGCCTACGTCATCTACACCTCCGGGTCGACCGGCCGGCCCAAGGGTGTCGTCGTCCCGCACACCGGCCTGGCCGGTCTGGTCGGCGCCGTCCGGTCGATCTTCGGTGCCGGGCCGGGTTCGCGGGTCGCGCAGTTCGTCTCGCCCGGCGTGGACGTGGCGTTCAGTGAACTGGCCGCCTCCCTACTGTCCGGCGGGACGCTGGTCGTCGTCCCCGAGGACGTGCGGCTGGGAGCCGGTCTGGGCGAGTTCGTCACCGACCGCGGGCTGACCCACGCGGACCTGCCGCCGGCCCTGCTGGCCGCCATGCCGACGTCGGCCATCCCCGAGTCGGTGACCATCACCATCGGCGGCGAGGCGATGGCGGCCGACGAGGTACGCCGCTGGCAGGCCGGCCGCCGCCTGATCAACGCGTACGGCCCGACCGAGGCCACGGTGACCGCGACGACCTGGCCGGCCACCCCCGGCTTCGACACGGTCCTGATCGGCCGCCCCGACCCGAACCGCACCGCTCACGTCCTGGACGAGCGCCTGCGCCCGGTGCCGCCCGGCGTGCCCGGCGAGCTCTACCTGGGCGGCGCCGGCCTCGCCCGGGGTTACCTGGGCCGCCCGGCCCTGACCGCGTCGCGGTTCGTGGCCGACCCGTTCGGCGCGCCCGGCACCCGCCTGTACCGCACCGGCGACCTGGCCCGCCGCACGGCCTCCGGTGACCTGGAGTTCCTCGGCCGCACCGACGACCAGGTGCAGATCCGCGGCTTCCGGGTGGAGCCCGGCGAGGTGGAGGCCGTTCTGGCCGCCCACCCCGGCGTGGCCCGGGCCGCGGTGATCGCCCGGTCCGGCCGCCTGCTCGCCTATGCCGTCCCGCGCACCACCTACGAGCCGTACTCGGCGGTCACGCCCGACGGCCTGCGGGACCACCTGGCCGCCGCGCTGCCCGCGCCCCTGGTGCCGGCCACCGTGCTGCTGCTGGACACCCTGCCGCTGACCGCGAGCGGCAAGGTGGACCGGGCCGCCCTGCCGGCGCCGGCCGTCGCCGCGACCGGCGAGCGACCTGCCTCCGCCGACGAGCGGGTCCTCGCCGGCCTGTTCGCCGGGCTGCTCGGCCTCGACGACGACGCGGTCGGCCGGGACGACGGGTTCTTCGCCCTCGGCGGCGACAGCATCCTCTCCATCCAGCTCGTCTCCCGGGCCCGGGCCGCCGGCCTGCACATCGCGCCACGCCAGGTCTTCGAGCACCAGACGGTCGCCGAGCTGGCCCGGGTCGCCGCAACGGTCGCCGCCGCCGGGCCCCGGGAGTCCGGCGTGGGCCGGATTCCGGAGACCCCGATCGTCGCCTGGCTGCGCGAGCTGGACGCCCCGATCGACCGTTACTCACAGGCACTGCTGCTGCACACCCCCGCCGGCGCCGACGCGGGCCGCATCCAGGCCGTCGTCCAGGCCGCGCTCGCGCCGCACGACCTGCTCCGCGCCCGGCTCGTCACCGAGGACGGCCGGTGGGCCCTCGATGTGCCCGCCGGTGAGCTCGCGCTCGATCTGCGCGTTGTTCAGGTCGGCGCGGAAGACCTTACCGAGCTGGTCGCGGCCGAGCGGGAAGCCGCCGCCGACCGGCTCGACCCGGCCGCCGGAACCATGGTGCAGGCGGTCTGGTTCGACCGGGGCGCCCGGCCGGGACGACTGCTACTCGTCGCCCACCACCTGGTCGTGGACGGCGTCTCGTGGCGCATCCTGGCCGAGGACCTGGCCGCGGCCGCGCGGGGCGAAACGCCGGCGGCGGCCGGCACCTCCTTCCGGGGATGGGCGCTCGGCCTGCACGCGGCCCTGCCGTCCCGGGACGCCGAGCGTCCGCTGTGGGAGCGGACCCTGGCCGGCGCGGGCGGTGCCGGCGCTGCGGGCGGTACCGACGCGGCGGGCGGCGCGGCTGAGCGCTATCCCGCCGGGACGCTGCGGCGGATCACCGTGACCGTCGACTCCGCGGTCACCGGGCCGCTGCTCACCACCGTGCCGGAGACGTTCCGGGCCGGCGTGCAGGACGTACTGCTGGCGGGTCTGGCCCTGGCCCTGTCCCGGCGGATCGGCAGCCACGCCGAACCGCTCATCGGGCTCGAGGGCCACGGCCGCGAGGAGCAGGTCGTGCCGGGCGCCGACCTGGTCCGGACCGTCGGCTGGTTCACCAGCGAATACCCGGTCCGGCTGCCGGCCGCGGCGGGCGGGTCGGCCGCGGTGGTGCGCGGGGTCAAGGAGCGGCTGCGGCAGGTGCCGGACGGCGGCCTCGGCTACGGTCTGCTGCACCACCTCGGTGATCTGGCCGGTGCCGCGCCCGAGGTGCTGTTCAACTACCTGGGCCGGTTCGGCGGGGCCGCGGCCGACACCGACTGGGGGATCGCGGGCGAACTCCCGGCCGTGCACGCCACCGCCGACCCGCGGATGCCGGTGCGGCACCGGCTCGCGGTCAACGCCTCCACGGTGGACGGTGCTGACGGGCCGGTGCTGCGGGCCGAGTTCAGCTACCCGGCCGGGGCGATCGGGGACGCCGAGGTGCGGCGCATCGCCGATGACTGGCTGGCCGCCCTGGTCGCGCTGCTGGCCGCCGCCACCGAGCCGGGTGCGGGGGCGCTCACCCCGTCGGACGTACCCCTCTCCGGTCTGGGATCCGAGGAGCTCGCCGCGCTCGACCCCGGCCTGGTCGACGTGCTGCCGCTGTCGCCGCTGCAGGAGGGCCTGTTCTACCTGGCCGGCCGGGACGAGGGCACCGACGTCTACACCGTGCAGCAGGTCTTCACGCTGACCGGTGACGTCGATGCCGGACGGCTGCGGGCCGCCGCCGCGGCGCTGCTCGACCGCTACCCGAACCTGCGGGGCGGCTTCGTGCGCACCGACTCGGGGACGGCCGTGCAGGTCATCCCGGCCAGCGCCGAGGTGCCGTTCGACGAGGTGACCGTCGCGCCGGGCGAGCTCGACGCGCTCGTCGCGGCCGAGCGGCACCGCCGATTCGACCTGGCCGCGCCGCCGCTGCTGCGGTTCGTGCTGGCCCGGGTCGGCGCGGGCGACTTCCGGCTCGTGCTCACCCAGCACCACCTGCTGATGGACGGCTGGTCCGGCCCGCTCGCCATGCGTGACCTGTTCGCCGCGTACGCGGGCGCCGACACCCCGGCGCCGCGGCCGTTCACCGACTATCTGGCCTGGCTCGCCGCGCAGGACGCCACCGCCGGTGAGACCGCGTGGCGCGACGCACTATCTGGAGTGGACGAACCGACCCTGGTAGCGCCGGGCGCGCCGGCCGTGGCCGCGCTGCCGAGGGTCGCCGAGATCGTGCTGTCCCCGGCCGGGACCGACCGGCTCACCGCCGCCGCCCGCCGGCACGGGCTCACCCTCAACACCGTCGTGCAGGGCGCCTGGGCGCTGCTGCTGTCCGCCATGACCGGCCGCGACGACGTCGTGTTCGGGGCGACCGTGTCCGGCCGACCGGCCGGGCTGCCCGGGGTCGAGGACATGGTCGGCCTGTTCATCAACACCGTGCCGGTCCGGGTGCGGCTGCGGCCGTCCGAGACCTGGACCGAGTTCCTGCGCCGGGTGCAGGGCGAGCAGGCCGCGCTGCTCGACCACCAGCACCTCGGCCTGGCCGCGATCCAGCGGCTCACCGGCGTCGGCGACCTGTTCGACACGCTCACCGTCTTCGAGAGCTACCCGGCCACGGCCGGCCTCCCGGCACTGCCCGGCCTGCAGGTCAGCGGCGGCATCCCGGTGGACGCCACGCACTATCCGCTGAGCCTCGTCGTGGTCCCGCACGCCGCGCTGCGGCTGCGCCTGGAACACCGGCCCGACCTGTACGACACGAGCGCCGCCACCGCCATCCTGGACCGATTCCGCGACCTGCTGGACGCGTTCGTGACCGCCCCGGACACCGCGATGGTGCGGGTTCGCCCGGCCGGCACGCCGGCGCCCGGCGAGTCGGCCATGGACGTTCCGCGGGGCACGCTGCTCGACGCGTTCGACGACACCGCGCGGCGGATGCCGTCCGCCGTGGCGGTGCGGTTCGGCGCCGACTCGCTCACCTACGCCGAGCTGTCGGCGCGGGTCGACGAGCTGGCCCGCGTGCTGGTGTCGGCCGGGGCCGGCCCGGAGAAGGTGGTCGCTGTCCTGCTGCCGCGCACCACCGACGCGATCGTGGCCTGGCTGGCCGCGTTGCGTTCCGGCGGCATCTACCTGCCGATCGACGTCGACTACCCGCCCGACCGCATCGAGTACCTGCTGACCGACGCCGCCCCCGCGATGGTGGTGACCCCGGAGCTGCTCCAGCGTCTTGCCGGCGCGGACCCCCGGGACGCCGCGCCCGTCCGGCCGCCGATCGCGCCGCGCTCCGGCGCCTACCTGATCTACACCTCGGGTTCGACCGGGCGGCCCAAGGGCGTGGTCGTCGAGCACGCCAGCCTGATGAACCTGTTCCACCACCACCGGGAGCGGCTCATCACGCCGGTCACCCGCGGTCGGCGGATCCGGGCCGCGCTGTCCGCCGCCCTGGTCTTCGACACCTCCTGGGAGGGCCTGCTCTGGCTCGTCGCCGGGCATGAGCTGCACCTGCTCGACGACGAGACCCGGCGTGACCCGGCGCTGTTCGCCGGCTACGTCGACCGGCACCGGATCGACTTCCTCGACGTCACGCCGTCGCTGGCCGGGCCGCTCGTGGACGCCGGACTGCTGACCGGCGCGCACCGGCCGGCCACGGTCGCGCTCGGCGGCGAGGCCGCGGATCCGCGGATCTGGCAGGCGCTGCGGGACGCCGACGGGGTCACCGGGGTGAACCTCTACGGGCCGACCGAGTGCACTGTGGACACCCTGATGGCGTGGGTCGCCGACAGTGAGTTGCCGTCGGTGGGGCGGCCGATCGGCAACACCCGCGCCTACGTTCTGGACGGCTGGCTGCGGCCGGTGCCGGACGGTGTCGCCGGCGAGCTCTATCTTTCCGGCGCCCAGCTCGGCCGCGGCTATCTCGACCGGGCCGGGCTGACCGCTACCCGGTTCGTCGCCGACCCGTTCCGGGCCGGGGAACGCATGTACCGCACCGGCGACGTCGCCCGGTGGACCGCCGACGGCACCCTCGAATTCGTCGGACGGGCCGACGACCAGGTCAAGATCCGTGGTTTCCGGGTCGAGCCCGGTGAGGTGGCCGCGGTCCTGGCCGAACACCCGGACGTGCGGCAGGTCGCGGTGGTGCCCCGCGAGGGACGCCTGGTGGCGTACGTCATCGGACGGACCGACCTGCGGGAGTGGGCCGCCGAGCGGCTTCCCGATCACCTCGTCCCCGCCGTTTTCGTCGGTCTCGACGCGCTGCCGATGACCGTGGCCGGGAAGCTGGACCGGCGTGCCCTGCCCGAACCGGACTTCGCCGGAATCGCCGGCGGGACCGCACCGCGCACCCCCACCGAGGAGATCCTCTGTGGACTGTTCGCCGAGGTCCTCGGCCTTCCGGCGGCCGGGGCGTCGGACGACTTCTTCGCGCTCGGCGGGCATTCGCTGACCGCCACCGCCCTCGCGGCCCGCGCCCGCGCCGTCTTCGGTGTCACGCTGCCGATCCGGGTCGTCTTCGACGCGCCCACCCCGGCCGCGCTCGGCGCCCACCTGGACCGGGCCGGCACCGAGGCGGCCGGGCCGTCGCTGGTGGTGGCCGAGCGGCCGGATCCGTTGCCGGTGGCGCCGGCGCAGCACCGGCTGTGGCTGCACCACCAGCTCAACGGGCCGGGCCCGACCTACAACGTGGCGTTCGCGCTGCGGCTGGACGGTCCGCTCGACGAGGCCGCGCTGACCGCCGCCCTCGACGACGTGGTGGAGCGGCACGAGAGCCTGCGCACGGTGTTCCCGGCCGTCGACGGCAACCCGGTGCAACACATCCTCGCGAGGCCGGAAATCGTCTGGCAGCGCGGCGAATTCAGCGAGCCGGCCCTGGTCGAGGCCGCCGGATACGGCTTCGACCTGGCGTCCGAACCGCTGCTGCGGCCGCACCTGTTCACCGCCGGGCCGGACCGGCATGTGCTGCTGCTTCTGCTGCACCACATCGTCACCGACGAGTGGTCCGAGGGGCGGCTCATCGCCGACCTCGGCGCCGCCTACGCCGCCCGCACGCGCGGCGCGGCGCCGGACTGGGAGCCGCTGCCGGTGCAGTACGCCGACTACGCGCTCTGGCAGCGCGAACTGCTCGACGGCGTGCAGGACGCGCAGCTGGAGTTCTGGCGCACCACCCTCGACGGCATCCCGGCCGAGCTCGCCCTGCCCGCCGACCGGCCACGGCCGGCGATGCCGTCGCACCGCGGCGGCATCGTGCCGTTCGAGATCGGCGCCGGCACCCACCGGCGGGTGCGGGAGCTGACCCGGCGGACCGGCAGCACCGCGTTCATGGTGGTGCAGGCGGCGCTGTCGGCGCTGCTGTCCCGGCTCGGGGCGGGCACCGACATCCCGCTCGGCAGCCCGGTCGCCGGCCGGGGCGACCAGCGGCTCGACGCGCTGGCCGGGTTCTTCGTCAACACCCTCGTGCTGCGCGCCGACCTCGGCGGGGACCCGTCGTTCGGCGACCTCGTCGGGCGGGTGCGGCGGGCCGACCTGGCCGCGTTCGGTCATGCCGACGTGCCGTTCGACCGGGTCGTGGAGGCGGTCAACCCGGAGCGGTCGTTCGGGCGGAACCCGCTCTTCCAGGTGATGGTCGCGTTCCAGCACGTTCCGGCATCCGTCCCCGGGTTGCCGGGGCTGGACACCGCGCCGCTGCCGATCGACACCGGGGTCGCGCAGTTCGACCTCGGCGTGGTCGTCACCGAGGAGGAGGGTGTCGACGGGATGCGCGGCGTCATCGAGTACAGCGCCGACCTGTTCGACCCGGCCTCCGCCGCGGAGATGGCCGCCCGTTTCGTTCGGCTGCTGGAGTCGGCCGTCACCGTCCCGGCGCGGCGGCTGTCCGAGCTGGAGATCCTCACCGACGGAGAACGGCGAGCGCTGGAGTCGGACTGGCAGGGGAAGCGTTCCGCAACCGAGCCGCGCACCCTTCCGGAACTCTTCGCCGCGCACTCCGCATCGCAGGCCGTGGCGATCCAGGACGGCCCGCACCGGATCACCTACGTCGACCTCGACCGGTGGACCAACCGGTTCGCCCGGCGCCTGATCCGGGCCGGCGTCGGCCCTGACCGGCTCGTCATGGTGCTGCTGCCCCGCTCGGCCGACCTGTTCGCCACCGAGCTGGCGATCAGCAAGGCCGGCGGCGCCTACCTGCCGGTCGACCCGTCCTACCCGGCCGAGCGGGTCGCCGCCCTGGCCGCCGACGCCCAACCGGTGCTGGTCGTCGCCCACCCGGGCACGGCCGGCCTCCCGCCCGGAATCCCGGTCCTGGCGCCCACCGACCTGGACGACGACGACAGCGCCGTCACCGTCCCGCTGCGCCCCGAGCACGCCGCCTACGTCATCTACACCTCCGGATCGACCGGCCGGCCCAAGGGTGTCGTCGTGCCGCACGCCGGCCTCGCCGACCTGGCCGACACGTTCGCCGAGACCTGGCGGGCCGGCCCCGGCGACCGGATCGCCCAGTTCGCCTCGCCCAGCTTCGACGTCACCGTCGCCGAGCTGGCCGTGAGCGTCCTGCGCGGTGCCACCATGGTGATCGCCCCGGAGGAGTCCCGGCTCGGCGACGCGTTCGCCGCGTTCGTGCGGGACGAGGCGGTCACCCACTTCGCCCTGCCGCCGGCCGCGCTCGGCGCCCTCCCGTCCGGTGTGGTGCCGGCCGGCGTGACCGTGGTGGTCGGCGCCGACCGCTGCCCGCCCGAGCTGGTCGACCGCTGGACCGCCACCAACCGCATGATCAACGCGTACGGCCCGACCGAGGCCACCGTCAACTCGACCTTCTGGGAGTGTGTCGGCGGCGGCCCGGTGCTGATCGGCGGCCCGGACCGGAACAAGACCGCGTACGTCCTGGACGGCTCGCTGCGCCCGGTGCCGCCCGGCGTGCCGGGCGAGCTGTACCTGGCCGGTTCCGGCCTCGCCCGCGGCTACCTGGGCCGCTCGGCGCTGACCGCGGAACGGTTCGTCGCCGACCCGTTCCAGGCCGGCCGACGCATGTACCGCACCGGCGACCTGGTCCGCTGGACCCGCGACGGCCAGATCGAGTTCCTCGGCCGGGCCGACGACCAGGTGAAGATCCGCGGCTTCCGGATCGAGCCCGGCGAGGTGGCCGCCGCCCTCGACGAGCACCCCGCCGTGCGCAACGCCTACGTCCTGGCCAAGGACAGCCGCCTGATCGGGTACGCCGAGGGCACCGCCGACCCGGCCGAGGTGCGCGCGTGGGTCGCCCGGCGCCTCCCCGAATATCTGGTACCGGCGGCCGTCGTCATGCTGGCCGAGCTGCCCCGCACGGTCGGCGGCAAGGTGGACCGCAACGCCCTGCCCGAGCCGGTCGTCGAGCGCGACGTCGAACGCCCGGCCACCGTCCTGCAGGAACTCCTCGCGACCCTGTTCGCCGAGGTCCTCGGCCTCGACGAGGTCGGCGTCGAGGAGGGGTTCTTCGCCCTCGGCGGCGACAGCATCGTCGCCCTGCAGCTGGTGTCGCGGGCCCGGGCGGCCGGTCTCGACCTCGGCGCCCGCCAGGTGTTCGAGCACCAGACGGTCGCCGCCCTGGCCCGGGTCGTGACCACAGCCGGCGGCGCGGTCCGCGAACCGGCCGGCGCCGGCCTCGGCGAGGTGCCGCTCACCCCGATCCAGGCGTGGCTGCGCGACCAGCACGCCCCGATCGACACGTTCGCCCAGTCGTTGCTGCTGCGCGTGCCCGCGACGCTGACCCGCGAGCGGCTGGCCACCCTGCTGCAGGCCGTGCTGGACCGGCACGACGCCCTGCGCGCCCGCTGGACGGCCGACGGCCTGGTGGTCCCCGCGCCGGGCGCGGTCATCGCGGCGGACATCGTCACGATCGGCGAGAAAGACCTGGATCAAGAACACCAGTCCGCCGTACGCCGTCTCGCGCCGACCGAGGGCCGCATGATCGAGGCCGTCCTGTTCGACGGCGGCCGCCTGCTGCTGGTCGGCCACCACCTGGCCGTCGACGGCGTCTCCTGGCGCATCATCGCCGGTGACCTGGCCACCGCCTGGCAGGGCACCGAGCTGCCACCGGTCGGCACGTCCCTGCGCACCTGGGCCCGCGGCCTGACCGCCACCGCCCGCGCCCGCGCGGCCGAGCTGCCGTTCTGGCAGTCGATCCTGACCGGTCCGTCGGCCGCGACCGGCGTGCCGCTCGGCTCCCGGCGGGTCGGCGGTGACACGGTCGCGGCGCTCCGGCAGCACACCGTGCGGCTGACGGTGGAGCAGACGCAGCCGCTGCTGACCGCGGTGCCCGAGGCGTTCCACGCGGGCGTGCAGGACGTACTCCTCACCGGTCTTGCCCTGGCCGTGCGGGCCTGGCGGCCGGCCGCGACCCGCGACGGCCTCCTGCTTCGCCTGGAGGGGCACGGCCGCGAGGAGCACCTCGTTCCGGGCAGCGACCTCACCCGGACGGTCGGCTGGTTCACCACCGAGTTCCCGGTGCGGATCGACTCGGGCGGCGACGACCCGGCCGCGGCCCTCAAACGAGTCAAGGAGCAACTGCGGGCGGTGCCGGACGCCGGCGCCGGCTACGGCCTGCTGCGCTACCTCAACCCCGAGACCGCCCCGGTCCTGGCCGCCGCCGCCCAGCCGGAGATCCTCTTCAACTACCTGGGCCGGCTGGCCGCGGCCGAGGCCGATGGCGCTGCGACGTGGGTTGCCGCCGCCGAGAACGACGGGCTCGGGGACGGGCTCGACCCGGCCTTCCCGGTCGCGCACGCCCTGGAGATCAACGCGGCGACCGCCGACCTGCCGGGCGGCCCGGAGCTGGACATTCGGCTCTCCTATGTGGACGGCGTTTTCACCGCGGCCGACATCACCGAGCTGGGCGAGCGCTGGGCCGAGGCCCTCGACCGGCTGCGCGCCGCCGCGACCGGCGGTGGCGGCCACACCCCATCCGACCTTCTGGTGTCGCTGAGCCAGGACGAGATCGACGAGTTCGAAGACGAGTGGAGGCTCTTGTGACCACGCCGGGCGGACTGCAGGACATCCTGCCCCTGTCGCCGCTGCAGGAGGGTCTCTACTTCCTGTCCGCCTACGCGGACAGCGGCCCCGACGTGTACGTCGTGCAGCAGATCCTCACCCTGGACGGCGACCTCGACCCGGCGCGGCTGCGCTCGGCCGCGCAGTCGCTGATGGACCGGCACGCCAACCTGCGGGCCGCGTTCCGGCCGCGCAAGGCCGGTCAGCCGGTGCAGCTGATCCCGGCGTCGCTGCCGGTGGACTGGACGTCGATCGACCTGACCGACCGCCCGCAGGACGCGGACGCGGTGGCCGACGAGGCCCGGCGCAAGCCGTTCGACCTGGCCCGCCCGCCGCTGCTGCGCTGGACCCTGATCCGGCTCGGCGCCGACCGGCACCGCCTGGTGCTGACCAGCCACCACATCCTGCTCGACGGCTGGTCGGCGCCGCTGCTGGTGCGCGACCTGCTGCTGTCCTACGCGGGCCGGCCGCTGCCGAAGGTGCGCCCCTACAAGGAGTACCTCGGCTGGGTGGCCCGGCAGGACCGGGACGCGAGCGAGAAGGCCTGGCGGGACGCCCTCGCCGGGATCGAGGAGCCGACCGTTCTGGGCTCCGGCGACCAGGCTTCGGCAACCCCGGCGGCCATCGAGCACATCGTCGACGCCGGAGTTCTGGCCGAGGCGGCCCGGGCGAAGGGCCTCACGCTCAACACCGTCGTGCAAGGGTGCTGGGCGCTGGTGCTCGGGGAGCTGACCGGCCGCGACGACATCGTCTTCGGCAGCACCGTCTCCGGCCGCCCCGCGACCCTGCCCGGCGCCGAGGACATGGTCGGCCTGTTCATCAACACGGTTCCGGTGCGGGTGCGCCCGCGGCGGGCCGACACCTGGGCCGGATACCTGACCCGCGTGCAGGCCGAGCAGGCCGCGCTCCTCGACCACCAGCACGTCGGGCTGGCCACCATCCAGCGGCTCGGCGGCATCGGCCCGCTCTTCGACACGCTGCTGGTCTTCGAGAGCTACCCGCTCGACGCCGACGGCCTGCGCGCCCTCGAGGACGCGGCCGGCCTGCGCCTGGCCGAGGTGACCGGCCACGACGCCACCCACTACCCGCTCACCCTGACGGTCGTGCCGGGGGAGAGGCTGACGCTGGGCGCCGAGTACCGCGCCGACGTCATCTCCCGCACCCGCGCCGAAAGCATCCTCCACCGCCTCGAACAGCTGCTTGCCGCGTTCGCCGCCGACCCGGACGGCTGCCTCGCGTCACTTCCGCCGGCCGGGCCTCGGCCGGAGCCCGACACAGCCCTGGTGGTGCCGCCCGGCACGCTCCTCGACGAATTCGACGCGACCGTGCGACGCCTGCCGCAGGCGGTCGCCCTGCGCTTCGGTTCGACGTTCTTGACGTACGCCGATCTGGCCGCCCGGGTCGACCGCCTGGCCCCCGTGCTCCGCGCCCACGGCGCCGGCCCGGAGAAGGTGGTGGCGGTCCTCCTGCCCCGCACCGCCGACGCCGTGGTGGCCTGGCTGGCCGCCCTGCGCTCGGGCGGCATCTACCTGCCGATCGACCCGGACTACCCGGCCGACCGCATCGACTACCTGCTGGCCGACGCCGCCCCCGCCGTGGTCGTGACGCCCGAGCTCGTCGCATCGTCGGTGGCCGCGGAGCCGGCACCGGTCGATCCGTCGCCCGGCCACGGCGCCTACCTGATCTACACCTCGGGGTCGACCGGGCGGCCCAAGGGCGTGGTCGTCGAGCACGCGAGCCTGATGAACCTGTTCCACCACCACCGCGAGCGGCTCATCGTGCCCACCGCGGCCGGGCGGCGGGTCCGGGTGGCGCTGTCCGCGGCCCTGGTCTTCGACACCTCGTGGGAGGGCATGCTCTGGCTCGTCGCCGGGCACGAGCTGCACCTGCTCGACGACGAGACGCGCCGCGACGCCGACCTGTTCGTCGCCTACGTGGCGGCACACGGCATCGACGTGCTCGACGTGGCGCCCTCGCTCGGTCAGGAACTCGTGCACGCGGGCCTGCTCGACAGCGCTCCCGCCCTCGTGATGCTGGGCGGCGAGGCGGCCGGTCCGGCGCTGTGGGAAGCCCTGCGGGCGGCCGGCGGGGTCACCGGGGTGAACCTCTACGGGCCGACCGAGTGCACTGTGGACACCCTGATGGCGTGGGTCGCCGACAGCGAGTTGCCGTCGGTGGGGCGGCCGATCGGCAACACCCGCGCCTACGTTCTGGACGGCTGGCTGCGGCCGGTGCCGGACGGTGTCGCGGGCGAGCTGTATCTGTCCGGCGCGCAGCTGGGCCGCGGTTACCTGAACCGGCCCGGTCTGACCGCGGCACGGTTCGTCGCCGACCCGTTCCGGGCCGGGGAACGCATGTACCGCACCGGCGACGTGGTCCGGTGGACCGTGGACGGGACGCTCGATTTCGTCGGGCGGTCCGACGACCAGGTCAAGATCCGTGGTTTCCGGGTCGAGCCCGGTGAGGTGGCCGCGGCTCTGGCCGAACACCCGGACGTGCGCCAGGCCTTCGTGCTGCCCCGCGAGGGACGCCTGGTG
The DNA here is from genome assembly GCF_018332695.1 of Paractinoplanes toevensis. Taxonomy (GTDB): domain Bacteria; phylum Actinomycetota; class Actinomycetes; order Mycobacteriales; family Micromonosporaceae; genus Actinoplanes; species Actinoplanes toevensis. The sequence goes on from NZ_BOQN01000011.1 coordinate 124,496, forward strand.
GCGTACGTCATCGGCGAAGCCCCCGGCCTGCGCGAGTGGGCCGCCGAGCGGCTTCCCGACCACCTCGTCCCCGCCGCCGTGGTCACCCTCGACCGGTTCCCGGTCACCGTGGCCGGGAAGGTGGACCGGCGGGCCCTGCCGGCGCCCGATTTCGGGGCGCTCACCGGCGACGCCGCGCCGCGCACGCCGGCTGAGGAGATTCTCGCGGGCCTGTTCGCCGAGGTGCTGGGCCTGCCCGCGGTCGGCGTGGAGGACAGTTTCTTCACCCTCGGCGGCGACAGCATCGTGTCGCTTCAACTCGTCGCCCGCGCCCGCGCGGCCGGGCTGCGCATCACGCCGCGGCAGATCTTCGAGCTGCGCACGGTGGCCGCGCTCGCCTCCGCCGCCGCGCCGGTCACCGAGACCCGGGCGGTCGCGCCGGTCGGCGCCGCCCTGGGCGACGTGCCGCTCACCCCGGCCCTCGCCTGGCTGCGCGACGCCGGCCCGTCGGCCGCCTACCGCCAGAGCATGGTGCTGCGCGCGCCCGAGGGGCTCACCCTCGACCGGCTGCACGCGGTGGTGCAGGCGCTGCTCGACCGGCACGACCTGCTGCGCGCCCGCTGGACCGGCACGGGCCTCACGGTGCCGCCGCCCGGCTCGCTCGCCGCCGAGGACGTGGTGGTGCGCGCCGATCCCCGGCTGCGGGCAGCCGACGGGGTGCCGATCCAGGTGGTCTGGGACGGCTCGGACGAGGTGGTTCTCGTCGTCCATCACAGCGTGGTGGACGGGGTGTCGTGGCGGATTCTGCTGCCCGACCTGGTCGCCGCGTGGGGTGACGTGATCGCGGGACGGACTCCGGCGCCGGCGGCCGTGGCGACGTCGTTCCGGGAATGGGCCACCGGCCTCGTCACCGCGGCCGCCGACTCCGCGCAGGCGCCCTACTGGCTGGGGGTTCTCGCCGGCGAGGAGGCACCGCCGCTCGGTGCGCGCCGGGTCGACCCGGCCCGCGACACCGTGGCCACCGCCCGGACCGTAACCGTCGCCCTCGACGCCGCCCGGACCGCGCCGCTGATCGGGGACGTGCCGGCCGCCTTCCACGCGGCCGTGCCGGACGTGCTGCTCACCGGCCTGGCCCTCGCGGTCGGGCGGGACAGCCTGCTGGTCGAGCTGGAGGGTCACGGTCGCGAGGAGTCGCTCGTGCCGGGCGTCGACCTGTCCCGGACCGTCGGCTGGTTCACCACCGAATACCCGGTGCGGCTCACGCCGGGCGCCGACGGCCCGGCCGCCGCGCTCAAGCGGATCAAGGAGCAGCTGCGGGCGGTTCCCGAGAACGGCGCCCGGTTCGGACTGCTGCGCTATCTCAACCCGGCGACCGGGCCGGTGCTCGCGGTCCGCCCGGAACCGGAGATCGTCCTCAACTACCTGGGCCGTTTCGACTCGGCGGCCACCGCCGAGAACGGCGACTGGGCCTCGATCGGCGGGCTCGGCGGGGACGCCGACCCGGACATGCCGCTCACCCGCGCACTGGAGATCAACGCCTCGGTGCTGGACGGCTCGCTGACCGTTTCGCTGACCTACCCCGAGGGTGTGTTCACCGAGGACGACGTGCGGTCGCTGGCCGGGGACTGGTTCGCGGCCCTGGCCGGCCTGGTCGGCGAGACCGGTGGGCGCACGCCGTCCGACCTGCTGCTTCCCGGCGTCGGCCAGGCCGAGATCGGGGCCCTCGAAGCGAGGCCCGGCGGTCTCGAGGACGTCTGGCCGCTGACCCCGCTGCAGGAGGGGCTCGTCTTCCTCGCGGCGCTGGCCGACGACGTCGACCCGTACGTCGTGCAGCAGGTCCTCGACCTCGACGGGCCGCTCGACCCGGACCGGCTCCGGGCCGCCGGGCAGGCGCTGCTCGACCGGCATCCGGCCCTGCGGGTCTGCTTCCCGGCCGGGCCCGGCGGCGTCCTGCGGCAGGTCGTGCCGGCCCACGCGACGCTGCCGTTCACGGTGGCGGACGGCGACTTCGACGAGATCGCCGCCGCCGACCGGCACACTCCGTTCGACCTGACCACCGCGCCGCTGCTGCGGCTCACCCTGGTGCCGGCCGGCCCGGACCGGCACCGGCTGATCCTCACCAACCACCACGTGCTGCTCGACGGCTGGTCCACGCCGCTCGCCGTACGAGAGATGTTCGACCTCTACAACGGACGGACACTGCCCGCGCCCCGCCCGTACCGGGATTATCTGCGCTGGTTGCAGCGCGCCGACCGGGACGCCGCCGGGCGCGCCTGGCGGGCCGGCCTGGCCGGCCTGGAACAGCCCACGCTGGTCGCGCCGGACGCCGGCGCGGTGCTGGACGAGCGGCCCGGCAAGCTGGAACGTTCGCTGCCGCGCGTGGTCACCGAACGTCTCACCGCGCTGGCCCGGGACCGGCAGGTCACCCTCAACACCGTGGTGCAGGCCGCCTGGGCGGTGCTCCTGTCGCACCTCACCGGCCGCACCGACGTCGTCTTCGGCACCACCGTCTCCGGTCGCCCGGCCCAGGTCGCCGGGGTCGAGGACATGATCGGTTTCTTCATCAACACCCTTCCGGTACGGGTACGGCTGGACCCGGCGCAGAGCTGGACGGGTCTGCTCTCCCGCCTGCACGCATCGCAGGCGGCGCTGCTCGACCACCAGCACCTGCCGCTGACCGAGGTGCAGCGGATCGGCGGGATCGGCGAGCTGTTCGACACGCTCACCATCTTCGAGAGCTACCCGCTCGACACCGGCGCCCTGCACTCCGCCACCGGCGCGGCCGGCCTGCGGATGACCGACGTGACCGGCGACGACGCCCCGCACTACCCGCTCACCCTGGCGGTGGCGCCGGACGAGCGGCTGCGGCTCGGCCTCGCCTACCGCACCGACGTGTTCTCGCCCGCCGCCGCCGAGGAGATCCTGGACCGCTTCGGCGCGCTGCTCGCCGATCTGGCCGCCGCCCCGGACCGGCCGGTCGGCCGGGCCCTGCCCGCACCGGCCCAGCCCGCGGACACCGCGCACCCGGCGGAACCGGCCACGCTGCCGCAGCTGTTCGCCCGGGCCGTGCACCGCACCCCCGACGCCGTCGCCGTCGTGTTCGAGGGCGCCGAGCTGACCTACGCCGAACTGGACGACCGGGCCGGCCGCCTCGCCGCCTCGCTCCTCGCCCGTGGCGCCGGTCCGGGCAGCATCGTGGCGGTGGCGATCCCGCGCTCGATCGACCTGGTCGTCGCCCTGTACGCGGTGCACCGGGCGGGCGCCGCCTACCTGCCGATCGACCCGTCCCACCCGCGGGAACGCAACGATTATCTCCTCGCCGACTCCGGCGCGACCGTGCTGCTCACGTCGGCCGCCACCGACCACCAGCCGGTCGCGCCGGTCGACATCCCGGCCGACGCCGCCGCCTACGTGATCTACACGTCCGGGTCGACCGGCCGGCCCAAGGGCGTGGTCGTCTCGCATCGCTCGATCGTCAACCGGCTGCGCTGGATGCAGCACGAATACCGGCTCGAACTCGGCGAGCGGGTGCTGCAGAAGACCCCGGCCGGCTTCGACGTCTCGGTGTGGGAGTTCTTCTGGCCGCTCATCGCCGGCGGCACCCTGGTCGTGGCCCGCCCCGACGGCCATCGCGACCCCGCCTACCTGGCCGAGCTGATCGCCGCCGAGAACGTCACCACCGTCCACTTCGTACCGTCGATGCTGCGGGCCTTTCTGGCCGATCCGGCCGCCGGCCGGGCCGCCGCCGCCCTGCGGCGGGTCATCTGCAGCGGCGAGGCACTGCCGGGCGATCTGGCCGGGCGGTTCGGCGCGCTGCTGCCGGGCGTCGAGCTGCACAATCTGTACGGGCCGACCGAGGCGGCCGTGGACGTCACCTACCAGCCGGTCGACACCACGGTTCCGGCGCCGGTCCCGATCGGCCGGCCGGTCTGGAACACCCAGGCCTACGTCCTGGATCCCTGGCTGCGACCGATGCCCGCCGGTTTCGTCGGCGAGCTCTACCTGGGCGGCGTGCAGCTGGCTCGCGGCTACCTGAACCGGCCCGCCCTGACCGCCACCCGCTTCGTCGCCGACCCGTTCGGCGCACCCGGCGACCGCCTGTACCGCACCGGTGACCTGGCCCGGCTGCGCCCCGACGGCGCCCTCGAGTACGCCGGCCGCACCGACGACCAGGTCAAGATCCGCGGTCTGCGGGTCGAACCGGGCGAGGTCGAGGCCGCCCTGCTTGCCGTGCCCGGCGTGACCGCGGCCGCGGTGGTGGCCCGCGCGGACGGTCCGGCCGTCCGCCTGGTCGCCTACGTGGTCGGCGAGCCGCCGGCCGACCTGGCCGCCCATCTGGCCGGCACGCTGCCCGAACACCTGGTTCCGGCGGCATTCGTCCAGTTGGACTTGCTGCCACTGAGCCCCAACGGCAAGCTTGACCGCCGAGGGCTGCCGGCCCCCGATTTCGCCGCTCGGGCCGGTGCCGACGACCCCCGCACGCCGGCCGAGGAATTCTTCGCCCGCGCGGTTGCCGACGTTCTCGGGCTTCCCCGAGCCGGCGTGCGGGACAGCTTCTTCACCCTGGGCGGCGACAGCATCCTGGCCCTGCAGCTGACCGCCCGCGCCCGGGCGGCCGGCTGGCAGCTCACCGCCCGCGACGTCTTCGCCCACCCCACGGTGGAAGGGCTGGCCGCGGCGGCCGGCCCGCTCGCCGCCGCGCAGGCCGCCGGCACCGTCCCGCCCTGGGGCGACGTGCCGGCCACCCCGATCATGCGGGACCTGGCGGTCGCCGACCCGAAGCTCAGCCAGTCGATGCTGCTCACTGCCCCGCCCGGTCTCACCGCCGCCGCCCTGGCCGACCGCCTGCAGTTCCTCCTGGACCGGCACGACGTGCTGCGCGCCCGCTGGACCGGAACGGCCCTGCACGTGCCGCCGCCCGGCGCTCTCCGCGCAGCCGACCTGATCGGCGCGCCGCTGGACCCCGTGGCGGGCCGCATGCTGCGCGCCGAGCTGCGCGGCGACCAGGTCCTTCTGGAGATCCACCACCTGGCCGTGGACGCGGTCTCCTGGCCGATCCTGCTGGCCGACCTGGCCACGGCCGACACCGAAGCCGACGGCCTCGGCCGGGCTGCCGTCGCCGGTGAATTCGCCGGCAATGGGGCACAGGCTGCCGGCACTTCGTTCCGGGCTTGGGCGCTGGCCTTGACGCGGGCGGCCGGCGAACGCGAGGGCGAACTCGGGCACTGGCAGCGGGTGCTCGGCGGCCCGGCCGGTTTCCTCGGCGACGTCGTCATCAATCCGGCGGCCGACACGCTGGGCACTCTCGATCAGGTCACCGTCGAGTTGGGCGTCGACCGGACCACGCCGCTGATCACCGCGATCCCGGCCGCCTACCGGGCCAACGTCCAGGACGTGCTGCTCTCCGCCCTCGCCGCCGCCGTCGGCGACACCCTGGTGGTCGAGCTGGAGGGGCACGGCCGCGAGGAGCACGTGCTGCCCGGCGCCGACCTGTCCCGGACAGTCGGCTGGTTCACCACCGTCCACCCGGTGCGGCTCACCGCGCCCGGCGCGAGCGAACCGGCCGCGCTGCTCAAGCGGGTGAAGGAGACGCTGCGCGCCGCGCCGGACAACGGCATCGGCTACGGCCTGCTCCGCCACCTCAACCCGGCCACCGCGCCGCAGCTCGCCCCGTTCCCGCAGCCGCCGGTTCTGTTCAACTACCTCGGCCGCGTCGGCTCCACCGATGTGGGCGTGGAAAGCGACGCCGACCGGCCGTTCTGGACTCCGGCACGGGGCGAGGGGCTTCGGGGAGACGCCGGAGACGACATCGCCGCCCGGCACGTGCTGAACCTCGAGGCGACCGTTCTGGACGGGCGGCTCGTACTGTCCGCCTCCTATCCCCGGCGAGTGCTGGAGGAGTCATTCGTGCGGGGGCTGCTCGGGCGGTGGACCGAGGCGCTCGCCGCGCTCGCGGAGACGCCGGGGATCGGTGGGCTCACGCCGTCCGACGTGCTGGGCGATCTCAGCCAGGACGACCTCGATGAACTGGGCGAGCGCTATCCGGGGCTCGTCGACGTGCTGCCGCTCACCCCGCTGCAGGAGGGGCTCTTCTATCTGCACGCGCTGGACGGGACCGACGTCTACACCGTGCAGCAGCAGCTCGACCTCGAGGGCGACGTCGACCCGGACCGGCTGCGGGCGGCGGCGGCGACACTGCTGCGGCGGCATCCCAACCTGCGGGCCGCCTTCACCACCACGACCGGGGGCACGCCGGTGCAGGTCATCCCGGCCGAGACCGAGGTGGCATGGGGATACCGGGAGGTGTCCGACGTGGACGCCGATCGGCTGGCCGACGCCGAGCGGTCCGGGCCGTTCGATCTGGAACGGCCGCCGCTGCTGCGGTTCCTGCTGCTGCGCCTGGGAGAAGCCCGGTACCGGCTCGTGCTCACCCAGCATCACCTGCTCGTCGACGGCTGGTCCGGGCCGTTGGTGGCACGGGAGCTCTTCACGGCGTACGCCGGAAACGCACCCACGCCGAGCCGCCCCTACCGTGACTTTCTCGCCTGGCTGCGGGATGCCGACGCCGACGCCGCCCGCGAAGCGTGGCGGCAGGCGCTCGACGGTCTCACCGAGCCCACCCTCGTCGCCCCGGGTGGCCCGGCCGGTCTTCCGGCCGAGGTCACCGGGCAGCTCCCGGCGGCCGCCGACCTCGCGCGCGGTCTCGGCATCACCCCGAACACGCTGGTCCGAGCGCTGTGGGCGGTGCTGCTCGGGCGGCTCACCGGACGCGACGACGTCGTCTTCGGGGCCACCGTGGCCGGCCGCCCGGCCGAGCTGAGCGGGGCCGAGGAGACGATCGGGCTGTTCATCAACACGCTTCCGGTGCGGGTCCGGCTGCTGCCGGGGGAGACCTGGCGTTCGTTCCTCGCCCGGCTGCAGGACGAGCAGGCCGCGCTGCTGCCGCACCAGCACCTCGGGCTGGCCGCGATCCAGCAGCTGCCGGGGCTGGGCGAGCTGTTCGACACCCTCGTGGTGTTCGAGAGCTACCCGGTCGACGCCGACCGGCTCGACGACAGCCAGCGCGCCGCCGGCGTGAAGCTGGCCGGCGTGGAGAGCCGGGACGCCACCCACTATCCGCTGACGCTGGTCGCGGCCGAGGACGACGGGCTGCACCTGGCGCTCGAATATCAGCCGTCGCGGTTCGACGAGGCCACCGCGCGGCTTCTGCTCGACCGGCTCATCGCCCTGGCCACGCAGGTGGCGACCGATCCGGAACGGCCGGTGGACCGTTCCGACGCGCTTACCGCCGAGGAGAAGCGGCGGATGCTCGTCGACTGGAACGCCGGTGACCTCGCGGTCACCCCGGCGACCCTGCCGGGTCTCATCCGCGGCTGGGCCCGCACGACTCCGCAGGCGACGGCCCTGGTGGTGGGTTCGCGTCGATGGACGTACGCCGAATTGGTCGCCGACGCCGAAACGCTCGCCGCGACCGTCGCCGCGGCCGGAGCGGCACCCGGGCAGATCGTGGCGCTGGTCCTGCCCCGGGGTGAGCACATCGTCCCGGCGATCGTCGCGGCCATGATGACCGGCGCGGCCTATCTGCCGATCGACCCGGAGTACCCGCCGGCCCGCATCGCCGCGATGCTCGACGACGCCCGGCCGGTGGTGACGCTCGCGGTCTCCTCCACAGTGGACCTACTGCCGCCGGGCGCGCCACGTCTGGTCCTCGACGCCGCGGCGGCACCGGCGGTGGCGGCGCTACCGGAGATCACCCCGGACCACCCGGCGTACGTGATCTACACGTCCGGGTCGACCGGCCGGCCGAAGGGCGTTCTCGTGCCGCACCGGACCGTGGTCAACCTGTTCGCCAGCCACCACGACCGGATCCTCGGACCGGCCGCGGACCGGCTCGGCCGGCCGCTGCGGGTCGCACACAACTGGTCGTTCGCGTTCGACGCCTCCTGGCAGCCGCTGCTCGCACTGCTCGGCGGCGACGAACTCCACCTGGTCACCGACGAACCCCGCCGGGACCCCGACCTCCTGGCGGCCCTGCTGCGCGACAACGGCATCGACATGATCGAGGTCGCCCCCTCGCACCTGGACCAGCTCGTGGCGGCCGGTTTCGACGCGGCCGGGCTCGCCGTGCTCGGAGTGGGCGGCGAGGCGGTGCCCGACCAGCTCTGGGCCGCCATGGCCGCGCTGCCCGACACCGAGTCCTACAACTTCTACGGGCCGACCGAATGCACGGTCGACGCGGTGGTGCAGCGGGTCAAGGAGGTGCCGCGGGCCATCATCGGCCGGCCGGTCGCCAACACCAGCCTCTACGTCCTGGACGGGCGGCTGCGGCCGGTGCCGCCCGGGGTGGCCGGCGAGCTCTACATCGGTGGAGCGGGAGTCGCACTCGGCTACCTCAACCGCTCAGCACTCACGGCGCAGCGTTTCGTCGCCGACCCGTGGGCGCCGGGGCAGCGGATGTACCGCACCGGCGACGTCGTCCGGTGGACCGCCGAGGGCCGCATCGATTACCTGGGCCGGTCCGACGACCAGGTGAAGATCCGCGGGCACCGGGTGGAACTGGGCGAGGTCGCCGCGGTCCTCTCCGAACACCCCGCGGTGGGCCAGGCCGTCGTCATCGCCGACGGCGGGCGACTGGTCGCGTACGCCGTGACGGCGGTCGACCCGACCGCGCTGCGATCCTGGGCGGCGGAACGACTCCCGGCCTACCTCGTGCCGGCGGCGGTCGTCACCCTCGACGCCCTGCCGCTCACCGTGAACGGCAAGCTCGACCGGGCCGCCCTGCCCAAGCCGTCCTTCACGGTCACCGGCCGCAGACCGGCCGGCCCGGCCGAGGAACGCCTCGCCGCGCTCTTCGCCGAGGTCCTCGGGCTCGACGAGGTCGGCGCCGAGGACAGCTTCTTCGACCTGGGCGGCGACAGCATCGCCGCGATGCGGCTCACCAGCCGCGCCCGCGCCGTGGGGATCGACGTGCGGCTGCGGGATCTCGTGTCGTTGCGGACCGTCGCCGCACTCGCGGAGGTGACGCCGGCATGACCACCCGCATCGAGCGGCCCACTGCCGCGATGAGCGTCAGCCGAACCGGCGGGGAGAGTGCCGCATGACCCGGAGCGAGCTGCTGCGCTGGTCGGTCCGGCAGTCCCGGGCCGGACTGACCGCCTCCTGGATCGGCGGGCTCGGCTATCAGGCCGGGCTGATCGCGCTGCCCTGGTGCCTCGGCCGGGCCCTCGACCGGGGCATCACCGGCGGGGACCGCGGCGAGCTGATCCTCTGGGCCGTCGCCACCCTGGTCGTCTCGGTGGCGCTGACCGCCGCCGAGTGGGCGATGCGCTGGTGGTCCACCCTCGCCGGCGTCCGCACCGGCAACACGCTGCTGCTGCGCCTCGCCGACCGGGTGCTCGGCTGGGACGCCGCCACCGCCCACCGGTTCACCGCCGGCGACCTGGTGGTGCGCGGCACCCGCGACGTCGAGCAGGTCACCGTCTGGCTGTCCACCGTGCCGTCGCTGGCCAGCGGCGTGATCGGGCTGGTCACCGTGCTGATCGTGGTGGCCACCCTGGACCCGCTGCTGGCCCTCATCGGACTGGCCACCCTGCCGCTGCTGATCCTGGTCAACCTCTGGTACCCGCGGCGCTACGACCGGGCCAACGAGGCCCTCTCCGCCGCGCACGGCGCCCGCGCCGACGCGGTCGAGGACCTGCTCTCGGCCAGCACGGCGGTGCGCGGGCTGGGCGGCGAGACGGTGCTGGTCGAGCGGCATCATCAAGCTTCCGAAGCCGTACGGGATCGGACCCTTGCCTTGGCCCGGGTCGCGGCCGGCTGGTCGGCGCACGCACCGTTCGTGCCGTGGCTGGCCACCGCGGCCGGCGTCGCGGTCGGCGGCCTCGCCGTGCTGGACGGGCGGTTCTCGGTCGGTGGCCTGGTGTCGTTCGCGAGCTGGATGGCGCTGCTCGGCCGCCAGGTCATGATGCTGACACTGCGCTTCAACCAGTTCGGCGACGCGTGGACGGCGGCCGGCCGGATCGGCGCGGTCCTCGACGCCGCCCCGGTCATGACCACGCCGGCCTCCCCGGCGCCGCTGACCGTCGGCCCGCTGCGGACGAACGCCGTAACCGTGCACCCGCCCGGCCGGGGTGTTTTTTCACTGCCCGACCTGTGCGTGCAGCCGGGCGAGTTCGTGGCGATCACCGGTGCGGTGGGCAGCGGGAAGTCGACGCTCCTGCGCCTGTTCGCCCGGCTCGACGACCCCGCACAGGGCGAGGTCACGCTGGACGGCACCGACCTGCGAACGGTGGATCTCGCCGCCGTCCGCGACACGATCACCCTGGTCGGGCAGCGGCCGCTGCTGCTGTCCGGAACCATCGCCGACAACCTGCGCCTCGGCCGGGACGGCGTCACCGACGAGCAGATGCGTGACGCCTGCCGACGAGCCGCCATCCTCGAACACATCGAGTCGCTGCCCGACGGTTTCGGCTCCGAGCTCGGCGAACGCGGCTCCACCGTCTCCGGCGGCCAGGCGCAACGGCTCGCGCTCGCCCGCGGCCTGCTGCGCGGGAGCCGGATCCTGTTGCTCGACGACGTCACGTCCGCCGTGGACGCCACCACCGAGCAACGCATCCTCGACGGTCTCCGGGCAGCCGGCAGCACGATCGTCTTCGCCACTTCGCGCCCGGCCGTCGCCGCGCGCGCCGACCGGGTCGTCGACCTGGGCGTGCACGACGGGGAGCTGGTCCATGGCTGACGTACGCCTGCTTGCCGAGGAACCGGACCAGCGGCACGTGCTGCGCCGAGCCTGGCCCCACCTGCGCCGGCACCGGGCCGCCATGGGCGCGGCGGTCACCGTGAACCTGCTCGCCACCCTGGCCCTCACCCTGGTCCCGGTGGTGATCGGCCGGGCCGTCGACGAACTACTCGACAACGACCGCACCGGCCTGCTGACCTCCGCCGCCGTGGTCTTCGGCCTGGTCATCGCCCGCACCCTGCTGCTGCGCTGGTCGGAGCTGCTGCTGGTGCGGGCCGGCGAGAAGGTCGTGCACGACCTGCGCGACCTCGTGGTGGAGCGGCTCGGCGGCACCCCGCTGCGATTCCTCGAAGCCCACCGCGGCGGCGACCTGCTGCAACGCGCCACCGTGGAGATCGCCGAGCTGGCCGCCTTCGTCCGCGGCCAACTGCCCGACCTGATCTCGCTGGCCGGGTACGTGGTGTTCTCCACCATCGTGCTGCTCACCTCGTCGTGGCAGCTGTTCACCCTGCTGCTGGTCGTCTTCGCCCCGCCGATGTGGCTGCTCACCCGCATCGTCCGGCGCGCCGCGGAACGGTCCTATCCCGCCGAGGCGGCCGCCCGGGCCACGCTGACCAGCACCTTCTCGGAGAGCCTGCAGGCCCGCGAACAACTGCAGATCGACGGGGCCACCGGGACCTGGCTGTCCCGGCTGGGCGGCGACGCGGGGCACTACTACCGGAAGGCGCGATCGGCCCAGGGTGCCGCAACCTGGATCGACGGCACCTGGATCGTGCAGGGGATCGCCAGTGCGGCGCTGCTGATCGCGGGCGGCATCATGGCCGCGAACGGCATGATCTCGGTGGGTGTGGTGGTCACGTTCATGCTGGCCAGCCGGGATCTGTTCAGCTCGGTCGACGACCTGACCCTGGTGGTGGGCGACCTGCTGGAGACGAGGGTGGGCTTGGCCCGCCTGCTCGACCTGCTCGACGCAACCGCGGCCCCCGCAGCCGTCAGCGCGGCGAACGTTAGCGGCACGAACGTTGGGGCGGCGAACGTTAGCGGCACGAACGTTAGCGCGGCGAACGTTAGCCGGACGAACGTTGGCCCGACGAACGTTAGCGGGACGAACGTTAGTGGCACTAACGTTAGTGAGGCGAACGGGCTGGCGGCGGAGGGCGTCACCTACAGCTACCGGGCCGGCGAGCACGTTCTGCACGGCATCAGCGTCCACTTCGGCCCCGGGGAGCATGCCGGGATCGTCGGTGAGACCGGCTCCGGCAAGACCACCCTCGCCAAGCTGCTCTGCGGGCTCTACCTGCCCGACTCCGGGACAGTCCGGCTGGGCGGCGCCGACCTCTCCGCCCTGGACGCGGCCGATCTGCGCAAGCGCCTGGTCCTCATCCCGCAACAGGTCCACATGATCGCCGGAAGCCTCGCCGACAACCTGGCGCTGACCCCTGGCCGCAAGACCCGGGCCGACTTCGCGAACGCGGCCGATGCGCTCGGCCTAACCGCCTGGATCGACTCCCTCCCGGACGGTTTCGACACCGACCTGGGCCGCCGCGGCGAGCGTTTCTCGGCCGGCGAACGCCAGCTGGTCGGCCTGGTCCGGGCCGCGATGACCGACCCCGAGGTGCTGATCCTCGACGAGGCCACCGCCGACCTGGACCCGGGCACCGCACACCGCATCGAGGAGGCCCTGGCCCGGCTGCGCGCCGGCCGCACGGTCCTGGTCATCGCCCACCGCCCGGCCACCATCGACCGCCTGCCCCGAGTAATCCGGCTGCACGCCGGCCGCATCACCACGGAGGAGCCGCCATGCCCATGATCGACGTCGGCGGTGTCCGGCTCAACTACGAGGAACGTGGTGCCGGGCCGGCCGTCCTCTTCCTCTCCGGCACCGGCGCTCGTGGCCGCACCTGGCACCTGCACCAGGTCCCGGCGCTGGTGCGCAGCGGCTTCCGGGTGGTCACCTTCGACACCCGGGGCATTCCGCCGTCGGACACCCCGCCGGTGGTCACCATGCCCGATCTGGTCGCCGACGCGGCCGGTCTGATCGAGCAACTGGGGCTCGGCCCGTGCCGGATCGCCGGTTCCTCGATGGGCGCCCGGGTCGCCGCCGAGCTGTGTCTGCGCCGCCCTGAGCTGGTCGACCGGGCCGTGCTGATGGCGACGTTCGGCCGGCCCAGCGTGTTCCTCGAGGCGGTGACCCGTGGCGAGCGCGCGCTGCAGGAGGCCGGCACGAAACTGCCGGAGGAGTACCGGGCCGCGGTGCGGGCCATGCTCAACCTGTCGCCGCGCACCCTGGCCGACGACCGCAGCGCCCAGGACTGGCTGGACATCTTCCAGATCCCGCTGCCGGGGGAGTCGGACGGCAAGCAGAGCCGGCTCGAGGCCGACGAGAACAGGGACAGATTCACGGCGTACGCCGAAATCGGGGTGCCCTGCCTTGTCGTCGGTTTCGCCGATGACCTGATCGCCTCGGCGAAGGGGTGCCGGGACGTCGCCGCGGCCATCCCGGGCGCCCGCTACGCCGAGATCCCCGACGCCGGCCACTACGGCTATCTGGAACAGCCCGACCTGGTCAATGCCGAGCTCATCAGGTTCCTGACGGAGGAGAAATCATGATCACCGCGCGCGAGGTAGAGCTGGTCTGGCACGACCTCACCCCCAGGTTGCTCGAGGTGCGCCGGGTCGAGCGGCTGAGCCCGCGGATGGTCCGGGTGACTTTCGGCGGCGAGCAGCTCGACGGTTTCTGTTACGGCGCACCCGACGACCACGTGAAGGTCTTCTTCCCGGAGCCGGGCGCCGACCTGCCGGTCATGCCGACGCTGGGGGAGGAGGGGCTGGAGCCGCCGCCGCCCGGTGCGCCGCTGCCGATCTTCCGCGACTACACCGTCCGATATGTCCGGGCCGGCCAGCGGGAGCTCGACATCGACTTCGCGCTGCACGGCCACGGCCCGGGCGCGAGCTGGGCCGCGCAGGCGACGCCGGGGCAGCGGCTCGGCATTCTCGGCCCGCGCGGCTCCACCGTGGTCCCGCTGACCTTCGACTGGTATCTGCTCGGCGCCGACGAGACTGCGCTGCCGGCCCTCGCGGCCTGGCTGGAGCGGCTCCCGGCGGACGCGACGGTGATCGCCTTCGCGGAGGTCGCCGACGCCGCCGAGGAGCAGCCCGTCTCGCGCCCGGTGACGTGGCTGCACCGCGACCGCGGCGACTCCCTGCAGAAGACGATCACGGAGTTGGAGCTGCCGGAGGGTGACGGCTACATCTGGGTCGCGGGCGAGGCCACCGGCCTCAAGCCGATCCGCCGGCACGTGCGGGCGAAGAACCACAACCGGAACTGGGTGGAGATCGACGGCTACTGGAAGCGGGGCGTCGAGAATCTGGACCACCACGAGGACGACGATGAGTAGCCCTCTGCCCGGTCTGGACGCCCACGTCCTCCTGGTCTTCCTGCTGCAGATCTCGCTGCTGCTGGGGGTGGCGCTGGCCCTCGGCCGGCTGGCCGTCCGGCTCGGCCTGCCCGCGCTGGTCGGCGAGCTGCTGACCGGGGTCGTCCTCGGCCCGTCGCTGCTCGGCGAGCTCACCCCGAGCCTGCTCGGCTGGGTGTTCCCGGACGACGCCGGCCAGTTGCACCTGATCGACGCGGTCGGCCAGATCGGCGTCCTGCTGCTGGTCGGCGTGACCGGCATCCAGCTGGACACGAGGATGCTGCGCACCCGGGGCGCCACCGGCGTCAGGGTCAGCCTGTCGGGTCTGCTGCTGCCGCTCGTGCTGGGCATCGGCGCCGGTTTCCTGGTGCCGGCCACGCTGCTGGCCGACGGCACCGAGCGCGGCGTCTTCGCCCTGTTCCTCGGCGTCGCGATGTGTGTAACGGCGATCCCGGTGATCGCCAAGATCCTGGCCGACATGAACCTGCTGCACCGCGACATCGGCCAGCTGACGCTGGCCGCCGGCACGGTGGACGACGCCGTCGGCTGGTTCCTGTTGTCGGTGGTCTCGGCCGCGGCAACCACGGGCGTACGGGCCGGAGCGGTCTCGTTGTCGCTGCTCTACCTGGTCGGCTTCCTGCTGTTCGCGTTCCTGGTCGGCCGGCCGCTGGTGCGCCGGTTGATGAGCCGGGTCAGCGGTGGCCCGCGGGTAACCGTCGCGGTCGTCGTGATGATCCTCGGCGCCGCCGCCACCCAGGCGATGAAGATGGAGGCGATGTTCGGCGCGTTCATCGCCGGCATCCTGATCGGGCAGGCCCGGACCGGCGACGAGAAGGTCTGGACGGACCTGCGGCCGCTGCGCACCGTCGTGCTCAGCGTCCTGGCGCCGATCTTCCTGGCCACCGCCGGCCTGCGGATGGATCTGACCGCCCTGGCGGATCCGAAGGTGCTGGTCGCCGCGATCGCCCTGCTGCTGGTGGCGATCTTCGGCAAGTTCGCCGGCGCCTATCTGGGCGCCCGGATGAGCCGCCTCTCGCACTGGGAGGGCATCGCGCTGGGCGCCGGCATGAACGCCCGCGGCGTCGTCGAGGTGGTGGTCGCGAGCACCGGCCTGCGTCTCGGCGTGCTGACCATCGCGACCTACACCGTGGTGGTGCTGATCGCGGTGGTCACGTCGGTGATGGGCCCGCCGATCCTGCGCTGGGCGATGTCCCGGGTGGAGCAGACCGAGGTGGAATCCGAGCGCGAGTTGGTGCTCGCCGCAGGCTCCCATTAGGTTAGGCTGCCCTTACAAATGAAGGAGGGACATTGAGCGGGATCGCGCTCGTCACCGGGGCCGGTCAGGGCATCGGCCACGCCGTGGCGATGGCCTTCGCCGCCGGGGGTTACCGGGTGGCAGCCATCGACCTGGACGCCAAGTGCGAGCACGACGGCATCACCGCGTACGCCGCCGATGTCACCGACCCGCGCCGGGTCGAGGAGGTCGTCGACACCGTCGAGCGTGATCTGGGCCCGATCGAGGTGCTGGCCAACGTGGCCGGCATCCTGCGGACCGGCACCGTGGCCGACTTCTCCGACCAGGACTGGGCCGACACCTTCGCGGTCAACGCGGGCGGCGTCTTCCATGCCAGCCGGGCCGTCGCCCGGCGGATGACGGAGCGCCGCCGCGGTGCCATCGTCACGGTCTCGTCCAACGCCGCCGGCATCCCGCGGGCCGGCATGGCCGCGTACGCCGCCAGCAAGGCCGCCGCCACCCTGTTCACCAAGAGTCTCGGCCTGGAGCTGGCGCCGTACGGCATCCGCTGCAACGTGGTCGCCCCCGGCTCCACCGACACGCCGATGCAGCGGCAGCTGTGGACCTCCGACGGCCCGTCGGCGGTGATCGCCGGTGACTCGTCCGCGTTCCGCACCGGCATTCCGCTGGGCCGCATCGCCGAGCCCGAGGACATCGCCGACGCCGTCCTCTTCCTCGCCTCCGACCGGGCCCGGCACATCACCATGCACGACCTGTACGTCGACGGCGGCGCCACGCTCCGCGCCTGAGCAAGGGAGAACCACCCGTGACCACCGTCTCCGCCACCAGCACCGGTGCCGAGCTGATCGCCGGCTACCGGCCGGGCGAGTCGTCGCTGTTCGCGTCACCACGCGGCACGCTGCTCGCCGAGGGCACGTACTTCACCGTCCCCCCGTCGTTCCGCCCCGACGGCCAGGCCGACCTGGCCCGCCGGGTCGACGCCGTGCTCGGCGTGGCCGAGGCGGCCGGCCACGACGTCGACACCGTCGTCGGCGCGGTCCCGTTCGCGCCCGGCGCGGCCGCCCACCTGGTCGTCCCGATGCGGCTGCGCCGCGGCAGCGCACCGGTGGCCACGCCGTACCGGACGATCCCGGTCGGCATCCGCGAGGTCCGCCCGGTGCCCACCCCCGACGGCTACCGCGACGCGGTGGCCCGCGCGGTCCGGCAGATCCAGAACGGCGACTACACCAAGGTCGTGCTGGCCCGCTCGCTGCGGGCCGAGGCACCCGGCTTCGACCCGGCCCCGGCCGTGCGCGCGCTGGCCGGCCGTGACCCCGGCGGCTACACGTTCGCCGTCGACCTCGGCGCCGGCCGCACCCTGTTCGGCGCCAGCCCGGAGCTGCTCGTCTCCCGGCACGGCCGCCGGGTCACCGCCAACCCCCTCGCGGGCTCGGCCGCCCGCAGCGCCGACCCGGCCGAGGACGCCCGCCGCGCCGCCGCCCTGCTGGCCAGCGAGAAGGACCGGCACGAGCACGCCGTGGTGAGCGACCAGGTCGCCGACGTGCTCCGGCAGTACTGCAAGGACCTGACCGTGCCGGAGCAGCCGTCGGTCATCGGCACCGCCACCATGTGGCACCTGTCCACGCTGATCACCGGCGAGATCGCGGACGAGGCGGTGTCCGCCCTCGAACTGGCCACCGCACTGCACCCGACGCCGGCCGTGTGCGGCACGCCGACCGACGCGGCGCGGGCCGCGATCAGCGCTCTGGAACCCTTCGACCGGGAGTTCTACACCGGAATGGTCGGCTGGGTGAACGCCGGCGGCGACGGCGAGTGGGCGGTCACCATCCGTTGCGCGACGGCCGACCCGACCGGTCTGGAACTCTTCGCGGGCGCGGGGGTCGTGGCCGACTCCGACCCCGCCGCCGAGCTGGCCGAGACCACGGCGAAGCTCGGCACCCTGCTCACCGCGCTCGGCCTGGACGGTTCCGATGTGGCCTGACTCGTTCGCCGCGCGCTACCGGGCCCTCGGCTACTGGACCGGCCAGACCCTCTTCGATCTGCTCGGCTCGCACGCCGACTCGGTCGCCGTCGTCGACGGCGATCGCGAGGTCACCTACGCCCAGCTCCGGGACCGCGCGTCGCGATTGGCGGCCGGACTGCACAACCTGGGCGTACGCCGTGGGGACCGGGTCGTGGTGCAACTGCCGAACGTCGCCGAGTACTTCGACGTGATCTTCGCGCTGTTCCGGCTCGGCGCCCTGCCCGTCTTCGCGCTGCCCGCCCACCGCTCGGCCGAGATCGGCTACTTCTGTTCGCACACCGAGGCGGTCGCCTTCATCACCACCGACGTGCACGAGGGCTTCGACCACCGGACCCTCGCTCCCGCGGCGGGCAAGGCGACCACGATCGTCGCGGGCGATCCGGGCGCTCACCTCGCGCTGTCGTCGCTCTACGCCGACCCGGCCGGTCCGGACGACGGTCCGGAGTCGCACGAGGTCGCTTTCCTGCAGCTCTCCGGCGGCAGCACCGGCCTGCCCAAGTTGATCCCGCGCACCCACGACGACTACCTCTACAGCGTGCGGGCCAGCGCCGAGATCTGCGGGCTCACCGCCGACAGCGTCTACCTGGCCGTCCTGCCGGTCGCGCACAACTTCACCATGTCGTCGCCCGGCGTCCTCGGCGTCCTGCACGCCGGCGCCCGGATCGTCCTGGCCCGCCGCCCCGACCCGGCCACGGTGCTGCCGCTGATCGCGGTCGAGCGGGTCACCATCACCGCGGTCGTCCCGCCGCTGGCCCACCTGTGGCTGGACGCGGTGGCCGGGATGCCGCAGAAGCCCGACCTCTCCAGCCTCCAGGTGCTGCAGGTCGGCGGGGCCAAGCTGGCCGACACGATCGCCGAACGGGTCGGGCCGATCCTGGGCTGCCGGCTCCAGCAGGTCTTCGGGATGGCCGAGGGCCTGGTCAACTACACGCGGCTCGACGACCCCGACGAGATCGTGCTGCACACCCAGGGCCGGCCCATCTCGCCCGACGACGAGGTGCTGATCGTCGACGATGCCGGCGAGCCGGTTCCGGACGGCACCGTCGGACATCTGCTTACGCGGGGCCCGTACACCATCCGGGGTTATTGGCGGGCCGAGGAGCACAACCGGGAAGCGTTCACCCCGGATGGCTTCTATCGCACCGGTGACCTGGTGCGGCGGCAGGCCGGCGGCTACCTCGTGGTCGAGGGCCGGGCCAAGGACCAGATCAACCGCGGTGGCGAGAAGATCGCCGCCGAGGAGGTGGAGAACCACCTGCTCACCCACCCCGCCGTGCACGACGTGGCGGTGGTCGCCGTCCCCGACCCCTACCTGGGCGAGCGGACCTGCGCTTTCGTCGTGGCCCGCGCCGGTGCACCGGCCCCGACGTTGCCGGCCCTGCGCACCTACCTGCGCGAGCGCGGCCTGGCCGCCTACAAGATCCCCGACAAGCTCCGTGTCCTCGACGCGTTCCCGATCACCGGCGTCGGCAAGGTCAGCCGCCGCGAACTGCGTGCCGCCCTGGCCGCGACCGAGAAAGGCTGATCCCGATGCTGCCACGCATCACGCCGTACCCCATCCCCACCGGCCCGGCCAACAAGGTCGACTGGCGCCCGGATCCGAGCCGCGCCGCCCTGCTGGTGCACGACATGCAGAACTACTTCCTGGCCCCCTTCGGCACCGCCGACCAGGCGCTGATGGCCCGGGTCATCGACAACATCGCCATGCTGCGCAAGCAGGCGCACAACGTGGGCGTCCCGGTGTTCTTCTCGGCCCAGCCCGGCGGCCAGTCGCTGTCCGAACGCGGCCTGCTGCAGGACTTCTGGGGCGACGGCCCGCCGCCCGACGAGCAGGCCCTGGCCATCGTCGACGCGCTCACCCCCGGCGACGGCGACATCCGCCTGACCAAGCGCCGCTACAGCGCCTTCGTGGGCACGCCGCTCGCGGATCAGCTCGGCGGCCGGGACCAGCTGATCATCACCGGCGTCTACGCGCACATCGGCGTCCTCGCCACCGCTCTCGACGCGTTCATGCGGGACATCCAGCCGTTCGTGGTGGCCGACGCGGTCGCCGACTTCAGCCCGGCCCACCACCGCGACGCCCTGCGCCACGTGGCCGAGCGCTGCGGCGTGGTCGCCACCACCGCCGAGATCGCCGACGCTCTGTGAAAGGCAATCCCATGCAGGACAACGACGTGTACGACCTGGTCGGCATCGGGTTCGGCCCGTCCAACCTGGCCCTCGCCATCGCCGTCGAGGAACACAACGCCCGCGCCGCGGCGACCGACCGGGTGCGCGCGATCTTCCTGGAGAAGCAGGACGACTTCGGCTGGCACCGGGGCATGCTCTTCGAGGACGCCACCATGCAGGTGTCGTTCCTCAAGGACCTGGTCACCATGCGGAACCCGGCGAGCGACTTCAGCTTCGTGTCCTACCTGCACGCGCACGACCGCCTGGCCGACTTCATCAACTACAAGAGCATGTACCCGCTGCGGGTCGAGTTCCACGACTACATGGCGTGGGCCGCCACCCGGGTGCGGGACCAGGTGCGGTACGGCCACACCGTCACCGACGTACGCCCGGCGGCCGGCGGCGAGATGCTCGACGTGATCACCGACCGGGGCCACTTCCGGGCCCGCAACATCTCGGTCGCCGTCGGCCTCGAATCGAGCCTGCCACCGGAGATCCAGCCGGCCGAGCGGGTCTGGCACAACCTGGACATCCTGCACCGGGCCGCCACCTTCGACGTGGCCGCGCCGCGGCGTTTCATCGTCGTGGGTGCCGGTCAGAGCGCCGCCGAGTCGGTATCGTTCCTGCATGAGCGGTACCCGACGGCCGAGGTGTGCTCGGTGTTCTTCCGCTACGGCTACAGCCCGGCCGACGACAGCAACTTCGCCAACGGCATCTTCGACCCCCAGGCCGTCGACCTGTACTTCGACGCCCCCGAGGACGTGAAGCGGATGCTGTTCGACTACCACCGCAACACCAACTACTCGGTGGTCGACGGTGAGCTGATCACCGACCTGTACCGCCGGGCGTACCGCGAGAAGGTCCTGGGCCGCACCCGGCTGCGCATGCTCAACGCCTCCCGGATCACCGACCTGGCCCCCCGGCCCGACGGCGTCACCGCGGAGGTCGAGCACCTGCCCACCGGCGACCGCACCAGCCTGGAGGCCGACGCCATCGTGTACGCCACCGGCTACCGCCCGGTCGACGTGAGCCGCCTGCTCGGCGCGGCCGCCCCGCTCTGCCACCGCGACGAGGAAAATCTGCTGCGCGTGCGCCGCGACTACCGCATCGTCACCGACGACAGCCTGCGGGCGGGCATCTACCTGCAGGGCGGCACCGAACACGCGCACGGAATAACTTCTACGCTGCTCTCCGCGGTGGCCGTCCGGTCCGGCGAGATCGTCGCCTCGATCGCGGCGGGGGAGCGGGGCCCGGTGCCGGAGACCCTTCCCCGGCCGCTGGCGATGATCGGTGATCGGTGACCTGCTCCCGCCGGGAGTGGCCTGGGCGGAGCGCTTCGACGACGAGGTCCCCGGCGCGCTCTACCCGGTGGAGGAGCAGGTCGTAGCCAAGGCGGTGCCGAAGCGGCGCCGGGAGTTCGCCACCGGCCGGTGGTGCGCCCGGCAGGCCCTGCACCAGCTGGGCGTCCCCCCTGCGCCGATCCTGCCGGCCGAGCGCGGCGCCCCCGGCTGGCCGCCGGGCATCGCCGGCTCCATCACCCACTGCGACGGCTACCGCGCCGCGGTGGTCACCCGACTTGACGCGTACGCCTCGGTGGGCGTGGACGCCGAGCCGGACGAGCCCCTGCCGCCCGGCGTCCTGGAGGCCATCAGCCTCCCCGAGGAGCGCGCCCAACTGACCGGCCGGCCCGGCCGGGACCGGCTGCTGTTCTGCGCCAAGGAGTCGATCTACAAAGCGTGGTTTCCGCTGGCCCGGCGCTGGCTGGATTTCACTGAGGCCCGGGTCGAGCTGCGCGAGGGCGGCACGTTCAGCGCCGAGATCCTGGTGGACGGGCCGGTGTCCGGTTTCGAGGGCCGCTGGCTGACCGGCTCAGGCCTGCTGCTGGCCGCCGTGACCGTGCCCCGCTGACGCCCGCAGGCGCTGGGCCTGGCCGTTGTGCAGGTCGCTCACCCACTCCCAGCCGGGCCTGGCCGACGGGCCGATCCGCGGGTCGTCGGGAGTGCGGCCGTCGCGCAGGGCGAGCACGTACGCCCGATCCTGTTCGATCCGTGCCGTCAGCTCGCCGGGCCCGCCGACCGACCCGTGGCCGGGGACGACAACGTCGGCCGGCACGCCGGCCAGCAGGTCCAGCGCGGCCAGGTAATCCTCGATCGGGTCGGCGCTGCCGTGCGGGTCGAGCATCGGGATCAGGACGTCGGAGAGCATGTCACCGGCGACCAGAACCCCGTGTTCCTCGACGAGCAGTGCCGCGTGGCCTGGTGCGTGCGCCTGATGCTCGATGATCCGGACTCGGGGGCCGTCCCACGGGATCTGCGTCGTCCCGGCGGGCAGGGCGCTGATGAGGCCGTACTGATCGAGCGAGAGCTGCCCAGCGATCTCCGTCTCCGCCAGATGTTCGGTGATGTGGGCCTTGGCGTCCGGGTCGGACAGTTCCTCCCGGACCACGGCCGCGCAGCGCTCGGTGCCGTATCGGGGGGCCGTGCCGAGTCGGGCGTGCCAGAGCAGATGGTCCCAGTGCGGGTGGGTCGAGAAGCCGGCCACCACCGTGTCTGACAGGTCATTTGCCAGGCAGGCCAGCTCGTGGTCCTGCACCCCTGGGTCGATGAGCAGCACGCCCTCGCGGCCCTGCACGACGATGCCGTTACTCTGCAGGAACTCGCTCTCGTGGACCCGCACCCCGGCCGCGACCGGGCTCAGCACGGGATGACGTCGCGAACGGCGTAGCGGTGCATGGTGACGCCGTTCTTGAACGATCGGTGCTCGATCAGGTCGAGGTCGGTCGGGACGTCGTAGTCGTCGAACAGCGGCCGGCCGAAGCCGAGGATCGAGGGGTGGGTGAACAGCAGCAACTCGTCGAGCAGCCGCGCCCGCAGCAGCTGCGTCGCGACCGTCGCGCCGCCCACGCCGATGGCGCCGTCCGTCTCCGCCCGCAGCGCGGCGAGCTGCTCGATCGTGTCGTCACCGCCGAAGACCCGGGTGTGGTGGCCGGCGCTGTGCCGGGTGCGGGAGACGAGCACCTTGGGCGCGGCCGTCCAGATCTCGCCGTACTCCCGCATGAAGTCCGGCAGCGACGCGTCCTCGCGGGCCTGCGGCCAGAATTGCTCCATCGTCTCGTAGATGACCCGGCCCTGGACCATCATGGCGAGCCCGCGCGCCCGCGCGTTGAACTCGCGGTGCAGCTCCTCGTCGATGCGCAGCCACTCGCCGTCGCCGTCGTCCCCGGGAACCTGCTCGATCCGCAGATCGAGGGACACGTTCATCCAGTACACGAAGCGGCCCATGATCCCCTCCTCACCTAGTGGTTGCGATTTGCAACCACTATATTGGGGTCGAAGTGCCTGTCAAGGAGGAGTCGTGGAACCACGGTCCGGGTGTCCGATCAACGCCGCCGTCGAGGTGCTCGGAGATCGCTGGTCGTTGCTCGTGCTCCGCGACGTCATCTTCGGCGACCGCCGCTACTTCCGGGCGCTGCTCACCGGATCGATCGAGGGCATCGCGTCGAACATTCTCGCCGACCGCCTCGTGCGGCTCGTGGAGGCCGGCATCCTCACCCGCGGCGCCGCCGCGCGGGGGCAGCGTGCCCGCTACAGCCTCACCGAGGCCGGCATCCAGACCCTGCCGGTCATCTACGCCCTGGGAAACTGGGGCCTCGACTGGTGCGCCGGCAGCGACGAGCTCCGCACCAGGCAGCAACTCATGCGCGACTTGGGCCCGGCCTTCATCGAGGAGTTCATGGACGAGCTCCGGGTGCGCCACCTGGACGCCCCGCCGCGGCCGGACGCCGGGCCGGGGCCACTCGACCGGCTGAACGCCGCCTACTCCGCCGCGCAGCCCCGATAACCGCCTCGGCGGGGCGTCGGCGATGCTGTGGGCATGGAGTACGTGTCCAGAGTGCCGCGGCCGCCGCTGGACGGGCTGATCGATGACCTCTACTACCTGGAGGGCGCGCCGCCGTACGCCCGGCTGACCCTGCCGGCCAGTCCGGCGGCGTTTCTCATCGTCAACCTCGGGGCGCCGTTCCGCATCCGCGCCGGCACCGACATCGAGACGGCCGAGTACGCCGACGGTTGCGTGGTCACGATGCCCACCCGCGCGTTCGAGTTCGGCTACCCGCCCCGGACCAGGTCGGTCGGCGTGCACTTCAAGCCGTGGGGGCCGGCGTCGTTCCTGCCGATGCCCGCGGCCGAGCTGTGCGACCGGCCGGTGACGCTGGAGCAGGTCTGGGGCCGGCCCGCCGTTGCCGAGCTGCGCGACCGGCTCGCCACGGCGGACGGAGTGCACGAGATGCTGACGCTGCTCGAGGAGGAGCTGATCCGGCGGCTGGGCGAGACCGCCGGTCTGGGCCTGGTCCGCCATGCGACCGGCGTCATCGCGGCGACCGGCGGGGCGGTGGCGATCGGCGACCTGAGGGTGGCGGCCGGTGTCAGCAGCACTCATCTGGCCCAGCGGTTCAAGGAGCTCATCGGCGTCACGCCGAAACGGCTGGCCCGCACCTACCGCTTCACCGCCACCGTGCTCGCCATCGACCCCGCCGGGCCGATCGACTGGAGCGATCTCGCCGGTGGCGCGGGCTACTTCGACCAGGCCCACTTCGACCACGAGTTCCGGGCGTTCACCGGGCTCACCCCGACCCGGTACGTCGAGGTCCGGCGGCGGTTCCTGCGCGAACATCCCGGCCACGTGCTGGACGGCTGGCCGCTGCCGGCCGATTGATTTCTTACAAGAGCCACAGCTCACGAGCCGCTAATTTGGGGGCACCCCGAAGCAGAGGAGAGCCCCGTGGGCAAGGTGGTCATGTACAGCTCGGTGTCGGTGGACGGCTTCATCGCGGACGAGAACGACCAGCCCGGACCGCTGTTCGACTGGTTGTCCGGCGGTGACATCCCGTTGGACGACAGCGGCTACGTGAAGGTGTCGCGGACCTCCTACGACTACACCCGGGCGTACTGGGACCAGATCGGGGTGACGATCGCCGGCCGCCACGTCTTCGACCTGACGGACGGCTGGGACGGGAAGCCGCCGAGCGGGATCGACCACGTGGTCGTCGTGACCCACCGGCCGGCGCCCGAGGGCTGGGACCCCGGGGCACCGTTCCACTTCGTCGACGGCGTCGAGGCAGCCGTGGCCAAGGCGCAGGAGCTCGCGGGTGACCGCATCGTCGAGGTCGCCGCCGGCGACGTCGGTGGCCAGGCGCTGGCCGCGGGCCTGGTCGACGAGGTGCGCATGGACGTCGTACCCGTCGTGTTCGGGTCCGGCAAGCGCTACTTCGGGTCGGTCGACGCGCAGCACCTGTTGGCTGATCCGGACGTGGTGATTCAGAGCGACCGGGTGCTTCACCTGCGCTTTCCGGTGCGCCGTTGACCGAAGAATTTGCGATCTTATTCTTCTTCATTCATCCGTATCTGTCTCCTGGCATGCGGTAGTCATTGCTGAACGCGCATTGCGGAACTTACCGTCGTGAATAGATGCCCTGATGCATCGGCAATTCAACGACGATTCGCCTCCGAATGGATTATGCAAAGGCTGGCTTCCGCATGCGCAATTTCCGCTTACGTGCCGCCGTTTCGGCCGCCGTCCTGCTGGTGAGCACGATGATTCCGGCCTCGCTCGCCCACGCCGCGACCACCGCTGCCGTGCCCACCCTGGCGAGCCGGATGGCCGCCGTCCAGACCGCGAAGATGATCAACTACTACCCGTCGAACGCGGGCTGGACGAACATGTGGACGAACTTCGACCCGGTTCGGATCGACACCGACCTGGCCCGGGCCGCCACCCTCGGTGCGAATGCCGTCCGGGTCATCGTGTTTCCGCAGACGTTCGGCTACCCGACGCCGAGCGCCGCCTACACCGCGAAACTCAGCCAGTTCATCGGCATCGCCGAGGCCCGTGGCCTGAGCGTCAAGCTGACGCTGTTCGACTGGTGGAACGGCTACACCGATGTGGACAACAGCGTCATCTGGGCGCTGAGCCTGCTGTCGCCGTACGTGGACGATCCGCGGGTGATCGCCGTCGAGCTGAAGAACGAGATCCCGCCGGGCGACGCCACCGCGATCGCCTGGGCCCGCCAGCTGATCCCGGCGATCCGGGCCACCGCACCGGCCATGCCGCTGACCCTGACGGTCGACGGCACCAGCGGCGCCACCGGGATGGCCGGTCTCAAGTCGCAGCTCGCCACCACCCCGCTGGACTACTACGACTTCCACTTCTACGGCGCGTCCGAGCGGTCCCTCGCCGAGATCCGCCGGGCCCAGACCGCGGTGGCCCCCGACGTGATGGTCATCGGCGAGACCGGTCTCAGCACCCTGTCGGTCACCGAGGGCGAGCAGGCCGCCTACTTCGCCCGGGTCTTCCGCGGCGCCCAGGAAGCGGGCGTCGGCTCGGTGGCACCGTGGACGCTCAACGACTTCGCCACCGGCGCCATCCCGGCCAACTCGCAGGTGTCCACCCAACCCGCCCAATACCGGTACGGCCTCTACCGCACCGACGGAACCGCGAAGTTCGGCGCCTCCGTGGTCGGCGCCGCGTGGACCACCGGGGCCACCCCGAACAGCATTCTGAACCTGGGCTTCGAAGCCGCCGCGGCCAACTCACCGTGGCGGCAGTACCTTCCGCAGGCCGGGGCGGCCGTCATCACCACCGACATGCCCCGCACCGGCACCCAGTCGGCCCGGTTCTCCGGCACCACCCGCAGCGGGAGCAACCTGCCCTCCCTGCTGACCTCGCCGATCACACCGGTCCAGGCCGGATCCCCGTGGCACGCGGAGGCGTACGCCCGGGGCACCGCCGCCACCGGCATCACCGAGCTCGCGCTGAGCTGGTTCGACATCAACGGCACGTGGATCAGCCAGAACACCTCCAACCGCCTGCCGACCGGCACCACCGGCTGGACGAAGCTCTTCGTGGATGCCGTCGCACCGGCCGGCGCCGCAAGCGTCCAACTGCACCTGAAGTCCGGCGACAACACCGGCACCGTCTGGTACGACGACGTCGCGATCTCCTGACAACGGCGAGGGTCAGTGAGGATTATTCAGGACGGTGGAGATCAAGTCGCCGACCTGCGGCAGCCTGCAACTCGAGGTGGGTCCTGAATAACCCTCAGTAATGATCCAGGACTCGTCGCCGATACCGCTTGGCTATGCGGTAGACGATTCCCAGCCTTTCCAGCGAATTGGAGTACCAATTCACCTCCATGTCCTGGAACATGAAGCGGGTCTTGTGGGAACCGTCGGCGGGCGCTGCGCACAGCAGATGCAGCGGGGTGCCCGCCCCGCGGGCGACACCGGCCTCGATCAGCGAATTGCGGTTGTCGTCGGTCACGTCCGCGATGACGAAGGCGGCGTTGCGGATGCGTTCGATGATCGCCCCCTGGGCGTGCTGCCCGGACAGGTACTGACCACGGACACATGGCATGTTGGTCGTCCGCTCCACCACCGACACCAGTGCTTCCATCTCGTCGACCACGCCGAGCAGCGACGCCGCGAAGAACGAGTAGGCCCGGTCGTCGTGGTGCGGGCGGAAGCTCAGCATGTCGTCGTAGGCCTGCAGGACGGTGCGGATCTCGTCGTTCGGGCCGTCCGCCGGGAGCGTGAAGGAGCGGCCTCCGAACGCGGTCTCGGCCAGCTCGGGCGGTGCGGACACGCCCTCCTCGGCCAGGACGAGGTAGGGGTGTTGCAGGCGCTGGGCGATCTCGATCTCTTTGAGGATCCACGGCGAGGTGAAGTGGGGCCCGCTGGTCGGCCGCAGCGGCAGCACCGCGACCAGGCCCTGCGCCGTCCGGATGACGGAACTGATCCGTTCTTCACTCTCGTTGAAGTGCGGATGGTCCGGTGAGTCGCCGACCAGACGCCAGCCCATGTGCTGCAGGGCGTCGACGGTCTTCTTGGCCGCGGCGCTCGGATTGCTCCACGGCCCGGCGAAATAGACGTCCTGATCGTTGTCGAGGCGAAGGGCCGAGCCCGGCGCCAGCGAGCGGAGCAGGGGTGCCGCCGAACTGACGTCGAACGTCCGCAGGTCGAGAACGTCGGCGAGCTTGAACCAGGCCGGGATCTCCAGCTCGCCGACGCTGACCGCCACCGCGAAGTAGGCGCTGTTCGCCCGGCGCTCGGTCAGCGCGTACTCGTGCTCGTCCTTGCACCACGTCGACGCTTCCCAGTTCCGGGACAGGAAGAAGAGCGCACCGCGTGCCGAGGCCAGCCCACCGGCCAGCAGTTCGGTCGAGCGCTGGGCGGCGTTTCCGCTGGTGCCGTCGTACCAGACCTTGAGCTGGGCCGACCTTCGCAGCCAGTCGACCACCGGCCCGACCAGCTCGCGGTCGGCGTGGCCGTAGCTGACGAACAGGTCGTTGGGTCGCTTCTGCAGAGGCGTAGGCATGAGGCTGGTCCGATCTTCCGCTGCTCCGCGACCCAGCATGACAGACCGTCAGCCGAGCGTGACGGAGCCGTCCACGACCGGGCACCGCACCGGCCGCCGGTCCGTGGCCGGAATCCCGAGCTCAGCGATCAGTGCGTGCGACCGATAGGACGATCGTGCCGGAACAGCTTTTTCTGCTCGGCAATCTGGTCATCATGGTCGCCTACGCGGCGATCATGGTGGCCATCGTGGTGCCCGTGAGCCGGGCCGGGCAGTTGCGCACCAACAAGCTGGCGGTCGCGACCGCGCTGATCTTCTTCAGCTGCGCGGTCGGGCACGGCCTGCACGCGTACCTCGCCTACCGCAGTCTCACCTACGCCGACGGCGGCGGCACCCACCTCGGGCACTCGATGAACGAGGCCTGGCCCACCGCCGTCTGGGATCTGTTCACCGCCGCCGTCGGCGTCTACTACTGGACGCTGCGCCGCAGCTACGGCGTCCTGCTCGGCAAGGGCGCCATGTACGTGTCCCCGTGGGAGCAGCGCCGGCTCGACGAGGCCGACGCCCGGGAGCGTGCGGCGCGCGACGTGGCCGAGAGTCACCTGATCACGCTGACCGCGGTGGTGGAGCACACCGACGCCGCGCTGATCGGCATCGACCTGGACGGGATCGTGACCGCTTGGAACGCCGGTGCCGAGCAGATGTTCGGCTGGACCGCCGCCGAGATGATCGGCCGGTCGGTCGGGGTGCTGACCGACGAGACCGGTTATGAACAGCAGAAGGAGGTGCAGGCGCGGGTCCGGGCGGGGGAGCGCAACATCAGCTACGAGGCCCGGCGGCTGCGGAAGGACGGGTCGCCGATCGAGTTGTCGATCAGTCTGGCCGCGGTCCGGGAGCGGAACGGCGAGGTTTCCGGTACGTCGGTGGTGGCCCGGGACATCGGCGCCGCCAAGGAGGCCGCCGACCGGGAGCGGGCCGTCGAGGAGCGCACCCACCAGCAGCAGCGCATGGAGAGCCTGGGCAAGCTGGCCGGCGGGGTGGCGCACGACTTCAACAACATTCTCGCCATCATCGTGAACTACACCGAGTTCGCGGCGGAGGCGGCCGAGGGCAACGACGCGGTGCGGGCCGACCTGGAGCACGTGCGCACCGCCGCCGACCGGGCCATGAACCTCACCCGGCAGCTGCTCACCTTCACCCGGGGCGACACCATCCAGCCGCAGGACATCGATCTGCGGGACGCGATCGCCGAGGTCCGAGCGATGCTGGACCGCACGATCGGCGAGGACATCGCGCTGTTCGCCCGGCAACCGAAGGGCCCGCTGATCGTGCACGGCGACCCCGGCCAGCTCCAGCAGGTGCTGCTGAATCTGGCGATCAACGCGCGGGACGCGATGCCCGGCGGCGGCACCCTGGTGATCGAGGCGGACGAGGCCGAGCTGGACGGCCAGGAGATCAACATGCAGCCGGCGGTGGCCGCCGGGGCTTACGCCCGGATCCAGGTCAGTGACACCGGCGAGGGCATGTCGGCCGAGGTGGCGACGCACATTTTCGAGCCGTTCTACACCACCAAACCCCGAGGCAAGGGTACGGGTCTGGGGCTGGCGACCGTGTACGGGATCGTGGCCGAGGCGGGCGGCAGCATCAACGTCTTCTCCGAGCCGGGGGTCGGCACCACGTTCCGGATCTACCTGCCGCTGGCCACCGAGTCGGCCGGCCCGGCCAGCACCGGCACCCGGCTGATGGTGCCGCCGAAGGGTCGCGGCCAGCGGATCCTGGTGGTCGAGGACGAGGCGGCGCTGGCCCGGGTCGTGCATCGCATCCTGACCGGAAACGGTTACCGGGTGCTGGCCGCCGCGACCGGCGCCGAGGCATTCCAGCTCTACCAGGACAAGGGCTGCGACGCCCTGCTCACCGACGTGATCATGCCGGAGATGTCGGGGCCGCGGCTGGCCGAGCTGGTGCACGACCGCGAGCCGGGGCTGCCGGTGGTCTACATGTCCGGTTACAGCAACGGGCTGCTGGGCAGCAGCGGGGTGCTGGAGTCGGACATCCCGTTCGTGGAGAAGCCGTTCACGTCGGGCGAGCTGCTGCACAAGCTGCACGAGGCGCTCACCGGCGCACCATCTGATCTTCCGCGGACAGGTGCTCCACGGTGATGCCGGTTTCGGTGAAGGTCCGGGTCACGGTCCCCGACGTGTAGACCCACAGGATCCGCAGCGGTTCGGTGCCGACGTTGCGGAACAGGTGGGGGATCGGCGACCGGATGTACGTGGTGTCGTACCGCTCGAGGCGGGTCACCGTGCCCTCGACCACGACCTCGGCGAAGCCGTCCAGGATCGTCACGTGCTCGTCGCAGTTGTGCGAGTGCATCGGGGCGCCGGTGCCGGCCGGGTAGACGCTGATCCCGCTGGTGATCCGGTTCTCGCCGGCCGCCGCGGTCGTGGTGATCAGGGGAGTGGTGGCGACCGAGCCGCCGCGGTCGAGCACCCGTACGTCTGCCGCCTTGATGATCACCGTCATGGCTTCGAGGCTATGCCCGCGCGGGGGGTGATCAGCGATACGAGAAGTGCAGCCTTACCTTGCGCCCAACGACCTGTGGTGGCGTACCACCCCGTTGTTACGGTCCTGCGAAACACCCATCCGGAGTGTGCGGTATCACAAAGGGGTTGGCCGTCGATGAGACTTCCCGTCATCAAGCCGGACGCGATGACCGAACGGCAGCAGGAGATCAGCGCGCGAATCGCCGGGCGGCGGGGAGCCGTACGCGGGCCTTTCCAGGTCTGGATTCAGAGCCCCGAATTGTGCGAGCGGGTGGAGGCGCTCGGCGCCTACTGCCGGTTCGAGTCGAGCCTGCCGCTGCGGCTGCGGGAGTTGGCGCTGCTGCTGGCGGCCCGGCACCGGGACGCGCAGTACTCGTGGAACGCGCACGTCGCCAAGGCGGTCGAGGAGGGCATCCCGGTCGCGGCCGTCGAGGCGATCGCCGAGCGCGGAAAGCCCGTCTTCGACAATCCGGAGGACGACGCCTTCTACCAGTTCTGCCAGGAATTGCTGGAGGACCATTTCGTGGCGGACGAGACGTTCGAGCGGGCCCGTGCGTATTTCGGCGCCGAGGGACTGGTCGACACGGTCGGCGCGCTCGGCAATTTCACCATGCTCGGCATGCTGCTCAACGCGTTCCAGGTGGATCTGCAGGCGGACCGGCAGCCGCCGTTCCCCGACATCCGCGGCTACCGGCGAGTGGGCGATGACGGCACCCGCGGCTGAGATACGGGCCCGGGGCATCTCGAAGAGCTTCGGCGGGGCGGTCGCGCTGCGTGACGTCGACGTCGAGTTCTACCCGGGCGAGGTGCACGCGCTGATGGGGATGAACGGGGCCGGCAAGTCGACGCTGGTCCGCATCCTGTCCGGCGCGCAGAACCCGGACGACGGCGTGCTGGAGATCGGCGGGGCCGCGGCCGGGCAGATGACCGCGCGCAAGGCCCGGAGGCTCGGCATCGCCACCGTCCCGCAGCGCCGGGAACTGGTCATGACGCTGACCGTCGCCGAGAACATCATGCTCGGTGACCTGCCCACCCGTACCTCTCTCGTGCGCTGGAAGGCCGCGCGGAGGGACGCCCGGCAGGCGTTGCGGGATCTCGGGATCGACGTCGACGTGGACGCGCTCGCCGGCGACCTGACCGTGGCCGAGCAGACCATGGTCGAGGTGGCCCGTGAGGTGCGGCGCGGCGGCCGGGTGCTGATCCTGGACGAGCCGACCGCCTGCCTCGGCGCCGAGGCGGCCGCCCAGATCCACGCGCTGGTGCGGCGGCTGTGCGAGTCGGGCGTCGCGGTGGTGTTCATCTCGCACCACATCGCCGAGGTGCTCGCCCTCGCCGACCGGATCACCGTGCTGCGCGACGGCCGGGTGGTCTGGGCCGGCCTGGCCAAGGAGACCGACGAGACCGACCTGGTGCGCAGCATGGTGGGCCGCGACGTGGTGTCCACCCGGCCGCCGCGCATCTCCAATAAATCGGGCGTAGGCCTGAGAATCAGCGACCTCGCCGACGGGCGGTTCATCGAAGACTTCACGGTCGAAGTCCGCAAAGGCGAAGTGGTGGCCGTTCTCGGACCGGCCGGTGATGCCCAGTCGCGCTTGTTCGACCTGCTCTCCGGACGCCGTCGCCCGGCCCGCGGCCGACTCGAGGTGGCCGGGAAGGGCATCCCGTTCGGCAAGGTCGCCCGCTCGCTCGCCGGCGGCCTGCGCTGCGTGACCGGCGACCGCCGCCGGCTCGGCCTGATCGCCGAGCTGACCGTGGACGAGAACCTGATGCTCGCCCAGGACCGCCTCGACCGCCGCCGCCTGCACCGCCGCGGCCGGCTCGCCCGCCGCGCCGCCCCGCTGCGCGACGACTACCGGGTCGTGACCCTCAGCCCGAACCCGCCGGTCGGCCTGCTCTCCGGCGGCAACCAGCAGAAGGTGCTGCTGGCCAAGTGGCTCGGCACCGCGCCGGTCGCCTGCCTGCTCGAGGACCCCACCAACGGCGTCGACATCGCCGCCATGGCCGACATCCACGTGCTCGTCGACGC
Organism: Paractinoplanes toevensis; assembly: GCF_018332695.1. Taxonomy (GTDB): domain Bacteria; phylum Actinomycetota; class Actinomycetes; order Mycobacteriales; family Micromonosporaceae; genus Actinoplanes; species Actinoplanes toevensis. Next base: position 156,994 of record NZ_BOQN01000011.1, read on the forward strand.
GCTCGCCGCCGGCGGGGTGGCCGTCCTGCTCGCGTCCAGCGACGCCGACGAGGTGATGCGGCTGGCCGACCGGGTCGTCGTGGTCCGCGACGGCCGCACCATCGCCGAGTACGACATCGACCGCATCACCCGCGACGAACTCGTCGCCGTCGCCCTGGGAGGAGCGATCTCGTGACCACGACCCTGACCGCGCCGGTGGCGACCCGCCGCCGCGTGCTCCCCCGCGGCTTCGCCCACGGTGGCCTGCTGATCGTGCTGGTCGCGATCGTGGTGTTCGCCAGTCTGCGGACCGACTCGTTCCTGTCCACCAACAACATCCTCAACGTGCTGCGCCAGGTCAGCGTCGTCGCGGTGATCGCGGCCGCGCTGACCCTGCTGATGACGGCCGGCGGCATGGACTTCTCGATGGGCGGCAACGTCGCGGTCACCACCGCCGTCGCCGCGCAGATGTTCGCGCACGGCCGGTCGATCTGGCTGACCGTCCTGCTGTCGATCCTGCTGGCCACCGTGATCGGGCTGGTCAACGGGGCGGTGGTGACGTTCACCGGGGTGGCGCCGTTCGTTGCGACGCTGGCCACCGCGACCCTGCTCGACGGGGTGGCGCTGCTGGTCATCAACGGGCTGAGCGTGTCGATCGACGACCAGTTGTCCCCGCTCGGCATCGGCAAGACGTTCGGCCTGCCCAACCTGCTGATCGTCGCGATCGTGGTCCTGGCCGTCACCGCCTTCGTGATGCGCTACACCACGTTCGGCCGGGACGCGTTCGCGATCGGCGGCAACGAGGACGTGGCCCGGCTGTCCGGCATCAACGTGGCCCGGGACAAACTCCTGCTCTACGGCCTGGCCGGGGCGCTCTCCGGCCTCGCCGGCATCATGCTGCTGGCCCGGCTCGGCGCCAGCAGCCCCGGCACCGGCGGCCTCCAGCTCCAGCTCACCGCGGTGGCGGCGGTGGTCATCGGCGGCACCTCCCTCGCGGGCGGCAAGGGCACGGTCTTCGGCACGGTGCTCGGCGTGCTGCTGCTCGGCGTGGTCGCCAACGTGCTCAACCTGCTCCAGATCAACAGCTACTACCAGCAGATCTCGGTCGGCGCCGTGCTGCTGATCGCGGCGATCGCGAATCTCCTGCAACGACGCCGGCACTGAATTCCCCCACTCCCGATAATTGGAAAGGCAATGACGCCATGCCTGAAAAACTTCTCGCCGTCATATTTACCGCCGCCCTCGGAATCGCCTCGCTGAGTGCCTGCGGTGACGATTCCGCGGCCGGCAGTACGGATGCCAAGAGCGTCACGCTCGGCTTCGTCAACGGCGCCACCACCGAATTCCACACCTGCCTGCAGAAGGCGATCGAGAGCGAGGCAAGTGCCGAGGGCGCCAAGGTCATCGCGGCGAACTCGAAGCAGGACCCGGCCGCCGAGCTCTCCAACATCGAGGACATGATCTCGCGGAACGTCAGCGCGCTGATCGTGCAGACGGTGAACGTCGACGCGCTCAAGAACGACATCGCCAAGGCCAAGAGCGCCAACATCCCGATCTTCATGACCTCGGTGATCACCTCCGACACCTCCGACATCCTCGGTGCCGTCGTGGTCGACCTGAAGCAGGTCGGCGCGCTCGACGCCGGCTGGATCGCGAAGGACGCGGCCGGTGCGCAGGCCGAGGCGGGCGTCATCGCCGGCGCCCCGGGCGCGGCCAGCGACCTGCTGTCGGGCGGGTTCACCGGCGCGCTGCCGGCCAACGTCAAGGTCGTCGCCAACCAGCCGGGCATGTTCAACCGGGCCAAGGCGCAGGACGTCGCGGAGAACATGATCCAGGCCCACCCCGGCCTCAAGTACGCGTTCGTCGCGAACGAGGACATGGCGTTCGGTGCCTACCAGGCGTTCCAGGCGGCCGGGAAGGACGTCAAGATCGTCACGGTGAACGGCACCGACGACGGTCTCGCCGCGGTGAAGGACGGCAAGTTCGCGGCGACGGTGGCCAACTCGGCCAACGACATCGGCTCGCTGGCGGTGAAGAACACGTTGATCCTGCTCAACAAGGGGCAGGCCGACAAAATCGCCAACATCGATATCAAGCTGATCACCAAGGACAACCTGGCCGAGGCGCCCAAGTATTGCCTGTCGTGACCCCCTTGTCAGCGAGATTGTTGACAATTAGGTTACCGACGTAACAAACCCCGGTCACGCGGCGGAATCGGCCGCCGCGTGACCCGAGGGCGGGAGGGCCCATGGACCGCATCCTCGTCATGCGCAGCTTCGTGACCGTCGCCAAGGTCGGCAGCTTCTCCGGCGCCGCGAAACAGCTCGGCACCTCCGGCTCGCTCATCTCGCGGCACGTCGCCGACCTGGAGAAACAACTGGGCGTACGGCTGGTCAACCGCACCGCGCGGTCGGTCAGCCTGACCGAACCGGGCCTGCGCTACAGCGAGTTCGCCAACCGGATCCTCGACGAGATCGACGCCGAGGACGAGAAGATCGCGCAGCTGCACGACCGGCCCGAGGGCCCGCTGTCGATCATCTGCCCGAAATGGATCGGCAGTCTCGACCTCGGCGACGCGATCGCCGCGTTCTCGGTGGCCCATCCCAAGATCGCCGTACGGTTCGAGCTGGGCGGGATGTCCGACCGCACCTACGACTTCCTCGACTCCGGCTTCGACATCGCGTTCCACACCCGCGACCTGCGCGACTCCAGCGTCCGGCTGAAGAAGATCGCGTCGCTGCCGTTCGTGCTGGTGGCCTCGGAGGCGTATCTCAAGGAGCACGGCGAGCTCACCGACCCGAACGACCTGAACAACCACGACTGCCTGGTGCACTCCAACGACCCGGTCTGGCGGATCGGGCACGGCCACGAGAGCACCCTGCACAAGATCCGGAACGTGGCGTTCAGCTCGAACTCGTACATCGCCCTGCAGAAGGCGTGCGTGCACGGGCGCGGCATCGCGCTGCTGCCGAGCCGGCCCGCCTACGACGACCTGGTGAACGGCACGCTCCGGGTGCTGCTGCCCGAGCTGCCGGTACCGAGCCGCTCGCTGTACGCGATCTACGGCCCGGCCCAGCAGGCGCCGCGCAAGGTCGAGGTCTTCCTCGGATTTCTCACCGAATGGTTCTCGGCGAATCCCATTCCAGCATTCGAGTAGAGCAACCAAGGCTTGCGTCATCGGCATGCCGATGACCCGCTCGCCGCCCATAGGATCGAAACAGCCATTTATAAAGGGCGGAGGCGAAATGGGAATCCAGCGGATCGAGTCCGTCGTCTACACGGTGGACGACCTCGAGACGTGCGTACGCTTCTTCACCGATTTCGGTCTTGATCTTCTTGGTGAAGAGGAGAAGCACGCGACCTTCGCGACCCGGATCGGCCAGAAGCTGTACCTGCGTGCGGGCGACGACGACGGCCTGCCGCCACCGGTGGAGGGCGGCAACACCCTGCGCGAGGTGGTGTGGGGCGCCGAGGACGAGGCCGACCTGGCCGCCTTCGTCGCCGCCGTCGGCACCGACCGCGAGGTCACCAGGGATGCCGACGGCGTCTTCCACACCGTCGACGAGACCGGCTTCGGCGTCGGCCTCACCGTGGCGGGCACGAGCGGGTACGAGGCGGTCGGTCCCCGCAAGGCCAACGTGACCGGTTTCGTCAATCGCGTCAACGAGGCGCTCGCCAGTGTCGGCCGGGTGCGGCCGCTGCGCATGTGCCACGTCGCGCTCAACATCCCGAAGCCCGGCCGGGAGGAGGCGGTCGCGTTCTACGTCGACCGGCTCGGCTTCATCCCCACCGACGTGGTCAAGCCGATGGGCGTGTTCATGCGCGTGCCCGGCGACGCCGACCAGCACAACTTCCTGCTCTGCCACCGGCCCGACAAGGCCGGCGTCAACCACGTCTCGTTCGAGGTCCCCGGCTTCGACGACGTGATCGAGGGCGGCAACCACATGATCGAGAAAGGCTGGCTGGAGGCGCGCCGCCTCGGCCGGCACACCGTCGGCTCGAACGTCTTCCGGTTCGTGCACGCCCCCTGCGGCGGCCGGGTCGAGTTGGCCGCCGACATGGACCGGGTCGACGACACCTACGGCACGCGCGTGCACGAGACCGCGCCACCCCACCACATCTGGACCCTGCGGACCTCCCGGGAGCAGTCATGACCGACTTCGGCCTCTTCATCGACGGCGAGTGGACCCAGGGCAGCGGCGGGCAGACCGTTCCGGTGCTCAACCCGGCCACCGAGGAGATCCTCGGGCATCTGCCGCTCGCCACCACCGCCGACCTGGACCGCGCGGTCGCCGCGGCGGTCAAGGGCTTCGCCACCTGGCGGGCCGTCTCGATCGCCGAGCGGGTGGCGATCCTCCACCGGGCTGCCGACCTGCTGGTGAAAAGGGCCGACCGGGTCGGCCGGGTGATGACCCTCGAACAGGGCAAGCCGCTCAAGGAGGCGCGGGGCGAGGTGCTGCGCGTCGCCGGCGCCCTGCGCTGGGACGCCGACGACGCCCGCCGGGCGTACGGGCGGATCATCCCGTCCGCGGACGACACCGTGCTGTCCGTGCGGCACGAGCCGGTCGGGCCGGTTGCCGCGTTCACGCCGTGGAACTTCCCGGCCGGATCGCCGATGCGCAAGATCGCGGCGGCGTTGTCGGCCGGCTGCTCGATCGTCATCAAGGCCTCCGAGGAAACCCCCGGCACCGCCTGCGAGCTGGTCCGCTGCTTCACCGAGGCGGGGGTGCCGGCCGGCGTGCTCAACCTGGTCTTCGGCGACCCGGCCGAGGTGTCGAAGCACCTGATCGCCAAGCCGGAGATCCGGCTCGTCGCGTTCACCGGCTCGATCCCGGTCGGCAAGCTGCTCGCCGCGCACGCCGGCAGCGAGATGAAGCCGTGCCTGATGGAGCTGGGCGGGCACGCCCCGGTCATCGTCTGCGCCGACGCCGACCCGGTGGCGGCCGCGCGCAAGGCCGCGTTCGCCAAGTTCGTCAACGCCGGCCAGGTCTGCACCTCGCCCAGCCGGTTCCTGGTGCACGAGGACGTCTACGACGAGTTCGTCACCGAGTTCCTCGCCGCCACCGACCGGGTGACCGTCGGCGACGGCCTCGAGGACGGCGTCACCATGGGCCCGCTCGCCAACCCGCGTCGGCTGAAAGCCATGGAGGAGTTCGTGACCGACGCGGTCAGCCGCGGCGCCAACCTGATCCGCGGCGGCGAGCGCCTCGACCGGGCCGGTTTCTTCTTCGCGCCGACCGTGCTCACCGACGTGCCGGCCGACGCCCGGGTGATGACCGAGGAGCCGTTCGGCCCGATCGCGCCGATCGTGTCGTTCAGCGACCTCGACGACGCCCTCCGGATCGCGAACGCGCTGCCCTACGGGCTCGCCGCCTACGGCTTCACCCGCTCCTCGGCCACGGCCGAGAAGCTCATCCGCGGCTTCGAGGCGGGCATTCTCTCGATCAACCACTGCGGTGGGTCGGTCCACGAGGCGCCCTCCGGCGGGGTCAAACAATCCGGGTACGGCAAGGAGGGCGGTCCCGAGGGTCTCGAGGGCTACCTGGTCACCAAGCGGGTCTCGCACCTGCTGGTGGACTGACGTGCGGTACTGCCGCACCGACGATGGCTTCGGACTGGTCGAGGACGACGTGATCCGGCTGCTCGACCGCTCGCCGATCGAGGGCGGCCGGCCCGACGGGCGGATCATCCCGGCCACCGCGGCCCGGTGGCGGCCGCCGATCGTCCCGCCGGTCTTCTATGCGGTCGGGCTCAACTACCGCGGCCACATCGAGCACGCCCGGGCACGCGGATACGCGGCCGCCGAACTGCCCGGCCGGCCCGAGGTCGGCTACCGGGCCGGCAACGCGCTGACCGGTCACCTCTCGCCGATCGTCCGCCCCGCCGGAGTCGCGGGCCGCTTCGAGGCCGAACCCGAGGTGGTGGCGGTTGTCGGCCGTACGCTCAAGAAGGCCTCCCGGCCGGAGGCGCAGGAAAGCATCTTCGGCTGGACCATCGGCAACGATGTTTCCGCCCGGGAATGGCAGAACAGCGACCGCACCTTCTGGCGGAGCAAGAACAGCGATACGTTCAAGCCGATGGGCCCGTGGATAGAGACGGATGTCGATCCCCTCGCGCAGACCACGATCTGCCGGGTCGACGGCGAGGTCCGCGCCCGGTTCGCAACCGGAGCGATGATCTTCGACCCGTTCGACTACATCGTGGAGACGACGAAATACATCACCATGCACCCCGGCGACGTGCTGTGGATGGGTGCCGACGCGACCGTCCAGCTGGAACCGGGGAACGTCGTCGACATCGAGATCAGCGGCATCGGCGTGCTGAGCAATCCCGTCCAGGAGGAATCGTGAGCAACAAACCCCGGTACATCCACCACGTGAACTTTCCGACCACCGATCCCGAACGCACCAAGGAGTGGTATTCGAAGGTGTTCGGGCTCAAGGCGATCACGCCGAAGAGCAACACCCGGGTCGTGCTGATGACCCGCGGCAACTTCGACCTGCATTTCACCCCGGTCGAGGAGATGGACCGGATGGCGCCCTATCACTTCGCCATCGAGGTGGACGACTGGGACGGTTTCCTCGAGCACCTGAAGGAGCTCGGGATCCGGCACACCCGGCCGGTCGAGAGGCCGGAGAACAAGTCGAAGTTCTGCTACATCCACGATCCCGACCACACCATGATCGAGCTCGTCTACCACGGCAACCGTCCGGCTTAGGAGACCACATGGGCATCGCCAAATCCGATGGGGTTTCCATCTATTACGAACGGCACGGCTCCGGGCCGGCCATCCTGTTGGTGCACGGCTCCGGCGGGCACCACGCCGCCTGGTGGCAGCAGGTCGCCGCGCTGCGCGGCCGGTTCACCGTCGTCACCGTCGACCTGCGCGGTTTCGGCAACTCCGACTCGTCCATGCCGGAGTTCGACGGCCAGGACTTCCCGGGCGACATCCTCGCGGTGCTCGACCAGGAGGATCTGACCGACGTGCTGCTGGTCGGCCAGTCGATCGGCGCGGTCGCCGCGCTGCGGGCCGGCCTGGCCCGGCCGGCACGCGTCGCCGGTGTCGCGCTGGCCCATTCGCTCGGCGGCATCGCCGACCCTTCGCTCTCCGAGCTGGTGGCCGCCGATCGGGCCGAAGCGGTCAAGCTGCCGGTGCTCGACCGCTTACTTACCAAGGAGTTTCAGCAGAGCGAGCCGGCCAAGACGTTCCTCTTCCAGCAGATGGGTACGTTCAACGTGGCCAAGATGGCCGACCTGCGCAACCTGTCCACCGGCGGGCCGACCATCGGCGAGGTCGTCGGCTCCGGCCTCGACGTCACCTTCCTCGCCGGGGAGAAGGACGCGGTGCTCAGCGCCGCCACCGTCCGGCGGGCGCACGAGTTGGTCAAGGGCTCGCGCCTGGAGCTGATCCCGGACGCGCCGCACTCCATGTACTGGGAGGCGCCGTTGCTGTTCAACGCGGCGGTCACCCGCATCCGGGAGGCCCTCGCATGAGGCTCGCACTGATCGAGGCCGAGGAGATCGTCGCCGCCTGCCAGAAGGCCGGCACCGCCCTCGGCAAGGCGCTCAGCATCGCGGTGGTCGACGCCGGCGGGTTCCTGCTCGTCGTCAAGCGCTCCGACGGGGCGCGGCCGCTCACCCCCAACATCGCCATCGCCAAGGCCTACAGCGCCGCCGTGATGGAACGGCCCACCAAGATGCTCAAGCCGTGGGCCGAGAGCAACCCCGGCTTCTTCGCGTCGCTGTCCACCATGGGCGCGCAGCCGATCGTGGCCACCGAGGGCGGCGTCACCGTCAAGCGGGACGGCGAGATCCTCGGCGGGCTCGGCATCTCCGGCGGCACCGGCGACGAGGACCAGCAGGTCTGCGACGAGGTGCTCGGTTCGCTCGGTTACGAGTTGCAGTTCCAGGCCTGGGGAGGCGCTCGCAAAGATGGCTGACACCTACAAATTCCGGATCGACCACCACGGCAGCCTGGTGCGGCCGGCCGAGCTGCTCTCCGCGCGGCAGCGCCGAGCCGCCGGGGAGATCTCGGCGGAAGAGTTGCGGGCCGTCGAGGACCAGGCCATCGCCGAAGCCGTACGGATGCAGCGCAAGCTGAGCCTGAGCGCGGTCTCCGACGGCGAGTTCCGCCGAGCCGACAGCCGCTCGGCGGTGTTCGACGCGGTGAGCGGCCTCCGGCCGGCGGACCGGGTCGCGGTCGACGAGTTGAAGCCGCACGCGTCGCTGGTGGCGGATGACGTCGCCGCGCTGGCGGGGCTGACCGTGATTCCGGCCAAGGCCACGCTGCCGTCGCCGGCGTCTCTTGCGGCGCAGACCTTCGACCCGTCCGCCGGGTCGCCGTTCGGCAGCGCCCGCGAGCTGGGTGAGGCCATCGCGGTGCTGATCCGCGACGAGATCGAGTCGATCCTGGCCCGCGGCGTGCGGTACATCCAGCTGGACAATCATCTTTACTCGGCGGCGCTGGGCGGCGAACCGCTGCCGGGGTTGTCGCTGGACGACGCGATCGCGATCGACTCGCTGGCACTGCCCCTGGGCCGAGCCGACGACGTGCGGATCGGGCTGTGCCCGGCCACCTCGGCGCCCGGGACCGTCGACGCCGCGGTCGCCGCACGATTGTTCGCCGACCTGCCGGTAGATCGGTGGCTCCTGCCGTTCTACCGCGGTGCGGCCGAGGAACTGGAACTCCTGCGAGCCGTTCCGGCCGCCAAGGACGTCTGCCTCGGCATCGTCGACCCGACAGTCGCGGAACTCGAGGACATCGACGCCATCATGGACCGGATGGACATCGCCTTCGAGATCCGCGATCTGGAGGACGTGGCGGTCTCGCCCGCTGCCGGGTTCGAGCCGGTGGCCGGCGGCCCGTCGATCGGCGTCGAGGACCAGAAACGCAAGCTGATCCACGTCGAGACCGTGGCCCGGATGTGCTGGGGCAACGAACTCTAGTGCGAGAGCAGCCACTGCTCCGGGTCCTGGCCGCCGACGAAGCCGAGGTACTCGCCGGCCGGGGCCACCCCGGCGAGCCGGCGAAGCTCCGGCGTCAGGCTCCGGAGGCCGTCCGGCCCGGTCGCGAGGATGTGGTTGTCGGCCGGGCGCAGCCAGGGCAGGACGTGCTCGCCGATCAGGGCCCGGCGGGTGGTCCCGGCGCGGTTGTGGCCGGCCGCGTGCCACAGCCGGCCGCTGTAGACCAGCGCGCTCCCGGCCGGCATCACGGCCGGGACCAGCTCGTCCGGCTGCGGGTGGCGGCCGGGCGGCCAGCGGTGGCTGCCCGGCGCGATCAGGGTCGCGCCGTTGTCCACGGTGAAGTCGTCGAGAGCCCAGATGACGTTCGTCTCGGCCTCGACGTCGCGCGGCAGCGGATAGACACCCGCGTCGAAGTGCGGCGACTGGGCGCCCTGGCCCGGGTCCACGGCGGACAGGAACAGCATGCCGAACTGGTACGCCTCGCCCAGCCGCGCCGCGACGAGGCGATGCACCTCGGGGTGGGTCAGCAACGGCTCGAAGGCGCCGGCGCGGCTCAGCAGCGAGTAGACGCGCCTGGTCCGCCGCCCGTCGAAGTCGTTGTCGCTCCAGTCGACGCCGTGGAGAAGACTGTCGGCGTGCCGGACCGCCGCGGCCAGCTGCGCGTCGGACAGCAGTCCCGGCAGAACGACGAATCCCTCGGCTTCCAGCGCGGCGATCTCAATCATGGCCGCGAATTTACCGGCTGCGGGGACCGCGCGGCGGCCCCCCAACCGTTCACAGCGTCTCGGCGAAGAAGACCGTGCGGTCGGTCAGGCGCGGGCGCACGGTGCCGAGAATGTATTGGGCGAAGTGTTCCGAAGCGGCGTGCGCGTCGAATGCAGCGCGGTCGGTGTACTGCTCGTAGAGAATGAACGCGGGCGGCTGCGCACCCTCCTCGGCGTGCACCTCGTAGGCCAGGTTGCCCGGCTCCTTCCGGGTGTGCTCGCGCATCGTGAGCAGGGACTCCCGGACGAGATCGGCGTCCTCGGCCGGGCATCGATAGTGTGCGATCACGGCGTACGGCACGGATCCTCCATGGTTCTCGATCTGTTTTCGCCCGTCTATTCGATCAGATTTCGCCGATCGTCCTCAGTACGCGCGGTGCAAGCAATGCATGCCGCCGAACACGTTGTTGACCATCTTTTTCGTTCTTACGATCGGCGTGAATGGCGATCCGAGGAGTGGTGATGTTCGTGCGAACCATGGAGACACTGGCCGGCGGCGAGTGGACCGGATCCGAGACGTGGGTGGACGTGTTCGACCCGGTGGACGTGCGGCAGCCGGTGGTCCGGGTTCCGGCGCTCACCGCCGAGCGGGTCACCGGGATCTACGACGCGGCGGCGGCCGGCTTCGCCGTCTGGAAGCGCACCCCCGCCCTGGCCCGGGCCAAGATCCTGGCCAAGGCCGCGTCGCTGCTGCGGGTGCGGGCCGCGGAGATCGCCCTCGGCGTGGTCACCGAGAACGGCAAGACCCTGGCCGAGGCCCGGGTCGAGGTGGAGAAGGCCGCCGACTTCTTCGAGTACTACGCCGGGCACGCCCGCGAGGCGTACGGATCGCTGGTCCACGACGTGCGGCCGGACACCCGCACCTCGTTCCAGCGGGAGCCGATCGGCGTGGTCCTGGCCATCACTCCCTGGAACGATCCGCTGATCACCCCGGCCCGCAAGCTGGCGCCGGCACTGGCCGCGGGTAACGCCGTCGTCCTCAAGCCCGCGTCCGAGACGCCCACCTCCGCGCTCTATCTGGCCCGCGCGCTGCACGACGCGGGACTGCCGGCCGGCGTGCTCAACGTCGTCACCGGGCGCACCTCGGAGATCTCCGACGCCCTGCTCGACGATCCGCGGATCGCGGCGCTCACCTTCACCGGCAGCAACGAGGTGGGGGAGGGGCTGCGAGCCCGGATCGCGCCGCGCAACGTGCGGTTCCAGGCCGAGTTGGGCGGGAAGAACGCTTCCGTGGTGCTCGCCGGGGCCGACCTCGCCGCCGCCGCCACCGCCGTGGTGGCCGCGGCGTTCGCGCAGGCGGGCCAGCGCTGCACGGCCACCAGCCGGGTGCTGGTCGACCGGACCGTCCACGACGCCTTCCTGGCCGTCCTGAGGGAGAAGGTCGCGGCGCTGCGGCTGGGCCCGGGGCAGGACGCCGCGACCGATGTCGGCCCGCTGGTCAGCCGCAACCAGCAGGACGGGGTGCTCGGGCACATCGGGGCCGCGGTCAAGCAGGGTGCCCGGGTCGAGTTGGGCGGCGACGCCCCGGCCGGGGACCTCGCCAACGGCTGCTACGTGAACCCGACGATCCTGGCCGACGTCACCGGCGAGATGGACATCTGGCGCGACGAGGTGTTCGGGCCGGTCGTCGCCCTCCGCGCGTTCGACGGGCTCGACGGGGCGATCGCGCTGGTCAACGACTCGCCCTACGGCCTGGCCGCCGCGCTGTTCAGCGACAGTCTCGAGGCCGCCTACCGGTTCGCCGACGAGGTCGAGTGCGGGCAGATCGCGGTCAACACCACCACCTCCGGCTGGGACGTGCACCATCCGTTCGGCGGCTTCAAGGACTCCGGCTCCGCGTTCAAGGAGCAGGGCACCGAGGCGCTGCACTTCTACACCCGGGTCAAGTCCGTCGCCATCCACTTCGGCCGATGACCACCGTCGGGATCGTCGGCGCCGGCATCGTCGGACTCGCCATCGGCCGGGAACTCACCCGGCGGCGACCGGGCACCCGGGTCGTGGTGCTGGAGAAGGAGGATCGGGTCGCGGTTCATCAGACCGGGCACAACTCGGGGGTCGTGCACGCCGGGATCTACTACCGGCCGGGAAGCCTCAAGGCCCTGCTGTGTACGCGCGGCGGCGCGATGCTGCGGGAGTACTGCAACGAGCGGAACCTGCCGTACGACGAGTGCGGGAAGCTGGTCGTCGCGGTCACCCCGGACGACGTGACCCGGCTGGACGCGCTCGCCGCCCGGGCCGGGATCAACCTGGTGCCGGGTTTGCGGCGGGTCGGGCCGGACGAGATCCGTGACCTGGAACCGCACGCCACCGGGCTCGCCGCGCTGTATTCGCCGAAGACGGCCATCACCGACTACGTCGCGATCGCGCGATCGTTCGCCGACGACATCGTGGCGGCCGGCGGAGAGGTCCGGTTCAACTTTCCGGTCGCCCGGGTCAGCGGGCTCACCGTCTCGTCGCCGGCCGGCTCGCTCACCGTCGACGAGCTGATCATCTGCGCCGGCATCCAGAGCGACCTGGTCGCCGGGCTGGCCGGGGACACCGCCGAACCGCGGATCATTCCGTTCCGCGGGGAGTACATGCGGGTCGTCCCGGCGAAGACCCACATGGTTCGGGGGCTCATCTATCCCGTACCCGATCCTCGTTATCCGTTTCTGGGGGTTCATTTCACCCGGCGGGTGGACGGCTCGGTCGAGGTCGGGCCGAACGCGGTGCTGGCCACCGCGCGGGAAGGCTATCGGCTCGGCGATTTCTCGCTGCGCGATGTCGGCGGGATCGCCGGCTGGCCCGGCACCTGGAAGATGGCCGGAAAGCATTGGCGCACCGGGATACGCGAGATGTACGGCTCGTTCTCCAAGAGCGCCTACATGAAAGCGGCCCGTCGCTACGTGCCGGAGATCGGCGCCGGCGACGTCGTCCGGGCCGGGGCCGGCGTGCGCGCCCAGGCCCTGGACCGGGACGGCAGCCTCGTCGACGACTTCCGCATTCATCGCCTCGGGGCGGTCACCGCCGTACGCAATGCGCCGTCCCCGGCCGCGACTTCCAGCATGGCCATCGCCGAGCACGTGGTGAATGTGCTCGACGGCCGGTAAGCCTCACTTTCGTGCAACAACCGCTTGCACGCCAGAGACTTCTTGGCCGCTGTTCCTCCATTTAGCGTCGAAATTCAACCGGCCGAACCCGCCGGCAGAGGAAGGAAGAGCCCATGTTCGTCGTCGACTCCCAGGTGCACATCTGGAAGGAGGAGACCCCGGACCGTCCGTGGGTCCCCGGTGCCCGCGAGCGGATCCGCCTCAACGGCCACCGGGAGGACCCGTTCAGCTACGAGGAATGCCTCCAGCTGATGGACGAGGCCGGCGTCAACCGGGCGCTGATCCTTCCGCCGTCGTGGGAGGGCAACCGGATCGACTACGCCCTGGAGGCCTGCGAGGCGTACCCGGAACGCTTCGGGATCATGGCGCGCATCCCGCAGAACAAGCCCGAGGAGGGTACGGCGATGCTGCGCGACTTCGCCCAGAACCCCTACATCAAGGGCACTCGCCTGACGTTCCACCGGCCGCAGGACCGCAACTGGATGATCGACGGCACCAACGACTGGTACTGGCCGATCGCCGAGGAACTGAACATCCCCACCATGGTGCACGCGCCGGTGTGGAAGGCCGAACTCGGCCAGATCGCCGGACGCCACCCCGGCCTGAAGATCATCATTGACCACATGGGCATCATGGCTCGCTGCGTCGACGACGCCATCGGCTACTGGGTGCAGGAGACCGCCGACCTCTACGAGCACCCCAACATCTACGTCAAGGTCTCGGCCCTGCCCGGCTATTCGACCCAGCCCTTCCCCAACCTCAACATCGAGAAGTACGTGCGGGAAATGGTCGACAAGATGGGGCCGGAGCGCTGCTTCTGGGGCACCGACATCACCCGGCTGCTCGGCCACGGTCTCAGCTACGTCGAGACCATCGAGCAGTTCACCAAGCACTTCGACTTCACCCCCGAGGAGCTGGAGTGGATTATGGGCCGGGGCATCTGCGAGTGCCTGGACTGGCCCGTTGCTGATCCGGCTACGGCCGAGCCGGCGAAGTGACCACCGGTACGGACGGCGGCGACGCCGTCATCGACGCCCTGGCCGCGGCGGGGGCCGACTACGTCTTCTCCTCGCCCGGCTCGGAGTGGGCGCCGGTGTGGGAGTCGATCGCCCGGCGGCACCGCGACGGCCTGCCGTGCCCCTCGTACATCGATCTCACCCACGAGACCGTGGCCGTGGGCATGGCCACCGGCTACGGCCTGGTCACGCGCCGCGGCCAGGGTGTGCTGCTGCACGCCGGGCCCGGGCTGCTCCAGGGCTCGGTGGCCATCCACGGCGCGCTGCTGGCCGGCGTGCCGATGGTCGTCGCGTCGTCCGAGTCGACGACCTACGGCGACGGTCCGGGTCCCGACCCGGGCGGGCAGTGGTACCGCAATCTGTCCGTCGTCGGCGGACCGCACGTGCTGGCCGCGCCGTTCACCAAGTGGGCCAACCAGGCGGCCAGCGTGCACACGCTGCCGACCATGGTCACCCGGGCGATGGAGCTGGCATCGCGGGCACCGGCCGGTCCGGTCTACCTGAACATCCCCCTCGAAGTGCTGCTCGACCCGTGGGAATCCGAGCCGGTGCACCCGGTCGCGCCGCGCGGTGCCACCGTCAGCTCCCCGGCGGACATCGCCGCGGTCGCCGAGCTGATTCGCGGCGCCACCAACCCGGTGATCGTCACCGAGACGGTCGGCCGGGAGGAGGGCGGGATGGACGCGCTCGTCGACTTCGCCACCGCGTTCGGGATCCCGGTCGTCGAACCCAACTCGGCGGTGTGCGCGAACTTCCCCCGCGACCACGTGCTGCACGCCGGCGGCGATCTCGAGCCGTGGGTCGACGCGGCCGACCTGATCCTGCTGGTGAACTGCCGGGCGCCGTTCTACCCGCCGTCCCGGAAACCGGCCCGCGCCCGGATCGTGGTGATCGACGACGTACCGCAGCGGCCGCACATCGTCTACCAGGTGCTGCGCGCCGACGCGTACCTCGAAGGGTCTGTTCCCGCGACGCTGCGTGAGCTGGCCGCCCAGGCCGGCCCGGCACCCACCCGGCCCGGAGTGGCCGACCACCACGCGATCGAGCTGGCGGCGGTCCGCGCCGCCGAGTCGCGCGCCCTCTCCGCCGAGGCGATCGACCCCGTGCGGGTCGTGGCCGCCCTGCGGGAGCTGGCCGACGACGCGGTGTACGTCGACGAGACCATCACGCACAGCCGGGTCGTCCAGCGGCACCTGCGGCTCTCCCGGCCGGACACCTACTTCTACGTGCAGGGCGGGCTCGGCCAGGGCATCGCCGTGGCGCTCGGGGTGAAGCTGGCCGTGCCGGACCGGCCGGTCGTGCTGACCATCGGCGACGGCGCGTTCCTCTACAACCCGGTCATCCCCTCCCTGTCCGCCGCCCGGGAGAACGGGCTGCCGCTGCTCATCGTGGTCTTCAACAACCACGAGTACCGCTCGATGAAGATGAACCACCTGCGCTTCTACCCGCAGGGCGCGGCCGTGCAGACCGGCGAGTTCCTCGGCAACGACCTGTCCGGCCAGCCGTCGCTCTCGTCGTTCGCCGAACCGTTCGGCATGCACGGTGAGACCGTCACCACCGCCGCCGAGCTGGCCCCCGCACTCGACCGGGCGCTCAAGTCCGTGCGCACCGGCACCACCGCGATCGTCGACGTCCACGTCTCGCGCTGACCTCCCCCTGGAGAACCACCGATGCCCGTAGTGATCCCGGCTCCCGAGCTGCGTGACTTCGTCACGGCCCTGTTCACCTCCGCCGTCCCCGACCCCGCCCACGCCGCCACGATCACCGAGGTCCTGCTGTGGGCCAGCCTGCGCGGCGTCGACTCGCACGGCGTCGCCCGGGTGCCCCGCTACCTGGAACTTCTCGACTCCGGCGAGGCCAACGCGACGCCGGTGCTGAGCTTCACCGGCAGCGCCGCGGGGGTCGCCGTGCTGGACGCCGACCGGGCGCCCGGCCCGGTCGCGCTGACCGCCGCCGCCGCCGAGGCGATCAGCCGCGCGCGGGCCGGGGGCATCGGCGCGGTCGGCGTCCGCCGCACCGTCCACACCGGCGCGATCGGCTACTACACGTCGCAGATCGCCGCCGAGGGACTGATCGGCATCGCGTTCGTGGCCGGCATGCCCAACATGAGCTACCCCGGCGTCACCGGGGCCGCGGTCGCCACCAGCCCGCTCGCCATCTCGGTGCCGGCCGCTCCCGGCCGGCCGCCGGTGCTGCTGGACATGGCCACCGCCGGCATCGCGCTCGGCAAGATCGCCCAGTACCGCAACGCCGGCCGCCAGCTCCCCGAGGGCGTGGCGGCGACCGCCGACGGCACCCCGACCACGGACCCGGCGCTGGCCAAGATGCCGTTGCCGCTGGGCGGGGCCAAGGGCGCCGGCATGTCACTGGTGTTCGAGCTGCTCACCAGCGTCCTGGTAGGCGCGCCGATCGTGTCGTCGTTCCATTCCGACGACCCGCAGGGCCGCGTCCACCGCCAGAACGCCCTGATCATCGCCCTCGACCCGGCCGCCTTCGGCGACCCCGTCTCGTTCGTCGAGGCGGTCACCGCGACCCTCGACACCCTGCACGGCCTCCCGAAGGCCGCGGAGGACGACATCCGCTACCCCGGCGAGCACAGCGCCGGCGTGGCCGCATCCCGAGCCGCGAACGGCATCCCGGTCAACCCGAAGGTGTGGGCCGAACTAGAGCTCGCAGCCGACAAGTTCGGCGTCGCCCTTCCTGCACCGGCACGTTGAGGGGTCAAGGGTCAGAGGAAGTCACGCCAGAACGGCACGGTCGCGATCGGGTTCCAGCCCTGATCTGTCCTGTCCATACCCGGGCCGCCGAACTCCTGATGGATGTAGTCGACCAGTTCCGTGCCGTAGTAGATGATGTCGGTCTGCACGATCGACAGGACCGGGTGCCCGGCGGTTCCGCGCCCGCCGGGCAGGAACCGATGTCCGTAGATGGGTACCAGCCGTGGCGCCTGCGCCAGTTTCACCCGTGCTTTCTCCAACGCCTCGTCCCGGCCCGCCGGGCGATCGCCCCAGGTGTCGTGCCACACCGCGTTGTGTTCCACGTCGAAGAGCACGCCCTCGGCCGGCAAATCCAGGCGCTCGCGAATGGCGCCGGGACTGCCGTCGCGCCACTCCGGCCAGGGCCTGTCCCACGCATAGGAGACGCCCTCCTCCGGCTCGAACGGGACATTCACCGGCAGCCCCGCCGCAAGGAACGCCCGGTGGTCATCGGCGAACTCAAAGCCGTACGTCCTCTCGATGCGGTCGAACTCCGCATCCGTCAAGCCCGGCGCAATCTCGCAACACCCGGTCCGCGCGAGCCGACGCGCCGCCTCCCGGCCCAGTCGGGCCCCTTCACCAGCTTTGATCACGCCGGCACGATATTGCTTCGGGCCGGCCGGGATAAACCAATATCCTGCTGCCGTGACCGGCTGTGCGGCGCGTCCGCTGCTTTTCCTCGACGTTGACGGACCCCTCATTCCGTTCGGTGGGACACCGGAGCAATACCCCACTTGGGAGATGGGCGCTGAACCACGACAGGCCGGCTCGAATCCACTTCTGGGCAGGATCAATCCCGGACACGGACCCCGGTTGACGGCGCTACGGTGCGATCTGGTCTGGGCCACGACCTGGATGGACGATGCGAACGAGGACATCGCGCCGCGGATCGGCCTGCCGCGGCTGGCAGTGGTGATCTGGCCGGAGCCGACCGACATCGACGAGCAGGACGAGCGGAGCGGGCTGCACTGGAAGACCCGTGCCCTCGTCGATTGGGCAGGAGGCCGCCCTTTCGCCTGGGTCGACGACGAAATCACGGACACCGACCGAGCTTGGGTTTCAGCACACCATCCAGGACGCGCCCTGCTTCGTCGCGTCGACCCCCGTCGGGGCCTCACCGATGCTGACTACGTCGCACTCGAGGACTGGCTGCACACTCGGCAAGTCGACGCGTCCGGTGTGACGGGCGTGTGACTGTCTCTTCCGTACGCTGGGCCGGTGAGAGTCCTGGTGGTGGAGGACCATGCCCGGCTCGCCGAATCGGTGGCGCGGGTGCTGCGGCGCGAAGGCATGGCGGTCGACGTCGCGTACGACGGGAGCGCGGCGCTCGACCGCACCGCCGAGACCGACTACGACGTGGTCGTCCTGGACCGTGACCTGCCGGGCGTGCCCGGCGACGAGGTGTGCCGGCGGCTGATGCGGGAACCGTTGCGCACCCGGGTGCTCATGCTGACCGCGGCCGCCACCATCGCCGACCGGGTGCAGGGCCTCACCATCGGTGCGGACGACTACCTGCCCAAACCGTTCGCCTATCCCGAGCTGGTGGCCCGCATCCGGGCCCTCGGCCGCCGCGCCCAGCCGGCTGTCCCGCCCATCCTGGAACACGGCGACCTGACCCTCGACGCGGCGCGCCGGGTCGCCACCCGGGCCGGGACGCGGCTCGCGCTCAACCCCAAGGAGCTGGGCGTGCTGGAGTGCCTGCTGGCCGCCCGGGGCCGGGTGGTCTCCGCCGAGGAGCTGCTGGAGCGGGTGTGGGATTCCGCCGCCGACCCGTTCACCAACACGGTGAAGACCACCATGAACCGGCTGCGCGCGAAGCTGGGTGATCCGCCGGTGATCGAGACGGTCGCCCGCGCCGGCTACCGGATCCCGGCATGACGGTCCGGCTGCGCCTCACCCTCCTCTACGGTCTGCTGTTCCTGTTCTCCGGTGCCGTCCTGCTGGCCATCACCTACCTGCTGGTGGCGCACGGCGGCGCGAGCGTCCTGATGTCCTCGGCCAGCACGACCCCGACCGGGCAGACCGCCACCACCTATCTCGTGGGTGGCCTGCCGGACGGCGGGCAACTGCCCGCGGCGGAACAGCGGGTCACCGAGGTGCTCCAGCAGATGGCCGCCCAGCAGAAGGCCGACTTCCTGCATCAACTGCTGGCCAAGTCCGGGCTGGCACTCGCCGTCATGGCGGTCGTCTCGGCCGTTCTCGGCTGGCTGATGGCCGGGCGGGTGCTGCGGCCGGTGCGGACCATGGCGACCAGCATCCAGCGGATCTCGGCGCGCAACGCGCACGAGCGGCTGGCTCTCGCCGGGCCGCGCGACGAGTTCAAGAACCTGGCCGACACCGTCGACGGGCTGCTCGGCCGGTTGTCGGCGGCGCTCGACTCGCACCGGCGGTTCGTCGCCAACGCCGCTCACGAGCTGCGCACCCCGCTGACCCTGGAACGCGCCCTGCTGGAGGAGACCGTCCTCGACCCGGACGCGACGGCCGCCGACTTCCGGGCCCAGTTCGCGGAACTCATGGTGGTGAGTGACCAGCAGGCCCGGCTCCTCGACGCGCTGCTCGTACTGGCGACCAGCGAGCGTGGCCTCGACCGGCGGGAGAGCATCGACCTGGCCGAGCTGACCGGTGAGGTGTTGCGGGCCGCCGGACCGCGGACGACCGGGCTGACCGTCGTGGCCGACCTCCGGCCCGCCCGGGTCACCGGCGACCCGGCCCTCGTCCAGCGTCTGGTGGCCAACCTGATCGACAACGCGGCCGGCTACAACGTGCCGGGCGGGCGGATCGAGGTGGCCACCGGCGACGGTGCCCTCTCGGTGACCAACACCGGGCCCGCGGTGCCGCCGGAGATGGTGGACCGGCTGCTCAGCCCGTTCCAGCGGCTCGAACGGACCGGCGACGACGGCCACCACGGGCTCGGACTGTCCATCGTGCAAGCCATTGCGGTGGCCCATTCCGCCGAATTGACCGTACGCGCCCGGCCGGCCGGTGGGCTCGCGATCGGTGTGTCCTTCCTGTGACCGGTCGAAGCGTAGAACAATACCCATGCCGATATCTACGAAAGTGTTTCTCCCTGCCATTCTGCTCGGTTTCCTGATCGCCGGATGCGGCCATGACGCCGCGGCCGGTCCGGACGGCGACGCCGACCTCCAGCAGTCCCTCGCGTACGCGGATTGCATGCGGTCCAGCGGCGTCCCGAACTTCCCTGATCCGGTGGGCAACGGAAACGGAGTCGAGGTCAGCGTCCCGAAGGGAGTCGACGAGGCTGATCTGGCCAAGGCCGAGGAAGCCTGCCGGGACAAGCTCCCGCAGGGCGTGGCCGAAGACCAGGACGGCGGCGGCGTCGACTCGGCCGAGCTCGCCGACTGGACGAAATGTATGCGCGCGAAACTGCCGACTTTCCCGGACCCGACGGTCAGTGGAAATACCATCACCGTCACCCTGAAAGGGACCGGGATCAGGAGTGACTCCGCCGAATACGAAAAGGCCCGGAAGTCCTGCGAATCGCATTCCCCGGGCGGTTCCCTGCGGACGGTGGGCGAACAGTGAGAAAGCGCCGATGGCTGATCTTGCCGGCCGTGACGGTATGCCTGGGCGCCGGGCTGTGCGGCTGTCGCGACGCCGGCCCGGCGAGCGTCGCACCCACCGCCGCCCCGGCCACCACCACGGTGGAGCGGCGGACCCTGACCCGCGGCGAGAAGGTCGGTGGCACCCTGGGCTTCGGCCCGGCGTTCCCGGTGCCGGCCGCGCCGGGCGGCGGCGGCCTGATCACCTGGCTGCCCGCCGAGGGTGCCGTCGTCGAGCGCGGTGACACCGTCTACCGGGTCGACCAGGTGCGGGTTCCGCTGCTCTACGGGTCGATCCCGGCCTACCGGACACTGTCGGCCGGCAGCGAGGGCGACGACGTGGAACAGCTCGAACGCAACCTCGCCGCCCTCGGCTACACCGGGTTCACGGTCGACGACGACTACACCGCGGCCACCGCCGACGCGGTGCGCCGGTGGCAGAAAGATCTGGGCCGGGGCCGGACCGGTGTGGTGCGGGCGGGCGACGCCGTGGTGGCGGCGGGGGCCCGTCGCGTCGCGGCGGTCACCGGCCTGCCGGGCACCGCCGCGGCCGGGATCCTGCTCAGGTGGACCGGCACCACCCGGGTCGTCGACGTCGACCTGGACCTCGACTACGCCGACCTGGTCAAGCCGGGCGCCGCCGCGACCGTCGAACTGCCGGACGGCAGCACGGTGCCGGCCCGGGTCACCCGCATCGGCGCACCAGCGGCCAAGACCCTGCCGGTCGAGCTGAGCGTGCCGGAGGGGAAGAACCTCGGCAAGGTCTCCGTCACGATCACCACCGAGACCCGGCGGGACGTTCTCGCCGTACCCGTCAATGCCCTGGTCGCCCGGCCCGGCGGCGGCTACGCCGTGGTGGCCGGCACCGGCACCCTGCCGGTAACCACCGGGATGTTCGCCGACGGCTACGTCGAGGTGTCGGGCGTCAGCGAGGGCCTCACGGTGGGGGTTCCGCGATGACCGATCCGATCGTCCACCTCGCCGGGGTGTCCAAACGGTACGGCGACGTGGCGGCGCTGCGCGACGTCGACCTGGTCGTCGAGCGGGGTGAGCTGCTCGCGGTCGTCGGGCCGTCCGGCTCGGGCAAGTCCACCCTGCTCAACATCATGGGCACGCTCGACCGCCCGACGTCCGGAACCCTGCGCGTCGACGGCTGCGACGTCGGCTCGCTCACCGACCGGGAGGTCTCCGCCCTGCGCGCCCGCACCATCGGTTTCGTGTTCCAGCAGTTCCACCTCGCGCGCGGGGTGCCGGCGCTCGACATCGTCGCGGACGGCCTGCTCTACAGCGGCAGACCGCGCGGTTACCGCCGGAGCGCGGCCGAGGCGGCGCTGCGCCGGGTCGGTCTCGGCCACCGGCTGTCGCACCGGGCGCACCAGCTCTCCGGCGGCGAGCAGCAGCGGGTGGCGATCGCCCGGGCGGTCCTCGGCGACCCGCCGCTGCTGATGGCCGACGAACCCACCGGCAACCTCGACTCGCACGCCGGCGCGGTCGTCATGGACCTGCTTCGCGAGCTGCGGGCCGGCGGCACCACGGTCGTGATCATCACGCACGACCGGGACATCGCGGCCGCGCTGCCCCGCGAGGTCCGGATCCGGGACGGCCGGCTGTGAGGCCCGCTCGGTTGTCGCCGCCGGACGTCGTACGCGTAGCCGGTTTCGGTCTTCGTTCCCGTCCGTTGCGGGTGGTCCTTTCGGCGCTGGGCATCGCGATCGGGATCGCGGCGATGGTCGGCGTGGTCGGCATCTCCGCGTCATCCACCCACGAGCTCGACCGGCGGCTCAGCGCGTTCGGCACCAACCTGCTGACCGTCGCGCCCGGCGAGTCGGTCGGCGGCCGGAGCGCGCACCTGCCGGGCACCGCGCTCGGCATGATCGCGGCGATGCCGGGCGTCGAGACGGTCTCCGCCGTCGGCCGCACCGGCGCCCGGGTCTACCGCAACGACCACCTGCCGGCCGAGCAGACCGGCGGCATCACCGTCTTCGCGGCCCGGGTCGACCTGCCGGCGGTGGCCGGGATCCGGCTGACCTCGGGGGCCTGGCTCACCGAGGCGACCGCGAGTTTCCCGGCCGTGGTGCTGGGCCGGGCGGCGGCGGAGCACCTCGCGGTGTTCCGGACCGGCCCGGACGAGCTGGTCTGGCTCGGCGGCCGCTGGTTCACCGTGGTGGGCGTCCTGGCCGCGAACGACCTGATCACCGATCTGGACTACGGCGCGTTCGTCGGCTGGCCGGAGGCGTCGGCCGAGCTGGCCTTCGACGGCCGGCCGACCACGATCTACACCCGCGCTCGCGAGGACGCCGTGACGACCGTGCAGCCGCTGCTCGGCGCCACCGCCAACCCGGAGGACCCGGGCGAGGTCGACGTCTCCCGGCCGTCCGACATCCTCGCCGCCCGGCAGGAGACGTCGCAGACGCTGGGCGCCCTGCTGCTCGGCCTGGGCGTGGTGGCGCTGCTGGTCGGCGGGATCGGGGTGGCCAACACGATGGTCATCTCGGTGCTGGAACGTCGCTCGGAGATCGGGCTGCGCCGCGCTCTCGGCGCCACCCGGGGCCAGATCCGCACCCAGTTCCTGTCCGAGGCGCTGCTGCTCTCGCTGCTCGGCGGGGCCGGCGGGGTGGTGCTCGGGATCGGCGTCACGGCGGTCTTCGCCACCGTCCAGTCGTGGACGACGGTGGTGCCGCCGTGGGCAATGGCCGGCGGCATCGGCGCCACCCTGGTGATCGGCGGGATCTCCGGTTTCTATCCGGCGGTGCGGGCCGCCCGGATGTCACCCACCGAGGCCCTCGCCACCGGGTAGGACGTCGCGGGCGATCCACCCGGGCGTGTCGAAGCGGATGGGCACCGCGCCCACCAGGTCGGCCAGGTGCTTCTCGAGCTGTTCCAGCTCGGTGGTGCCGATCTGCCGGGCCCACCGGGCGCGGAGCTCCTCGAAGATCGCCTCGCCGGTGCGCAGCACCTCGAAGCCGAGGTCGGTGACCTGGAGGCGTTTGCGTCGCGCGTCGCGCGGGTCGGTGGCGCCGGCCACCCACCCGCGCTCCTCCAGTACGGCGATGGTCTTCGCCGCGGACTGCTTGGCGATCGACAGGCGGCGGGCCAGCTCGGCGGCGGTGTCGGCGCCGTCGGCGATGGCCCGCATCGCGAAGTCGTGCACCGGCCGAACGTCCTCGTGGCCGCGCCGGGCCAACTCGGCGGTCGCGGCGTCCACGAGCGTGCGGAAGCCGCCGAGCAGCAGCAATGCGAGATCAGCACCCGAGCGAGCCATGGAGGCAGGCTACCGCCCTGGGCAAAAGACAGCCTGGCTGTCTATAATTGGACAGCCAGGCTGTCGAATTGAGGAGCGTCATGATCACTCACCACCGCGCCGAGGTCAACGGAACGTCCCTGCACTACGTCTCGGCCGGGTCGAGCGGCTCGCCGATCCTGCTGGTGCACGGCTTCCCCGAGACCTGGTACACGTTCCACAAGCTGATCCCGCTGCTCGCCGAGCACCACCGGGTCTTCGCCGTCGACCTGCGCGGCTTCGGCGACTCCGCCCCGGGCAGCGCCGACAGCGCGACCGCGGCCGAGGACCTGCACCGGCTGATCGAGCACCTCGGGGCCGGCCCGGTCCACCTGACCGGGCAGGACATCACCGGGACGACGGTCTTCCGGCTGGCCGCCGGCCATCCGGAGGACGTGCTCACCCTCACCGCGATCGAGACGGGCCTCGCCGGGTACGGCGTGGAGGCGCTCGCCGACGTCACCCACGGCGGGGCCTGGCACATCGGGGTGCTCGCCGCCCCGGGCGTGCCCGAGATGCTGCTGGCCGGCCGGGAGAAGGAGTTCCTGGGGAAGTACGCCTTCCCGGCCCTGACCGCGACCCCCGGGGCGATCACCGACGCCGACATCGAGGAGTTCGCGCGCACCTACTCGCGGCCGGACGGCTGGGCCGGCGCGGCGGGCCTCTACCGGTCGATGCTGAGGGAGGGCGACGAGATCAAGGCGCTGGGCGCGCTGCAGACGCCGGTGCTGGCGGTCGGCGGTGGCGGCGGCACGTTCACCGCCGACATCATGTCCCGGGCGGCGGCCTCCGAGATCAGCTCGGTGGTGCTGGACGGGGTGGGGCACTACGTCGCGATGGAGGCGCCCGGCCGGTTGGCCGACGCCATCCTCGGGTTCATCCGCGACCTGGAAAAGAACTGACGCAGGGTCAGGCGCGGCGGAGCCGAGACGTGACCGTCGTGCGGGAGTAGGTGACGGTGGCCTCGAGGCCGGCCGGGGCCACCACGGTGCCGAACCGGCCCGAGATCCGGCGGGCGCGCAGCACGGTCAGGTCGCGGCCGGCGTCGCCGTGGATCTCGAGGACGCTGCGCGTGCCGAGGACGGCGTCGCCGCGCACCTCGATCAGCTCGCCCCGGCAGCGGGACGACACGGTGACCGCGAGGGTGCCGGCCGGCTGCCGGTAGTCGCCGCCGAGGTGCAGCGGCTCCGCGACCCGCAGCGTGCCGCCGGCGACCACCACCTCGCCGCGGCCGAGTGCCGAGGACGATCCGGCGGCCAGCGTGCCGCCGGCCAGCGTGGTGCCACCCCGGTAGGAGTTGTCGCCGGTCAGGGCCAGCGTGCCGGTGCCGGTCTTGACCAGGCCGCCACGGCCGGCGATGTCGTTGCGCCAGGTGTCGGCGGCGGCGAAACCACCGGTCGCCGCATCCAACGAGACGGCGACGTCCCGGTCGAAGGCGCCGTAACCGTCGGCCGCGGCGAACAGGTTCAGCCGGCCCCAGTTCTCCGGGCCGTCCAGCAGCGGCCAGCCGGCGCCGAGAGCCGTGGTGCGCAGGACGTCGCGGCGCTGGGCGGCGGTCAGGTACGGCAGGCGGGTCTCGAGCAGTACCTCGGCGCCGGTCGGAACGGTCATCGGGGTGGTGGAGCGACCGCGCGGCAGGCCGTAGGTCAGCTTCGGGGTGACGATGCGCTCGTTGGCCGCCCGGGAGGCGTACGCGTCGGTGCCGCCGGCGGAAAGGGTGGCATCGAGATACGACCGGGCCTGGGCGCGGGCAGCGGCCTTCAGGGACGCGTTGGCCGGGTCGTTGAGGATCGCGGCGGCGAGCGCGGTGGCCAGGATACGGCCGCCGATCACGTCCACCGGCGAGTGCATGCCCGCGACGATGCGGGTCTCGGCCAGATCGAACGCCGCTGTCACCAGCTCCTGGAAACGTTCCGGGATGGCGTACGCGAACGCCAGCGCGGCCAGGTGGAAAGCGTTGGTGTGGCCGCTGGGGAAGCCGCCGTCGTCGGCCGGCGTGCTGCTGCGCTGGCGCAGCAGCTGCGGGACGACCCGGATCGGGGAGTCGTAGACCGGGAAGCCGAACTCATCCAGGACCCCGGTGTCGATGACCTCGCTGCGCTCGTTCATCCGCCACGGGCGCGGGTACTGGTAGGCGGCCTTGCTGGGATTTCCCGACGAGTACGAGCCACGCACGGTGTTGACCAGGGTGACCACCTGGCCGAGCGCGGAGGTGGGCGAGCCGGCACCGAGCGCGGACCCGGCGGGCGCGTCGGCGGGCACGGTGTCGTCGATCTTCGTGGCCGGAGTGCCGGCCGGGGCGGTGGTGATACCGGTGACGGCGAGCGAGCCGGCCCGGTAGGCGCCGGCGA
The DNA here is from genome assembly GCF_018332695.1 of Paractinoplanes toevensis. GTDB lineage: Bacteria > Actinomycetota > Actinomycetes > Mycobacteriales > Micromonosporaceae > Actinoplanes > Actinoplanes toevensis. The sequence goes on from NZ_BOQN01000011.1 coordinate 182,753, forward strand.
GCGGCCCCAGTCCGGAGATCACGGCGTAGCTCTGGTGCTGCCGGTCCTGGATGAACGCGCGGGCCTCGTCGGCGGCGCTGCGGTGTGCGGTGACCCGCACGCAGTAGCGCAGGTTCGCGCGCAGCGTGGCCTCGTCGAGCACGGTGCCGGTGTTCCAGGCGGTGCCGGTCCGCCACAGCCGCTGCATGCCGGAGAGGGCCCGCACCGCCGCGTTGGTGTCGGCGGTCAGGTTGCCGGTGACATTCGTGCGGTAGTCGTCTACGAACGGCAGGGCGGTGGAAGCCATCGCCGGGCGACCGCTCAGAAGGGCGGGCGCGGCGGCGGAGGCGACGGCAGCGCGCAGAAGCGCACGGCGGCTGAGAACGGGCATGGGTGAATAGTTTTCAAATCGGAGGTCACGCCGGCGAACGCCCGTGGGTCGGGTTGTGAATCTTGAGAGAACGTGACCTTTTTTCACCTTGGAAGATAAGTCCAGGCCTTCTCATCGACGGGCATCGAACCCTACTGTCCGGTACATGTTGCGTATCCAGGCCGGCTCCGCCGCCGTCCTCCTGGCCCTCGCCGGCATCGCGGTCGTGGCCTCGCCGGCCGAAGCCGCCGCCGGCACCTTCACCGCCCTGACCTACAACGTCGCCGGGCTCCCGGAGGGCCTGTCCAGCGCGCCCACCCCTCGCGACACCGCGACGACCGCCATCGGGCAGCGGCTCGCCCCCTACGACGTCATCCACGTCCAGGAGGATTTCAACTACCACGCCGCCCTGTACGCGGCCGACAGCCACCCCTACCGCACCCCGACCAGCGGCGGCGCCGGGATCGGCAGCGGGCTGAACACGCTGTCCGACCGGGCCTACGACACCGACGACTTCGAGCGGGTCGGGTGGAACTCCTGCCAGCTCGACTCCGGCGACTGCCTGACCCCGAAGGGCTTCACCTTCATGCGGCAGCGGCTGGCCGAGGGCGTCTACGTGGACCTCTACAACATCCACACCAACGCCGGCACCAACCCGGGCGACCAGACCTCGCGGGCCGACAACCTCAACCAGCTCACCGCGTTCATCGCCGCGCACTCGGCGGGCAACGCGGTGATCGTGATGGGTGACTCGAACACCCGCTACACCCGGGCGGCGGACACCATCGCCGAGTTCACCGCCGCCAATGGCCTCACCGACGCCTGGGTGAAGGTCGAGCGCGGCGGCGGGCCGCCGGTCAAGGGCAGTGACGCGCTGGTCTGCGACGAGGCCGCGGTCACCGACACCTGCGAGGTGGTGGACAAGGTTCTCTACCGCGGCAGCAGGTTCATCACCCTCGACGCCACCGAATACCACAACGAGCACGCCGGTTTCCTGGAGGACGGCACCGGCCGGATGCTCAGCGACCACTTCCCGATCAGCACGAAGTTCAGCTGGTCGACGAATGCCGCCTTCGCGATGAGCGAGCAGTTCGGCGGGCCGCACGGGGGCTACTACACCGACATCGACCGGGTGCCGGCGGCCGGCCGGGCGAGTGCGGTCAGCCTGCGGGCCGGCAGCCGGGTCGACCAGGTCGGCCTGACCCTGAGCACCGGAGCCGTCCTGGCGCACGGCGGCACCGGCGGCACCGCGAGGTCGCTGACCCTGGGCAGCACCGAGTACGTCACCGCGGTCAAGCTGTGCCAGGGCAAGTACAGCAACACCACGCGGATCTTCTACGTCCAGTTCACCACCAGCACCGGCAACACCCTGGCCGGCGGCACCACCACCGCCGACTGTGTCACCCGCACCGCGCCCAGCGGCTGGCAGGTGGCCGGTTTCCAGGGCCGGGCCGGGGACGAGGTCGACAAGGCCGGTTTCATCTTCACCAAGAGGTAGCGCTCACGTCCGGTCCGTTCCCGCCGAACGGACCGATGTGAGTGTCGGCTACCTCGATCGGCCGGTCGAGAGCGAGGCACGGTTCCGTTCGGTGTTCGACTGCTCGCCGATCGGCATGGCCGTGCTGTCCCGCAACGGGGCGTGGCTGCGGGTCAACCCCGTAGTCACCGCCCTGCTGGGCTATACCGCCGACGAGATGGCCGCCCTCGACCTGGCCGGCACGACCCACCCCGACGACCGTGAGGCCGACCAGCGACAGCTGCGGGAACTCCTCGACGGGCGGGTGGACAGCTACCGGTCGCACACGAGGCTGCTGAGCAAGGACGGGCAGGCGGTGCACTGCCTGATCGCGGTGACACCGATACCCGCCGACGGTGCCGGCGCCCCGGAGAAACTGCTCGCCCAGGTCGTCGACCGCACCGGTGCCGCCGCCACCGAGGAGGCGCTGCGGCACAGCGAGGAGAAGTTCCGGGCGGCGTTCGACGCCAGCCCGCTGGGTTCCGGCCTGGCCGGCCAGGACGGCGTGATCCACCGGGTGAACGCGGTGCTCGAGGAGATGCTCGGCCGCCCGGCGGCTGCCCTCGTCGGCCATAACTTCCTGGAGTTCACCCATCCCGACGACCGCTCCGACAACGAGCGGACCGTCGAGAGCGTGGACGCGGATCCGGGCGCGGTGGCCACTTTCGGCAAGAGATATGTACGGCCGGACGGAACGGTCGTCTGGGCCCGGGTGAGCGTGACCACCATCCCGGGTTCGGACGGCCGCCGGGACCGGCTGTTGCAGTGCGAGGACATCACCGCGCGCAAACTCGCCGAGGAGACGGCCGAGGGGGAGGCGCAGCGACTGCGTACCACGATCGCGGTGCAGCGCGAGGTGACGGCCGCCGCGACCGATCGGGATGCCGTGGTGCGGCTGATGGCCGACCGGGCCCTGCAGGTGATCCCGGCCGGTGACTCGGCCGCCGTGCAGCTCATCGACCCGGACGGGGTGACGCTGCGGGCGGCGGCCGGCACCGGTGCGCTCTCCGACCGGACCATCCCGGCGCTGCCGCTCGACGGTTCGCTGGCCGGCCACGCCATCGCCACCGGCATGACCCTGCGCACCGGTGACGCGCCCGGCGAGCCGTACGGCAACAGCGAGTTCAGCGCCGTGATCGGGATCCGCTCGCTGATGCTCACCCCGCTGCGCACGCCGGACGGCCCGATCGGTGTGCTCGCCGTGGCCAGCCGGCACCCCGGCGCGTTCAGCGACTCCGACGAGCGGCAGCTCACCCTTCTCGCCGATGCCCTGGCCGGCGCGCTGCGGCACGCCGACGACGCCGCACACAAGCAGCACCTGCTCGGCCGGGCCACCGCCGCGGTGCGCGAACTCGAGGAGGAACGCCGGGCCGCGCTGGCCGCGGTGGACCGGCTGGCCCGCAGCGAGCGCCGGTTCGCCGAGGTCTTCGAGCACAGCCCGGTCCCGAAGATCCTGATCGGGCTGCGCGGCGCGGACCGGGGCAAGATCCTGCTCGCCAATCCGGCCTTCCGGAACCTGCTCGGCTACGACGACGCCGATCTCGCCGCGGCCGACCTGCCGGCGCTCGCCCTGGCCGCCGCCGAGGCCGGCGAGAAGGCCCGCGAGGCCGAGCTGCGCCGGTCCGACGGCAGCCTGGTCACGGTGGTCGTGCACCTGCTCGCCATCACCGACGACCAGGGCCCGCAGTCCGCGGTCGTGCAGCTGCTCGACGTCACCACCGAGCGCCAGGCCCGCGCCGACCTGGCCCGCAGCGAGGAACAGTTCCGCACCGCCTTCGACGGCTGCCCGATCGGCCTGCTCATCGCCGACGAGCACGGCCGGTTCCAGCGGGCCAACCCGGCCGCGGCCGCGCTCACCGGCCGGCCCCGGGACGAACTCGTCGGCCTCACCCACCGCGAGATCACCGATCCGGCCGACCTCGACGAGGCCACCCACGGCCGGCTCGCCCTGCTGCGCGGCGCCCACGAGGTCTCCTACGACGCCCGGATGCGCTGCCCCGGCGGCCGAGTCCTGTGGACCCGGGTCACCCTCGCGCTGATTCCCGGGCCGGCCGGCCGGCGCTGGCGGCTGGTCCAGCTGCAGGACATCTCCGCCGAGCGGGCCGCCGCCGCGGCCCGGGAGGGCGAGCTGCACCGGCTGCGCGTCACGCTCGCCGTGCAGCGCGAGGTCACCGCCGCGGCCGGCACCCGCGACGCGGCGCTGCGGGTGGTCGCCGAACGATCCATCGCGGTGTTCGACGCGGCCGACGGGTCCGCGGTCGAACTGGTCGACGGCCCCGACCTGTACTACGGGGCCACGGCCGGCACGCTGGCCGGTGCGCTCGGCGCCCGGATCGGCATCGCCGGCTCGCTCAGCGGCCACGTGCTCGTCACCGATGCCCCGGCGCACTGCGCGGACACCGCCGACGACCCGCGCGTCAACCGGGAGGCCTGCGCCCGCCTCGGCATCGGGTCCATGCTGATCGCCCCGCTGCACGCCGAGAACCGGGTGATCGGCTGCCTGAAGATCTCCGCGGCCCGGCCGAACGTCTTCGACGACACCGACGAGCAGCAGCTGGCCCTGCTCGCCGACAGCCTCAGCTCGGCGCTGCGGCACGCCGACGACGCCGAGCGCAACGCGGAACTGCTCGCCGAGCGGACCGGCGCGCTCGCCGCCCTCGAGGCCAGCGAGACCCGGTTCCGGCTGGCCTTCCAGAACTCGCCGCTCGGCCTGACCCTGATCGGCCTCAACGATCCCGACCGCGGCCGGTACCTGCAGGTCAACCCGGCGATGAGCGCGATCACCGGCTACCGGGCCGACGAGCTGACCGAGATGACCTACAAGGAGTTGATGCACCCGTCGGACGTGCCGGCCGACGACACGGTCCGCGCCGCGGTCGCGTCCGGGCTCGCCCCCTACCGGACCGAGATGCGCTACCTGCACAAAGACGGGCACGTCGTGTGGGTGTCGGTGGCCGGTGCGCCGGTTTACGACGAGCACGGCCACCCGCTCTACCTGGTCAGTCAGGTCGAGGACATCACCGAGAAGCGGGCCGCCGACGCCCAGCTGCGCCGCCAGGCCCGGCTGCTCGAACTGATCCCGGCCGCGGTCATCGTCCGCGACCTCGACGGGACCATCCGCTGGTGGAACGCCGGCGCCGAGACCCTGTACGGCTGGCCGTTGCGGGTCGCGCGGGGCCGCAACGTGCACCGGCTGCTCGCCACCGGCTTCCCGACCACCGGCGGCGCCCTCGAATTGCAGGAGGGCCTGGACCGCAGCGGGCACTGGAACGGGCCGCTCGAACATCTCACCGCCGACGGCCGCACCGTGACCGTACTCAGCCGGCAGGTGCTGCACCGGCCCAGCGCCGGCGCCGACGCGCAGATCCTGGAGATCAACACGGATGTGACGGCGGCCCGGGCCGCCGAGATGGCCCTGGCCGAGAGCGAGCAGCGGTTCCGCGCCCAGTTCGCCAACTCGGCGGCCGGCCAGTTCATCCGCACCATCGACCCCGACCACACCCAGGTCAACCCGGCGTACGCGGCGATGCTCGGCTACCCGCCCGAGGAACTGGCGGCCATCCAGGACGTCGATCTCGTGCACCCGGACGACTACGGCACCGTCCTGCGCGAGCTGGCCACCCTGTTCGCCGGGAACGCCGCCGCCTACACCCACGAGTGCCGGGTGCGGCACGCCGACGGGCACTGGATCGACGTGGCCGCCACCATCTCGCTGGTCCGGGACGAGGCCGGCCGGCCCAAGACACTCATCGGCGTGGTCACCGACATCTCGGCGCGCCGGGCCGCCGAGATCGCCCGGGACGCGGCGGCCGCCGCCCTGGGCGAGCGCAATGCCGAGCTGGAAGCGGCCAACCAGCTGAAACTCGACATCATCGGGATGCTCGGCCACGAGATCGGCAACCCGCTGTCGTCCATCCAGGGGTACGCCGAGCTGCTCTGCGAAAACTCCGCCGGCCTCGACGACGCCCGCCGCGGCCGGGCCCTCGACGCGATCGCCCGGCAGGCCGCCCGGCTCGACGAGATCGTCCGCGAGGTCCTCGCCATGGTCAGCATCGACGCCGGCACGATCACCGCGACCCGGCAGGAGCTGTCCCTGCGCGCCGAGGCGGAGAAGGCTCTCGCCGGCATGGACCTGGAACGGGTCCCGGTCGCCGGGGCCGACGCCCGGGTCCTCTGCCACCCCGGCCACCTCCAGCAGATCCTGGTGAACCTGCTGTCCAACGCGGCCAAGTACGGCGGCGGAGCCACCGCGGTGCGGCTGGTCGGGGACGGCGAGGGGCACGCGAGCGTGCAGGTGGAGGACAGCGGGCCGGGAGTGCCCGAGGAGTTCCGGCCGCACCTGTTCGAACGGCTGGCCCGCGCCGACCGGGACGCGGCCAGCGTGAGGGGCACCGGACTCGGCCTCTACATCGTGCGCGGGCTGGCCCACGCCAACCACGGCGACATCCACCACGAGCCCAATCCGGCCGGTGGCTCCCGGTTCGTGCTGACCCTGGAGACCGTGCCACTGACTGATCACGGATAGAAGAGTTCCGGTACCGCGACGGCGGAGTTAGCGTGCATCGGGGCGGTGTCGTCCCGTGCCGCGCTCAGGGGGAGACGCCGCCATGACCGAGAGCTATTTCCCGCCGGCGACAGCCGCCGGAGTGCGAAACTTCCGGGTCTTCGGGCCGTCCATGCCGGTCCGGTTGGAGATCCCGGCGATCGGGGTGAGCACTCCGGTGGCGCCGATCGGGCTGCGCGCCGACGGCACCATCGATGTGGGGCCATCGCTCGGCGACGCCCCGGCCGGTTGGTACAAACAGTCCCCGACCCCCGGCGAAATGGGATCCTCGCTGATCGCGGGCCACGCCGGCGCCGCCGACGGCGCCCCCGCGGTCTTCTTCCGGCTGCGGCTGCTGCGCCCCGGCGACCGGATCGCGGTACGCCGGGCCGACCACAGCGTGGCCCGGTTCGCGGTCGTCGGCATCGGGATCTACCCGACCGGAGCTCTGCCCGACGACCAGGTCTACGGCCCCTCCGACCAGCCCACGCTGACCCTGCTCACGGTCGGCGGGGAGCAGGACCGGAGCCTGGTGGTGTCGGCTCGGTTGCTGCCCCAGGACTGACTCAGCAGCGCACCCGCCGCGGCCGATCGTCGTAGCGTGAACCTGGTGCGCCGCGTATCGCCGAGGACGGCCGGGCTGCTGCTGATCGTGGCGGCCCTGCTCTTCGCCGGCCCGGAACTGTACGACGTCCTCGGCGGCTGGATCGCGCCCGGCATAGACTTCCTGCCGCTGCGCAACGCCGCGACCGGACTGCTCGACGGCACCTCGGTCTTCGCCGACCCGACGTTCGTCTACCCGCCGACCGCCGCGGTCGCACTGCTGCCGACCGCGTTCGGCTCGCTCTCCGCCGCGTTCGCCGGCTGGGTCGTCGCCGGCGCGGTCGCGCTGCTGCTGGCCGCCCTGCTGATCGCCCGGGCCGCGCCCCGGCCGCACCGGCTCGCCATCTTCGCGCTGACCGCGATGGGCCTGCTCGGCGGCGTCATCGCGGCCCGCTCGCTGTTTCTCGGCAACCTCAGCGAATTCCTGGTCCCGATCGCCGTCGGGGTGCTGCTCGCCTTCCACCGCGGCCGGTGGGTGCTCGGCTGCGCGCTGCTCGCCGCCAGCCTGCTGATCAAGCCGCTGCTGGCGCCGCTGCTGTTCGTGCCGATCCTGCACCGCCGCTGGTCCGCGCTGCTGCGCACGATGCTGCCGGCCGGTGCCCTGCTGGTGCTGTCGGTGCTGCTGGTGCCGGGTGGGCTCGACTTCCCGAAGGTCCTGCGCTACGTGGTGACCGGCACCAACCTGCACGGCACCAACGCGATCAACAACCTCTCGCTGCGCGGCTGGGCCGAGGGCCAGGGCGCGTCGCACACCGCCGCCGTCGCGGCGTCCGCCGCGGTCGTCGCGGCGGTGCTCTGGCGCATCCGCCGCGGCGGCGGCAACCGGCTGTCGCCGGTCTGGCTCGGCAACGTCCTGCTTCTGATGACCTTCCTGGCGGGTGGCATCTCCGAGGTCCACTTCCTCCTTTCGGCGTACGCCGGGATCATGCTCTTCGTCGTCGTGCATCGGCTGCCGGCCCGGATCTGGGTGCGGTTCCTGCCCGGTCTGCTCCTGCTGGCCGTCCCCGGGCCGTACCTGCCCTTGCTGCTCGGCCGGCACAGCGACGGCCAGACCTGGCTGGTCGCCGCCGAGCTGCTGCTGCTCGCCGCCCTGCTGGCCACCCCGGTCGGCGGCGTCCGCGCAACACCCCTCCTCCGCCGCGCGGTACCGGTCCCCGCGTGACCGAAAGCCTGATCCGCTATCGCTGGGCCATCGCGGCCGTGCTGGCCGCGGTGGCCGGCATCCTCACCGCCACCCTGCCGCCCGACCTCGCCGACTTCGCGGCCGCCACCGACCTGATGCTGCACGGCCGGTTCGCCGACGTGTACGCCATGCCGTGGAACCAGGCCGGTCCCGCCCAGTTGCTGGTCGCCCGGATCCTGCTGATCGGCGGCCAGGACAGTATGCCCGCGATGCCGGTCATCGGGCTGGTCGACGCCGCGCTGGTGGTGGGCGCGATGTGGCTGTGCCGGGGCGGTCTGCGCCGGGAACTGTTCGCCGGTGGGCTGGCCCTGCTCTGGATGCTGGCCCCTCTGCCCTGGAACGGGCACCCGGCCGAGATCGGTATTCCGCTGCTCTGGGCGTACGCCATCAAGCTGGCGAAGGACGGCCGGCACCTCGCCGCGGCGGCCTCTCTCGCGCTCGGCGTCGCGATCGCCCCCTGGGCGATTCTCGGTGTTCCCGGCCTGCTCGCGGCCGCGCCGTTCGGCCGGGCCGTGCGCACCGGCGTCCTGGCCGTGGCGCTCGGCGCCGGCAGCTACCTGCCGTTCGGGCTGACCGGGCACTTCGCGATGTTCGAGATGCACTGGGCGGTCAGCGCCGGAACCCTGTGGCCGACGCGGATCGGCGAGGTGACCTGGGTGATCCGGCTGGTCCAGGCGGTCGTCGTGGCCGGGGGAGTGGCGCTGATCGCGCTGCGCTGCCGGCGCGATCCGCGGGCCGTCGCCCTCGTCCCGCTGGCCGGCGCGGTGCTGCGGGTGGCCACCGATCCGGTGCACTTCCCGTACTACTGGTTCCCGGTCGCGGTGGCGGCGATCCTGCTGTTCGCGGTGGATCGGCGCCGGCCGCTGATCGCCGGGGCGATCGGTTATCTGGCGCTGCTGGCCGAGGCCGGGAACTTCACCGTCGCCGGCTCGCTCGGCTGCCTCGCCCTGATCATCGTGACCCTGGTAAAAACCGGCGACACCCGGGCAACCTTTCCGGCGGTGACGGCCACCAGGTAGGCATGTCGATCAACCTTCCGTCCCCCGCCACGCACCGGCGCCTCCCCAAACGCCGGCGCGGACTGCTGGCCGGTGGCGTCGCCGTGGTGGCCGCGCTCGCCGGTGTCGGCCTGTTCGGCGGCCAGCCCTGGGCCTCGGCGGCCACCACCATCACGTACGACACCGGCAGTGGCCTGACGTTCGCGGTCAACGCGACCAACGGCAACATCACCTCGCTCAAGCACAACGGCACCGAGCTCGCCCAGTCCGGGCAGGCGGCCGGGCAGTTCGAGTCGGGGTGGTCGTCGGCCGCGGTCACCAGCAAGACGTTCGGCAACGGCGCGCTCCTGGTCACCGCCGCGAACATCGACATCGGCGTGACGATGTACTACTTCGCCCGCAAGAACGACAACACCATCTATATAGCCACCAATATCGCCAAGGCGCTGAACCCCGGTGAGGCCCGGTTCATCACCCGGCTCAGCTCCTCGCTGCTGAAGACGTCTCCGGTCGCGGCGCGGACGGCGGCCAGCACGGGCACCGTCGAGGGTTCGGACGTCTTCAGCTTCGCCAACGGGCAGACCGCGTCGAAGTTCTACAGCTCGCAGCGGCTGATCGCGCAGCAGCCGTTCGGGGCCTCCGGCAACGGCCACGGCGTCTTCATCATCCCCGGCACCAACGAGATGACCTCCGGCGGTCCGTTCTTCCGGGACATCGAGGTGAACGACACCGGCGGGGCCGTCAACATCACCAACTACCTGTTCAGCGGGCACTACAACACCGAGGGGCTGCGGCTCGGCCTGCACGGGCCGTACGCCATGGCGGTCACCGACGGCGCGCTGCCGGCCGGGCGGAGTCTGGACTTTCTCTCGGCGTACATCCCGGGTCTGCTGTCCAATGCCGTGCGGGGCGCGGTGAGCGGAACCGCCGGCGGGTCGTGGGCCGGCCAGCGCGGGACCGTGGCGCTCGCCGGGCCCAATGGTCAGTACTGGGGGCAGAGCAAGTCCGGGCAGTTCCTGATCGGGCACGTGCGGCCCGGCACCTACACGGCCACGCTGTACGCGGGGGAGCTCGCGGTCGGCGCGACCAGGTCGGTCACCGTGACCGCCGGGGCGACCAGCGCCCTGGCGATGACCGGCGACGTCCCGGCCGGCGGCACGCTGCTGCAGCTCGGCGCGTTCGACGGCACCCCGGCCGGATTCAAGAACGCCGACAAGATCGAGACGATGCACCCGTCCGACTCGCGGATGTCGGCCTGGACCGGCGCGGTCAGCTCGGCCGCGACCCTGCCGATGGCCGAGTTCAAGTCGGTCAACTCGCCGCTCGCGGTCAACCTGCCGCTGTCATCGGTGCCCGCGGCCGGCGTCAAGGTGCGGATCGCCACCACCGGGGCGTTCGCCGGCGGCCGGCCGGCCATCGCGATCGGCGGTTACACCTCGCCGGCCTCGGCCTCGCCCGCCCCGGTGAACCTCAACTCGCGCGGCGTCACCCGCGGCACCTGGCGCGGCGTGAACACGACCTACACGTTCACCGTGCCGGCCAGTGCGCTGAAGACCGGCAACAACACCCTGTCGGTGTCGGTGCTCAGCGGTTCGAGCGGTGACGCCTTTCTGAGCCCGAACTTCATCTTCGACGCGCTCGCGGTCGATCCCGCCTGATTTTCCGGTGGCCCCGGGCGTCGGGACACGCCCGGGCCCACCAGCCGGTCATCGCCGGTAGGTGACCGTGCGGCTCGCGTCGCGGAAGCCGACCGCGTGGTACAGGCGGCGCGGGACCGGGTAGGCGTCGTCGCCGCGCGGGCAGACCACCGCCTGGGTGGCGCCGGCGTCGCGCATGGCGTGCAGGCAGGCCAGACTGACCGCCACGCCGAGCCCTCGCCGGCCGTGCCCGGGGTCGATGCCGACCGGCTCGAGCAGGGCGACCTTGTTCATGTCGTCGAGCCAGCCGAGCGCCGTCCCGACCAGGTTGCCGTCCGGGGCCTCGACGACCAGGTCCAGGTCCGACCGGTACGGCCAGTGCCCGACGATGTCCCCGTACCGTTTGGTGGTCATGCCGGATTCGCCGTCGCCCAGGTCGACCGGCGGCACCTGCATCTCGCCGAGCCGTTGGGGCCGCCAGGCGGCCCGGTGGACGGCGGCGCGCGCCGCCAGCTCGCCCGGCCGGACCGGACGCACCAGATATCCGTCCGGCAGCCGGGGTTGCGGCAGGCTCGCGTCGAGGTCGCGCAGGCAGTGCCGGAAGAACGGCCCGTCCACCTCCCGGTAGCCGGCCGCGGAGAGGACGCCGACCAGTTCGGTGTCGGTCTCCATCACGGTGACCGTCTGCTCGCCGCCGCCCGCGACCTCGTCGAACCAGGCCAGCACCTCCCCGGCCAGCGCGGCCGGTGCCTGCGTCTCGAGCTGGGCCCGCGCCGAGACCCAGGCCCACGCGACAACGTCCGTGCCGGCCTGCGCGCCGTTGGCCCGGGCCGGGGTGCCGTCGGCCGGCCAGAGCGCGATCTGCCGGTCCGGCATGGACGGTCGCTGCCAGGCCAGGTCGCCCAGGTGCCAGTGGCTGTCGGGAGTCCAGGTGCGCTGGACCAGGCGCTGCATGGCGGCCAGGTCGGCCGGCCCGAAGTAGGGGCGTGGCTTCACGGCGACTCGCCGCCCCACTGTTCGAGCGCGACGTCGGCGAGGGCCGGGTCCTGCGCCTGGCCGGTCGCGGCCGGGATCGAACGGTTCGTTCTCATGGCTCCCGATTGAACCAGTCAGGCCGGGTCGCCGGGGACCACCAGGCCGGTTTCGTAGGCGAGCACCACCGCCTGGGCCCGGCTGCTCAGGTGCAGTTTGGACATGGTGTGTTTCAGATGGGTCTTCACGGTGGCCTCGCTGACCAGCAGCCGGGCGGCGATCTGGGTGTTGGTGAGGCCGTTGCCGACCAGCCGGAGCACGTCGGTCTCGCGGGCGGTCAGCTCGTCGAGGCGGTGGCCGCCGGCGGTGGCCCGGTGCCGGCGGGCGTGCGTCTCGATCAGCCGGTGGGTGATCCGGGGCGCCAGCAGGATGTCGCCGGCCGCGATGGTGTGGATCGCGCTGATGATCCGGTCGGGCGGAGTGTCCTTGAGCAGGAAGCCGGAGGCACCCTCGCCGAGCGCGCCGTACACGTATTCGTCCAGGTCGAAGGTGGTCAGCACGATCACCTTCGGGCGTGGGCCGGTGGCCGCGAGGATCTGCCGGGTGGCGGCGATGCCGTCGAGGACCGGCATCCGGATGTCCATCAGCACCACGTCGGGGCCGGTCCGCGCGGTCAGAGCCACCGCCTCGGCGCCGTCCGCGGCCTCGCCCGCCACCTCGAGGCCGTCGGCCGCCCGGAGCAGCGCGACCAGCCCGGCCCGGATCAGCGGCTGGTCGTCGGCGACCAGCACCCGGACGCTCATCGGTCGTCCAGCGGGAGCCGCAGGGACACGGCGAAACCGCCGGCCGGGCGCGGGCCCGCGGTCAGGACACCGCCGTAGAGGGCGGCCCGCTCGCGCATGCCGCGGATGCCGTGCCCCTCGGTGTAGCCGCGCACGACCGGCCCGTCGTCGGTGACCCGGATGGTCAGGGTGTGCGGCCCGTATTCGAGGGCCACCTGGGCGCCGCCCGGCCCGGCGTGCTTGAGCACATTGGTCAGTGACTCCTGCACCATCCGGTAGGCGCACAGGTCGGGCCCGGGCGGCAGCGGCCGGGCCGGGCCGCCGACCACCACGGTGACGGCCGGGCCGGCGGTGCGGGTGCGGGCGATCAGTTCGTCGAGCATCTCCAGGCCGGGCTGGGGGCGCAGGTCGGGTTCCTCGTCGCGGTCCACCCGCAGCACGTCGAGCAGGCGGCGCATCTCCAGCATCGCCTCCCGGCCGGTGTCGGCGACGGTGCCGATGGCCTTGCGGGCGGTGGGCTGGTCGGCCTCCAGCACGTACTCGGCCAGGCCGGCCTGCAACGAGATCACCGACATGTGGTGGGCGAGGATGTCATGCAGTTCGCGGGCGATCCGTACCCTCTCCTCGGACACCGCCCGTTCCGCGTCGGCCGCGAGTTTCTCGGTCCGCCGCGCCCAGCGGCGGGTTCCCTCGCCGAGCACCCAGGCGCCCGCGATGATCAGCGCGGCCTGGGCGATCTGCGACCACACCAGGTCGTCGCGCTCGGTCAGGTAGACCAGCGCGAGCAGCGCCACCGTGGCCGCGAACATCACCGCCGCCACCCGCCGGGACCGCAACGTCGCCACCGAGAACATCGCCACCAGCAGGCCGATGCCGCCGCTGGGCAGGTCGCCGTAGCCGAACAGGCTGGCGACCCCGACCGCGGCGATGATCAGCAGCATGGTCAGCACCGGCGCGATCTGCCGCAGCGCCACCGGGGCCACCGACAGCACGGCCAGCAACAGGGCCCACGGCGACACCGCCGCCGGCTGCCCGATCGCGGTGGCCACCGTGAGGGCGGTCAGCAGGATCGCGAGCAGCACGTCGGCCAGGACAGGTCGGAGCAGCGTCGGCACGCGACCTACGCTATCCATGCCGTCCGGGGGTGGCATCCGCTCGGCGGGGGACCGGGCCTACCCCTCTGGTGGTAGACCGGCTCCCAACCCAGGGTGACGATAGGCGTCGATGTGTTCCCTAGCGTCGAGGTCATGAGACGAGCATTGATCGCAGTCATCGGCGCACTGGCGCTGGTGGGCACCACGGCCGGCGCGACCGTCGAGACGGGCACCCGGCACGCCATGCAGGCCGACGCCGACAAGCTTCTCCGGTACGGCGCTCCCGGCGTCCTCGCCGAACTGGAAACCGGCCGTGGCACCACGATCCGGGTCCGCAGCGGTTACGGCGATGTCGACCGGAGGACCCCGGTGCCGTGGGACGCCCGCTTCCGGATCGGCAGCTTCACCAAGACGTACGTGTCGGCCACCGTCCTGCAACTGGTCGGCGAGGGCAAGCTCAGCCTGGCGGACACGGTCGACCACTGGCTGCCCGGGGTGGTGCGCGGCAACGGCAACGACGGCACCAAAATCACCGTACGGCAGCTGCTCCAGCACACCAGCGGCCTCACCGACTACCTGACCGGTTACCCGTGGCTGTTCTCCCAGGAGGGCTTCGAGCAGCACCGCTTCGACTCGGTGACCGCCGAGGAGGCGGTGGCCACCGCGATGACCTTCCCGCCGCAGTTCGCCCCCGGCGCCAAGTGGGACTACTCGAACACCAACTACCAGGTCGCCGGCCTGATCATCAAGGCGGTGACCGGCCACGACTGGCGGACCGAGGTGCGCAACCGGATCGTCCGGCCGCTCGGCCTGCGGCACACCTACCTGCCCGGCAACAACCCCGACATCCCCGGCCCGCACGCCGTCGGCTATGAGCGCTTCCCCGGCCCCGACGCCACCGAGGACGACCCCGACTACGGCGACGCCATCGACGCCACCCGGCAGAACCCGACGTGGGGCGGCGCGGCCGGCGAGATGATCAGCACCGCCGCCGACGGCAACCGGTTCCTGAAGGCACTCATCGGCGGCCGGGTGCTCAAGCCCGCCCAGCTCGCCGAGATGCAGCGCACCGTGCCGGCCAGCCCCGAATTCCAGACGAACTGGCCCGGCGTCCGCTACGGCCTCGGCCTGATGTTCGTCCCCAACCCGTGCGGCGGCGAATGGGCGCACGGCGGCGACATCATGGGCTTCCAGACCCGCAACGGGGTCAGCGCCGACGGCCGGCGCAGCGTCATCGTCTCGATCAACACCGATTCGCTCAAGCGCGACCCGGGCGTGCCGAAGCCGGCCGTCGACATCACCACCGACCTGATCAACGACGCGCTGTGCGGGGCGTAGCCTCAGCGGAATGAACTGGCCCGACCATGCGATCTGGTGGCACGTCTATCCGCTCGGCTTCCTCGGCAAGCGGAAGCTCCCGGCCCTCGCCGACTGGCTCGACCACGTCCTCGAGCTCGGGTGCAACGGCCTGATGCTCGGCCCGGTCTTCGCGTCCGAGTCGCACGGCTACGACACCACCGACCATTTCCGGGTAGACCCGCGGCTGGGCACGGAAGACGATCTGGTCGCGCTCATCGACCAGGCAAGATCCCGGGGCGTACGGGTGATGCTGGACGGCGTCTTCAACCACGTCGGCCGCTCGTACGGCCACCGCGAGTGGTGGATCCCCGAGGGTGACGACTACCGGGTGTTCGAGGGTCACCGCAGTCTGGTGGTCCTCGACCACGCCAACCCGGCGGTCGCCGACCACGTCACCGGCGTCCTCGACTACTGGACCGAGCGCGGCGTGGACGCGTGGCGACTGGACGCCGCCTACGCCGTGCCCCGCCCGTTCTGGCGCACGGTCACCGACCGCACCCGGGCGAAACACCCCGGCGTCTGGTTCAGCGGGGAGGTCATCCACGGCGACTACGACGCGTACGTGTCGGAGGGCGGCCTGGACACCGTCACCCAGTACGAACTGTGGAAGGCGATCTGGAGCTCGCTGAACGACGTCAACCCGCACGAGCTGGCCTGGACCCTGGGCCGGCACAACGAGTTGCTGGAGACGTTCGCCCCGCAGACCTTCGTCGGCAACCACGACGTGACCCGGATAGCCAGCCGCCTTACCGAGCCCGGCCACCTGCCGCACGCCCTGGCGGTGCTGTTCACCGTCGGCGGTGTCCCGTCGATCTACGCGGGCGACGAGCGCGGATGGCAGGGTGTCAAGGAGGAGCGCGAGGGCGGCGACGACGCGATCCGCCCGGAGTTCCCGCCCATCCCCGACGGCCTCGGCGACGACGGCCTCGACATCCAGCGGCTGCACCAGTTGCTGATCGGCATCCGCCGGCGCCACCCGTGGCTGGTCCGCGCCCAGGCCGAGGTGCACACCCTGGGCGACGGCGTCCTGGCGTACACCCTGAAAGCGCAGGAGAACGCGGTAGCCGTGGCGCTGAACTTCGGCGACCGCCGCGCCGCGGCGAAGCTGCCGCCGGCGGCCTGGACCCACGAGGCCGGCGAGGCGACGATCAACCCCGACGGCACCGCCGACCTCCCACCGCTGGGCTGGACGGTCGCCTCGACGGCCTGACCGGACGGCAACCAGGCTGCGCCCGGCAATGACTGGGGCGGGCGCGGTCAGCCGCCGAACGATGCGGCATGAGATTTCGTCGCCTGCTCCTCGGCGTGCTGGCCGCTGCCGCAGCCCTCGTGCCCGCGGTGCCGGCGCAACCGGCCCAAGCCGCGCCGCCGCCCGTCCGGGCGTTGACGTTCAACATCTGCGGGAACGTGTGCCGGCACGGGGAGACCGTCGCTACCAGCGCGAACATCGCCTACCGGATCTATCACCTGCGGGCCTCGGTGACCATGCTGCAGGAGGTCTGCTACTCGCAGTTCCTGGCCGTGCAGGCCCGCCTCGCGCCGTTCGGTTACCGGGCCACGTTCGCGCCCGCGACCACCGGCGGGCAGTGCGACAACCACGACACCAAGCACGGCCGTGCCTTCGGCGTAGCCATCGTGGCTCGCGGTGCGTTCGACAGCCGGGTCGTCTACCGGCTGCCCACGCCGTACGGGTCGGCGCCGGAGGGCCGCGTGGTGCTCGGGGCGACGGTGCGGCTGCCGGGGCGCACGGTGTTCGTGGTGACCACCCACACCACCGCCAGCGGGCCCAACCTGGCGACCCAGCTGAACGTGCTGCGCCGCTGGCTGACCCCGATCGCGGCGACCAGCCCGGTGATCTTCGGCGGTGACCTGAACTCGCTCCCCGAGGACAACGCGCTGGACGGCTTCTACAACGCGTTCACCGAGGCCAACCGCTCGCGGGTGGCCCCACTGCCGACGTTCATCCCGATCCCGCGAAAGATCGACTACCTGTTCGGCAGCCCGGGCTTCCTCACCCCGGTCGGCGTGGCCCGGGCCTACACCGGTTACTCCGACCACTGCATGTACCTGGGGGTGTTCCGCTAGATCGGGTCGCGAGAATCGTTACCCGCGCCCAGAACGAGCCATGTTTGGCGAGCGTTAGCATGCGCGGAATGCGACGCATCATGGTGTACGGGGTCTCCGGTGCGGGCAAATCGACACTCGCGAAGCGGATCGGCGAGCGGCTGGGGGTGCCGTACCACCCGATCGACGACCTGACCTGGGAGCCTGGCTGGGTCGAGGTGCCCGATGAGATTCAGCGGGCGCGGGTAACCGCGATCTGCGACGACGACGCGTGGGTGATCGACGCCGGGTACGGCCGGTGGGTGGACGTACCGATGGCCCGGGTGGACCTGATCGTTGGGCTGGACTTTCCGCGTTGGGTCAGCCTCGGGCGGCTCCTGCGCCGCTCGGTGATCAGGATCGTTACCCGCGAGCCCATTTGTAACGGCAACTACGAGTCGATCCGCAAGACCCTGTTCGATTCCGATTCGATCTTGCGGTGGCACTTCCGGAAGTTCAAGCACAACCAGCGCCGGATGCGGGCGTGGCATGCCGATCCCGGGAAGCCGCCGGTGGTGCTGCTGACCTCGCCGGCAGCCGTTGAGCGGTGGTTGAGCGGCGTCGGCAAAGTCTCAGCGTGACGTCTAGTACCAGCGCCGCGGGCTGTCCAGCTACCGCTGGTATCACCCATCGGCAGCGCGTTACGCCAGGCCCAGATTCGCTGCGGACCTGGAGGTCGATCACCGCGCCACCGTAGCGGCACCCGCCTAAGCATGATCAATCACGGTGTTCGCGCCAGAGCCGAGAATCAAACCCACTTTCCGGTACGGGCGACGCCGTCCCCAACCGCAACATCACCCGACCGCCGCCACCCCGCAAGCAGCGTGCCGCACCAGTCTGTCCTCGCGGGAAGTCCACAGATTGCGTCTGGCCGAGCTTGGGCCGGGCCCGCCCGTAGCGGGCGCGTGGAGGGTGAGTTGCACCTGCCGGGACGGCGTGCCCCGGGACTGAGCCGGGCCGTACGGAAAAGATCTCTGTACAACTGTTGAGGTCGGGGTCGCGAGAGTCAAACCCACTTGCCGGTACGGGAGACATCGTCGCCAACCGCAACATCCGGCGACCGCCGCCACCCCGCGAGCGGTGTGCCACACCAGCACATGCCGCGACTGTCGCGCAACGAAACACGCGCTCAAGCCCCCGCGCGGCAACGCCTTGCGCTGCTCACCCACACACGCCGCTCCGCTCCGCTCGGAGGGCGTTTTGTACGTATTCGGCCGTCGGTGACGCGTTGATACCACGTCTCGGCGCCCGGCATCGCAGATCTTGTGGAGTTGCTGCTCCGGCCGCACGACAACTCCACAAGATCGCGTCTCATCGAGCTGTCGGCGCCGGACATAAACGGTATGTCATGTTCTTGTGACCGCTGGGTGGTCCAGGGTGTGAAGCGCTGCTCATCAGGCGGGACCATGCCCGGGATGCGGGACGACGACCCGGTATCCGAGAGCGGCGACCATCATGCAGGAGGTCGTCGCCCGGGACTGTCCGCTGGGCGGGTTGGGATGGCGCGCTTGGGCCGGGCCCGCCCGCAGCGGGCGCGCGGAGGGTGAGCTGCACCTGCCGGGACCGCTTGCCACGGGACTGAGCCGGCGCGTACGGAAAAGTCTTCCGCGCGAAAGCGTCCTGCCCTCCGTTGCAAGGAAGCCCGGAAAGATCTAGAAGACCATCCGGAATTCGCGTACGGCGTCGCCGCCGGAGCGCTTTGCGTCGTACATCGCACGGTCGGCGCGGTGCAGGGCCTCGCCCAGCTCGTCGGCGGCCGCCGCGGCCACCCCGATGCTGACCGTTGCCGGGCAGTCCGGCAGGTCGCGCACCGCGGCCAGCATGCGTTCCGCGATTGCTGAGCCGACGGCCGGGCCGGCGTCCGGCAGCAGGGCCGCGAACTCGTCGCCGCCGAGCCGGGCGAGCAGGTCCTGGTCGCGTAGTTCGGCGGTGAGCGCTCGGGCGATCGCGCGCAGGCAGTCGTCGCCGGCCGGGTGCCCGCGGGTGTCGTTGATCTGCTTGAACTTGTCGGTGTCGATGATCATGACGGTGACCGTGGTGCCGGCCGCGCCGGGCAGGCTCTGGGCACGGCGGACGGCCCGGTCGAAGGCGCGCCGGTTGGCGATGCCGGTGAGCGGGTCCAGGTCGGCGGCGCGGGTGGCCTGCTCGTGCTGGGCGCGCAGCACGTCGAGCGATTTCAGCGTGGTCGCGGTGTGCAGGGTGTGCTGCCGTTGCCGCCAGAGCGCGGCCGCGACGCTGTCGCCGTACCGTAGTCCGGCGGCGGCGTCGGCCGAGCCGCGCGCCTCGAGGAGCACCGCGTAGGTGCGGTGGGTGGCGGCGACGATCAGCCAGACGGCGTCGGCCGGCAGCGACGCGACGGCGGCCGCCATCACCTCGATGGCCTCGTCGAGCCGGCCGATCCGTTTCAGCGCGACGGCCCGGAACGGCGCGCTGTAGGCGAGCGCGGCCGGGCTGATCCCGCGGTCGCGCAGATCCGAGTAGAGCCGTTCGATGTCGGCGGAGGCACCGGCCGGGTCGGATCGGTCGGCCCGGGCGCAGGCCGCCATCAGCAGCGCGTAGTTCCGGAACGCGTCGAGGTCGTCGCCGCCGGCCTCGTCGGCGGCCCGCTGGGCGAACCCCTCGGCCACTTCGGTGTGCTGCTCGGCCGCGGCGGCGTCGCCGACCTGGTAGAGCTCGAGTGCCCAGTGCAGGTGCATCTCGCCGAGGTTGGACAGCCACATGGCCCGGTTCCCGTGCTGTTCCGGGTCGGCCGCGCTGATCTCGTAGGCCGCCTCGAACTGCGGCCCGGCCAGTTCGTACAGCCGGAGTTGCTGGTAGCCGACGGCGATGCCGACGCGCGCGTTGACCGCCGCGACCGGGTCGGGTTCGTCGGTGAGCCGGGCCTCGGCGGCGGTGAGGTCGCGCAGGGCGGCGTCCACGTCGTACTCGGCCAGCTCCTCCTCGCCGAGCCGCATCCGCACGAGGGCGCGGGTGGACAGCGCGCAGGCGATCCAGCCGCTGCCACCTTCGCGTTCGGCGGCGCGCAGCATCGTTTCGACGACGGCGAGCGCGGCCCGCAGGTCGCCCTGCACGATCCGGACGACGACCCGCACGAAGTGCATGCAGGCGAGGTCGCCGCCGGGGGCGCGCAGGATGTCGCCGACCTCGGCCATGACCGCGTCGGCCTCGCCGGCCTGCGCGCGCTCGAGCAGGCGCGCGGCCCGCCGTGACGCTTCCCGCATTGGCGACGCTCCAATTAGGTCAACGTGGCAGCTCGCGTTTGAGGACCTTACCGGTGGCGTTGCGGGGGAGCGAGGGCAGGAAGACGATGTCGCGGGGCACGCAGAAGCGGGCCCGGTGCTGCCGGACGTGGTTGCGGATGGCGTCGGCCTCCAGCGCGGCGGTCTCCCGCAGCACGACGTAGGCGGCCAGCCGCTGCCCGTACTCGTCGTCCGGAACCCCGATCACCGCCACCTCGCGCACCTCGGGCAGGTCGGCGAGCAGGCCTTCCACCTCGGCGGGGAAGACGTTCTCGCCGCCGGAGACGATCATGTCGTCCTCCCGGCCGTCGACGAAGACCCGGCCGGCCGCGTCGACGTGCCCGAGGTCGCCGGTGGCGAGCAGCCCGTCGCGCAGTTCCCGCTCGCTGCCGTTGGTGTAGCCCTCGAAGAGCATTTCGTTGCCGACGAACAGCCGTCCCGTCTCGCCTGTCGGGACGGGCCGGCCGTCGCGGTCGAGGACGGCGACCGCGGTCCCGTGCGGTGGCCGCCCGGCGGTGTCGGGGGCGGCGCGCAGGTCGGCCGGGGTGGCGATCGACGCCCACGAGGCCTCGGTCGAGCCGTACAGGTTGTAGAGGATGTCGCCGTACCGGTCCATGAACCGGGTGGCGAGGCCACCCGGCAGGGCGGAGCCGCTGACCGCGGCGATCTGCAGGCCCGGTCGGTCCGCTTCCGGCGGGAGTTCCATCAGGCCCTGCAACATCACGGGTACGGCGATCAGAGCCGTCACCTGGTTGGCGCGGATGGCGTCGAGTGCCGCGACCGGTTCGAACTTGCGCCGCAGTACGACGGTGGCGCGCAGCGCGAGCGCGATCTGCAGGCCGGCGAAGCCCCAGGTGTGGAAGAGCGGCGCGGCGATCATCAGCCGGACGCCGGCCCGCAGCGGGATCCGGTCGATGATCGAGCAGAGCGGGCTGAACCCGCCGGGCGTGGGCCGTTGCGCGCCCTTGGGCAGGCCGGTGGTGCCGGAGGTGAGCACGATGGTGCGCCCGGTCCGCGGTGGCGGGGCCAGTGTCGCCGAGGGCACCGCGTTGATCATCGCAGCCAGCGCCGACGTCGGGATCCCGCCGGGGAAATCGCCGAGAACCTCGGTGAACGACGGGTCATGCACGATGACCGACAGATTCTGGGCGGTGGCGACCGCGGCCAGTTGTGCCGCCGACAGCCCGGTGTTGATCAGAACCGGATCGGCCCCGACCGAGGTGACCGCGATCAGCGTCTCGATCATGGCGACCGAGTTGCGGCACAGCACCCCGACCCGGTCACCGGCGACGACCGGCAACGCGGCGGCTAGGCGGCCCGACCGATCGAGCAGTTCCCCGTACGTCAGGGAACGCTGGTCATCGATCACCGCGACCCGGCCGGGGGAGCGGGCGGCGGCCTGCCGCAACTCGCCGGCCAGCCCGAACCCCCACCGGTGCAGCTCCGCGAACTGCTGCGCCACCCGGTGCGGCGCCCCGGGCACGAGCAGGCCCCGCCGGGCCATCGTCGCGACGACGAAGGGCGCGCCGCTCACCTGATCTGCATCCCGGAGATGGCACGGGAGATGACCAGGCGCTGGATCTCGGAGGTGCCCTCGAAGATCGTGTAGATCTTGGCGTCCCGGTACATCCGCTCGACCGGGTGCTCGCGCAGATAGCCGGCGCCGCCGAGGATCTGCACGGCCTTCTCGGTGGCGGCGACCGCGACCTCGCCGGCCTTGAGCTTGGACATCGAGCCCTCGCCGGCGGTGAACGGCCGGTCGTTGCGCCCCATCCAGGCGGCCCGCCAGACCAGCAGCCGGGCGGCGTCGATCTCCGTCTTCATGTCCGCGAGCGCGAACGCGATGGACTGGTTCTCGATGATCGGCCGGCCGAACTGCACCCGGTTCTTCGCGTATTCCAAGGCGTATTCGTAGGCGCCGCGGGCGATGCCGATGGCCTGCGCCCCGACCGCGGGCCGGGAGAGCTCGAAGGTGCGCATCGCGGCCTGTCCCGGGGCCTTCTGGCCGGACCGGGCGCGGGCGAGCCGCTCGTCGAGCGCCTCCTTGCCGCCGAGCAGGCAGTGCCCGGGCACCCGGACGTCGTCGAGGAAGACGTCGGCGGTGTGCGAGGCCCGCAGCCCGAGCTTCTTGAGCTTGCGGGTGCCGGTCAGCCCGGGGGTGCCGGGCGGCACGATGAACGCGGCCTGCCCGCGCGACTTGAGCGAGGGGTCGACCGAGGCGGTGACGACGTGCACGTTGGCGATGCCGCCGTTGGTCGCGTAGGCCTTCTGGCCGTTGAGCACCCACTCGTCCTTGGCCTCGTCGTAGACGGCCCGGGACCGCATCGACGCCACGTCCGACCCGGCTTCCGGCTCGGTGCTGCAGAACGCGCCGACCTTCGGGTCGGCCACGTCGCCGAAGCACTGCGGCACCCATTCGACGAGCTGGTCGGGGGTGCCCGAACCGTAGATCGCGGCCACCGCCAGCGAGGTGCCGGAGATCGCCATCGCGATGCCGCCGTCGCCCCAGAACAACTCCTCGTTGGCCAGCGGCAGGCTCAGCCCGGTCGGGTCGGACCACGTGTTGACCAGGAACTCGAAGCCGTACAACCCGATCTTGGCGGCCTCCTGGATGATCGGCCAGGGGGTTTCCTCGCGCTCGTCCCACTCGGCCGCCGCGGGCCGGATGACCCCCTCGGCGAAGCCGTGGACCCATTCCCGCAGGTCGTTTTGTTCCTCGTTGAGGTCGAGCCAGAACTCCATGCGCGCGAGCACCCTTCGGGCCGTAACCGGAATTTACTCGCCGGTAACGTTACGGTGGCGTAACCACGCCCGCAAGATGCGGCCGCTTCGAGTCGATCCGGAATTCCCAGCCGTTTCCGGCCGGCGCGGCGCTGAAGCCGACCGTCGACGGCAGCAGGATCGGCTGCTTGAACGCGACGTCCACGGTGTACTCCGCGGGCAGCCGTCCCTCCAGCGCCGCGAGGCTGCGCGCCTTGCTCCACATGCCGTGCGCGATCGGCCGCGGGAAACCGAACGCGCGCGCCCCGAGCCGCGAGGTGTGGATCGGATTGCGGTCGCCGGACACCTCGGCGTACTCGCCGCCGATGCCCGCCGGCACCCGCCAGGTCGCGGTCGGGGCCGGCGGCAGCGGTTGGTCGCGCTGGGCGCCCCGGTCACCCTTGGCCGCGCTTTTCGAGAGGTACGTCGACACGCCCGCCCACGCGGTGGCGCCCCCGGCCGTTGCCGTCGCGACCACGTCGAACTGCTGCCCGCGGTCATGCGGGCGCAGGTTCTCGCACCGGACGGTCACGTCGAGCGCCTCGCCCGCGTCGATGGCGCGGTGCACCGTGATGCTGTTCGTGATGTGCACGAGCCCGACCACCGGGAACGGGAAGTCCCGGCCCGACATCAGTCGCATGGCCAGCGGGAAGGCCAGCACGTGCGGATAGGTCGGCGGCAGGGTGTCGCTCAGCCGGAACCCGCACACCCGGTCGTACCGGGCCAGGTGGCTGCGGTCGGTGGTGATTCCGCGCCGCACGAGCTGGGTCGCGGGAAGATCGGCCGGCCGGCGGGTCGGCACCAGACCCAGCGCGGCGCGCAGGTAGAGCCGCGACGGCGGCGAGGTCACCTCGACGACGGTCATCAGGCCCCCAGGAGGCTCTGGCCGCAGACCCGCACCACGTTCCCGCTGATCGTGGCGGACGCCGGCGACGCGAACCAGGAGATCGTCTCGGCCACGTCGACCGGCAGGCCGCCCTGCGACATGCTGTTCATCCGCCGCCCGGCCTCGCGCAGGAACAGCGGCATCTTCGCGGTCATCGCCGTCTCGATGAAGCCGGGCGCCACCGCGTTGATCGTGATGCCGCGCTCGGCCAGCACCGGGGCCATCGACTGGACCAGCCCGATCACGCCGGCCTTGCTGGTGGCGTAGTTGGTCTGGCCGCGGTTGCCGGCGATGCCGGCGATCGAGGCGACCCCGACGATCCGGCCGCCCGCGTTGATCAGCCCGCGCTCCAGCAGCAGGTCGTTGATCCGCTCCTGACTGGACAGGTTCACGTCGATCACCGAGTCCCACCGGCTCTCGTCCATCCGGGCGATCGTCTTGTCCCGGGTGATGCCGGCGTTGTGCACGATGATGTCGAGGCCGGTGAGCCGGTCGGCCAGTCGCACCGGCGCGTCGGCCGCGGTCAGGTCGAGCTGCAGGGCCCGGCCGCGCACGTCGTTGGCGACCGAGGCGAGCGAGTCGCCGGCGCCGGGCACGTCGAGCGCGATCACCTCGGCGCCGTCCCGGGCGAGCACCCGGGCGATGGCCGCGCCGATGCCCCGGGCCGCGCCGGTGACCAGGGCGGTCTTGCCGGCCAGCGGACGGTCCCAGTCGGCCGGGCTCGGCGCGTTGCCGCCGCCGACCCGGATGACCTGCCCCGACACGTACGCCGACCGGCCGCTGAGCAGGAAGCGCAGGGTGGACTCCACCGCGGTCTCGCCGCCGTGCTCGACGTAGACGAGCTGGCTGGTGATGCCCCGCCCGAACTCCTTGCCGATGCTGCGGGTCAGCCCCTCGAGGGCGCGCTGCGCGGTGGCCTCCCGCGGGCTCGCGGCCGACTCGGGCGGGGTGCCGAGCACGACGACCCGGCCGGAGGTGCGGCCGCTGCGGGCGACCGGGTGGAAGAAGTCGTAGAGCGCGCGCAGCCCGGTCGAGTCGGTGATCCCGGTGGCGTCGAAGACCAGTGCGGCGTACCGATTGCCCGTAGAGCCCGCGGCGGCCGTCTCCGCGACCTCGACCCCGGCGGCTTCGAGCAGCTTGCCGGCCGGGCCGGCCAGGCGCCCGCCGTCGGCCGCACCGAGCAGCACCGGGCCGTCGGTCAGCGGGTCGCCGGGCCGGTAACGGCGCAGCCGGGGCGGGTCGGGCAGCCCGAGCCGCTTGACGACGCCACGACCCATCCCGGAGTTTGCGAAGTTAGCGTACCTGTCACCCATGGGCGTAGCCTACTCACCAGTAGCTAGATGGCCAGACGTTGGAGGAATGCAGTGCAGAACGTGCGTCGCGTCGCCGTGCTGGGGGGAAACCGCATCCCGTTCGCCCGCTCCAACTCGAAGTACGCCGAGGCCTCGAACCAGGACATGCTGACCGCCGCGCTGGACGGCCTGGTCGCCCGGTTCGGCCTGGCCGGGGAGCGGCTCGGCGAGGTGGTGGCCGGCGCGGTCCTCAAGCACTCGCGGGACTTCAACCTGACCCGCGAGACGGTGCTCGGTTCCCGACTCGACCCGCGCACCCCGGCCTACGACATCCAGCAGGCCTGCGGCACCGGCCTGGAGGCGGCCATCCTGGTGGCCAACAAGATCGCGCTGGGCCAGATCGACGCGGGCGTGGCCGGCGGCGTGGACACCACCTCCGACGCGCCGCTGCAGCTCAACGAGGACATGCGCCGCGCGCTGCTGGCCCTCAACCGGGCCCGTACGCTGGGCGACCGGCTCAAGGCGGCCGCGAAGATCCGGCCGCAGCAGGCGTTCATGCCGGCCGTCCCGCGCAACTCCGAGCCGCGCACCGGACTGTCCATGGGCGACCACGCGGCGATCACCGCCCTGCGCTGGCAGATCAGCCGCGAGGCCCAGGACGAGCTCGCCCTCGCGTCGCACCAGCGCCTGGCCGCGGCGTACGACAGCGGGTTCTTCGATGATCTTCTGACGCCCTACCTGGGACTGACCCGCGACCAGAACCTGCGGGCCGACACCACCCTGGAGAAGCTGGCGAAGCTCAAGCCGGTGTTCGGCAAGGAGGACGCCACCATGACGGCCGGCAACTCCTCGCCGCTGACCGACGGCGCCTCGACCGTGCTGCTGTCCAGCGAGGAGTGGGCCGAGCAGCACCACGTGCCGGTGCAGGCCTATTTCGTCGACGGCGAGGACGCCGCGGTCGACTTCGTGCACGGCGAGGAGGGCCTGCTGATGGCCCCGGCCTACGCGGTGCCCCGACTGCTCGCCCGCAACGGGCTCACCCTGCAGGACTTCGACTTCTACGAGATCCACGAGGCGTTCGCCTCGCAGGTGCTGGCCACCCTGGCCGCCTGGGAGTCGCCGTCGTTCTGCAAGGAGAAACTCGGCCTGGACGCGCCGCTCGGCTCGATCGACCGGGCCAAGCTCAACGTCAACGGCTCGTCCCTGGCGGCCGGGCACCCGTTCGCGGCCACCGGCGGCCGGATCGTGGCGACCCTGGCCAAGCTGCTCGCGCAGAAGGGATCGGGCCGGGGCCTGATCTCCATCTGCGCCGCCGGCGGTCAGGGCGTGGTGGCCATCCTGGAGCGCTGAATCCGCTCCGCGAACTCGGCCGGCGGCATCGGCTTGCCGAACAGGTAGCCCTGGATCAGCTCGCAGCCGGCCGCGTGCAGCGCGTGGTGGTCGGCCTCCTCCTCGACACCCTCGGCCACCGCCGACATGCCGAGCGACGTGGCCAGCCACAGCACGGCCTGGATGATCGACGACTTGCGGGCGTCCGAGGACAGGCCGGCCACGAACGAGCGGTCCAGCTTGACCACGTCGGCCGGGACGTTCTGCAGCCAGGTCAGCGAGCTGTAGCCGGTGCCGAAGTCGTCCAGCGCGATGCGTACGCCCAGTCGCTTGATGGTCTCCAGCCGTTCCCGGACGTCGACCGAGGAGCCCAGCAGGGCGGTCTCGGTGATCTCCAGGACCAGCCGCTTCGGGTCGAGCTCGGGGTTGGCGGCGAGCAGGTCGGCGAGCAGCGGCACGAAGTCCGGCTCGGCCAGCTGACGCGGGCTGACGTTGACCGAGATGTAGTCGATGTCGTCGCGCCACTCCATCAGGTGCCGCAGCGCCATGATCAGCACGTGCTCGCCGAGCTGCACGATCATGCCGGTCTCCTCCGCGGTCGGCACGAAGTGGCCGGGCCCGATGATCGAGCCGTCCGCGGCCCGCATCCGGACCAGGGCCTCGGCGCCGACGATCTCGCCGCTGCCGGCCCGCACGATCGGCTGGAACCAGACCGGCAGGGTCGTCGGCCGATCCCCGGCGAGCGCCTCGCGCAGCAGCTTCTCGGCGGCGATCCGCTCGTGCACGGACACCCGCATCTGTTCGCTGAAGATCTTCATCCGGTTGCCGCCGGAGCGCTTGGCCGCGTACATCGCGGTGTCGGCGGCCAGCACGGCGTCCTCACCCTGGTCGGCGCCGGCGGCCAGGGCCAGGCCGATGCTGAGCGAGACGGTGAGCAGGCTGTCGTCGACCGCCAGCGGTTCGCTGAACGCGGCCAGCGCGGCCTCGCCGACGAACGCGCCCGCCCCGGACCCGCCGGGGACGGCGACCACGAACTCGTCGCCGCCGAAGCGGGCGATCAGTGAGCCCTCCGGCACGATCGTCAGCAGCCGGGCCGAGATGGCCTTGAGCACGCTGTCACCGGCCGAGTGACCGGAACCGTCGTTGATCGACTTGAAGCGGTCCACGTCGACGTAGAGCACGGCCACACCCTCGGTGTCGGCGTCGAGCAACGCTTCCAGGTCGTCCTCGAACGCCGAGCGGGACAGCAGCCCGGTGAGCGAGTCGTGCCGCACCTGGCGATGCAGCTCGTCCTGCTGCCGGCGGGACTCGGTGACGTCCAGGCAGTTCAGGAACATCAGCCGCAGCCGGCCCTCCCGGTCGTACAGCGAGGTGCTGTGGATCTCGGCCCAGATCAGCTCGCCGGTGTCGTTGTGGCGGTACAGCCGGGTGGCGACCACCGAGCCGGACGAGGCCAGGTTGTCGAACAGTCCGCTCAGGGTGTGATCGACCAGCGTCACCGGCAGGTCGTCGATGTGGAAACCGGCCGGCAGGTCGTCCGGCAGGTGCAGCCAGTGCCGGTACGCCGAGTTGGTGCGCAGCAGCACGCCGTCCGGCGAGAGCATCACCATCGGCACCGGCGTCTCGTCGAACGCGACCGACAGCTGGGCCTCGCGGTCGTCCAGGTTCTCCTGGGCGCGCCGCTCCTCGTCCTCGGTCAGCGCCCAGGCGATGGCCTGGAAGAAGGCGGCGAGCAGAACGGCCACGCCGTGCAGCGCCGCCCACAGCAGCGGATCACCGTTGTGGTCGTAGGTGTGGCTGTGCCAGAGGGTGCCGAACACCGCGTGGTGCAGGGTGGTGGCGATCAGGAAGACGCCGAACGGCGCCCAGTCCCGGTACAGCGCGAGCGCGGCCACGACCACGAAGAACGAGAAATGCGCCTCGGTCAGGCCGTCGGACATGGTGACGAAGCCGGCGCAGGCGATCACGAAGCCGAGGGCCACCGCGATCGACGCCGGGCGGCGGGACCGCAGCCTGGCCGCCAGCACCACGCAGGGCAGCACCAGCAGCACGGTCACCCAGCTGGCGGTGAGCGCCTGCTGGAACGTGCCGAAGATCGTCAGGCCGACGACACACGCGGCGAGCAGCACGGTCAGCAGCCGGTGACGGCGCGCCCAGTACTCGTCCCGGAGCCCGCCCCCGGTGGGGATCCAGCTCTGCCATCGCTTCAGCACGTTTGAAAGATCGGTCCGTCCGGGGTCCGGAGCAGGACCTGCCGGGTAGCGGACGGGTTGCGGCGTGACGAGACCCACATTCCGATACGGAGACGTTCCGTTTCATTGCCGCAAGGGTCTATGGTCTTCCACGGATACGGAACAGTCTCGTTTCGAAAATGAACGGGGAAGTACATGGACACTCCCGCCACCACCCAGACCGGGCACCCCCGGCGCTGGGCGATTCTCGGAGTGCTGGTCATCAGCCTCCTGGTGGTCGTCCTCGACAACACGGTGCTCAACGTCGCACTCCGCACCATCGCCGACCCCGAGCACGGACTGGGCGCCACCCAGAGCCAGCTCGAGTGGGCGATCAACTCGTACACCCTGGTCTTCGCCGGCCTGCTCTTCACCGCGGGCATCCTGGCCGACCGGCTCGGTCGCCGGGTCACCCTGATGACCGGCCTCGTACTCTTCGGGATCGCGTCGCTGATCTCCGCGTACGCGGACAGCGCCTCCCAGCTGATCGCCGCCCGTGCCCTGATGGGCCTCGGCGCCGCGGCAGTCATGCCGGCCACCCTATCGATCATCGCCAACGTCTTCGACCCGCGGGAGCGCGGTCGCGCCATCGGCGTCTGGGCCGGCGCGGTCGGCCTCGGCGTGGCCATCGGCCCGATCGTCGGCGGCCTGCTGCTCGAGCACTTCTGGTGGGGCTCGGTCTTCCTGATCAACGTGCCGATCGTGGTCGCCGGTGTCGCGCTGGTCGCGATCCTGGTGCCGGAGTCGCGTGACCCGAAGCCCGGCCGCATCGACTTCCTCGGCGTCATCCTGTCGATCATCGGCCTGTCCCTGCTCACCTACGGCGTGATCAAGGGCGGCGAGGACGGCTTCGGCGACACCCTGGCCTGGACCACGCTGGTCGGCTCGGTCGTGGTGCTCACCGGCTTCGTCCTCTGGGAGCGGCGCGTCGCCCTCCCGTCGCTGGACGTGAAGCTCTTCGCCAACAAGCAGTTCTCCGCCTCGACCGGCGTCATCGGCCTGGTGTTCTTCGGTGCCATGGGCGCGATGTTCTTCGGCGCGTTCTACCTGCAGCTGGTCCGCGGTTACGGCCCGCTCGCGTCCGGCGCGCTGTTCGTCCCGTTCGCGGTCGCCCAGATGGTCTTCGCCCCGCGCAGTGCCGCGATGGTCAAGCGGTTCGGCCCGAAGATGGTCAGCACCGTCGGCCTGCTCCTGGTCGCGCTCGGCCTGGCGGCCTGGCTGTTCATCGGCGCCACCACACCGATCTGGATCGTCGGCGCGGCGTTCTTCGTGATGGGCGTCGGCATGGCCAACGTGATGCCGTCCGCCACCGAATCGATCATGGCGGCTCTGCCCCGCGAGAAGGCCGGCGTCGGCTCGGCGGTCAGCAACACGATCCGTCAGCTCGGCGGCGCCCTCGGCGTGGCCGTACTCGGCGCGATCCTCTCCTCGGTCTACCGTGACGACCTCGGCTCGGCCACCGACGGCCTGCCGGCCGCGGCGGCGGACGCCGCCAAGGAGTCCATCTCCGGGGCGTACGGCGTGGCCGAACAGGCCGGTGCCGCGGCTCCGGCGCTGATCAACGGGGCCAACGACGCGTTCCTCTCGGCCATGCACTACGCGGCCGTCGGTAGCGTCATCTTCGCCCTGCTCGGCGCGGTGGTCGCCGTGCTGTGGCTCCCCGGTAAGCGCCCCGCGACCGCTCCCGCTCCCTCCTCCGCCGAAGGTCTGGCCGAGGAGCAGGGCGTGGAACTGGTCGAGGCGTAACGCATCAGTAACAATGAACACCATGAACACGGCAGTTAACGAGACCGGCGCTGCCGCCGGGGCCGGCCAGGAGCGCAAGGCTCCTGGCCGGCCCCGCAATGCGCAGGCCGACGAGGCCATCCTGGATGCCGTGCTCGAGATGCTCAGCACCGGGCAGAGCGTCGCGGCCATCTCCATCGAGGCGGTCGCGGCCAAGGCCGGCGTCGGCAAGGCCACCATCTATCGCCGGTGGCCCAACAAGGAAGCCCTGATCATCGACGCGGTCGCGGCGATGAAGGGCACGCTGCCGGTGCCGGCCGGCGAGTCCGTCCGGGACGACCTGATCATGCTGGTCAAGGCCAACCGATCGGGCAAGGCCAGGCGGTACGGCAAGGCGACGGTGTGCCTGCTGCCCGAGTTCCTCAAGGACGAGCAGCTGCACCACATGTACCAGGCGGTCATCGAGCCCCGCCGCGACGTGATGCGCGGTGTGCTGCGCCGCGGCATCGAGAACGGCGAGTTGCGCCCCGACCTCGACGTCGAGCTCAGCCTGCTGATGATCCAGGGGCCCGGCATGATGCAGCACATGCTCAACTGGAACCCCGGCATCCCGGAGGAGGGCTTCGCCGAGGCCCTGATCGACGCGTTCCTGCGCGGCGCTTCCGCCTGACGTTCACGCCGTCAGGCGGCGGCCCCCGGGCCGGGCAGCAGATCGATGTCGCCCGGGTGCATCGGCTCGCCGCAGTGGGCGCAGCGCAGGTCGACCCGGCTGATCTCGCCGCAGGCGTGGTGACGGTAGAGCACCGGCGGCCCGGCCGCGCCGGCCAGCCACTTGTCGCCCCAGGCGACCATCACCATCAGCATCTCGACCAGCTCGGTGCCCTTCTCGGTCAGCGCGTACTCGTAGCGCGGGCGCCGGTCGTACGGCCGGCGCTCCAGCACTCCCTGCTCGACCAGGTGATGGAGGCGCTCGGTGAGCACCTTGCGGGAGATGCCGAGGTCTGACTGGATCTGGTCGAAGCGGTTGAATCCCACCCAGACGTCCCGCAGGATCAGCGGTGACCAGGGCTCCCCGAGGACGTCGAGCGTGCGCGCGATCGAGCACGCCATCTCACCGAAGTTCGTGCGTTGCATGCCGCCAGTCTACCGATTGGGGTTCCCTCAGGAGACCCATGCGGTTAGGGTTCCTTGAAGGAACCCCAAACGAGATGAGCGAGGTGTCCCGATGATCCGCCCCGACGTCCGCCGCGTGCTCGACAGCACGGCCCTGGCCCACATCGCCACCGTCCTCCCGGACGGCTCGCCGCACACCGTGCCGCTCTGGATCGGCACCCACGGCGACCGCGTCGTCTTCCTCACCGGCCCGGGCTCGCGCAAGGCCCGCAACCTGCGGCGTGACCCGCGAGTGGCACTGTCGCTGGTGGCCGCCGACAACCCGTTCGAGCCGATCGTGCTGCGCGGCCGGGTCGTCGAGTGGCTCGAGGGCGACGCCGCGTGGGAGGTCGCCGACCGGATCGCGACCAAGTACACCGGTCAGCCGTACCCGCGTGGCGAACAGCGGGTGGTCGCCGTCGTGGAACCCGACCGGCAGACTGTGGGCGTGGGTTAGGCCAACGTCCCAGGAGTGATCGTGAACGAGCCCTTCGAGACCGTCGCGCTCGCCGGCGCGCCCATCGTGACCGCGCCGGACGGCTCGTCGGTGCGCCCGCTCTGCGCCCTTCCGGGCGCCGGGAGCTTCGCTCATTTCCGGCTGGAGGCCGGCGCGGTGGCCAAGGCCGTCGTGCACGCCACGGTCCAGGAGATCTGGTACGTCGTGGGCGGCGCCGGAACGATGTGGCGCCGCCGGGGCGACATCGCCGAGACGGTCGACCTGCGTCCCGGCCTGTGCCTGACCATTCCACTCGGCACCGAGTTCCAGTTCCGCGCGGCCGCCCTGGAGGCCCTCGAGGTGGTCGCCGCGACGATGCCGCCGTGGCCGATCGCCTCCGACTCCGAAGCGACCGTCGTGGACGGCCCCTGGGAGCCCAGCTTCTAGGTTTCTTGCGCCTGGCCGGTTTATCATCGATGACCAGCGATGGGAGCGCTCCCATCGCCGCGCCGCCGGGCGTCATCCACCCGCGCCCGGGGCGGCCCTGGAGAAGGAGAACCGTCATGGCCTCCCGCGCCCGAACCTGGCTGGTCGCCGCAGTCGCCGCCCTCTTTCTGATCTATGCCCTGCCGTCCGCCCACGCCGACCCGGTCGTCGGCAACGCCACCTACTTCGACGCGCTCGGTTCGCCCTACGGCGGATGCGGCATTCCCCAGGCCGAGTTGGACAGCCAGGACTTCGTAGCCCTGAACGTCTACAACACCCCCGGCGACTACAACTTCTATCCCCGGCCGGTCACCGACGCCGCGAAGGTCGGCGCCTGGAACAACGGCCTGAACTGCGGCCGCTTCGTGCGGGTGTCGATCAGCGACTACTGCACCGGCGTCAACGACGGCGCGCAGAACCAGGCGTTCTGCCGCAACGGCTCGTGGGTGGCGGACGCCTACAACGGCGCCACGCTGACCATGATCGTGGCCGACAGCTGCGGCGACACCAACGCCTGGTGCCGCGACGACCCCAACCACCTGGACCTGTCGAAGCCGTCGCTGAACAAGTTCGCCGCCGGCCTCGCCGACCACTGGAACAACCGGCACGTCAGCTGGGAGTACGTCGCCGCGCCGGACTACAGCGGCGACATCAGAATAGGTTTCCTGCAGGGCGCCCAGGTCTACTGGCCGGCCATCGCCGTCTCCCACCTGGCCAACGGCATCCACGGCGTGGAGTACTACTCGGGCGGCACCTGGCAGACCGCGAAGATGAACGGCGACATGGGCCAGTCGTACATTCTCGGTGGCACCGCACCCTTCCAGATCCGGGTGCGCGACGTGAACAACCAGCTGATCAACAACGGCCGCACGTACACCTTCGGCCTGCCGTCCTCCTGCGGCACCCAGTGCTCCCAGGCCTACACGGCCACCACCTACACCACCGATTCCACCCCGTCGAGCACGCCGCCCTCCACCATCCGGGACACGACCCCGCCGACCACCGCACCGACCACCACGCCGCCCGCGACGGCCGGTTGCACCGCGACGTCCACGGTGGCCAGTCAGTGGTCGGGCGGCTTCCAGGCGAACGTCACCGTCAAGGCCGGCAGCACGGCCATCACCGGCTGGACCGCCACCTGGACCTTCACCGGCGGCGAGACGATCGGTCAGATGTGGAGCGCCACCTACACGACGTCGGGCACCGCGGTGACCGCGAAGAACGTGAGCTGGAACGGCGCCCTCGGTGCCGGGGCGTCGACCACGTTCGGCTACACCGGAAGCGGAACACCTTCGGCGGTTTCGGTGGCGTGCACCGCTTCGTAATACTGCCCCGGTGGGACGAGAGGTCAGTTACGAAGACGCGGTAAAGCTCCTCGGCGGCGACGCCGCCCAGATAGCGAAGCTGGTCGACACCCTCACGGGTGCCGGCCTGCTCGCGTTGCTGGGCCCGTTCCGCGACGTGCTGGGCTGGTTCGACGCCAAGGCCGAGCTGGCCAAGGTGACCGAGCGCCTGGTGACGAGCCTCGCCGAGAAACGTTCGAAGCTGTCCCGGTACGAGCGCACCGAGCGCCTGCAGGCGGCGCACGCGGCGCTGGCCCTGACCGCGTTCTTCGAGGCGCGTCCGAGGCCGACTGGCCGTTCCCCTACCGCGACCTGGAACTCACCGCCGACGAACAGAGGGCCCTGGGCAGTCTCGATGACGGTGCCGTGGCCGGCTGGAGTGCGCCGGTACCCGGCCCGGCCGAGTCGCATGAGGAGTTCCGCGCCCGCCTGAAGGACTACTACGGTGCCCTCTCGATCCAGGTGTACAACTTCACGGTCGGGCTCATGGTCTGGGAGCGCATCGACCGGCCGGCGCAGGTGCGGGTCTCGCAGCTGATCGGCAGCGTGCCGGAGGCGGCCCAGGCCCGGTTCGACAGCCTGCTCGGCAAGCTCGCCGCCGACTTCCCGGAGGTCGCCTTCTGGGCCGGCATGCGGGAGCAGACCGCCGTGCACGCCCGGCTCCGCGACGTCACGACCGGCCTCGACGAACTGCGCGACACTCTCGACGCGATCGCCGCGGGGAGCCGGCCCGACGAGCGCCGTCGCGAGCTCGCTCTGCGCTACGGCGCCGCGCTGCGCCGGCCGATCGCCGAGTCCGGCGAGGTGCCCGCCGGGCTGCGGGTGCCGCTGCTCGGCGAGGCCTTCCTGCCGCAGCTCTTCCGGTCCGTGGTCGTCGCCGACCACGACCAGCTGAGCAGCGAGGACTGGTGGGAGGAGAAGCCGGTCCGGGAAGACCTGATGGCCTTCCTCGCCGGGCATCTCACCTCCGCGGCGGCCATCCAGGATGACCACCGGCAACGCGTCGGTCGTCACCAGCCGGACGAGCGTCGCCGACCGCGCCAGCACGCCGGCTGGTTCGGTCGCCGTCCGTCTCGAACCCTTCGACCGGCACCGGGTTGCTGCCTGGCTCGATGTCTGGAACTCGGTCAACGCCGACCGCTTCGTCGCGGGCCCGGACGAGCCGCTCAGCTTCGAGACGGTCATGCGGTACGAACACCTCGCCACTCAGCCGCTGCTGTTGTTGATGCTCGCGCTCTACGACGCCGAGGGCAACGCCCTGCTGAAGGCCGGGTTCCTGCGCACCGACGAGCTCTACGAGCAGTTGCTGGCCCGCTTCGCCCGGCGGGAGGTGACCAAGCTCGCCGACGGCCTGCCGCCGCGGGAGCGGGACAAGCGGGTCGAGGCCGAGCTGCGCAAACTCAGCGTCGTAGCGTTCGCCATGTTCAACCGCGACGCCCAGTGGGTCACCGAGACCCAGCTCGAAGCGGATCTGCACGCCCTGCCCGGCCTGACCGGTGCCGTCGCGCCGGAGGCGTCCCCGTCCGACCTCCGGGCGCCGCTGCGGCCGGCCGAGCTGGCGCTGGGATCGTTCTTCTTCGTGCACCGGGCGCGGGCCTCGCGCGACGGCGTGTCCCTGGAGACCTACGAGTTCCTGCACGCCACGTTCGGCGAGTTCCTGGTCGCCCGCCTGATCCACGGCGTCGTCGGCAGCCTCATCGCCCGCGAACGCGCCTCGACCTTCCCGTCCGGCGCGGCCGTGGACGACGACCTGCTCTACACGCTGCTCTCGTTCGCGCCGCTCAGTGGCCGGCGCCAGGCCGTCGACTTCCTCCGTGGCATCGTGAAGGCCGGTTCGGAGGATGACCGCGCCGACTGGGCGGATCTGGTCGCTCGCCTCTTCCGGTCGGCGACGCTGCCCCGCCCGCCGCGAGCCTTCGAGGAGTACGCACCCAAGCGGCTACCGGTCCTGTCCCGGCTGGCCGCCTACACCTCCAACCTGCTGCTTCTCGCACTGTGCGCGGGTCATACCACAGTGGTGCGGCTCTTCGGCGGCCGAGCGGACGACGAGAATCAGGACTTGGGAGCCTGGCGCGGCATGTGCCTGTTCTGGCGTTCCCAGGATGCCGGTTCCGGGTGGGCCGGCCTGCTGGACCAGGTGACGGTCGATCGGGTTCGCCGCGGGTCATGCGTCGACGTCGCGCTGTCGCTCGACAGCCCCGCGGGCGCGAACTTCCCGCTGGTCGACATGGAATGGCTGCATCGAGGCGACAGCGGCGGGACGAATCGTTTCTCTGCTTTCGGCGATCGATTGGGGATGCTTCGCCGGGAAGCCCGCTTCACCTGTGACCTCGCGGCCGATCTTCAGCAGCACGCGCTGGAGCCGCTCGTCCGGGCGGGGCTGGAGACCGCCGGGAACGTCGTCCATGATTCTCCGGAGGCTGGTTTCGCCAGCCCGCTCAGCAGGTTCATGCAGATCGTGACAGCCGACTCGTTGCCAGTGTCCGCGCGGGAGAAGCTCTACCGTGCGTCCCTGAAGGCTGCGACCGCTATCCGCACATCATCGATCAGTTACTCCGGCAGATGACGCACGACATCGAGATCGAAGCGCCCCTGGTCGAGGAGATCCTCGGCAACCTCTGGGCCGGCACCAGTCAGCTCGCGACGGTCCGCTGTGCGCTCGCCCATCTCGACCCGGGCCACCACCCGGAGGCCAGCAGGGGCCTCGCCGAATACATCAGTCACAGCCTCGACGACAGTGTCGGTAGCTGGACCGAGCTCGAGGCGGAGGCCGCCATCAGGCTCGCCGAGCTGGGTCTTCCCTCGCCGGCGATAAGCGGCGTGGACGCCGAGCGAATTCTGCTCACACACCGATCCAGGCGCCCCGATCTCGTCGACCGCATTCGGATTCTGGTCGGAGACGATCGCTGAGGGCCCGAGCCACGCCCGGGCTCTCGGGGATCAGCGCGCGACCTTCACCGGGTTGACGTGCCAGATCTCCGCGGCGTAGTCGCGGACCGTGCGGTCGGCCGAGAAGAAGCCGCTTCGGGCCGTGTTCAGGATCGACTTGCGGGTCCACGTCTCGGTGTCCTGCCACGCCACGTCCACCTCGTCCTGGGCGTCCACGTAGGCGCGGTAGTCGGCCAGCGTCAGGTACTCGTCGGAGTTCAGCAGGGACTCGCCGACCTCGCGGCCGATGCCCAGGAACTTGCCGTCCAGGATCGAGTCCAGGGCGTGCCGCAGCTCGGCGTCGCGGTCGTAGTGGTCGCGCGGCCGGTAGCCGTTCTCCTTCAGGGCCACCGCGGCCGGCGTGTCCAGGCCGAACAGGAAGAAGTTGTCGCCGCCCACCCGGTCGCGGATCTCGATGTTGGCGCCGTCCAGGGTGCCGATCGTCAGGGCGCCGTTCAGGGCCAGCTTCATGTTGCCGGTGCCGGAGGCCTCCTTACCGGCCATCGAGATCTGCTCGCTCAGGTCGGCGGCCGGGATGATCAGCGAACCGAGGGTGACGTTGTAGTTGGCCGGGAAGACCACCTTCAGGTACGGCGAGACGGCCGGGTCGGCGTCGATCACGGCGGCTACCGCGTTGATCAGGCGGATGATGTGTTTCGCCGCGTGGTAGGCGGGGGCCGCCTTGCCGGCGAACAGGACCGTGCGGGGCACGTACGCCTGGCCGGGGTTGGCCTTGATGCGGTGGTACATGGTGATGATGTGCAGCAGCTTGAGCTGCTGGCGCTTGTACTCGTGGAAGCGCTTGATCATCACGTCGGTGAGCGAGTCGGGGTCGCCGAGGCCGAGGCGGACCTTGTTGGCCTGCTTGACCGCGCGCCACCGGGCCTGGAACGACGCGTCGTCGGCCAGGGCCTCGAGGCCGGCCAGCCGGTCCAGGTCGTCGATCCACTCGTCGCCGCCGAGGCCCTCGGTGATCAGCGAGGACAGGGTGGGGTTCGCGATCCTGATGAAGCGGCGCGGCGAGATGCCGTTGGTGACGTTGTGGAACTTGTCGGGCCAGAGTTCGGCGAAATCACGCAACGTGGTCGAGGCCAGCAACTCGGAGTGGAGTTCGGCCACGCCGTTGACGGCCTGCGTGCCGACCACGGCCAGGTTGGCCATCCGTACGCGTCGCTCCGGCTCTTCCTGGATGAGCGACATCCGGCGTACGCGATCGGCGTCGCCGGGGAAAGCCTCGCGCACCTCAGCCAGGAAGTGCTCGTTGATCGTGTAGATGATCTCCAGGTGGCGGGGGAGCAGCCGCTCGAACATCGGGACCGGCCAGGTCTCCAGGGCCTCGGGCAGCAGGGTGTGGCAGGTGTAGGCGAAGGTCTGCCGCACCAGCGCCCAGGCCAGGTCCCAGTTGAGGCCCTCCTCGTCGACGAGCAGGCGCATCAGCTCGGGGATGGCGAGCGTGGGGTGCGTGTCGTTGAGCTGGATGACCGTCTTCTTGGGGAAGTCGGCCCAGTCCGAATTGCGCAGCCGGAAGCGGCGGATGATGTCCCGCAGTGAGCAGGAGACCAGGAAGTACTGCTGCTTGAGGCGCAGTTCGCGGCCGGAGTCGGTGCTGTCGTCGGGGTAGAGCACCTTGCTGATGTTCTCGGCGTGCACAGCCTCGTCGACCGCCTCGGCGTACTGGCCGGCCGAGAAGCGGGACAGGTCGAACGACGACTCGCTGCCGCGGGCGCGCCACAGGCGCACGATGTTGACCGTGTCGGTGCCGTGCCCGGGCACCAGCATGTGGCTGGGCTCGCCGAGGACGACCTCACCGGGGATCCAGGTGGTCTTGCCGGCTTCGTCGCGCTCGGTGTGGCCGTAGAAGAAGACGGTCTGCTGGTCGTCGGGGGCCGGGAACTCCCACGGGTTGCCCTGGTAGGACCAGTCGTCCGGCTTCTCGACCTGAGCGCCGTCGGAGAACGTCTGCTTGAAGATGCCCAGGTCGTAGCGGATGCCGTAGCCGACCGCCGGAATGTCCAGGGTGGCCATCGCGTCGAGCAGGCAGGCCGCCAGCCGGCCGAGGCCGCCGTTGCCGAGGCCGGGCTCGACGTCCAGGCTCTCGACCTCGTCGGGGTCCATGCCGAGCTGCTGGAGGGCGATCCGGGCGATCCGGTCGGTGCCGGAGTAGAGCATGTTCTGCTCGAGCTGCTTGCCGAGGAGGTATTCGGCGGACAGGTAGTAGACCCAGCGGGGGTTGGCGGCGTAGTGCGCGGCGGCGGTGCGGACCCGGCGCTCGGCCAGGCGGTCGCGGACGGTCAGGGCCAGAGTCTCGTACGCGTCCTGCGTGCTCGCCGACTCCACGGTGGTCCCGCGCCGGTAGTACAGGTTGCTCAGCAGGTCCTGCTCGAACTCGGCAGCCGAGGTGCCGAGCGGGCGCAGGCCCATCCCGTTGCGTACGTCCATGTCCGCACCCTTTCGCAGTCAGGTGTCCGGCAGCTGTCAGTTGTGTGCCGGTTGTAATGCGATGTCATCGCTGTAGAGCTCGGCGTCGTGCGTGCCTCGGCGCTTCGCCGCGTACATCGCCAGGTCTGCCTGGTGAAGTAGATCGGTCACGCTGGTGCACGTTTTAGGAACCGCGATGCCGATACTTGCTCGGATGTGCAACTCCCGGCCATCCACTGTGATCGGTTCGGCGATCGCGGCCAGCAGATCCTCGGCGACGTCGACCGCGGCGGCCTGGTCGGCCGAGGGCAGCGCGACGGCGAACTCGTCACCGCCGAGCCGGCCGGCGAAGCCGGCGCGTTCGAGCACCCGGGCGACGGCGACCAGGACGGCATCGCCGTACCGGTGGCCGTGGGTGTCGTTGATCGGTTTGAAGCCGTCCAGGTCGATGAAGAGCACGGCCGGAGGGCGTTCCATGCTCTCCAGCTCGGCGAGGAACGCGGACCGGTTGATCAGCCCGGTGAGCTGGTCGTGCCGGGCGTCGTAGGCGAGTCGCTGCTGGGCCTTGCGACGTTCGGTGACGTCGCGCACCGTGGCGACGATGCCGCCGACGGCCGGCTTGTCGCGGAAGTCCCGGATGAAGATCTCGGTCCACCGCCAGCCGCCGTCCCGGTGCCTGATCCGGACGTGGTAGGTGATGCCCTCCGGCGTGTGGTGCACCCGTTCCAGCGCGTCGACCACGGTGGGGATGTCGTCGGGGTGCACGTGCAGGGGATAGTCGCCGTGGTCGTAGTGGTCGACCGGGTAGCCGGTGAGTTTCTCCACGGCCGGGCTGACGTAGGTCGGGCTGCCGCCCGGCCCGAGCACGCAGAGCACGTCGGCGGAGTCCTGCACGAGGATCCGGAAGCGTTCCTCCCGGTCGCGCAGCCGCACCTCGGCCGCCTCGCGTTCCTCGGCGCTCTGGCCGATCGCCCGGATGAACATGCCGGTGAGCACGAGCCCGAGGAATCCGGCCGCCTGCGCCATGGTGGGCGTCAGGTAGCACTCGATCCAGCCGAGCGCGATGCCGGCCTGCCCGGCCAGGATGACGCCGATCGACCAGGCCAGGACCGGCCGCCACACGAAGGCGCCCAGGTTGCGGATCTGGTAGGTGACGACCAGGGCGAAGACGAGGGGCAGCACCGGACCCCAGCCGAGCGCATAGATGATCCAACCGCACAGGACCACGTTGACGATCGCCGTCGTGGATCGCCAGGGGCCACGTTTCTGCCAGGCCAGGACCTTCGGCTCGGTGCAGATGATGATCAGCAACAGCGGCGCGAGGGTGACCCACAGCGATGAGGGGCCGGCCCAGCCGCGCGGGTGCAGCAGCGCGATCACGACGATGGCGATGAGCGGCTCGAACGCCCGCGCGAGGAAGGGTGGCAGCCGTCTACTGCCTCGGGTCCTCGTCACGGGGTCTTTGATCGGTCCCGCCCGGAGCGATCCAAGAGGATCGGCGGCGGGTGACCGAAATCCCAAACCCCAGAAGATGAGGGTACGGGCATGCGAAGTCACGTGGCACCCGGCCAGCCGGGCGGCCGGTCCGGGCCGTTCCCGGCCACCGGCGGCCCGCGGGGCCGTGCAATTCGGGAGTCACCGCGAGGGGGTCGTTCCTGCTGCTCGTCCGGTGAGCAGGGGCAGCCACACCTCGTCCACGATCTCGACGATCGCCTCGTCCGGCACCGGGCGCAGGGTCATCAGCATGTCGTGCCGCAGCAGATCGAACGGCAGATTGACCACTCGGGCCGAGCGCCGCCCGGCCGGCAGCTCCCCGCGCTCGACCGCGCGCTCGACGATCATCGCGGCGCCGGTCTTCCGGCCCGGCACGCCCAGGGTTTCGCGGAGGTCGCTGAAGCTGGTGCCGGTCTCCCGGAAGTAGTCGGTCAGCTGCACGCTGAGCAGCGTGATCATGCGCGACCGGCCGGCGACGGCGTTGCGCAGGTAGCCGATCGCGTCGTCGCGCAGGCTGCCGGTGTCCGGCACCGGGACCGGCTGCGCGATCCAGAACTTCCGGAGCGTGGCGAGCAGCAGGTCGCCGCGCTGCGGCCAGCGCCGGTAGAGCACCGGCCGGCTGGTGCCGGCCCGGGCGGCGACGGCCTCGTAGGTGAAGCCGGAATAGGCCTGTTCGGTCAGCACCTCCCAGGCGGCGTCGAGGATCGCCTCTTCCAGCTCGGTGCCCCGCCGGCGTTGCTGCTTAAGACTCACTTGCGTATCTTACCGCGCCGACGTACCGTGGCAAACGTTAGATACAGTCGCGTACCTTAAGGTGGCTCCGATGCCCATCGAACGAACCGCACTGCGCACCGCCATCGCGGTGCTCGTCGGCGGCGTGGCGGTGATCCTCGACTCGACGATCGTCAGTGTCGCCCTGCACGAGCTGGCCGCCGACCTGAACGCCGACGTCAGCACCATCCAATGGGTCAGCACCGCCTACCTGCTGGCACTCGGCGTGGTGATTCCCGTGGTCGGCTGGTTGCAGAGCCACCTGGGCGCCAAGAAGCTGTGGATGGCCGCGCTCGCGGTCTTCCTGCTCGGCTCGGTGCTCTGCTCGTTCGCCTGGGACGCTCCGAGCCTGATCGCGTTCCGTGTCGTCCAGGGCGTGGGCGGCGGCGCCATGATGCCGCTGATGATGACCATGATCATGCAGGCCGCCACCGGCCCCGACCGGGCCCGGCTGATGTCCACGGTCGCCCTGCCGGCCGCGGTCGGCCCGATCCTCGGCCCGGTGATCGGCGGCCTGATCCTGGGCGCCGGCGACTGGCGCTGGCTGTTCCTGGTGAACGTGCCGCTCTGCCTGGCCGGCCTGT
Organism: Paractinoplanes toevensis; assembly: GCF_018332695.1. Taxonomy (GTDB): domain Bacteria; phylum Actinomycetota; class Actinomycetes; order Mycobacteriales; family Micromonosporaceae; genus Actinoplanes; species Actinoplanes toevensis. The sequence goes on from NZ_BOQN01000011.1 coordinate 224,966, forward strand.
TCCTCGCGGGGCGGATGATTCCCGCCGACGCTCCGGGCCGCAAGGTCCGCCTAGACGTCGTCGGCCTGGTCCTGCTGTCCCCGGCCCTGGTGGCGCTGCTGTGGGGGCTGTCCAACGTGAGCGGCGGCGGTGGTTTCGCCCAGGTCGACGTCCTGCTTCCGCTGATCGGGGGAGCGCTGCTGCTGGCCGGTTTCATCGGGTGGGCGCTGCGCCGCCGCGGTGACGCCCTGGTCGACCTCGAAGTGCTGCGGTCCCGCCCGACCTGGGCGGCCACCACGCTGATGTTCCTCTCCGGCGCCTCGCTGTACGGCGCGATGCTGCTGCTGCCGCTCTACTGGCAGGAGCTGCGCGGCGAGACCGCCCTCGCGGCCGGCCTGCTGCTGATCCCGCAGGGCGTCGGCTCGCTGCTGAGCCGCACCGCCGCCGCGAAACTGATGGACCACGTCAGCGCCCGCTGGGTCGCGCTGATCGGCTTCGTGCTGGTCGGCGTCGCCACCGTGCCGTTCGCACTGGCCGGCGCCGACACCGCGACCTGGCCGCTGCTGGTGGCGCTCTTCGTCCGCGGACTCGGGATGGGCATGGTGATGATCCCGCTGATGACGGTCGCGTTCATCGGCCTCGAGCGGGAGAAGGTCCCGCACGCCAGCATCGTCACCCGCATCGCCCAGCAGGTCGGCGGCTCGGTCGGGGTCGCGCTGCTGGCCGTCATCCTGGCCACCGCGGCGACCGGCAACTCCCTGGCCGTCGCGTTCGACATCGCCTTCTGGTGGACGGTCGGCTTCACCGCGGTGGCGGTGCTGCTGTCCTTCCTGCTGCCCGGCCGGCCCGCCGCCGGCGCCACCCCGGTCGCACCGGAACCCGCGCTCGCGAAGGCCTGACATGCGAGCCGGCCCGGGGTAAGCCATCCTTGCTGATGAGCAAGTATCCTGGGCGGCCAGGTGGCCGCCGGTCACGCCGGCACCAGCTCGGGACCGAGAGGCGGACCACGACATGACTGCGGTTTCACGGCAGGGCGCGGACGAGGACCTACGAGCGTTGTCGGGGCAGTCCACCGCCGTCTTCGCGGCACTCACCGGGTCGGCCCACCGGGTCGAGACGGCGAACGCGGCGTTCCTCGCCACCGTCGGCGAGGAGCCGGCCCGGGCCGGCGGCGCCCTCGCGGATCTGCTGGACCAGGTCTTCCGCACGGGTGAGCCGCACGTCGGCCGGGACATCCCGGTCCGGCTCGGCACCCGGGAAGCCGTCTTCGACTTCACCGGCGAGCCGCGCCGGGATGCGGGCGGTGCGGTGACCGGGATCCATCTGATCGGCGTGGAGACGACTCAGATCAGGCACGCCCAGCGGCTGATGGCCGAACACCGCGCCCTGCTGGAGCAGATCGCGCGGCAGGCCCCGCTGGCCGACGTGCTGGACGGGATGGCCCGCTGCATCGAGCGGCTCGCACCGCAGGAGGTGCTCGTCTCGGTGCTGCTCGCCGACCCGGACGGCCGGCACCTGCGGCACGGCGCAGCGCCCAGCCTGCCCGTCTTCTACAACGAGGCCATCGACGGGATCGCCACCGGCGAGGGGGTCGGCTCCTGCGGCACCGCCGCCCACCGGCGGGAACCGGTCATCGTCACGGACATCGCCACCGACCCGTTCTGGGACGACTTCCGGGAGTTGGCCGGGCAGGCCGGAGTGGCCGCGTGCTGGTCCACGCCGATCCTGGCCCGCGACGGCGCTCTGCTCGGCACCTTCGCCATGTACCACCGGATCCCGCGCGTCCCGGAGGACAGCGACCTCGCCCTGGCCCGCGTCTTCGCCGGAACGGCGGCCCTGGCCATCGAACGCCATCACGACGAGCAGGCCCGGCTGGCCGCCGAGGCGCGCGCCAGGGCTGCCCTCGACGAACTGGCCACGGCGGTTCGCGCCGAGCAGGAGCTGCGGGCCGCCGCCGAGCAGCGCGCCACGGCCGCCGCGGAACTCGCCGACCGGATGCGTACGGCCGCGGCCGCCCAGGCGGCCCGGCCGCACCCCGAACGCTGCCAGCTCGGCGGCTCGCCGGGGTGCACCGCGCCGGCCGAGATCAAGCTCGCCGACTCGTGGGGCGACGCGGCGTGGGGCTGCCCGGCCCATGTCGAGGAAGCCATCATCAACCTGCGCTCGGTGTTCATCGCCAGCGAGGAACTCGGCGGCCTGGCCGCCTACCTCAACCGCTGACCGCGCCGGGCGGAACCGGGTCGTCGCCGGCCGGGCCGGCCGGTAGCGTGCGCCGATGCGAGTGCGTGAGTTCCAGGAAGCCGATTGGGTGCGGGTGTGGCCGATCGTCCGCGACGTCGTGCGGGCCGCGGAGACCTTCGTCTACGACCCGGGCATGACCGAGGACCAGGCGCGTGCCGTCTGGGTCGAGGCGCCGCCGGGCCGGACCGTCGTCGCGGTGGACGGCGACCGGGTGCTCGGCACCGCGAAGATGGGCCCCAATCGCGGGGGCCCGGGCGCGCACATCTCCACCGCGAGCTTCATGGTGGCGGCCGGCGAACGCGGCCGCGGTGTCGGCGCCGCCCTCTGCCGCGACGCGATCGCGTGGGCCGAGACGCAGGGGTACGCCGGAATGCAGTTCAACGCGGTGGCCGAGTCGAACCGGTCGGCGGTCCAGCTGTACGAACGGCTTCCGGGTGCTCGGCACCGTCCCGCGGGCATTCGAGCATCCGGCCCTCGGCCGGGTCGGGCTGCACCTGATGTACCGGGAGTTCTGACCGTCCTGGCAAGACCGTCCACAATGCCCGCCAACGGAGTGATAGCGCAACTCTTGGTGGCCGCGCTGGGTGCGGCCGCCGTCATGACCGCGGTGGCCGGCGCGGCACCGGCCACCGCGGCCGAGGGGCGCTGCGGCGCGGCTCGACACCGCGCTGACGACCCCTTCTGGGACGATCTCTACCTGGACGCACGAGCGCCACGATCGGGCTCGAGAACGCGGGCGGCACGGACGGTTTCGGGTACGCGTACCAGACAAGCGCCGTCACCGACGGCAGCGGGGTGACCATGCACCCGCCGGCCGACCGCATCGCCGCGACCTGTCACCCACGACACCTTCGAGTCCTAGTCGATCTATAGGAAATGTGGTTATGGTGGGGCCGACACCGACTCGACCGGAAGGTCCCACCATGACCGTCACCGACGAACTGCTGGCCAACGCCGCCCGATACGCCGCCGACTTCGACAAGGGCACGCTGCCGCTGCCGCCGGCCAAGCACGTGGCGGTGCTCGCCTGCATGGACGCGCGCCTGAACCCGTACGGCCTGCTGGGTCTCTCCGAGGGTGACGCGCACGTCATCCGCAACGCCGGCGGGGTCGTCACCGCCGACGAGCTGCGCAGCCTGGCCATCAGTCAGCGCCTGCTGGGCACCACCGAGATCATTCTGATCCACCACACCGACTGCGGCATGCTGACCTTCACCGACGACGGCTTCAAGAACGCCATCGAGCAGGAGACCGGCATCCGCCCGCCGTGGGCGGCCGAGGCCTTCACCGACCTGGACGCCGACGTACGCCAGTCGGTCCGCCGCATCCTCGAGGACCCGTTCATCCCGGTGAAGTCCTCGGTCCGCGGCTTCGTCTACGAGGTCGAGACCGGCAAGCTCCGCGAGGTCCACTGATTGCCCACCCCCATCCATGGGTACGGGCGGGGCGTGGCTGAAGACGAAAACTCCTCCTTCCGTACGGTTCTCGTCGCGGTGATCGCCAACGCGGGGATCGCCGTGGCGAAGGTCGTGGCGGCGTTACTGACCGGATCGGCGTCGATGTGGGCCGAGGCCGCGCACTCGGTGGCCGACACCGGCAACGAGGTGCTGCTCTTCGTCGGGCTGCGGAAATCGGCGCGCGGTCCCGACGCGGAACGACCTTTCGGGTACGGGCAGGAGCGCTACTTCTGGGCGTTCCTCGCCGCGCTCGGCATCTTCCTGGTCGGCGGGACCCTGTCGATCGGGGAGGGTATTCGCAGCCTGCTGCTGCCCGAGCCGGTCGAGTCGCTGTGGGTCGGCGTCGCGGTGCTGCTGGTGGCGACCGTCTTCGAGGCGTACTCCTGGCACACCGCGCGCAAGCAGCTCAAGCAGGACGCCGCCGAACGGCAACGGTCCATGCGGGAGCACCTGGCGCGAGCCTCGGACCCCAGCGCCACCACCGTCTTCCTGGAGGACACCGCGGCGCTGGTCGGCCTGGCGGTGGCGCTCGCCGCGCTGCTGCTGCACGCGTGGACCGGCTGGGCGACCTGGGACGCGATCGGCAGCATCTTCATCGGCGTCCTGCTGATCGTGGTCGCGTTCCTGCTGGCCCGCCGTTCCAAGTCGCTGCTGCTGGAGGAGTCCGCCCCGGACGACGTGGTCGAGCCGATCCGGCAGCGGGTCGCCGCCGCGGACTGGGTCGGCGAGCCGGCCACCGTGCACGCGGTCTACGTCGGCCCGTCCAGCCTGCTGGTCAACATCCGGCTCACCCCCGACCAGCGGCACCGCGACGAGCCGGCCGCCGCCCTGATCGGCCAGGTCGACCGCCTGCGCGCCGAGCTGCTGGACGACCCGGCGATCGCCCAGGTCACGATCACCGTGACCGGTGCGGACCAGGGAGCGGTCGCCGCCTCCCAGTGACACTCTTGACGTGCCGGGCAAAGAAGTCGATCCTTCTGGGAGCGCTCCCAATCGACTTACGTCTATGAGGTGTCGACCGTGCCGCGAAGGTTCCTGCTCTCCGTCCTGCTCGCGGCCGCCGCCATCGTCGTGGCCGTGGCGCCGCCCGCCCAGGCCGCCACCCCCGTCCGCATCATGGCGCTCGGCGACTCGATCACCGCCGGCCCGGGTTGCTGGCGGGCCAAGCTCTGGCACCGGCTGCAGACATCCGGCTACACCGACATCGACTTCGTCGGCACCCAGTCCGACGGCGGCGGCTGCAACCCCGGCTACACCTACGACTTCGACCACGAGGGACACGGCGGCTACGCGGCCACCGGCATCGCCGCCAACGACCAGCTGCCACCGTGGCTGGCCGCCGCCCACCCGGACGTCGTGCTCATGCACCTGGGCACCAACGACATGTGGGGCGGCTACATCCCGCTGGCCGACAAGCTGACCGCGTTCACCAAGCTGGTCGGCCAGATGCGAGCCCAGAACCCGGCCATGAAGGTGGTCGTCGCGCAGATCATCCCGATGAGCGCGGCCGCCTGCGCCACCTGCCCCGCCGACGTGGCGGCACTGAACAACGCGATCCCGGCCTGGGCGGCCGGCCTGAGCACAGCGCAGTCGCCGATCACGGTAGCCGACCTGTGGACCGGCTACGACGCGGTAGCGGACAACGTCGACGGCGTACACCCGAACGACACCGGCTTCCAGAAGATGTCCGACGCCTGGTACCCCGCCCTGACCCGAACCCTGACCGGCAGCACAACACCAACGACCGCACCGACCACGGCTCCGACGACGGCTCCCACGACGA
>NZ_BOQN01000012.1 GCF_018332695.1 Paractinoplanes toevensis
AACCACCACTTGAAACCGCCGTCCGCACGCCAAGTCCACAAGGTCGCCCCTGGCCGGGCTGTCGGCGTCGGACATAGGCGGTATGTCATGTTCTTCTGACCGCTGGGTGGTCCAGGGTGTGGAAGCGCTGCTCATCAGGCGGGACCATGCCCAGGAAGCGGGACGACAACCCGGTATCCGAGCGCGGCGACCATCATGCGGGAGGTCGATGGCCTTCCGCGCGATAAGTGTCCAGCTCTCCGTTTCGGGGAGCCTGGGCTGGGGTCACGTTCTTTCTGGAGTGGCGGGACCCGACCCGAAAAGATCTCTAGTGGGTCGGCGGAATCACCCGTAGGTGTCCACGCCGGCCCGTCTGGTGGCCGGGAAGGTCCTGCTCGTCGCTGCGCGGCGGCGGGGCCGGCGGCCGGGCCGCCTCACGCACGGCGTCGGCCAGCGCGACCAGGTCGTCGGTGGTGGGGGGTGGGGGCGCGAAATCACCGTCGTGCCGAACCAGATCCCAGCCTCGAGGGGCGGTGAGGCTGCGGGCGTGCGGCTCGCACAGGTCGTACGTGTGGGGCTCGGCGAACGCCGCCAAGGGGCCGACGACGGCGGTCGAGTCGTTGTAGACGTAGGTCAGAGTGGCGACCGCCTGTCGGGGACAGCCGTTCCGGGAGCAGCGCCGTGGTGACCTCACGGCGGCACGTTATCGCCCCGGAGGCGTGCACGCGCCTCGAAACCGCGCGACACGCCGACCCGCCGTGCATCACGATTCGGCTATAGGCGGGTGACACGCCGCCCCGTTGGGACGAATTCCGGCCGGACACGCGGCGAAACCCGGCTGTCACCGAGTACCCCCTGCGGAGGACTAGAGTTGCGAGGTGACCACCAGCCCTGAGCGCCGACGCAACACGGCCCGCAGAGACGGCCCGGGTCATCCGACCCGCCGCGATCGCCACGGCCGTGGTCTGCGCGGCCGGCTGGTGCCGGCGACCGTGCCCCTGGCCCGCACGAAAGCGGAGATCTTCGACGATCTCGTGCTGGACACGGTCGAGAGCCTCGAGCGGCGCTACGCGAAAGAGCTGGCCGGCGTCGAGTTCGCGGTGGAGGACGTGCCTCCCGATCTGAACGTCTACGACTCTGACGTGCTCGAGGACGGCGAGGTGCCGCTGGCCCGTCTGCTGCCCGGCCGCCCCGGCCGGCAGGAGCTTCCCCCTCGGATCGTGCTCTACCGGCGGCCGCTGGAGTTCCGGGCGATGGACCGCGAAGACCTCGCCGACCTCGTCCACGATGTGATCATCGAGCAGGTAGCCAACCTGCTCGGCGTTGATCCCGACGAGCTTTCTTAAGCCACTCGCCGCTTCAGCTTGCGGCGTTCACGCTCGGACAGTCCACCCCAGATGCCGAAGCGTTCGTCGTGACCCAGTGCGTATTCCAGGCACTCCCCCTTGACCTCGCACCGGCCACAGATCCGCTTCGCCTCCCTGGTGGAGCCGCCCTTTTCCGGAAAGAAAGCTTCCGGATCAGTCTGCGAACACAGCGCCCGCTCCTGCCACTCGGGCGCGTCCCCGAGCAGGTCTACCCCTTCAACCTGCGCTTCCATCGGCGTGCCTCCCAATTCCCGCGCCGGCATCACTGCCGGCGCTGACCCCCCACGCACGCGGCGTGTTTTTTGCGGAGCGAACGCGAAAGTTACGTAGCGCCCGACCCCACAACCCCACCCGAAATTACACGCGTGTAAGACGTGCGTCGTCAAGCCGAACCTGATAAATAGGCCCGTTTCCCCGGCGCGCCTTCGGCGCGTCGTGGTCCCGTTCCTGCCCTATCTCTCAGGAGCCACACAGGGTTACGCCACCCTGGCGCGTCACGTCCAATTTAACCCGATTTGTGACCTTGTAACCAAGGTCCATTCGGTTGAGGTGATCAACCCGACAGGGGGGCTACCTGCGGCCGTACACAGTCGTTCTCTCCACCGCCGGCCGTCCGGCCGCCGCCGCGAGCTCCTTCAGCTCCGCAACCGTGCGGGCCGAGCCGTGCTCCGAGCCCGCCATCCGGGAGATCGTCTCCTCCATCAGGGTGCCGCCAAGATCATTGCAACCGCTGTTGAGCATCACCCGGGTGCCGTCGTCGCCCAGCTTCACCCAGGAGCACTGGATGTTGTTGATCCGGCCGTGCAGCAGGACCCGGGCCATCGCGTGCACGACCCGGTTCTCCCGCCAGGTCGGGCCGGGGCGGGCCAGGCCGGCGAGGTAGATCGGGGCGTTGGTGTGGATGAACGGCAGGGCCACGAACTCGGTGAAGCCACCGGTCACGTCCTGGATGCCGGCCAGCACCCGGAAATGGCCGAGCCACTGCCGAGGGTGGTCGACGTGGCCGTACATCATGGTCGAACTCGACCGGATGCCCACCTGGTGGGCCGTGGTGACCACGTCGATCCAGGTGCTGGCGGGCAGCTTGCCCTTGGTGAGCACCCAGCGCACGTCGTCGTCGAGGATCTCGGCGGCGGTGCCCGGGATGGTGTCGAGGCCGGCCTCGTGCAGCTCGGTCAGCCACTCCCGGATCGGCACGCCGGCCTTGGACGCGGCCGTGACGATCTCCATCGGGGAGTACGCGTGCACGTGCATGCCGGGCACCCGCTGCTTCACGGCGCGCACCAGATCGGCGTACGCGGTGATCGGCATCTTGGGGTCGATGCCGCCCTGCATGCAGACCTCGGAGGCACCGTCCTGCCAGGCCTGCTCGGCCCGGTCGGCGACCTGCTCGACGCTCAGCCGGTAGGCGTCCGCGTCCTTCTCCCGCTGGGCGAACGCGCAGAACCGGCAGCCGACGTAACAGACGTTGGTGAAGTTGATGTTCCGGTTCACCACATAGGTGATGTCGTCGCCGTTGACCTCCTTACGCAGGTCGTCGGCGATTCGGGCGAGTTCGTCGAGCGCCGAACCGTCCGCGTTGAACAGGGCCATCGCCTTGTCCTCGTGCTCCGGCAGCAGCAGCGCGGCCGGGTTCTCGCCGGCCAGCTTGAGGCCCGCGAGCACGTCGGTCGGCAGGCTCTTGGCGCTGTCCGTGGTGATGTGCGCGGCGACCTCGGTCCAGTCGCCGTAGACATCGTCGAAGTCGGAGCGGCGATCGCCGGTGCGACCGGTGGTGTCGATCGTGGCGAACAGATCGGTGCGGCCGGTGCCGAACGCGTCGTCCGGCTCCTGCCACGGCATCCCGGTGGGGATCGCCTCTTCGTCGGCCAAGCCGTCGGGCAAAGCCAGCGCTGCCACGTGGGCCGCGAGGCGGGGATCCAGCCAGCCCTCGTTGGCGCGCTTCACGAACTCCGGATAGATCGTGAGTCGCTCCCGCAGGACGAATCCGGCTTCAGCCGATTTTTCCCGCAGAAGGTCGATCTGCGGCCATGGCCGCTCCGGGTTCACGTGGTCCGGGGTCACCGGCGAGACGCCACCCCAGTCGTCGATGCCGGCCTTCAGCAGCAGGGAGAACTCGGCGTCGATCAGGTTCGGCGGGGCCTGGATGCGGGCCCGCGGGCCCAGGATGATCCGGCCCACCGCCACGGTCGCGGCCAGCTCACGCAGCTCCGCGTCCGGCATCCCGCGCATCGCCGTGTCCGGCTTCGCGCGGAAGTTCTGGATGATGACCTCTTGGATGTGCCCGTACTCCCGGGCGGTGCGGCGCATCGCGAACAGCGCGTCGACCCGCTCGGCCCGGGTCTCGCCGATGCCGATCAGGATGCCGGTGGTGAACGGGACGCCCACCCGGCCGGCATCGTCGAGCACGCGTAGGCGTACCGCCGGCTCTTTGTCCGGCGAGCCGTAATGCGGACCGCCGGGCTCGGACCACAGCCGGGTGGCCGTGGTCTCCAGCATCATGCCCATGCTCGGCGCCACCGGCTTGAGCCGCTGCAGCTCGGCCCAGCTCAGCACGCCCGGGTTGAGGTGCGGCAGCAGGCCGGTCTCCTCGAGCACCGCGATCGCGCAGGCCCGCACGTAGTCGAGGGTGGAGTCGTAACCGCGCTCGTCCAGCCACTCCCGGGCCGCGGGCCACCGCTCCTCCGGCCGGTCGCCCAGCGTGAACAGCGCTTCCTTGCAACCCTGCGCCGCGCCCTGGCGGGCGATCTCGAGGACCTCGTCGCGCTCCAGGAACGCCGCCGGCAGGCGGTGCGGCACGGTCGCGAAAGTGCAGTAATGGCAGCGGTCGCGGCAGAGCCGCGTCAGCGGGATGAAAACCTTACGAGAGTACGTGACGACGCCCTCCCGGCCGGCCAGGCGCAGACCGGAGTCCCGGATGCCGCCGGCGATCGCCAGCAGGTCGTCGAGCGGATCACCGGTGGCCGCCAGCAGCGCGGCGGCCTCCTCGGCATCGATGGCCTTGCCGTCGGCGGCGCGGCGCAGGGCGCGGCGAATACTCGCCTCGGTCGGAACCGGTTCCTCGTTGACCTTTACCACGCAGTGCAGCCTAGGCCGGAAACTGACCGGTTGCCCCGGTCGTGCCCGGGCGCGCGCAGTGGAATAGGACACGGCGCCCGGGCACGCGGCGTTTACTGCCGGGGCGGATCCTGATCGGCCGGCCCGTAGCCCGGCCGGTCATCGGTGATCTTCTGGGTGCGGTCCTCGCCCTCGGCCTGCGGTGCGGCCTGCGGCACGACCTGAGTGGGCTCGCTCGCGGGAGCGGCCGGCGGGGTGAACGCGGCCGGCGGCGGGGCGGTGGGCATCGGCGTCGCCGGCTGGTTCCACGTCGGGGCCGGCTGGCCGTACATTCCCGGGGCCGCGTAGCCCGGCTGGCCGGGCGCCGGCGGGTAACCGCCCTGCGCGGGCGGACCGCTCTGCGGCGGCGCACCGAACGGCTGGGCCGGGCCGGGGTGGCCGGGAGCGGGCTGGCCGGGCGGCGGGCCGTAGCCGGGCTGGCCCGGGAAGGCGCCGGCCTGGTTGTACTGCGGCTGGCCGTAGACGCCCGGCTGCGCCTTCGGGCGCGGCGTGTAGAACATGTTGCGCCAGATCAGGAACACCGCGTAGGCCGCGACGGCGAAGACGGCGAGCCACGCCACCCGCACGAGCAGACCCTCGAACGCGCTGCGGGCGCCGTTGTGGCCGGCCTCGTTGATCAGGCCGATCAGCACGCCGAAGAACAACCCGAACACGGCCATCACCGCGTACTCCACGACGGCCACGATGACGATCAGCTGCGCCTTCGGGTGTCGCGGCTCGACCAGCAGCGAGAGCAGGACGGCCCCGATCGGGAAGGCGATGGTGGCAAGGTTGATGAAGCCGCCGAAGCTGCCCTGGGTGCGGTAGCTGAAGCCGTCGCCGAACAGGTCGACGATCGCCACGAGCAGGAACACGGCAACCGCCCCGACCAGGGCATATGCCGCGAGATCGCGGAGGGGGCGAAGGTACTGGCCGGCCGATCTGCCCTCGCCCGGCGTGGGCTGCGGTTGGCTGGTCACGGATTCTCCCTGACGGATGATGATTTTGAGACCGGCCCAGCGTAGACCGGTCGTGCATGTGGCGCCGCTTACCCGGAGGGCACTTCTGTCATACCCGTGCGGGAAGATGTCGCCATGCGGATCGTGGTCCTCACCGGCGGTATCGGCGGTGCGAAATTCCTCGTCGGCGTGCGTGCCCATGCGCGGGCCATCGGCGCCGACGTCACCGCCGTGGTCAACGTCGGCGACGACGTGCGCATGCACGGCCTGCAGATCTGCCCCGACCTCGACAGCGTGATGTACACGCTGGGCGGCGCCCACGACCCCGAGCGGGGCTGGGGCCGGGTCGGCGAGAGCTGGGTGGTCAAGGAGGAGCTCGCCGCCTACGGCGTCGAGCCGTCGTGGTTCGGCTTGGGCGACAAGGACACGGCCACCCATCTCGTACGCACCCAGATGCTCAGCGCCGGTTTTCCCCTGTCCGCCGTCACGGCGGCGTTGTGCGAGCGCTGGCAGCCCGGCGTCACGCTGCTCCCGGCCACCGACGACCGGCTCGAGACGCACGTGGTGGTCGATGTCGACGGCGAGCGCAAGGCCATCCACTTCCAGGAGTGGTGGGTCCGCTACCGCGGCGACCTGCCCACCCACCGCTTCGTGTTCGTCGGTGCCGACGCGGCGAAACCGGCCCCCGGCGTCCTCGACGCGATCGCGGCCGCCGACGTGGTGCTGCTGGCCCCGAGCAACCCGGTGGTCAGCATCGCCCCGATCCTCGCGGTCGACCCGATCCGCGAGGCCCTGATCGGCACCTCCGCCCCGGTCGTCGGGGTCTCCCCGATCATCGGCGAGTCCCCGATCCGCGGCATGGCCGACAAGTGCCTGGCCACCCTCGGTGTGGCGGTGAGCGCGGCCGGCGTGGGCGCGCTCTACGGCAGCCGCGCCGACAACGGCCTGCTCGACGGCTGGCTGGTCGACAGCACCGACGCCGGCACCGAGGTGCCCGGCGTCCCCACCCGGGCCGTCCCGCTGTGGATGACCTCCGAGGAGACGACCGCCCAGATGGTGCGCGACGCCCTGTCCCTGGCCGGTGTCTCGTGACCGGGCTTCAGATCCGGCCGGTGCACGGCATCGGTGACGTCACCGCCGGCGACGACCTGGTCGAGCTGATCGCGGCGGCCGCCCCCTGGCTCGCCGACGGCGACGTCCTGGTCGTGACCAGCAAAATCGTCTCCAAGGCCGAGGGCAACCTGGTCGAGGTCCCGGCCGACGGCCCCGAGCGTGACGCCGCCCGGGCCGCCACCCTGGCCGCCGAGACCGCCCGGGTCGTGGCCCGCCGCGGCCCCACCACGATCGTGCAGACCCACCACGGTTTCGTGATGGCCGCGGCCGGCATCGACGCCTCCAACGTCGACAAGACCCACCTGGTCCTGCTGCCGGCCGACCCCGACGCGTCAGCCCGCAGCCTGCGCGCCGGTTTCCGGGCGCGCGGCCTCGACGTGGCGGTCATCATCTCCGACACGATGGGCCGGGCCTGGCGCAACGGCCTGACCGACGTCGCGCTCGGCGCCGCCGGCATCCCACCGTTCCGCGACCACCGCGGCGAGACCGACCCCTACGGCAACGAACTGCAGATCACCCAGATGGCCGTGATCGACGAGCTGTCCGCGGCCGGCGAGCTGGTCAAGGGCAAGGTCGACAACGTCCCGGTGGCCGTGGTGCGCGGCTACCTGAAAGCCACCGCGACCGACGGCCCCGGCGCGGCCCCGCTGCTGCGCGACGCCGAGAGCGACATGTTCAGCCTGGGCACCGCCGAGGCCCGGGCGGCCGGCCTGCGCGACGCCGCCCAACTGCCCGACACCCTCCAGCACGACCATCCCGCCCCACCGGTCGACCCGGAGGCGGTGCAACGCGCCCTGGAGACGGTGGCGACCCACCTGTCCCGCACCACGACGGTCACCCCCGCCGAGCCCTCGGCCACCAACGCCGTCGCGCTGCACCTGCAGACCCGCGACACCACCGCCGCCGGCCTGATCCGCCTCGGCGCCGACGCCCACCGCCTCCGCGCCGCCCTGGCTGCCGAGTCGGTGACGAGCATCCCGCTACCGCACGACGACGGCATCCGCCTGGAATTGTCCGGAGCCGCGGAATGAGCGCGACGTGCCGCGACATCCCTCTCGAACTCCTTGGAGCCGCCACGTGAGCGCCCTCTACGACGACGCGGTCCGGGTGCTCGGCGCCTGGCGGGCCACCACCGAGGAGGGCGACCTGGCCCGCAAGCGCGCCCTCGAGCTGCTCACGGCCGGCCCGGTCGCGATGACCAGGGCGCACCGGCCCGGCCACATCACGGCCAGCGCGCTGGTCGTCGACCCCGACGGCCGGGTTCTCCTCTGCCTGCACGGCCGACTGGGCAAGTGGATGCAGCTGGGCGGCCACTGCGAGCCCGGCGACGACACCCTCGCCGCGGCGGCCCTGCGCGAGGCCACCGAGGAGTCCGGCATCCCCGGCCTGCGCCTGGACCCCGACCCGATCGACGTGGACGTCCACGAGGTCCGCTGCGGCGGCGCGGAGGGCACGCCGGCGACCCCGTCGGTGCACTACGACGTGCGCTTCCTGGTCCACAGTCCGGCCGGCGCGACCGAGCAGATCAGCGAGGAGTCCTCGGCCCTGGGCTGGTTCACCCCCGACGCGCTGCCGTCTCCGCTGGCCTTGGCGACGGCCCGCCAGATCCCCCCGGCGCTATCCCGCCTGAGCTGACCAAGTCAGCTCTCGTCGTCGGAGGGCGGCCGCTGCGCCGGGATGTGCGTGGTGTCCTCGCCCACCTCGTCCGGCGGCCGTTCCATACCGAACACGCTCTTCGGCCGCCCACCCGCCTCGTCGCTCCGGGCCGCGGGCGGCTCGATCCGCCCGGTCGGATCCTCGGCGAAGTTGGGCGCTTCAGCGTCGGCGATGGACACCGCAGGCTCCTCGTTGGCACCGAACGTCACCACCTCGGTGCGCTCCCCCGGCGGCGTGACCAGCTGCGGCCGGATGACCTGCGTACGCTCGGCATCCACGGTCTTCCCGGCCAGCCGAATCACCTGGGTCTCGTCCCCGCCCACGTCCCCCGTGGCGCGGTTGCTGAGGTCGCGGGTCCGCTCACCCAGCCCACGCACGTCCCGGGTAGGCCACTCCCCGATGGGCCGCGACGGAAACCGCAGAACCTGAGTCTGCTCAGCCGAGTCCTTCTCTTTCGGCTCGATGATCCGAGTCCGCTCCCCCGGATCGCTGACCGGGAACGGCAGCAGCTTCCGCTCGCCCGCTTCCCCCAGAGGAAGCCGCAAGACTTGAGTCTTCTCCCCGTCATCCCGCACGGGAAGCCGAACAACCTGAGTCCGCTCGGCGTCGTCGCCCACCGGCAACCGAACCACCTGAGTCCGCTCCGAGTCATCCCCCACCGGAAGCCGAACAACCTGAGTCCGCTCGGAGTCGTCCCCGCCCGGAAACTGCACCACCTGCGTCCGCGAGCCGCCGTCCCCCACCGGAAACTGGATGACCTGCGTTCTCTCCCCGTCATCCACCACCGGAAGCCGAACAACCTGAGTCCGCTCGGAGTCATCCGCGACCGGAAGCCTGATGACCTGAGTGCGGTCCCCGGGTTCCCCACCCGGAACCAGCACCCCGGCGGCCCGCTCCCCGGTTCCCCCTAGCGCTTCCGTGGTCTCGCCGTCCCCCACCGGCCCGACCAATTCCTCGCCGCCCGCGTCACCGGGCTCATCCCCGCCCCGAGCGCCGAACGCGGCATCGTCCCCCGCCTCAGACACGGCGTCGCCGCCCGGCTCAGATCCGGCGTCATCGCCCGGCTCGGGCACGGCGTCATCACCCGGCTCGGATCCGGCGCCTTCGCCCGTCGCGGATTCCGCATCGTCGTCGGCCTGGGCCTGCGGCAGCGCGTCCGCACCACCACGCGCAGTCAGCCCTTCCACCGCCGCGGCGTCGCCATCTTCAGCAGCCAGGCTTGCCGTCGCTTCGTCCGCCACCGCGCCTTCGACGACAAGAGCGCCGGCCGCGTTTGCGGCAGTCGAATCCTCGCCATCCCGCGACCCGGAGCCGGCGCTGTCGTCAGCGTCGAATCCGGCACTGTCGCCCGCCTCGGCCTGCGGCATCGCGTCCGCACCACCGCGAGCGGTCAGGCCCTTCACTGCCTCGGCATCGCCGTCTTCGGCAGCCAGGTCAGTGGTCGCTTCGTCCGCCGCCGTGCCCTCGCCGGCCAGGGAGCCCTCGGCGCCCGCGGCAGCCGGGGCATCCCCGCCAGCGGCCATCGCCACGGTCGCTTCGTCCTCGGCGCCCGCGACGACGGCAACTGGCTCGTCGTCGCCGGCGTCGGATCCAGCGGTTTCCCCCTCGACCGACGCATCGGCGGCGTCCGCCGATGGGCCATCGCCGTTGGGCAACTGCTCGTCCGCTGCCCGCACGTCAGCCACCGGCTGGTCATCCTCGTCTTGCACGTCAGGCGCCGGCTGGTCATCACCGATCGGCACCGCAGCCGTCGGTTCACCGGCAGCCTGCGCCGACAACACCGCTGCTGCCGACTCCTCGTCCGCGCCTGTCGGCTCATCCTCGATCGCAACCCCGACAACGGCCGTCGTCGGCTCGTCCCCGTCAACCGGCTCAGCGGCGGCCGGGACCACCGCCGAGTCAGCATCCTCCGCCTGCTCGATCACATCGGCAGTCAGCTCATCGCCTTCGGCAGGCTCAGCCAGATCAGCCGTCAACTCGTCGCCGTCGGCAAGCTCAGCCACATCAGCCGTCAACTCGTCGCGGTCAGCCGACTCAAGTCCATCAGCCGTCAATTCGTCGCCGTCGGCAAGCTCAGCCACATCAGCCGTCAACTCGTCGCCGTCAGAGGACTCAGAAATAGCCAGCGTTGACTCGTCGCCCTCGGCCGACTCAGTTTCATCGGCCGTCAGCGTGTCGCCTTCGCCCGGCTCGGCGATGGCCAGCGTCGACTCATCGCCGGCTGTGGCCTCGGCGGCCCTGCGCTCATCGACAGCGTCCGGGCCGTCCGCTGCCACCAGCCCGGCAACGTCGGCCGTCAACTCGTCGCCCTCGGTCGAATCGCCGATGGTCACCGTCGCCGGTTTGTCGGCGGCCGCCACCGTCTCCGGTGCGGCGTCGCCTTCCGCCGTCGGCTCGCCCTCGGCGGCTGGGCCGTCCGCTGCGGTCGGCGAAACGCCGCCCGCTGAGTCGCTCACCACCGTCGTTGGTTCGTCGCCATCCGGAGCCGGCGCAGGCACAGAGCCATCGGCAGCATCCACTACCGAATCACTCTCGGACGCAAGGCCGTCCGCTGCTGTCTGCTCGTCGTCTGCGGACGCCTCCACCGTCAGCCGGTCATCAGTGGCCGGCCCGCTCATCACCGCGGTCGGCTCGTCGACTTCTACGATCGCGGTGTCCGGCCGGCCTTCCGCAGGCGTCTCGGATTGCCGGCTCTCCACCAACGGCTCAGCCTCGGTGGCCGCCACCTCGTCCTCACCGGCTTGCGCCGGCGTCGCAGAGTCGGCCACCACCGCGGTCGGCTCGCCGTCGGCTGCCGAATCACCCACCGTAACCGTCGGCTCGTCCTCGACAGCCCCCATCACCGTCGTCGGCTCGCCCTCGGCCTCCGGGTCATCCACCGCCGCTGTCGACTCGTCACCGACAGTGCCCGTCGCCGTCGTCGGGTCACTCACCGCAACCGTCGGCTCGTCGTTGCCGGCTTCAACGGCCGTCCTTGGGGCGGCGACGTTCGCGGTTGGGTCGTCGTCTCCACCAGCAACGACGATTGTCGTGTTGTCGGAGGAGGTGGTGGGTGCGGCTGGCAGGCGCATCGGCCTGGTGGGGTCGGAGTCGGTGCCGGTGGAGGCGATCACCGTGGTCTGGGCTGCGGAAATGGCCATGCCGGGGACCGTGGCGGCGCCTCGGAAGCGGCCTATCCGGCCGATCAGCGGCAACACCGGCGGCTCGTATTTCGCCCAGCGGCGCGCGCTCAACGCCGTACAGATCAAGGGAACCGCAAGCAATGCGGCCAGGCCGTAGCCGGGCCGGGAAAGATCGAAACCCTCCTTGGCCACCGAAGGTGGCCAGGCGTCGGCGTAGGCCGACGGGGACGCCAGCGCCCACAGCGTCATGCCCAGGTAGACGACGCCGGCGGCCGCCGGGCCGGCCGGGGAGATCGGGCCGAGGACCAGGATTCCGTACGCGGCACCGGCGAGCAGCAGCATGAGGAGTCCGGTGAAGGTCTCGACGGCGAAACCGTCGCGGCCTCGGGTGGTCAGGTCGCCGGTGAGTCCGGCGCCGGTGAGGACCCACGCGGCCGGCGCCAGGACGAGGGCATACAAGATCGACCTGATGTGACGCACGGTTCACTCCCCGGGTGGTTCCTGACTTGGCACGCTACCCACGCTGGGCAACCGCCGTCATGACCGACTGCACCAGCGCGGGCGCCGGTTTTGCTCGGCCGGGTGGACATAGTTGGCGGCCGATCAGTCAGCGCCGGAATGTGGGCCGGGCACGACGCATCGCGCCGGGTGTGTCGGCCGGCTACATGGACGTACGGCGGAGAGGCGGGAGAGGCTCAATCCTTGATCGAAATGACGGCCTGAACTGAAGTTAAGGTGTGTGCATGACGGGCACAGTGCTGTGGGAACCGCCGGCCGACGTTCGCGAGACCACCCGCATCGGCGCTTATCTGCGCTGGCTGGAGCGGGAGCGCGGGCTGGTGTTCGCCGACTACGCGGCGCTGTGGCAGTGGTCCGTCACCGACCTGCCGGGGTTCTGGCAGTCGATCTGGGACTACTTCGAGGTGATCAGCCACTCCCCGGCGTCGGCGGTGCTGCCCGACGCGACCATGCCGGGGGCGACCTGGTTCCCGGGGGCGACCGTCAACTACGCCGAGCACGTGTTGCGGATGCCGGGGATCGGGGACGACGATCCGGTGGTAATCGCGTACTCGCAAAGCCGGGAATCGATCACCCTGACCGCGCGGCAGTTGCGTGAGCAGGTGCGGAGCGTGCGTGCCGGGCTGAAGGCCCGGGGTGTCGGGCACGGCGACCGGGTTGCGGCCTACGCGCCGAACATCCCGGAGACGTACGTTCTGATGCTCGCCACGACCAGCCTCGGCGCGATCTTCTCGTCCTGTGCACCGGAGTTCGGCACCCGCAGCGTCGTCGACCGGTGGAGCCAGATCGAGCCGAAGGTGCTGGTGGCGGTGGACGGCTACCGCTACGGCGACAAGCCGATCTCCCGATCGACGGAAGTCGCGGCGATCGTCGAGGCGATCCCGTCGATCGAGCACGTGGTGACGATCGGTTATCTGGACGCAAGCGCGGGTGACTGGCAGTCATTGGCCGGCGATGACCCGATGGGTTTCGAGGCGGTTCCGTTCGATCACCCGTTGTATGTGCTGTACAGCTCGGGGACGACCGGCCTGCCGAAACCGATCGTGCACGGCCACGGCGGCATCCTCCTCGAACACCTCAAGATCCTGGCGCTGCACCACGACCTGGGCCCGTCCGACCGGTTCTTCTGGTTCACCACGACCGGCTGGATGATGTGGAACTTCCTGGTCAGCGGCCCGGCGGTGGGCGCCTCGATCGTTCTGTTCGACGGCAATCCCGCTTTTCCGGACATGTCGGCGCTGTGGGATCTGGTCGACGAGGCCGGCATCACCTATTTCGGCACGTCGGCGCCGTTCCTCATGGCCTGCCGCAAGGCCGGCCTGACGCCGGACAAGCCCGGCCTGAAGGCCGTCGGTTCGACCGGCGCTCCGCTGCCGGCCGAGGGCTTCGACTGGGTCTACCAGGCGGTGGGCACGCGGCTGCAACTGCAATCGCTTTCCGGGGGTACGGATGTGTGCACCGGATTCGTCGGCGCCTCACCGCTGCACCCGGTCATCGAGGGCGTGATCGCGTGCCGGGTGCTCGGCGCCAAGGTGGAGGCGTACGACCCGGCCGGCCAGCCGGTGATCGGTGAGCTCGGCGAACTGGTGATCACGGCCCCGATGCCGAGCATGCCGGTGAGTTTCTGGAACGACCCGGACGGCAAGCGCTACCGGGAGGCGTACTTCGACGTCTATCCGGGCGTGTGGCGGCACGGCGACTGGATCACGATCGGTCGCGACGGCACGTGCGTGATCACCGGCCGTTCGGATGCCACCCTGAACCGCGGCGGGGTGCGGCTGGGCACGGCCGAGTTCTATTCGGTGGTGGAGAGCCTGCCCGAGATCGCCGACTCGGTGGTGGTCCACCTGGAGCAGGACGACAACCCGAACGGCGAGTTGCTGCTGTTCGTCGTCCTGGCCGAGGGCCTCGAACTGGACGACGCCCTGATCCGGAAGATCCGCGATGAGCTGCGGTCGGCTCTCTCGCCGCGGCACATTCCCGACGAGATCCATCAGGTACGCGCGGTGCCGCGCACCCTGTCGGCGAAGAAGCTCGAGGTGCCGGTGAAGCGGATCCTGACCGGCACCCCGGTCGAGTCGGCGGCGGCGAAGGGCGCGCTGGCCAACCCGGAGTCACTGGTGGCGTTCGAGGAGCTGGCCCGGGAGCGTGCGGCCGACCCGGCATAACACAAATCAGGCGGCGTCGATCATCACGTTGACCTGCCGGTTTGCGCCCAGGACGCTACGTGATCGTGGCGATCCGATGGCGACTTCTTTCCGTGGTGCTGGTCGTGGCGGGGTGCGCGCCGAGCCCGCCCCCGGCCGCGGCTCCGGTCACGGCGGCGTCCCCCGTACCCGTCTCGATCGCACCGGCACCGCCCTCGTCGCCGCAGGCGGTCCCGCCCTCCTCGCCGCCGGTTTCGAAGCGGCCGGCGAAGGCGCCGACGTCGGCGCCCGACAAAAAGTCCGTTTCGTTCTGGGGTGACACCTCCGGGATCCCCCGGGCGAAAAATGTGCTCACGGTCAAGGTGCTGAATCGCACGAACGGCGCCTATCCCGACAGCAAGGTCTACTGGACCTTCAACGGGCAGACCCACTCGATCGCCGACCAGCCCTATCTGGACATGCCGGCCAACTCGGCCGGCCGGATGTATTTCCACCTGGGCTCGCCGACCAGCAAGTACAACGACTTCGTCGAATTCACCGTCGGCCCGGACCAGTTCAACGGCAACACCACGCGGGTGGACG
The DNA here is from genome assembly GCF_018332695.1 of Paractinoplanes toevensis. GTDB lineage: Bacteria > Actinomycetota > Actinomycetes > Mycobacteriales > Micromonosporaceae > Actinoplanes > Actinoplanes toevensis. Next base: position 14,541 of record NZ_BOQN01000012.1, read on the forward strand.
CCTTCGTCCTGAAGATCGCCATGCGCCTGCACGCAGCCGACGGCTTCGACCAGGAGGTGGGCGAGAGCCGCAAGGTCTTCGCCGAGTCCCGGGCCGCGACGTTCGCCCGTTTCAAGGCCGCGGTCCCCGCCGAGTTCGACCATCTGGCCCAGGGCCTGGACAAGATCCTCTCCCCCGGCGGCGACCTCGAATTCAAGCCGGGCGGCCGCTACGCCGACTACTTCGCCGCCTCCACGAGCGCCGCGACCAGCTCGGAGATCCTCGGCTGCGCCGGCCCGCTGTCCGGAAAGCCGGACGAGTGTGCCCAGCTCAATCGGCACGTGTCCGCAGCCCAGGCCAGCGACCGGAGCGCCTATTACCAGGCCGCCCCGGCCAACTTCTACGCGAAGTTCTGGCACGACAACGCCATCGACGGCCGCGCCTACGGCTTCCCCTACGACGACGTGAACGCCCAGTCCACCTACGTCTCCCACCAGGACCCGCAGTACCTGCTGGTCGCGGTCGGCTTCTAGGTCAGCAGCACGGTCGCCTTCTCCGACTCGGCGCGGGCGGTGGTCTTGGCCGGGTCGAGGTTGGCGCACAGGATCACCGAGGCGCCCACCGCCAGTGGGGTGAAGAGCCAGTCGGCCGGGTCGGGGTAGGCGCGGGTGTCGATCAGGACGCGGTCGCCGGCGCCGAAGCCCAGCTCCGCCGCTCGGACCGTGGCCGTGCGCAGCACCGCGAGGTGGCTCATCTCGACCGGGCCGGCGAGGGCGCGGTCGTCGTCCGCGATCGGCGCGCCGCGGAAGTGGTCGCCGTAGTTGCGAACCTCTGTCACATAGTCGACAAAACCTGGGGGGAGTTCGCGCAGCGGCATGGCGAGCGGCAGCAGTCCGGTGATCAGCCGGTCGCCGGTCGCCCAGGCCATCGCTCGATCCGCCAGCGCAGGGCTCGTGAACAGGGCATCCACCGGCTGCGGCTCGTCGCCGAGGTCGGCTGCCACGCCGGCCGCGGCGGCGCCGAGCACGATCGCGGCGGTCTGCCAGTGCGGCGGGAGCACCACCGCGATGCTGTCCCCGACGCCCAGGCCGAGGCCGTCGATCAACATGTTGGCGGTCTTCGACACCCAGTTGTCGAGGGTCGCCCCGGACAGCTCGGTCCGATCGCCGGTCGCGTCGTCGTACCAGGTCAGCAGTGGGGTGGTCGGGTCGCGGCGAACCGCCTCGGCCAAGGCCTGCGGGATCGTGGTCTGCACCGCACCAACGATAGGCCCGTCACGCTGAGTGACTGATCCTGAACTTGCAATGAGTTCCCGGAAACGCTTCGAATCAGGCGGTGTCGCGGTCACGTGCCCGATGCATTCCGGGCGTAGGCTTGCCAGTGGTCTGAATTACAACCTCTTTGGGAGTTGCCTCGTGACCGCCGGTCGCCCCCCGCGAGTGCTCGTCGACGCCACCAGCGTTCCTGCTGATCGAGGAGGCGTCGGCCGATACGTCGACGGCCTCCTCGGAGCCCTCGGCCAGTTGGATCCGGACAGGGTCGATCTGGCCGTTGTGGCCCAGCGGTCGGATGCGGAGCGTTACAGCCGCATGCTCGGTGACGCTGAGGTGATCGCCGGACCGGCCGCGGTCGCGCACCGGCCCGCCCGGCTCGCCTGGGAGCAGACGGGGCTGCCGCTGCTGGCTCAGCAGGTCGGCGCCAAGGTGCTGCACTCGCCGTTCTACACGTGCCCGCTGCGGGCCGGCTGCCCGGTGACGGTGACCGTGCACGACGCCACGTTCTTCACCGAGCCGGAGCACTACGACAACACCAAGCGCACCTTCTTCCGCAGCGCGATCAAGACGTCGCTGCGCCGGGCCGCCCGGGTGATCGTGCCGAGCAAGGCGACCCGCGACGAGCTGATCCGGCTGCTCGATGCCGATCCGACCCGCATCGACGTGGCCTACCACGGGGTCGACCACACCGCGTTCCACGCGCCGACCGAGGAGGAGAAAGCGCGGGTCCGCGCCCGCCTCGGCCTGACCGACGCCGGTTATGTCGCGTTCCTCGGCGCCAAAGAGCCCCGGAAGAACGTTCCCAACCTGATCCGCGGCTGGGCCCGCGCGGTGGCCGACTGGCCGCACCCGCCGGCGCTGGTGCTGGCCGGCGGCCAGGGCCACGACGACGAGATCGACCGCGCGGTGGCCGAGGTCCCGTCGCACCTGCGGCTGCTCCGCCCGGGCTATCTGCGCTACGCCGACCTGCCCGGCTTCCTGGGTGGCGCGCTGGTGGCCTGCTACCCGTCGTTCGGCGAGGGGTTCGGCCTGCCGATCCTGGAGGCGATGGCCTGCGCCACACCGGTGCTGACGACGCCGCGGCTGTCGCTGCCCGAGGTGGGCGGCGACGCGGTGGCCTACACCACCGAGGACCCCGACCGCATCGCCACCGACCTGGCCGATCTGCTGCACGACGAGCAGCGCCGGCTCACGCTGGCGAAGGCCGGATTCGACCGCGCCAAAGAGTTCACCTGGGCTTCCAGTGCCGAGGTACATGTCACCACCTGGAAACGTGTCGCGGCCGCGTGACCCACTACACTTCGCCAGCATGATTGACCAACAGGGTGCGCTTTACGGCGTCGTGCTGGCCGGGGGCACCGGCACACGTCTCTGGCCGTTGTCCCGGGCCGGCCACCCCAAGTTCCTGCACCCGCTGACCGGTACGGATGCGTCGCTGCTGCAGGCCACCGTCGACCGCCTCGATCAGCTCTCCCCCGCCGACCGCATCCTGGTGGTGACCGGGGTGGCGCACGCCGCCGCCGTGTCCCGCCAGCTCGCCGAGGTCCCCGACGAGAACGTGCTGATCGAGCCGTCGCCGCGAGACTCGTGCGCCGCGATCGCCCTGGCCGCCGCGGTGATCGCCCGGCGCGAGCCCGAGGCAATCATGGGTGCGTTCGCCTCGGACCACCTGATCGCCGACAAGGACCAGTTCACGGCGGTCATCCGGCAGGCTATGGGCGGCGCCCAGCAGGGCCTGCTGATGACGCTCGGCATCACCCCGACCCGCCCGGAGACCGGTTACGGCTACCTGGAGTGCGGCAGCGTGGTCGGTGACGGTCCGGTGCTGGCCGTGCAGGAATTCAAGGAGAAGCCGTCGTACGACGTGGCGGAAAGCTACGTGAAGTCCGGCAACTACCTGTGGAACGCCGGCATGTTCGTGTGGCGGGTCGACGTGTTCCTGGCCGAGCTGTCCCGGCAGCAGCCGCAGCTCGCGGCCGGCATCTCACGCATCGCCCAGGCCTGGGACTCGCCGTCCCGGGAGGACGTGCTCGGTGAGGTGTGGCCGACGCTGCCGCGCATCTCGGTCGACTACGCCGTGATGGAGGGTGCCGCCACGGTGGGCCGGGTCGGCACGGTCTCGGGCGACTTCGGCTGGAACGACGTGGGCGACTTCCACACCCTCGGCGCGGTGCTCGCCTCCGACCACGCCGGCAATGTCGTGGTCGGCCGCGACGGGGCCGACAAGTCGGGCGTGCTGCTGCGCGAGACGGAAAACCTGGTGGTGGTGCCCAGCTCCGGCCGCCTGATCGCGGCCATGGGCGTGCGCGACCTGGTCATCGTGGACACTCCGGACGCGGTGCTGGTGTGCCCGCGCGACCGCGCCCAAGAGGTGAAACAGCTGGTCGACGCCCTGAAGGACTCGGGCGACCACAGCTACATCTGACGCCCGGAGGCCCCTGCGGGGGCCTCCGCGGCATCGGCGGCACCCGTTCGAACGATCATTAGTACAGATGATCGAAAAGTGTAGTATCGTCACCGCATGGCTTCCCCCGCGCAGGAGCTCTCCGCCCGCCAGCAGCAGATTCTGACAATGATCCGTGACTGGGTCGGCCGGAAGGGATATCCGCCCACCATGCGCGAGATCGCCTCCGCGGTCGGCCTGGCCTCACCGTCCTCGGTGGCCCATCAGCTCGATCGCCTCGAGGATCTCGGTTACATCCGCCGCGACGCCCGCGGCTCACGCGCCGTCGACATCCGCTCCTCCGAGCCGGAGACCACACGCGAGGAAGACGTCCGCGTCCCGCTGGTCGGCTCGATTGCGGCCGGCACGCCGATCACCGCCGACGAGCAGGTCGAGGAAGAGTTGACCCTGCCACAGAGCCTGGTCGGCCACGGCACCCTCTTCGCCCTGCGGGTCAAGGGCGACTCGATGATCGACGCCGCGATCTGCGACGGCGACCTGGTCGTGGTCCGCCAGCAGCCCACCGCGGAAAACGGCGACATCGTGGCCGCGATGATCGACGGCGAGGCCACCGTCAAGGTGCTGCGCACCGAGGGCCACCGCATCGACCTGGTCCCCCGCAACCCGGCCTACGACGTGATTCCCGGCAACAACGCGGTGATCCTCGGCCGGGTGGTCAGCGTCCTCCGCCGAGTCTGAGTAAACATTCCCTGAACCCTCGGCGCGATCGTCCACCCGCGACGCCGGACGACCCAATAATGCGGTCATAGAGTTCTGGTGGAGTGTGGCGCTCGCGACCCTGGGTGTGGTCGTCCCCGGGATCGCGGCGCTGTATGAGTTCGTCGTCAAGGGGCGCAAGCGTCTCGGCTATCGGGTCCAGATGGACACCACCGCCAGCAACGTCGTCAAGACCGATCACGACGGGCCGTTCGCGCAGCTGATGGTGGGCAACCGCAAGCTGGAAGACCCGACCATCGTGCTGCTGCGCATCGAGAACAACGGTGCGACGAACATTGACGAGAGCGACTACTCGCGCTCGCACGCCGACGACACGGGCATCACGATCACCTTCACCGACCGCAACGTGGTTGGCGCCGTGATCACCGAGGTCAGCGACAACAACATCAGTTCCAGTTTCCAGAACGGCGGCGGTTTCACCGTCAAGGACACCGTGCTGGAACTGCCGAAGGTCCCGATGAACCGGGGCGAGCACTACAAGGTGCTCTGCGCCCTGGAACGCGCCGACGGCGGAAAGGGCACGCGGCAATATCCACCGCCCCACGTGGAGTGCACGATCAAGGGCGGGGTAAGCGGCGGCCGCATTCAGGAGACCAAGAGCCGCACCGGAACACCCAAGCGCGTGATGGCACTGGTCGGCTTCCTGGTCGCGATCGTCGTCGCCCAACTGTTCATCTTCGCGTCGAGCGGCGACGGCGTTCCCCTCGACTGCGCCTCCGGCCACCTGCGGCTGATCGGTTCCACCGCGTTCGAGCCGGTCGCGCGCGAGGCCGGAAAGTCGTACCAGGACCTGTGCCCCGGCGCCTCGTTCGCCTACGAGTTCCGGGGCAGCGGCGAGGGCCTGCAGACCCTCGACCAGGCCGGCCCCGACGTCCTCGCCTTCTCCGACGGCGAGAAACCGACCGGCCTGCCCCGGCTGCTGCCCAGGCCGATCGCATTCTTCCTGTTCACCCTGGTGGTCAACGGCGACGCCGGCGTCCAGGACCTCAGCCTGGACCAGATCAGGCAGATCTACCAGGGCCGGATCACCAACTGGCAGGAGGTCGGCGGGAGCGACGTGCCGATCCGCCTGATCAGCCGAAACCCCGGCTCCGGCACGAGGGCCGCCTTCCAACGCCGGGTGCTGGCCGGCGAACGCGAACCCGGCAGCAACTCCGACGACTGCCGCACGGTCGACCCGGGCTCCCCGGCCGGCGTGGTCCGCTGCGCCCGCGACACGACGGAGACCGTGCTGCGCACCGTGGCGACGACGCCGGGAGCGATGGGTTACAGCGAACTGGGCGTGGCGGCGGGCCGCAAGGGCCTGGTCTCCGTCCGCATCAACGGCCACCCGGCGACGGTCGCCGACGCCGACCACGGCACATACCCGTTCTGGGAAACAGAATTCGGCTACACGTACGGCGAGCCCGCCGCGAACTCCTTGGCCGCCAGCTTCCTGCGCTACCTGACCAACCAGACGGGCGCCGACATAATCCGCTCCCACGGCGACCGCCCCTGCGCCGAACTGGCCAACCCCCAGCTGTGCCGCCCCACCTGACCTACCCAGGAATCAGCTGATCAGCCGCGGGATGAAAGGACCACCAAGCGCCGCGCCGATGCTTGGCCACCACGCCGTCGAGCCGGGAAAGCAAAAGGATGTCGCCGTTCAGAACGAGGGCGGCGTCCTGTTCGCCGGCCGCGAGGACGCGTTGCACTGCGGAGAGGACATTGTCGATCGCCGTCGGACGGTCAGCCTCTTTGTCGAGGCGGAACGCGACCAGAACGAACGTCTCCGGTTCCCATTCCCAGCCGCCGTCGTCGGTCACCACGTCGATGTAGGCGTTCTCGCCGGAGGTCACCACGACGTCGTAGCCGTATTTCTCGTCGAGGTCGGCCGTGAGGAACGGCACCGTTCCAGTAGGACGATCGTCGAGCGCGGGAAAGGCCCATTGCGCCACCACCTCTACCGGTGGATTCCCGGCAAGGTACAGGTTGTAGTCGATGGCCACGGTCCATGCTCTCAATCTGTTCCGCTGGGCAGGTCGATCTGGATGACGTCGCCGTTGCGGGTGATCACTTTCAGCTCTTTGAGACCCGCGATCGGCCAATCGCTGAACTGCTTCCGGAGAGCGGCCAGATCGCCGGCCCAGTCTGCCAGGTTCACCACAGCGCGCTGAGTCTGCCGCAGGATCACCACCTTCTCGATGACCTGCGAATGAATGCCACGGACGTTCTTGTCCGGCTTGGTGGGTGAGTAGCAATCGAAGACTCGGCCCTCGATGAGATAGTCCGGCTTCGACCGTGGATTGCCGATGTCGCCGGTGGCTTGCCGGGCCGCGGCGACCTCGCTTCGCGTCGGGTTTTGCTGCACCTGGTAACCGTGATCGGCGAGCGTCACGGCCGCCTCGTTCTCGAGCTCGATGGATCGCCGGACCTCCGCATCGTCACCGCGCTGGGGACGCGTCGGAGGACCGGTCGGCCTGCCGCCGGTTTCCCTCGTCTGCCGGGTGATCAGGTGATTTGTTTGCTGGCTAGGTCGGCCCGCCCGGGCCGCCTCGCCGATCTCGTCGTGTGCTGCCTGCACACTCCGCGCCGCCGGCCGGGCACTCCTCGGCCTTTCCGGAAGGCTCTCGTCGTGTCCGCGGCTCTTCGGCGGCACGGTTATCCCTCGAGCAGCTGGGTGAGGTTTCGCAGGCTGGTTACCAAGGACGTCGTGTAGCCCAGGATGCGGCCGGCCCACTTCACGACCGCGGCCATTATCTGGGCGGCCACCACCGGGATCGTGACTACCAGGAGGGACTCCGCGGCCCAGACGATCACTCGGGCCACCAGGTCGGCGATCAGGTCTCGGACCAGGTCTCGGGTGAAGTGCACCAGGTTGCCCGCGGCCTCGGTGGCACTGGACATCGTGGCGGCCAGGACGCTCAGGCCGTCCAGGGCCTCCACATTGTTGGTCATCAGGCCCTGGTAGGAATCGGCGGCCGGGCCCTGCCAGTCCGGCAGGTCCGAGAGCAGGGACGATTTCAGGTCGGCGGCCATCGACTGGATTTCGGCGGCCATCCTGGTCCATGTCTCGGCGTGGGCCATCACCCGGTCGGGGATGCCGGCCAGGTTGTCGAGCATCTCGCGCAGGGGCTCGAAATACTCCATCGCCCAGCCGAGGCCGTTGGACAGCAGGGCACTCACCGGGTCGAGCACGGTGGCCGCCGCCTCCACCGCGAACGCACCGCCGGCCAGTGCGCCCTCGACCCAGCTGCCGCTCTGCACCGACTGGTGGACGCCTTGGAAGCTGTCGGCCAGCGACGCCCCGCTCCACGCCGTGCGGGTGGAGCGCACGTCGGCGACCAGCGAAACGTCGGTCACCGTGGGCCTCCGGCGTGGCGGATCCGGTCGGCGGCGGTTTGGTCGGCGTGGTCGTAGTCGTCGCCGGTGCGGACCAGTGCTTCGGCGGCCAGGCGCAGGTTTTCCTCGACGTACGCCAGCAATTCGTCCTGTCGGCCGTGCCGGCGTTCGAGGATCGCGGAGATCCAGCCGCACAGTCGGCCGTAGGCCGCGTCGTCCTGGCTGATGGCGGCGCTCGCGCCGCGCACCGCGGTGAAGCGGGTGCGGAGTGCGTCGATCTTGGCGGCGTGGGCCCGGATCTGCTCCGCGTCGGCGGCGAATCCGTCAGTCACGGTCGTCTCCGGTCAGCTGCTGGGTCATCCGCTCGGCGATGGCCCGGCCGGCGACCGAGTCGTCGCCGACGGTCTCCGCGATGATTTTCTGGGTCGACGCGGCGGCCGACTGCCGGGCCGCGCGCAGCGCGTTCAGCACGGCGCGGGCGACGGCGTCGGGCGCCACGCGCTGGATGCGGTCGCCGAACCGGATGTCGAGGAGGACGCCGGTCGAGTCGATGGTGACCTCGACGAGGTCGTTGTCGTCGGCGGCGGTCACCCGCAACGCGCCGAGCCGGTCGCTCATGGCCTGCGTGTCGGCCGCCATCCGGTCGATACGGCTCTTCCAATCGCGCAGGTAGCCTGCCGCGCCGTCCGGATCGAGAAGCCCGCCCACCATCCACGCCCCACTTCATGATCGACGATCGTGGATGGCTCGACGTTACCAATCGCGAGCAATCCGGAGACGCTGGGTGAGGACGGAGGCCGGCATCGGCCGGCCGAAGTGGAATCCCTGCCCGTGGTCGCAGCCCAGGTCGCGCAGCAGGCGTTCCTGGCCGGGGGTTTCGATGCCCTCGGCGGTCACGGTCATGCCGAGCGCATGGCACAGGCCGACGGTGTGCCGCAGCACCTCGGTGACGGCCGGGGCGCCGGCGTCGGTGATGAACTCGGCGGCCAGTTTCGCCGTCGTGACCGGCAGCCAGGACAGGGTGGCCAGGCTCGACCAGCCGGTGCCGAAATCGTCGAGGGCCAGGCGTACGCCCAGGTCTTTCAATTGCTGAAGGACCGCGTAGCCGTCGGTGAGCGCCGCGCTCTCGGTGATCTCCAGTTGGAGGTTGCCGGCCGGCAGGCCGGATCGATGCAGGATGTCGGCCACGTCGGCGGCGAGTGCCGGCTCACCGAGCTGCAGCGGCGAGAGGTTGACGCTGATCAGCAGGTCGTGGCCGGCCCGCCGCCACCGCGTGCCCTGACGGCAGGCCTGTTCGAGCAGGTGGCGGCCGAGCGGGCGGATCATGCCGGTGTGTTCGGCGAGGTTGATGAAGTCGGCCGGCAGGAGCAGACCGTCGGGTCGCTGCCAGCGGGCCAGCGTCTCGACACCGATGATCACGCGGTCGGTGAGGCGGTAGAGCGGCTGATAGTGGGCGACGAACTCGCCGCTCGCCAAAGCGGACGGAAGCGCGGCGGCGAGGCGGTGGCGCCGGCGTTCGGCCTCGGCCCGGCCGCTCTCGAAGACGGCGTGATCGCGGCGGTCGCGGCGGGCCCAGCCGAGCGCGAGCCGGGCGTCGCGCAGCCAGTGGTCGGGGTCGGCGCCGGCGGTGCGGGCCTCGACGAGGCCGGCCGTCACGTCGATGTACAACGCGTGGCCGTCGAGCGGGAACGGCGACTGCAGGGCGCGGCGGCAACGGTCGGCCAGCTTGATCACGTCGTCGGGGCCGGCCGTGTCGACGACCAGGGCGAACTGGTCATCGCCGACATGGGCGAGCACGTGGTCGCCGGCCAGCCGGTGCGCGACCGCGGTGAGCAGCTTGGCGATGTTGTCCTGGCCGAGGGTGTCGGACAGCTCCGCGTACCGGTCGATGCTCAGCAGGCACAGCCCGACCCGGCCGGTGGTGATTCCGGCCAGGTGCCGGCGGAGGTGCTGCGCGTTGGGCAGACCGGTGGCCGGGTCGTGCAGCAGCGCGTCCTGCAGCCGCTGTTGCAGGTCGGTCTGCACCCGCCGCCAGTGGATCTTCTCCGAGCGGTTCATCTGCTCGGCGGCACCGACCGCCGCGTCGCGCTGGGCGGTGACGAATCCGGTCACCAGCGTCTCCAGCAGGGCCGGAACGCGGGTCGGGTTACCGTCCACAAACGACGGCAGCCGCTCGGCCAGCAGGCGCACGGTCATGCCGATCACCGGCGGCGACGACATGCGCAGGTCGACCAGCTCGGCGCCGATGCGGTGGCCGACGGCCGGGTCGAACGGCTCGGCGCGCACCGCCGCGACCAGCTCCTCGAGCAGGTCGTGCAGGGCGGCTCGGGCGCGGGCGCGCACCCCCGGCACGAAGCCGGAGCGGGTCACCCCGCGCAGCCAATCGCCGGCGAGGGCCGCCAGATCCGGCGTTTGCCCCATGGGCTGCAGCCTTCCCCTCAGCGCTTGCGAGCCACGGCCACCAGCGCCGTCGGCTGCGGCGGATCGTCCGCCTCGTCGGGATCGGGATGCCAGTCGGCCGCACCCACCACCCCGGGCGGAACGATCTCGAAGTCGGACCCGATCAACTCGGTGACCTCCGCGGCATCGCGGATCACCACCGGAGTGGGTGTGCGTTCGTACAGCTTTCGCGCGCGTTCCTGCAGCTCCCGTCCCGCCGGGGTGACCTCCGGCCCGAGGTGCGAGACCACCAGGTAGCTGCCCGACACCATCGCGTCGCCGAGCCGCTTCATGATGCCGGCCGGGTCGGCCGAGTCGGGGACGAAATGCAGGACGGCGACGGTCAGCACCGCGACCGGCTCGGCGAAATCCAGCAGTTGCAGCACATCCGGGTGGTAGAGAATCGTCTCCGGGTCGCGCAGATCGCCCTCGATCACCCGGGCGTAGGGGTTGTCGGCGAGAAGGCTGCGGCTCTGCTGCACGGCGATCGGATCAATATCCACATACATCACCCGGGCTGCCGGGTTGGCCTCCTGTGCCACCTCGTGCACGTTTCCGAGCGTCGGAATGCCCGACCCGATGTCCAGGAACTGCCGCACTCCGGCCTCGGCGAGCCACCGCACGGCCCGCCCGAGGAACGCCCGATTGGTCCGCGCCACCAGCCCGGCCTCGGGAAACGCGGCCTCGGCCCGATGCCAGAAGTCCCGGTCGACCGCGAAGTTGTGCACCCCGCCGAGCGCGTAGTCGTAGACCCGCGACGCATCCGGGACGGTTATATCGACACCTTCCGGCACCCACCCGTAAGCCATCCGCCCATTCAAGTATGCAAATTGCATCAGGACAACCGGCCGAGTGGGTCCGGCACCGGGCGGAGCTTATCGTCGAGGTATGACCACGCCCACCCGCTTCGCCGCCGACAAGCGGTGGAGTGAGAAGGCCGCCCGCCCGCTGCGGATCTTCGCGGGACCGGGAGCCCGGCCGACCGAGGACGAGCTGGCCGCCCTGCGGACCGGCCTGACCCGACGGGACGAGCCGGCCGCGGCGCTGGTCAACGCCGTACGCGAAACGCCCGGCCTGGCCATCCGCGACCTGCACCGGGCCCTCGCCGCCGGACCCACCGCCGACGCCCCCGAGCCGTTCCGGTCGTTCTTCGACCTGGTCACGCAGCGGCCGGCGTGGGTCGACGACCGGCTGCTGGCCCGCGGGGCCGAGGCCTGCCGCGCCTTCGGGATGGACGCCGGCCTGGTCCTGGCCTACGGTTCGCTGCTCGGCGGCTACCGCACGGCGGCCGCCCTTGAGCCGCTGGTCCGCACCGGCCGGCTGACCGGCGGCGAGACCCTGCGCCGGATCAAGGAGACGTCGATCTGGTGGCGCGCGGTGACCGCGCCCGGCGGCCTCGCCCCCGACGGCGAGGGGTTCCGGCTCTCCATCCACGTGCGGGTCATGCACGCCCTGGTCAACGCCCAGCTGGAGGCCGACCCGACCTGGGACTGGTCCGGGCGCGGCATGCCCATCAACCAGTACGACCAGGCCAGCACCCTGGGCGTGTTCAGCACCAGCTTCCTGATGCATCTGCGCCTGCTCGGCGTACGCGTCTCCGGCCCGGACGCCGCGGCGGTGATGCACCTGTGGTCGTACGTCGGCTGGTTGATGGGCGTCGAAGACGCCTGGCTTCCGCGCACCGAGCGGGCGGGCCGTCGCCTGCTGTACCACTTCCTCTCGAACGACCCGCCGCCCGACGCCAACTCGGTCGCCCTGGCCAGGGCCCTGATCGAGATGACGGACGATCGGTGGGAGCGCGAGCGCGCCCTCTCGGTGAGCACCTGGCTGCTGGGCCGGCACGCCATGCGCGACCTGGGCCTCCCCTATCGCCTCCCGTGGTACGGCCTGACCCGGGTGGCGGCGAACCTGCTGGTCAGCCAGGGCCTCGGTCGCCTGCCGGGCGGCCGGAAGCTCCTGCTGGCCCGCGGCGAACGCCAGGCGCGCGCCCAGTTCGCGAGATGGGATGAGCGGGCTCGGTTTCACTAAAGGTGCGAGACGGTTGGCCGATAGGCCGGGGCATGGCAACACTGGCAATGGCGGCGCTGTTCGCCGTCGCCATCCTCATCGCGGCGTCCCTCACGGTGATCGCGTGGCGGCGCCGGCGCGAGGGCGCCGGTTTCGCCGCCATCGCCGCGATCGCCGCCGGCGCGACCTGGTGGTCGCTGGCCACCACGATTCCGCTGTTCAGTCGCGACCCCACCGTGGTGATGGTGGCCATCTCGCTGCTGTACCCCGGCGTCTACCTGGTGGTGGGCGGCTGGTGGGCGACCTCTCGCGCGCTGACGAACCGGTTCTGGCGGCTCGATCGGCGCAGTGCGCTCCTGCTGAGCATCGAACCGGCGCTGGCCACGATCGCGATCATCACCAACCCCTGGCATCACCTGTTCATCGAGCACGTCCAGCCCACCGCGATCGACGGCGCCTACGCCGCGACGTTCGGCCCGCTGTTCTGGGTGCACACCGTCTACTGCTACGTCCTGGTCGTGATCTCGGCGGTCACGGTGTTCCGGATGTACATCCGGCAGACCGGCCGGTACCGCGGCTACCTGCTCGCGATCATCGCGCTCCTCCCCGCGTCGGTGATCAACCTGACCGGCATCCTGGCCGGTGGGCGCCTCGTCGACCTGACCGCGTGCGGCTTCGCGCTGAGCGCCCCGACCATGTACTGGGTGGCCCGGCACTCCACGCCGGCGCTCGCCCCGGTGGTGCACCGCGAGGTCTTCCAGAACATGACCGACCCGGTCCTGGTCATCGACCCCGCGCACCGGCTCGTCGAGGCCAACCCGGCGGCGGCCGGCCTGCTCGCCCGGCTCGGGATCTCCGACGACGACGTGGCCCGCAACATCGAGGTGCTGCTGAGCCAGCTGCCCGAGAACGCCGAGGGCGATTACGTCCTGCGCAACGTGCGCGGTGTCGGCATGGACCTCAACGTCCGGGTGAGCCCGCTGCTCAGCCGCAACGGTGAGCCGGCCGGTTCCATCCTGGTCGCCCACGACATCACCGAGCAGACCCGGCAGACCGAGCAGCTGCGCATGCAGCTCGCCACGATCGAGGCACTGCAGGCCAGCCTGGCCGAGCAGGCCGCCCGGGACTACCTGACCGGCCTCTACAACCGCCGGCATCTGATGACCGAGCTGGCCTCGGCGCTGGAGGGCGGAACCGGGTTCACCTTCGTGCTGCTGGACATCGACTTCTTCAAGAAGATCAACGATGAGTACGGCCACAACACCGGCGACGACGTGCTGGTCAACGTGGCAAGCCGGTTGATCAGCACGCTACGACCGGGTGACGTGGCCGCCCGCTACGGCGGCGAGGAGTTCGCGCTGCTGCTGCACGGCCTGTCCGCTGGGGAGGCGACGGCCTGGGTGGACGGCCTGCGGCACGCGGTCGCGTCGACGCCGATGCGGGTCAACGACGCCGACGTCGCGGTGACCTTCAGTGCCGGAGTGGCCGCCGGCGACGGTTACCGCTGCCCGGTGAGCCTGATCGACGACGCCGACCAGGCGCTTTACGTGGCCAAGGCGAACGGCCGGAACCGGGTGGAACAGGCCACCCGGCATCTCGCCCGCGGGGTCAGCGCAGCCAGGCCGTGAGGCGCTCGATCGTGCGGATCGCGGCCGGGTCACCGGTCTCGTTGAGATAGCCGTGCGCGGTCCCCCGCTCCCGGACCACCGTCACGTCGACGCCGGCCAAGGCCAGCTCGGCGGCAAAACCCTCGCCGGACATGCGCAGGCGGTCCGCTTCCGCATTGATGATGTACGTCGGGGAAAGCCCACGCAGACCATGACCCGCCGGGTAGACATACGGATCGTCCAGTGACCCGCCGGCATAGTTCTCGTTGATCGCCTTCATCGCCGCCGGCGGGAACGTCAGGAACGCCGGCGGCCCCGCCAGCATCGCCCCCAGCTCCTCATCGGCTTCCGGCACGTCGGCATGCAACACCGGATAAACCAGGAAAACCGAAGCCGGCCGTACGCCGTCCCGGTCCCGCAGCCGCATCGCCGCGCCGGCGGCCAGGTTGCCACCCGCGCTGGCACCCCCGATCGACACCCGTCCCGGGTCCGCACCGAGCGGCCCCGCGGTCGCGACGGCCCAGTCGAACGCGGCCACGACCTGCAACGACGCCACCGGAAAGCGAGCCCGCGGAGCGTCCGAGACGGGCGGCGGAGGCAGCGGCGCATCAGGCCCCGGCCCACCGGGCGGCATCAGCAGCGGAACCGCGTCGAGCGGCGCCAGCGTGTAATCCACCGACACCACCGCGACCCCACGCTCGGCCAGCTCCCGCCCGACCTGATCAGCCTCCGGCATGTCGAGGTCGCCGAACATGAACGCCCCGCCGTGCATCCAGACCAGCGCAGTCCCGCCCGGAGCCGTCGGCCGATAGGCCCGAACCCGGAACCCGTATCCCCCGGCCTCGAGCGCAACCTCGTCGATCTTCACCGACTCAGCGTATCCAGCCTGCTCAGTCGGTGCTGAGCCCGCTCAGCACGATCCTGGTCGGTGAGCAGCGACGAGTCTGTCGAGAATCAGTCCTTCAGGAGTTGCCGCGCCATCACGATGCGCTGGACCTGGTTCGTACCCTCGTAGATCTGGGTGATCTTGGCGTCGCGCATCATGCGCTCGACCGGGTAGTCGCGGGTGTAGCCGTACCCGCCGAGGAGCTGGACCGCGTCGGTGGTGATCTCCATGGCGGCGTCGGAGGCGAAGCATTTCGCCGCCGCGCCGAAGTAGGTCAGGTCGGGGTCGTTGCGCTCGCTCTTGCCGGCCGCCGCGTAGGTCAGCTGCCGCGCCGCCTCGAGCTTCATGCCCATGTCGGCCAGCATGAACTGGATGCCCTGGAAGTCGGCGATCGACTTGCCGAACTGCTTGCGCTCCTTGACGTAGCCCTTGGCGAAGTCGAGCGCGCCCTGGGCGATGCCGATGGCCTGGGCCGCGATGGTGACCCGGGTGTGGTCGAGCGTCTGCATGGCGGTCGCGAAGCCGGTGCCCTCGGCGCCGATGATCCGGCTGGCCGGGATGCGTACGTTGTCGAAGTAGACCTCTCGGGTCGGCGAGCCCTTGATGCCGAGCTTCTTCTCCGGCGCCCCGAACGAGACGCCCTCATCCGACTTCTCCACGACGAAAGCGGAGATCCCCCGAGACCGCAAGGAAGGGTCGGTCACCGCGAACACCGTGTAGAACTCGGAGACGCCGGCGTTGGTGATCCACCGCTTGACGCCGTTGAGCACCCAGAAGTCACCGTCGCGCACGGCCCGCGTGGTCATCGAGGCGGCGTCCGAGCCGGCCTCGGGCTCGGACAGGCAGTAGGAGAACATCGCCTCGCCGGAGGCGACCTTCGGCAGGTAGGCCTGCTTGATCTCGTCCGAGCCGGAGAGAATCAGCGGCAGCGAGCCGAGCTTGTTGACCGCGGGGATCAGCGACGACGAGGCACAGGCCCGTGCCACCTCCTCGATCACGATCGCGGTGGCCAGGGCGTCCGCGCCGGCACCGCCGTACTCGACGGGGATGTGCGGGGCGTGGAAGTCGGAGGCGCGGAGGGCGTCGTAGGACGCCTTGGGGAACTCGCCGGTCTCGTCGGCCTCGGCGGCGTTGGGCGCCACTCGCGCGTCGCAGACCTCGCGCACCGCGGCGCGGATGGTCTCGTGGTCCTCCGGCAGCCGGTAGACGTCGAACTCAGACATGACGGTGGCCCTTTCCATCGGCGATTCCCCGCCGCTATGTTACTGGCGCGTAGCGCTCGCCCACCAGAGGCCGGATCGTTAACCGGGATGTGACACTTCCCCGCCTGTCGTTCCTGGGTACCGGCTATCTGGGCGCGACGTACGCCATCTGCTTCGCCGAGCTCGGATACGAGGTTCTCGGCGTCGACGTCGACGACGTCAAGATAGCCACGCTGGCGTCCGGCCGGGTGCCGTTCCACGAGCCCGGCCTCGACGACCTGCTGCGCCGCAACCTGGCCGCCGGGCGGTTGCGCTTCAGCACCTCCTACGAGGAGGCCGCCGAGTTCGCCGACGTGCACTTCATCTGCGTGGGCACGCCACAGCGAGCGGACGGCATGAGCGCCGACCTGACGTACGTCGAAAGCGCCGTCACCAATCTCGCCCCGCTGTTACGCCGCCGGGCCTTGATCGTCGGCAAATCGACCGTGCCGGTCGGCACGGCTACCTGGGTGGAACAGCTGGTCGCCAAGCTGATCGACCCCGCGCTGGGCGTCGAGGTGGCCTGGTCGCCGGAGTTCCTCCAGGAGGGGTACGCCGTCGAGGACGTGCTCCGGCCCAATCGGATCGTGGCCGGCATCCGGTCGGAGTGGGCCAACGAGCTGTTCCGGGCCGCTCACAAGGGCGTCTTCGACCTGGCCGCCACCGAGGACCGCGACGTTCCGCTGGTAGTGACCGATTTCGCGACGGCCGAGCTGGTCAAGGTGGCCGCGAACGCGTTCCTGGCCACGAAGATCAGCTTCATCAACGCGATGGCCGAGGTCTGCGAGGTCGCCGGCGCCGACGTCACCCAGCTGGCCCGGGCGATCGGCTACGACCCGCGGATCGGCAACCGGTTCCTGCAGGCCGGGCTCGGTTTCGGCGGCGGCTGCCTCCCCAAGGACATCCGGGCCTTCCAGGCCCGGGCGCAGGAACTGGGCGCCGGCGAGGCGGTGCGCTTCCTGCACGAGGTCGATCTGATCAACACCCGGCGCCGGGGCCGGGTGCTGCAGATGGCGGCCGAGCTGCTGGAACGGCCGTCCGGCCCGGCCGGGCCGAACCTTTCCGGCACGACGGTGGCGGTGCTGGGCGCGGCGTTCAAGCCCAATTCCGATGACGTACGGGACGCGCCCAGTCTCGCGGCCGCGGCGGCGCTGGCGGCGGCCGGTGCGCAGGTTCGGGTGTACGACCCGCAGGCCATGGAGAACGCCCGCCGCGCGCAACCGCACCTCACCTACGCGCCGACTCTCGACGCCGCCGTCGCGGACGTCGCGCTGGTGGTGGTCGCCACCGAGTGGGCCGAGTTCCGCAACGCCGACCCCGTCCTGCTCGGCGGCCTGGTCGCGGCCCGCCGGATCATCGACGGCCGGAATTGCCTGGATCCGGCCCAGTGGTCCCGGGCCGGGTGGACCTATCGGGGGATGGGTCGCCCACCCGCGTAACAAGGTCGGCGGCGTTTCGCGCCCGTTTCCATAGATCTCCGCCCGCATGAGCCTGTTCTAATGAGGTGTCGTACCGGCATGCTCTAGTCATCCCCGGATGACTGGAAATGCCCGCGGGGGTCGAGGAGGTGCCGTGGCGCAGGCTGGACAGTCCGACAGCTACGACGAGGAGCTGGCCCGGATCGAGGCCTCCATCGCGGAACTGAAGATCCGCGATATGGCCGCGGCCAAGGAGCGTACGAACATCGCCGCCAAGATCCAGGCGGCGCAGTTCCAGCGGGACATCCTGTCCCACGCCAACCAGCAGGCCAAGGCGAAGAAGGCGGCCCGCACCAAGCGCCGCCGCCGGCCCGCCGAGGAGTTCTCGGCCCCGCCGCCGTCCGGCCGTGTCACCGCCGAGACCCCGCCGCCGCCCGGCCGCTTCACCGCCGAGGCTCCGCCGCCGCCTCCCGGCCGCTTCACCGCCGAAACTCCGCCGCCGCCGCCCGGCCAGGCCACCGCCGAGACTCCGCCGCCCCCGCCCGGCAGCACCCGGGTGGAGGACGCTCCGCCGCCCGCGCCCGGCGCCCGGCCGGCCGGTGCACCACCGCCGGCCCCCGGCCGGCCCCGCGCCACCGGCCCGCGCCCCGACTGGGCGCCCTCCGGTTCCGCCCACTCCGGCCCGCCCGGCGTCGCCACCGACGGCGTGACCACGCTGCTCGACGATCCGCCGCCGACCGAGCGGATCGGCCCACCGCCGCGCCGGGCCGGGTTCACCGGCGGCGAGCAGCACCCGCACGCGCATCCGCCGGAGGCGTCCACCCAGTCCGTGCAGAACATCACGCTCGCGCTGGGCGCGCTGCTGATCGGTGTGGCCGCCGTGGTGTTCGCCGGGGTGGCGGTCAGCAACCCGTTCGCCCGCGCCGTGATCCTCGCCGTCTTCACCGCGATCGCGCTGGTGGTGGCCCCCGGCATCGCCCGACGCGACCTGAGCTCGACAGCCGAGACGGTGGCCGGTGTCGGCCTCGTGCTGCTGCCGATGACGCTGTGGGCGCTGCACGGCAGTGCCCTCGCCGGCGGCACCGGCGTCCCGGCCCCGCTCTATCTGGGCATCAGTTTCGCGGTCACCTCGGTGGCGAGCTTCCTCTACGCGACCGTGACCAAGCTGAGCGCGCCCCGGTACGCCACGGTGATCGCGTTGCAGCCGGTGCCGCTACTCCTGGCGTACCCGGCGATCCAGAGCCCGGCCGGCTGGGGCATGGCCCTGACCGTGGTCGCCGTGCTCGACCTCATGCTGCTCACCACGGTGATCAGCAGCGGCCGGCTGGTGCCGCAGTGGCCGGTCAACCGCCCGGTCGCCGCCGACCGGGAGGGCATGGCGCCCGGCGACCAGGACGCCTACGCGGCCGGTGCGGCCGATTTCGCCGCCGACGCCCCGCCGCGCCCCGAGTCGCTGCCCGAGGAACCGGACCTGATCCTGCAGGGGATGACCGGCCGGCGTCGCTGGCGGTGGCTGCCCACCCGCATCTTCCCCGGCCCGCGCCCGGCCGGCGCACCGGCCGCCGGCTCGGTGCCGGTGGCCCCGCCCGCCGCCCCGCCGTCCGCCGACTGGCTGCGCGAGATCACGTTCGCGCTGCTCTGCGTGGCCAGCGCGGGCGCCCTGCTCTACTCCGCGGTGGCGCTGCTGCAGGCCGAGGTGGTGCCCGACGCACTGCGCTCCGGCCTGGTCCTGGTGCTCGCCGCGCTGGCCGCCCTGGCCGCCGCGCGCCTGCTGAAAAACCTGCTGGCCCTCAACATCGCCGGCGGTGTGCTGACCCTGGCCCTGATCGGCTCGACCGCCCGGATCGCCGACGTGGTCTCGCCGCGCTGGACCCTGGTGGTGGCCGCGGCCACGATCGCCGTCATCGGCGCCCTGGTCGGGCTGCTCCCGCCGGCGATCCGGGTCGGACCGGAGATCGCGTCGGCGGTAGCGCTGGCGATCATCAGCGTCTTCCTCACCCTGGCCGGCCTGCGGGCCGCCCTGGCCCCGCTTCAGGCGGCCCGCCCGGTCTGGCACGCCGACACCGCGAACTACGCGCATCGGATCGCCGAGGCGGCCGGCGATGCCGGCTGGCTGCTGGCGTTCAGTGCGCTGCTGGTCACGTTCGCCGCCGCGCTGGCCCTGCCGCGCAGCGTGCGCCACGAGGGCGCGGTGATCGGCGTGGCCCTGACCGCACTGTCGGTGCCCGCCTCGCTGGGTCTGCGCTGGTCCGAGGCGCCGTGGCCGCTGGTGCTGGCCGCGATCGCGATCGGCGCGGCCGGCCTGGCCGCCGACACCCGCCGCGTCGCCATCACGCACGTCGCCGCGGCCGGCACGGTCGGCCTGTTCGGCGCGGGCGCCGCTCTCAGCGCGTCCTGGCTGACCGCGGCGGCGCTGACCGCCCTGGCCGGCGCGGGCGTGATGATCGCCGTCGCGGCCCGCCAGATCCCGTTCCGGCTGTACGCGTGGATGATCGGCGACTGGGCCTCCGGCGCCGCCGCCCTCGCCCTGCCCGGCGCCGCGGTGACGGCCGCGCTGGCCGTCTCCGACTCCGGCAACGGGCCGCCCCCCACCGAGTCGGTGACCGTGCCGGCGCTGGCCGTCGGCTTCCTGGCGGTGGCCGCCACCCTCAGCTACGCGGCCGTGTTCCAGGTGGCCCGCCGCGAGGTGAGTGTCCCGCTGACCGCGGGCACCGGCCTCGGCGCGGTCGCGCTGGCCGTCGCCGCCCTGCTGGCCCCGGGCGCCACCCCGCCCGACATCTGGGTGGGCGCACTGCTGCTGGTCGCGGCCGGCCTGCTGTTCTTCGCCAAGTCGATCGACAACGGCCGGCGCAGCGACCGCGTCCTGGACGGCCCCGACGTCGCGGCGGCCGCCGCCACCGTGGCGATCTGCGGTGCCCTGGCCCGGGTGTTCGCCCTGGCCTTCCCGAACGCCCCGCTCGCGGTGGCCGGCGTGGTCGTGCTGATCGTCGCGCTCGGCGTGGCGGTGCTGCCCGACGACTGGCGCCGCGGTCCCGCCCGCGGCCTGGCCGCCGCCGGTGCCGTGGTCGGCCTGATCGCGGGCTACCAGGCCCTGGCCGGTGGCCTGCGGGTGCTGACCCTGCACGGCCCGGTGTGGGCGGCCGACCTGAGCCAATACCCGACCACCTCGGAGCCGGGCGCCTGGCAGGCACCGTTCGCGCTGGTCGTACTGGCCATCGCGGCCGGTTTCGCCGCCCCGCGCCCCTGGTCGTACGCGATGTCCGCGGGCGCGGGCGCCCTGGCCGCGATCGGTGCCCCGTTCGCGCTCGGCCTGCCCTGGTGGTCCCCGCTGCTGGTCGGCGGTGCGGTAGCGGTGGCGTACGCGATGGCCGCCGTGGCCGCCACCGACCCGCGCGCCGCCATCTGCCGCGCGGCCGCGGCCGCCGCCGTGCTTCTGCACGCGGCCGGCGCGGGCCTGGCCCGCCCATGGTCCACCGCCCTGGCAATGCTGCTCATCGTGATGGTGGGCGCCCTGACCGCGGTGATGGCCCGCACCCCGGTGTCGGTGTCGGCGACCGAGGACGACGCCGCACCGCCCGGCCGCTTCTGGTCGTCCGCGGTCACCGAGGCCGACCTGGCCCGCGACGACACCGGCATGCCCCGGCACCGCGCCCAGATCGGCGGCGCCGCCACCGGTGCGGTGCTGCTGGCCCTGCCCGGCGTGTTCGCCGGTCTCGCCGCCGACCAGGGCAACGACGCCCAGGTGGTGCTCACCGCGGCACTGGCCGCGTCGGCGCTCAGCCTGGCCGTGCTGGGCGTGATCGCCCGCAAGATCCCGCAATACCTGCCGTGGGCCACGGTCGGCCTGGTGCTCGGCGCGACCTGCACCGCGTTCGCGTCGATCCCCACCCCCTACTCCACCGCTCTATACGCGGCGGCCGCCGCCCTGCTCGGCGTGATGGCCGAGCTGCTGCGCGGCGCCACCCCCGCCCCCGGCCTCACCGTCGCCCGCAACCGCTACTGGTCCGGTTCCCGCTACGAGTCCCAGCGCTGGACGAGCATGCGTCCGAGCGGCCTGCGCGGCCGCTGGCTGGTCGACCCGGCCACCAGCGCCGTGGTCCTGGCGCTGGTCCCGACGGTGCTGGCGCTCTTCTCGATCGCGCCGGCGCTGCGGGCCGCCCTGGTCGACCCGCTCCAGCAGATCCAGCACATCTGGGACGGCCCGATCCTCGCCCTCTCCCAGCCGTCCTCCGGCTACGTGGACGGCACCAGCGTGCTGGCCATCGTCCTGCTGACCGGCGCCGCGGCGCTGGCCGCGATCGGCTTCGGCGGCAAGGCGTCCGAGTCGGTGCCGGTGATCCTGCCCGGCATCGCCATCACCCTGCTGATCACCCCGATCGCGCTGCGCTTCCCGTTCCCGGCGGCGACCACCGCGGCCCTGCTCGTCTTCACCATCTCGATGCTGGGCCTGGCCCTCACCCCGCCACCGGCGGCGGCGCGGGCCTCGATGCTCCGTACGGTTCGCAACATCGTCTTCGTGATCGGCCTGCTGGCCGGCAACGCGGGCCTGGCCGGAAGCCTCGCCCAGCAGAAGATGACCCTGTTCACCCTGGGCAGCGCGGTCGGCGTCGGCCTGGTGGCCGCCCTGGCCGGCCGCTCGCAGATCGCCCGGGTCCTGGGCTGGTTGTTCGCCGCGGTCATGGCTCAGCTCTTCGTCCTGACCGTCGCGATCGCCGCCGGCATGGAGCGCTCCTGGGCAGCGTTCGGCGTCCTCGGGGTGGGCGCGGCCCTGCTCATCATCGAGGCCGCGGTCCCCCGGATGGGCCTGCCGCACTACCGCCCCGAGGCGACCACCGTCGAATGGGCCGGCTACACCTCGGCGGTCCTGGCCGGCGCCCTCGCCTACGACGCGCCCGCCCACCTGGCCGCGCTGCTGGCCGCGTGGGGTGCCGTCCTGGGCCTGGCGGCGTCCCGCACCGGCCGGTCGACCAACCAGCGGCGCCTGCTGTTCTGGCTGGCCATCGGCTTCGAGATCGTCGGCTGGTGGATGTTCATCGCCCTGGCCGACGTGGGCCTCCCGGAGGCCTACACGCTGCCGTTCGCCGCGCTGGCGCTGGCGGTCGGCGTGGTCGAGTCCCGCACCCGCGCGGAGTTGAGCAGCTGGGCCGCCTACGGCCCGGCGCTGCTGGCGGCGTTCGTCCCCACCATCGGCATCGTTCTGGCCGGCGACGGCGGCGACCTGCGCGAGGTGTGTCTTCTGCTGGGCGCGGTGGCCACGCTGATCGTCGGCTCGACCTACCGCCAGCAGGCCCCGGTGGTGGTGGGCGCGGTGGCAACGGTCTTCGCCGCCGTCCACTTCGCCGTGACCCTGGTCGGCCCCTGGCTGGTCCTGCTCCCGGTCGGCCTGATCCTGCTGATCTTCGGCGCCACCAACGAAAACCGCCGCCGCACCCGAGAGGGCCTGCGAGACGCCCTGGTCCGCCTCCGCTGACGCCTCACCGGATTTCGGTCCAGGTCAGCGCCTCGATGGCGGTGTCCACGGCACCGAGTCGAAAACCGCAGGGTGTGCCCGGGACGGCCGGCAGCACGGTCCGGCCGTTCGCGTCGGTCAGCGCCACGAACACCGGCACCTGATACATGGCCATGCAGACATCGTCGTCCGAGCCGCCGGTGGGCGGCGGCGTCCGGAGCGCCGCGACCAACCCGTCCAGCGAACCGGTCGCGCGCCGCGCGGCAACCCACCGGCCGCCGGTGCCGGGCGAGGCTCTCGACCCGATCAGGATGTCGTAGTTGCAGGCGACCGCCGAGACCGGCACGAAGTCGGCGGCGAGCGGCTCCCGCTCAGGACCGGCCGAGACACCCGCCTGCGGGCAGAAGTCGGCGGGCGCGGTCAGAAAAACCGGTGAGTCGTCACCGTCCGAACAACCGCCCGCCAGCGCCGCCACGAGCAGCAGCGGCATCCAGCGCCAGGAAAGACCCATACACGTGGGACGGCCGGATCACCGCGGGCGTTCCGTCAGCATCTCCAGGACCCGCGCCGGGGCCGGATTGACGAAACCCTCGCCGTGGTGGACGACCGTGGGCACCGTCTCGTCGCCGCCGGTGACGGCGCGCACGCTGGCCGCGCCGTCCGGGTCGGCCCAGATGTCGACCCAGTGCGCCCGGCGGGCGAAGGGTCCGACCCGGGCCCGCAGCCGCAGGCAGTAGGGGCAGCCCGGTCGCCAGTAGACGATCAGCCTGCCGTCCTGGGCGCTCAACTCACGGGCCGAGGCGTCGCTGACCGATCGCGGGAACGCTCGCGGCGAGGTCAGCGCGGCCAGCACGACGAACACCGCGCCGGTGATCACCGAGGAGAACGCGACCGCTAGGCCGGCGACGACGAGCAGACCGATCGACAGACCCCAGCGGCGCATACGCCGACCCTAGCCGAGCAGACTCTCCCGCAGCGCCGCGTCCTTCTGGGCGACCAGCTTCTCCAGGCTCGCCTGGAAGCCGGCCATCTTCTCGCGCAGCACCGGATCGGCGGCGCCGAGGATGCGCACGGCCAGCAGGCCGGCGTTGCGGGCGCCGCCGATGGAAACCGTCGCGACCGGCACCCCGGCGGGCATCTGCACGATCGACAGCAGCGAGTCCATCCCGTCGAGGTGCTTGAGCGGGACCGGCACCCCGACGACCGGCAGCGGCGTCAGGGCCGCCACCATGCCCGGCAGGTGGGCCGCACCGCCCGCGCCCGCGATGATGACCCGGATGCCCCGGCCGGCCGCCGACTCGGCGTAGTCGACCATCTTGCGCACCGTACGGTGCGCCGAGACGACCCCGACCTCGAACGGCACCTCGAACTCGGCCAGCGCGACCGCCGCCGCCTCCATGGTCGGCCAGTCCGAATCGCTGCCCATGATGATGCCGACCTGCGGGGTCATCTACTCGCCTTCCTGCAGCCACTTGGCGGCGCGGACGGCCCGAGCCCGCACCGAGGTCATGTCGTCGCCGAGCACGGTCACGTGCCCGATCTTGCGGCCCGGCCGGACCTGCTTGCCGTACAGGTGGACGCGGGCGCCCGGGTCGGCGGCGAACAGGTGGTGCAGCCGCTCGTCGATCGAGATGCCGCCGGGCTGTCCACCCAGGACGTTCGCCATCACCACGGCCGGGGCGGTCAGCGTCGTCGAACCCATCGGGTAGTCGAGGACGGCCCGCAGATGCTGCTCGAACTGGGAGGTGCGGGCGCCCTCGATCGTCCAGTGGCCGGAGTTGTGCGGCCGCATCGCGAGCTCGTTGACCACGATGCCGCCGTCGATCTCGAACAACTCGACGGCGAGCAGGCCGACCACACCGAGCGAGTTCGCCAGGTCGATCGCGAGCTGCTGAGCCTCGAGCGCCCGCGCCTCGGACAACCCCGGCGCCGGCGCCAACACCTCGACGCAGATGCCGTCCTGCTGCACGGTCTCGACCACCGGGTAGGCCGCGACCTGCCCGAACGGCGACCGCGCCACCAGGGCGGCGAGCTCCCGGCGCAACGGCACCCGCTCCTCGACGATCAGCGGCGTGCCGGTAGCGACCAGTTCGGCGGCCTGCTCCGGCGAGGAGAGCATCCAGACGCCCTTACCGTCGTACCCCCCTCGGGTGGCCTTGGCCACGACCGGCCAGGACCCGCCCGCGAAGCTTTCGATGTCGGCGGCCGTGGTGACGCGCCGCCAGCGCGGCACCGGCGCGCCCAGCGCGGCGAGCCGTTCCCGCATCAGCCCCTTGTCCTGCGCGAAGACCAGCGCCTTGGAGCCGGGGAAGATCTTGACGCCGTCGGCCTCGAGCGCCTCGATGTGCTCGGTCGGCACATGCTCGTGGTCGAAGGTGACCGCTTCGCAGCCCTTGGCGAACTCGCGCAACGCGGCGAGATCGGTGTGCGTGCCGATCCGCACATCGGCGGCCACCAGGGCGGCACTGTCGTCGGCTGTCACGCTGAGCACGCGCAGTGACTGGCCGAGGGAGATCGCAGCCTGGTGGGTCATCCGGGCCAGCTGGCCGCCGCCCACCATGCCGACTACGGGCAGACCGGTTCGGGTATCCATCGCCTGCCAAGCCTAGCGACGCCCCAGCTCAGCCCGCGCCGAGGGTTATCCACAGGCCTAAGCGATCAAGCTCGCCGCCGCCCTAACATCGCCTCATGAGCGCTGAAGCAGTCGGAAGGTACATGCCCGCCATCATCACGCTCGATGATCTTGCCGCCATGATTTCGTCTGATACGTCTGGTCGCCGATATGAGACGAGCCCGGAAGGAGTTCTCTCAGTCGTGCCCCCGCCCGACAGCGACCACGCCATCATCGCCAGTCGCCTGATGGGCTGGTTCTTCGCGGCCGGCGTGCCGCACAACCAGCTTCTGCAGGTTCTCGGCATCAGAATTCCGGGAGTCGAGGTCGACGGCGGCCGGATTCCCGACCTGACGGTCTGGGCCAAGCCACTCCCGTCGGGGACCGTTTATGCTCACACAACCGACCTCCTGCTGGCCATCGAGATCATCTCGCGCGGTTCCGAGGCCATCGACAAGGCAGTCAAACCAACGGAGTACGCGTCGGCCGGCATCCCGCACTACTGGACGGTGGCGCGGGACAACGCTGAGACCGTCACTCGGTTCCGTCTCGGGCCGGACGGCGCCTATCAGGAGGTCGGCCAGACACCGCTGGCCTGGCTCCTGCAGACGGCTCCCACCGACCACGTGCCGCTCCCGGGCTAGCCGGGCGCACCCAGACGGGTGATGAGCTCGTCCGGGTCGGTGAGGGGCCGATCGCAGACAAACCCGCGACAGACGTACGCGGTGGGCTGTCCGTCGCGGAGCGGGCGGTCGGCGAGCAGCGGCACGCCCGGCTGGTCCGGGCGGCCGGCGACGATCACCGTGCCCGGTGGGGCGTGCCGGTGGGCGGCGGCCACCAGCGGATCGTCCGGGTCGTCGGTGGCGATGGCGATGGCGATCTCGTACGGCCCGGTCAGCGCCGCCTCCGCGACGGTCGCCGAGTAACCGGCGAAGCGCGGATGCTGGGCGAACAGCGGCGCCACCTTCTCCAGCGCCGCGTCGGAGGCCGCCCGGTAGGAATGCTCGCCGGCCAGCGCCGCATAACCGACCAGCGCCGCACTGATCGCCGACAGCCCCGACGGGGTGGCGTTGTCGGTCGGATCGGCCGGGCGGGTGACCAGGCGTTCCGCATCGTCGGCGGTGTCGTAGAAGCCGCCGTCGCCGGTGCCGAAGTGCGCGAGCGCCACGTCCAGCAGCTCCTTCGCGAGGGTCAGCCAGCGACCGTCCGCGGTGATCTGGTGCACGGCCAGGAACCCCTCGGCCACGCAGCCGTAGTCCTCCAGCACGCCGACCGGCTCCCCCACCACGCCGTCCCGCGACACCCGGCGCAGCCGCCCGCCGACCAGGTGCCGGGTGGCGAGCACCTCGGCCAGCGCGATCGCCGCCGCGCGCGAGGCGGCCGCGCCGGTGAGCACGCCGTGCTCGGCGAGGGCGGTCACC
>NZ_BOQN01000013.1 GCF_018332695.1 Paractinoplanes toevensis
TTTGCGACTGATGCCAAGGATTTCAGCCGCCTGCTCGGCGCTCACCCACCCGGCCATGTCCATGAGGACAGGGTATGCTGTACGTACTGAATACGTACGTACTAGGGGTGTAGATGCCGCCACGGATGTTCGATGACGCAGCAGCTGCCGAGATCGCCCGCATGTATGAGGCTGGCGCGGCCATCCCTGACCTAGCTGCGCTTTACGACTGCAACGTTCAGACGATCCGGAAAGCCATACACGCTTGCGGAGTTGTACTTCGCCCGCGCGAATACACCAGCAATTACACGGGATCGGAAGAGCAGCGCGCAGAGATCGTCAGGCTGTACACGAACCGGATCAAGAGTCTGCGAGACATCGCGAAGGGCATCGGATGTGACATTCCGCTTGTCGTTCAGGCGCTGCGAGATGCTGGCGTGAAGGCGGGAACCAACAATAGCAAGGTTCACGATTACAGCCCCGAACAACTCGCTGAGATCGCCGCTGCCCATGAGGGCGGCGAGTCGATGTCATCGATCGCACGGCGACTCAAGATCTCCGGCAAGCTCGCGACGAAACTTCTTAGGCTGTCGGGCGCCAAGCTAAGACTCCGCGACGACTACTACTCCGAGGAGAAGAAGGCCGAGATCATTCGGCGTTTCGAATCGGGCGAGACTCAGAAGTCAATCGCCGAGTCGGTGAAGACTCAACAGAGCCGGATCAGCCGATTCCTCGACTCGGTCGGGGTTGAACGGAAAAGAGCCCTGCGTTACAAGGTGGCAAATGGCTACATCAGCGTTCTTACTTTTCCCGAGGACCGTGCTTTTTGTGTTCCGCACGCCAACGGGCGTGTTCTCGAACACCGCCTGGTGATGGGCCGCTATTTGGGTCGTCCGATGCGGCCAGATGAGACGGTGCACCACATCAATGGCGACACCGGAGACAACCGAATCGAGAATCTCCAGCTGCGGACCGGGCGGCATGGGAAGGGCATCTCTCAGGTCTGCCTCGATTGCGGTTCGCACAACGTCAAACCGGTGCCGATCGCAAGCTGATCGGGGCGCGCATCACGGGGGTGACCCGTGGCGCTTCGCCTGTACTTCACGAACTCGGCAGCCCCCTACACCCCGACCACGAAACGGGGCGGCTGGGAGCAGGCGGGCGCAAGCCTGGCCCGGCTGCTCGGCGCTCGCCCGTCCGGCGCCGCTGCGACCGCTGCGGTGGCCACCGGTTCGACGGGCGCAGCCAACGACGTCCTGTGGGGCCGCTGGGTCTCGGCGGGCGCGGTCACGGCAGGCACCCTGTCCGGCACGGTGCAGGCGATCGTCGGTGCGGTCGAGTCCAACGCGGCCACGAACGCCAACCTGTTCCTGCACATCTTCGTAACGGCGGGCGACTCGGACACAGTGCGCGGTACGGCCCTGGCGAACTGGGCTGGAAGCACCGAGTTCACGACGACGGCGAACGGCCGGGACAGCTCAGCCCAGACGCTGACTTCGGTGGCCGTCTCGGCAGGTGACCGACTGGTCGTCGAGATCGGCTACCGGTCGATCTCGGCGGACACCACGGCCCGCACCGCCACCATGAACTACGGCAACACCGGCACGACCGACCTTGTGTCGGCCGCGACCACGGTCACCACCAACCCGGGCTGGATCGAGTTCTCCGGCGGCGACGGGATTTTCAGCGCCCCAATCGCCACCCTGCAGGACGACTTCTCAAGCGGCACGATCAACGCTGGCCGGTGGCCGACCACCACCGGCACGGTCACCGTCATCTCCGGCGCCGCCCAACTCGAATCCGCTGCGGGCGCAACAATGGCGTCGGCCGCCGCATATCAGCTGCGCGGGTCGACACTGACCGTGGAACTGCCGTCGATGCCGGCCGGTCCGAGCTATTACGCGGGCGTGCAGGTTAGGGACGATGCGGGCGGCAACTACTTCGGGGTCTATGCCCACGGCGACACGTCGCTGACGTTCGAACTCAACGGCACCGGCAACGTGTCGACCACCTACAACGCGACGACACACCGGCGGGTGCGGTTCCGGCACGACGGCAGCAGCTGCTACCTCGAGACCAGCCCCGACGGGTCGACGTGGACAACGCGCCGCACCGACGGTGGCCTGCCGCAGTGGACGAACTTTTCCGACCTGAAGGTCTTCTTCGAGTGCGGTGACGGCGGAAGCAGCCCGGACTATTTCACCGTCGACAACGTCAACATCACCGCCGCGGTGCTCAGCGGAGCTGCGGCCCTCACTGCGGCGAGTGACCTGACTGCTGGTGCGGTCCGGGAAACAGCCGGGGCAGCGTCGCTGTCCGCCACATCGGGGCTGACCGCCGCAGCAGCGCAGGGTGTCGCGGGCGCGGTGTCCATGTCGGCGGCGTCCGGCCTGACCGCAGGCGCCACGGTCACCCAGCCTGCCGCGACGTCGCTGTCGGCGGCGAGCAGCCTTACTGCCGGTGCTGTCGCTACCGGCCAGGGCGCGGTTGCCATGACGGCGGCCAGCAGCCTCACCGCAGCAGCCACCCCGATCCGCCCGGCCGCAGCCACCCTGTCGGCCGCAACTTCCCTGACTGCGGCAGCATCCACCACCCAGGGCGCTGCTGCGGCCCTCACGGCAGCAAGCTCTCTCACCGCCGCAGCGGTCCGCACCCAACCGGCATCCACCGCGATGGCGGCAGCGTCGTCGCTCACGGCGAACGCTGGGGCAGTCCAGTCGGCTGCTGCGGCATTGACCTCGGCAGCCACGGTCACGGCCGCTGGCGTTGTGGACCGGCCCGGCGCTGCCGCGCTGTCCGCAGCCACTAGCCTGGCCGTCACCGGTGCGGCCACCTACCAGGCCGCCGCCGCACTGGTCGCCGCCACGACGCTGACGGCTACGGCCACCCGGATCCAACCCGGTGCCGCAACGCTCACCGCAGCTTCGTCACTGACTGCTGGGGCAACCCAGACGGCGGTCGCCGCCGTGTCGCTCAGTGCGGCAAGCACGCTGAGCGCGTCGGCGGCAGCCACCTTCCAGGCCGCCGTCGACATGCATGCTGTGTCGGCCCTCGACGTAGCCGCCACAGTGCTGCCCGTCGCCGGCCTGGCCATGACCGCACAGAGCGGCCTCACCGCCAGCGCACTACGGACCGCCATCTCGGCAGTGACGATGTCGAGCGCATCCCAGCTGGATGTTGCCGCGATCCCCATCCGACTCGCGACGGTCTCCCTGGCCTCCGGCTCGCTGCTGGTCACGGCGGCAACCGTCACCGGGCAGGGCTCGGTCGGCCTGGCGGCCACGTCGGGTCTGACCGTTTCGGCCGTACGGGCAACACTGGGTGCGGCAACCCTGTCGGCCAGCTCTGCGCTGTCCGCCGACGGGACCGCCACGGGTTCTGGGGCGGGAGCCAACCTCACTGCGACCTCTGCCATCGTGGCGACCGCAGTCAGGCTGGCGTCGGGGAGCGCGGCCCTGTCCGCCGCCTCCGCCCTGCTGGCCGCTGGTGTTGCAGACGGGCCGGCCACAGCCGCACTGACCGCTGCAACCAACCTCGATGCTGGTGCTGTCCAGGCCCGGCTCGGCACGGTAGTGCTCACGGCGAGTTCCAGCCTGACGGCTTCAGGCGCAACGACTCCGTCTGGCGGCGTGCCCATGTCGGCCACGACCACACTCGGCGCGGCAGGTTTCACCAACCAGCAGGCGACGGTCGTGATGATCGCCGCATCGCTACTGACGGCATCCGCCACCGGCGGGCAGAACACCCACCGCAGGCCGGGCGTGTTCGTAGCAGGCGCCCGGCGGGCCCGGCTCTCGGCGGGCACGTACGAGACCCCGCTCCTGCTGCCGATCTAGGTTGGGGGTGTGCTGTGGCCACCGGAACCGTAATCCTCTCCCCTGGTGCCGCGATCCTGCCGGACGGGTCGGCCAGCAACGCCGCCCCGGCGATGCAGCGGGTCAAGTCCAGCGCTACCGCGCCGGGCATCTACTTCCTGCAGTTGGCGTTCGACGCCAGCACCGAAGAATGGTGCTCGTTCCAGTTCCGGATGCCCGCCGACTACGCCAGCGCACCGGTGGCGGTGGTGCAGTGGAAGGCAGCGTCGGCAACCTCGGGCGGGGCGGTCTGGGACGTCCGCGTCTCAGCGGTCACGACCGGTGACAGCGTGGACGTCGACGCGAAAGGCTTCGGCAGCGCGAACACCGCCACCGGGACTGCACCCGCAACCGCCGGGTATCTGGTCGACACGTCGGTCACCCTCACGAACGCCGACAGCTTAGCGGCCGGCGATTTCGTGGTGGTGCGGTTGGCGCGGGCCGCCGCAGATGGCTCAGACACAGCGACCGGCGATGCCGAGTGCGTCGGGTTGGCCATCACCTACGTTACGACATAGCGCCACGCTATGATTTAACGATGGACACCAAGAGCTACCTCATGGGCGTATTTGACGGAGAAGGCTCCGTGAACACCTATTACCAACGCGGGCGCTGGACCCTCCAAGTGTCAGTGACCATGGCGGCGATAGAGATTTTGGAACTGTTCCGGGAAACCTGGGGAGGAAACCTCCACATCCGGAAGAGGAAGACGGCCGGAGGTTTGACTCTCGGGCAGTGGTATATCGGATCCTCGAAGGCCATTCCCTTTCTGGAGTACGCCGCGACGAACGGCATGTGGCGTAGACGCCGAGTCGAATGTGCTCTCGAACTTGCTCGCAACATGGCGAAGTACACCATCCCAGGCGTCCGGAAGGGCATCAACATCAGCCAGGGTGGATCTTTTCTGACGCCCGAGGACCACACCCTTCGGGAACGTCTGGTGCTGGAGATGCGCTCGCTTGCCGGTGCGCGGTCGCGCTTCGATCCGAACTTCCAGGCCGACTCAACTGCGACGGCAACCCGATTGCCAGCGGCCGCCCGGCCTACGAGAGAGCAGTTGGTGACGATGTACGCCACCCAGCAGATGAGTATGCGGGAAGTAGCTGATGCCCTCGGGTGCAGCGTGGGTGTTGTCCGAAGTGGCCTCCATGAACACGGAATTCCGCTTCGCGGCCATGCGGAGGCGGCGCGCATCTTTCGTGCAAGGCGAGCAGGCCCGGGCACGACCACCTGACCGGAGGTTAGGTCGTGGCCCGCAACTTCAACGGCAGCACAGACTTTCTTCGCGGCTCGGCGGCCATTCCAGGCACAGTCTTCACGGCTGGCTTTTCGCTGGTCATCGTGCTCCGGCCGACTTTTTTGTCCTCTACCGTCTGGCCGTTCGGGATTGGCTCCTCCACGTCCGGCAACTACAGCATTCGCATCGAAGCGCCGGGGCCCTACGTCACCTACAGGGAGGGCGGTTCAAGCTACTCCCCCGCCTCCAACCTTGTGGTGCCGACGAACGTCTGGTCTCTGATCGCGATTACGAAGCCAGCCGGAACTAGCTCCCCCCGCATGCACCTGTACCGATATGACACCGACGCGTGGGCACGCAGTACCTCATCGTCATCTTTCGCGACGGGCTTGGCGTCGAACACTTCCGCGTTGATCGGGAGCAACCCGTCGCCGTCTGCACCGTTTGCTGGCGACATCGCCGCGTGCGCGGTGTTCAACGCGGCGCTCAGCGATACCCAACTTGATGTTCTGCCCTACAGCTTGTCGGGCTGGCTCAACGGGCTGACTGAGGCACTGTGGGTTCTTGACCAGCAGTCGACCGGCCAGAACGCACCGGATCTGACTGGTCGGTATGGCACCCAGGCCGCGATCACCGGAACCACAGTCTCGACGGCCAGCGTCCCCATCCTTAGCTACGGCCATCCGATCCTGGTCGCCACACACGCCACCGCGGCCGGGGGAAGCCAGAACGGCGCGGCGGCTCTGACGGCCGGCTCAAGCCTGACCGCCGCAGCCACGCTGCAAGCCGTGGGCACCGCGACGCTCACCGCTGCCAGCGGACTCACCGCCCAGGCGATTGCCGATCGGCCCGCAGCGACCAACCTGACCGCCGCCTCGGGGCTGACCGCCGCAGGAACGGTCACCAAAGCGGGCGCGGTCGCCATGTCCGCCGGCTCAGACCTGACCGCCGGG
>NZ_BOQN01000014.1 GCF_018332695.1 Paractinoplanes toevensis
CGTCAAAACGGGGCAGGCCCAAGGGGCTTCTGTTCGTGGTTGGCGCCGGATCTATCCTCCCTGGAGCGTTTTCGATGACTACATGCGTTGGTCTCGGCGTACCGGGTTTTCCGATCAGGTTAAGCTGAAGCAGCAAACCGCACAGTAGCGCAATCGCAAAGAGTGCGGGATAGAGCACGCGGTAAACCACAGCGGGCCTCGCTTGCCACAGTTGCCTGAAGCTAAAGTGCGTTTGAAAGCCCGTGAAAAGACCAATGCGATGGGCGCGAAGCTGTCCCCGAAACCGTACTGCTACGTCGGGATCGTCGCCAGACCGACTCAGCATGTCGTAATACCCGGTGACTAGCCTTTCGGTGCGAACCGCGTGCCCGGATGCCTCCCGATAGAGCCATCCGTGGTATCCGTCGAGGATTGCGAATATTGCCGCCACTATCGCTGCCAAAAACCCGAGCTGTGAGAGCTTCTGCTGAAAGGCGAATCCGAGCAATGCAAGCCAAATAGTGACGGATGATCCTCGAAGGGCGGCACCTGTTGCGATAACGCCCTTTATGAATTCGTTCGTCCGCGCGAGGTCAGCTTCTGCCAAACGGATTCTTTCTTTCTCGTTTTCGTCAACCATTCTGTGTCCTCAACTGCATCCTCGTACGTCCGTGAGCACTGTTCTATTCGTGCAGCGAGAGATTCTTGTCCCGTATTGGTAGCCCAGTCGCCGGCCAGCCCCAAGAGACGAGTCAGGTAGTCCTCGTGAAAGATGTCATACGTAACGTCGCTCCCACTGCTGTAGTTGCTTGATAGGTCGCTGTACATGTCGCAGAACTCTTCGAACATGACGATGATCCTGCGGGCGTCCCTGGTGCTGTCTGGTTCGTCGCGATGCAGGCGTTCGGCGAGTTCCCCGGCGTTCTGTTTCGACTTGCGACCGAAACCAGTAATTGAGCTGCCTAAGCTCCCGAAGAACTGATCGAAGAAAGATTCGCAGAAAGCCAGCATGTCGGAGGAGCGCTCAACCGTATCCCAGCGACCAATTTTGCCAGTCTTGAGCTGGTTAGCAAAGTCGTCAATGAAGTCGAAAAGAGACTCTTCAATCGGTGGAGTCACGGCAGTTCACGGCTTCGTTCCAAGAGCCGAGAGATCGCCTCGCGCGCCTCTACCAGCTTGCGCTCGGCCTCAGGCCCAGTGGGGTCGAACGGAAGTTCGATGTCCGAGCTGTCGATTCTTACTCGTTTATAAAAGGGGCCGAGAGACATGATGACATTTATGTCTTCAGTCCAGGTCGGGTGTCGTGCGAGGAGTTCCTGAAAGGCCGACTTTCCGTCGAACTCCAAGACACCCTCCTTTGCGAGGAGCGCATATGCGGTGGCGCGGCCGATCCTGTGTAGATGAGCCAATGGGAATAGGAAACGACCGCCGAACCGCTCGACGTGTTTGTAGGTTTGCAGGTGGTGTTGTTGCGTGTCGAGCTCAGATTCGACGGATATCGGCACCTCATCCGATAAAAGGGTGCGCAGTTGGTCGCCGGTATCGTGTAAAATCTTTCCTTCTTGTCGAAGGTGTGCGCCAAAGCGCGACCAGCGACGAATGTAGGCTGCTAGGCCATCAGAGGTATGCGATGACAATGATATCGGCACCTCGCGCAGGGAAATCGGCAAGTGGTGTCGGAGGTCGGTTATCTCCAAGTCATCTGCGGTCACTAGAATCAATAGGTCGATGTCGCTGTCGCGGCTTGCGCGGCCGCGGGCAACCGAACCGAAGAGAACAACACCCGCTACCTCTGGAACGCTTGCAAGGGCATCCGAGGCTTCTTTGGCCTGTTGAAGTTTCTGTACTGCGGCCGCGGTTGACATGGCTGCATGCTACTGCGGGCGTATGACAAGTTTGGTCGGGTGACTCGCGATCGGAGGGCCGGCCTCCTGGTGTGTTCGCCGAAGAAGCTGCAGGGCCGCGTAACGGTGTATGGTGACCAAAGCTCGCAATTGGGACGAAGAAGCTTGGGATGAAGTGTGCTGCCTCCCGGCGAAGTCATGATCAGAGGTGATGCGACCCGAGGCTTGCTCGCTGCCTCGCGGGTTGTTGACCATGACGTCGTGCTGATCAATGTACGCGGCCGAAGTGGCCTCCAACGCGCTCAGGATCGGGCTCCGTTCTGCAGCGTTGGAGTGCACGGCTACGCCGGCCAGCGATGTGCTTCAAGAGGCAATCGGCATCCAAAGGACGGCCTCCCAGCTCAAGGCAGGGGCGTGATCCGTCCACTTCCTATGCGCTTCGGTCGTAGTGCGGCGGAGAAAGTTCTGTTCGCGAGATGAATCGGCGAGCTGCTAACGGAAGGGCAGTCTGGCGGCCGAGCCTTCCTCGCTTCGCAGGGCACGACCATCCATCAGATCTCAATGGCACGCGCGTCTCAATGGCACCCGCTCCGAGATTTAGGCTCGTTGGCCGTCAGGCCAAGCGCATGTAGCTCGGCGTGCGTGTCTCGCGGATGTTGTGTCCGATCCACGGGGTTCAAGTAAGCAGACAGCAGGTCCACTGCAAGATCAACGGCGGTGGCCTGATGAGGCCACCGCCGTTGGCTTTCGTCGCACCGTCTACCTGCGGGTCACGCTGAACCGCGTCGCCGATCCGGTGGTTTCGCTTCCGTGAGGGGGCGAGGCGCCGCCTGTCCGGCGGTGCCGTTCCCATTGGGGACGCCATACCATCTGGCGATTATGAATGGACAGTCTCTGTTGAGCACCGCCGTGGTCGAGGCGCTGACCTTCCGGCGGTCCCACGGTCCCCCGGACCGGCTCGTGCCCGCGGACCAGTCGGTCCTGGCGCCGTTCCTCGATACGCTGCTGGGCGAGTTGCCGTGGTGGAATCGCGGTTGGCGGGTCGCCGAAGTGGGAGCGGCGCGTTCCAGCTCGTCATCCCGGGCCCTGTCGCCCGAGGTCATGCAGGTCGTCGAGGTGACCGTGCCCGGTCTTCTCAACGGAGACGCCGGCGAGGTGCTGCCGTTCTCGGCGCGGGTGAGGTTTTTGGAAGACCGGCTTCTCCGCTGGCAGATGAAGATCGGGGAGGTAGTCATCGGGCCGGGGCTCGCCCCGGCGGGGGAGCCGGAGCCGCACGCCTTCGGTGCCGTGTTCCAGTTGCTGGCGGAGATGCGCGGCCTGTCGTTCAAGGAGGTGGCCCACCGGACCGGGCGAGCAGAGTCGACGATCAATAGGCTCCGAGCCGGAGCGCTGGTTCCCGAGCGGATGCTGATCGAGGAACTGGCCCGGGCGCTCGACTTGCCGGCGGCAAGTTTGGCCGTGATCGCCGGGCTGGACCCGGCCGACCCGGGGCGGGCAAGGGATCCCGCGCCGCCCGCCTGAGCATGGTCAGCACTCGTGTTGGCTGCTCCTCAAGGTTCAAGTAGGCCGATAGCACCTCCACTGCAAGATCAGATGATGCCTCGGCTGTCGTTCGAGGCATCATCTGGTCGGTGGCTTTCGTTTGGCGAGAGCGGATCTCGACGGGGTGTCGGAGTTTGTCGGCCAGTCGCTCGGCGGGTCCCATCGGTACCCCTCCAGGAACTCTGCGTCGGTGGCTCGGTGCCGACGGCCCGGCTTTTACGATCCCGGGCAATCCTCAGTTCGGAGTGCCTGGCGTGGAGTCCCAGGACCTGGAGGCCATTCCGGTATTTATAGGCAAGTGTGAGCGAGCCAGCTCACGTGTCTGCGTCTGGTCAGACGGCCAGGATGGGGACGTCGTATTTCTGGATGTCCGCGTCTCGGGTGACTAGCGTCAGCCCTTCGGTCTGTGCCTGTGCGATCAGCATCCGATCGAAGGGATCGCGGTGGTGCATGGGGAGTCGGCCGGCTGTGATGCCGTGCTCTGCGGTAATGGACAGGAGGTGAAAACCGCTGTCTCGTACGAGTTCGGGAATGTTCTCCGGACCTAGCTTTCCCAGCGACTGTTTGATGCGACTTCCCAGACGGTCGCCGAGCTGAGATATACGTACGGCTCATGGTCGAGGCGGTCTTTGACATCTTCGGAAAGCGTTGAATCGTTGGCGAGCCACCAGAGCACGACGTGGGTGTCGAGTAGCAGGTTCACGGTGCGAGCCCGAAATCGCCGGCAATGGCTTCGTTCACCTCTGACGAGTCCCAGTCATCAGACATGAGCAGGCGTCCGGCCAGGGAACCCCGGCCGGTCCGGTTGACACGTTGCTTGAGCGGGATGACTTTCGCGACCGGTGAGCCGGCGCGGCTGATGATGATCTCCTCGCCATGTTCCACGCGATCGATGATGCGTGACAGGTTGGCCTCGGCATCATGGATGCTGAAGTTTGCAGCCGGCTCAGACATGGCGACCCCCTCAACAGGGAGACTAGTCCAGCCGAGAAGACTCCGGTCAGAGGTGCAGCTCAGGTAACCTGTGCGGCGCCGGCGTGAGGGGGTTGGAGCGCGGAGCGCCTTTCCTCGGGCGCCGGCTCGGTCTCGGGCGATCAGCGCTGGTCGGCGGAGGGCCGGATCGACTGCAGCCATGTCCTCACTCCCGTGCCGTTGCCGACTTGCCAGAAGGTCCAGCCGTTGCGGTTGTCGTTGATGCTTGGGTTGTAGTGCCTCACGACGGCGCGGGCGGCGCCCGTCGGCGTACCGAATGACTGTCCGGCCAGTGGTCCGTCAACAATCTCGACCCGAGCCGGTGCGTAGAACCTTGCTCGCACGCGATGGCCTTCGTAGTCGGCAAAGATGGCGACGCCTGGCGTGATCTTCTCGTCTTCCCTCGGTGGTGCGCTGCCTCGGACCAGGCGGCGAACGATTTCACCCTCGCTTACATTCGCCATGCGGGCAGCGAGCGACACTGCTTGTTTGGTGTTCTGATCGACCTCGATCAACGCCATCTGCCACCTCCGCGAGGAGGCTATCCCAGCGGGAAGCGCATGTAAAGCATATTGAGAATCGTCCGGAATGTTGGTGCAGGGGGTCTGAACTGCTGACTTGAGCTCTATCCCCGAACGTGGAGTTGACTCGGACGTTACTCGGATGGCCGCCTCAGTCTTGCTTTCGGAGTGCGCTCGGTGGCGCTGATGTGGTGTCCCCCAGGACTGACCCCCCGAGGTTCCTCCAGGTCAACTCGCGAGTTCGAGTAGGTCATGAGCATCTCCACTGCCTAACGGCCCCCCGTTCGCGGAAAGCGCGAACCGGGGGCCGTTTCGGTTTGTCTGCTCCGTGGGCCGAGCCCTCGGACGCCCCACGGTGCTGTGGTTGCGGTACCGGCCACCGCTTGCGGTTCGGTGCGCCGATGCTGCAGTCGGCTTGAAGCGCCTCCGGTCCGGCTTGATGTGCCGCCCGTCACGGTGGGTCGCCGAGTGGAATCTGGGGTCGGCCGGCGAGGTTCGCGCCGATATGACGACGCTTGGAATCATCGGCAGTGGCAACATCGGAAGCACCGTGGCTCGGCTGGCCGTCTCCGCCGGTCACGACGTGGTGCTGAGTAACTCGCGTGGCCCGGAGACCCTTCAGGACCTGGTGGCCGAGCTCGGACCCAAGGCGCGTGCCGCGACGGCGGCGGAAGCGGCGGCAGCCGGCGACGTCGTGGTAGTGACCGTGCCGCTCAAGGCGTACCGGGAAGTCCCGGTCGAGCCGCTGGCGGGCAAGGTCGTCATCGACACCAACAACTACTACCCGGACCGTGACGGCGTGTTTGACGAGCTGGAGAACGGTTCCACCACCACCGGCGAGCTGCTGCAGAAGCACCTGCCGGAAGCCCGCGTGGTGAAGGGATTCAACAATATCTGGTTCGATCACCTGCGGACCCTCCCGCGGCCGGCGGGCAGCCCGGACCGATCGGCGCTGCCGATCGCCGGTGACGATGCCGCCGCCAAGAAGGTGGTCACCGAGCTGCTCGACAGCCTCGGCTACGACACCGTCGATGCCGGGCCGCTGGCCGAGAACCGGCGCACCCAGCGGGACACCCCGGTCTACGTCGCTCCCTACGGCCAGTACGGAGTCCTTCCCGGCACGCCGGCGAGCGCGCAGGTCGTCCGCGACGCACTCGCCGCGGCCTAACCAGACCTGTGGGTCGGCTGCCCCGCGTTGCGAGGTTTGCGGTTGGCGCCTTGCTTGCGCTGAACCTGGACTCGGTCTTATGTACCCTTGTTGTTACGTACCTTGATGGTTACGCTCTTGGGCATTATGGATGCTGTTTTGCAGGCGTTGGCTGATCCGAGTCGGCGGACGGTGCTCGAGGTTCTTCGTGGTCGTTCGGCTACGGCTGGGGAGCTTGCGGCTGTGCTTCCGATCGCCCGCCCGGGGGTGTCGCGGCACCTGCGTGTGCTGCGGGAGGTCGGACTCGTCGACGTTCGTCAGGACGCGCAGCGTCGGATCTACTCGCTCCGGCCGGAAGCGCTGGTCGAGGTGGACGAGTGGCTGGAGCCTTACCGCGCGCTCTGGCGAAATCGACTCGACGCCCTGCACACGGAGATCGCCCGAGGGAAGAAGGTGCGCGAGTGAAGATCGTCGGAACCATGCGGTCGCTCGACGGGACGCGCGGAGCGGTGCGCGTCGAGGACGTCTACGACACCGACATCGACGACCTGTGGGAGGCGTGCACCGATCCGGAACGCCTCGCCCGCTGGATCGCCAAGGTCTCCGGTGACCTGCGCGTCGGTGGCTTGATCCACGCCGTCTTCACCAGCACCTGGACGGGCCCTGGGCGCATCGACGTCTGCGAGAAGCCCCACCATCTGCTGCTCACCACCGAGCCGGGCACCGAGGACGAGGCCCAGATCGAGGCATGGCTGACCGCGGAGGGCCCCCGGACGCGCCTGGTTGTCGAGGAGCGCGGCCTGCCGGCGGAACGTCTCCACTTCTACGGTGCCGGGTGGCAGGCTCACCTCGAGGATCTCGCGCGGTCGCTGGAAGGCGGGTCGGCGGCCGGTCTGCAGCCGTGGACCGAGCAGACGCCGGAGCCGACGTGGCGTGCGCGTTGGGCAGAGCTGACACCGACGTACGAGCGGGCGGAGCTCCACTGATGTCCGACACGATCAGGCTCAGCGGCGTCACGGTCAACGCGCCGGACGCCCTCGAGTTGGCCACGTTCTACGCCGTGATCACCGGCGGCGTGGCCCAGGGGACCTCCCACTGGGCGACCGTCACCGGGCCCAACGCGGTCATCGGCTTCCAGCGGGTCGACGAGTTCCGCCCGCCGGTGTGGCCGAAGGGCGCCGTACCGATGCAGATGCACCTCGACTTCTTCGTCGACGACCTCGCCGCCACCGAGGCGCGTGTCCTCGCCGCCGGCGCCACCCGCTTCGACTTCCAGCCGAACTCTGACCACTGCTTCGTCTACGCCGATCCGGCGGGCCACCCGTTCTGCCTGTCCACCTGGGACATCGCGCAGCTCGAAGTGAAGCCGGCCGGCGCCTGACGGCCGCCGTGGCATCATCGGCGGATGTTCACTCCGGTGACCGTGCATGTCGATGATCATTGGATCGACGTGATCGTCGGGCCGCCCGACCATCCCTACCGGGTCCTCGACCTCGATGAGTACGCCGACGCGATCGCCGCCGGCGACATCGATGCCGCGGTCGGGGTCGACGGGCTCCGCCGTACGCAAAGGTTCCTCGACCGGCACCTGAACCGCCGGCATGACATCCGGCGCGACAGCTGGCCGGACTTCCCGCCTCGAGCCATTGCGGCGCTCGCCGCTCTGCCGTTCAGGCCGCGGTCCGAATCGATTGACGACCCGCAAACTGATCTGGCGTGATTTATGCCTTTGTGGTCATGGGGGCTGTTATCTGAGCTATAGCGCTGGCTAGTTGGTGTTGCATTTTTTGGCCACGCTCAGTAGCTGCGCCCAGCGGTAGTGGACGCTTCCGTCAACCAACCGGTTGATCCTGGAATCCGTAGGTGGAGCGATTACCGGCCGGCCGTGGCGCACCAGGATGTAGTACATGCCTCGTTTGAAGAACGTCCTGTCGTATCGGTCCAGCGGCTCGATACTGAGCGTCTGCTCGAAGGATTCGATTCTGTCCGTCGGGTCGTACGGATCGATTCTGTCGGTCGCGTCCGTCGCCTCGGTGCTCTCGGTTCTTTCGGTCGGTTCGATCGGCTCGGTGCTGTCGATCGGCGCGTTCGGGTCGATCCTGTCGATCGGGGTCTTCGCGGCTGCCTTGACTACCGGGTCGTACGCCTTGGCCGGTGTTGTTCTGATGGCCGCCCTGGTCGGGTTGGTCCTGGTCGGGGCGGCCGGGCGGGCGGTGGCAAAGGTTCGCTGAAGTTCTTTGCAACCGGGATGGGTTGGTCGGTGTGTTCTCCAGTGTGCAAGCACTGATGGGAAGCGGGGGACATGGCGGGCAGCGACAGCGCCGACTTTGATGCCTTCTACATCGCGACGGTTCGGCGCGTTGTGGTCTACCTCTATGCGGCCTGCGGCGACCGGGGTGATGCGCAGGACATCGCCCAGGAAGCCTTTGCCCGGGCCTGGCAGCACTGGTCCAAGGTCGGCGGATACGACGATCCCGAGGCCTGGGTCCGCGCCGTCGCCTGGCGGCTCATGGCCAACCGGTGGCGCGGGGTGCGGCGCTGGGTCGCTGCCCGTGCCCGGATGGGTCCGCCGGTCGAGGTGACCGGAAGCCCATCGCCGGATCGGGTGGCCGTCGTCGACGCGCTGCAACAGCTACCGAAAGCGCAGCGGCAGGCCGTCGCCCTGCACTACCTGCTGGATATGTCGGTCAACGACATCGCGGCGACCACCGGCATTCCGGCGGGGACCGTCAAGGCACAACTCTCGAGGGCGCGGACCGCCCTTGCCCGGTTGCTCGGCGAACAAGATCAGGAGATCAGCGATGTCACGTCCCGTTGAGGACCAACTGCGGGAGCTGTCGGACGACGTACAGAATCTGCATGTTCTGCCGGCCGCGGCCGTGCGGGCCCGCGGCCGTCGGCGCGGCCGTCAGCAGATGGCCGCGCTGGCGGTGGCGGGTGCGGTGATAGCGACGACGGCCGGGATCACGGTCACCAGGAGCCTGGAAAGCCCGACCGCGAACCAGTCGGCCGATCGGAGTTCTCCGCTCGCGGCCTGCGTTGTCGCGCTGCCCGACAGCCCGGACGCGGTCCGGATCCGGGTCCTCGACGGCGGGGCGCCGGCCGGACTGCCCGGTACGACGGCTGCCGAACTGCGCGCCCGTTCCTTCACCGTGGTGGCCACCGGCACCAGCAACGACCCTGCCGTCGGCGCCGCCACGTTGAGTTACGGCCCGACCGCGATCGGCGCGGCAAACCTTCTGCGGGCCGTCGTGCAGGGCCAGGTCACCATGCGGTTCGACCCCGAACGCCACGACGACACGGTCGATTTGGCCCTCGGCCCGGCCTTCACCCGGTTGACCACCACCACCGAGCTCAACCAGAACCTCGCCGCCGCCGGCGAGCCGACCGCACCGCCGCAGTGCCCGACCGTCGTGTCGCGCTGAGTGTCGATCAGTAGGAGCCGACGGCTTCCGAGTGGGACCAGGCCTTGCACGGGGTGTCGTAGCGGCCCTTGATGTAGCCGATGCCCCACTTGATCTGGGTTGCCGGGTTCGTCTTCCAGTCGGCGCCTTCCGAGGCCATCTTGCTGCCCGGCAAGGCCTGGGGGATTCCGTAAGCGCCGGAGCTGCGGTTC
This sequence comes from Paractinoplanes toevensis, assembly GCF_018332695.1. Classification (GTDB taxonomy): domain Bacteria; phylum Actinomycetota; class Actinomycetes; order Mycobacteriales; family Micromonosporaceae; genus Actinoplanes; species Actinoplanes toevensis. The sequence continues at coordinate 9,622 of NZ_BOQN01000014.1, forward strand.
TCGGCCCGGTAGTTCCAGCCGCTTTCCTTCTTGAACAGCTTGTCCAGGCACGGGAACTGGTCGAGGCCGAAGCCCGCGTCGAGCAGCAGGGCGCAGCCGATCTTTCGGCTTCCGCTGTACTCGTTGCAGCTCGTCGGGATCGGGCCGGTGTAGGCGACCGGCCCGCCGGCCTCGGCCTTCTTCCGGTCCGCCGCGGCCTTCTTCGCCGCGGCCATCTTGACGTTCAGGTCGTGGGCCTTGGTCGCGGCCGTCTTGGCCTCGGTCGCGGCCTTGTCGGCGGCGTCGCCCTCGGCCTGACGCTGGTATGCCCGGGCGGCCACGTGGTCACGCTGGCGCTGCTTCAGCAGCTGCATGTCATCGGTGTCGACCTGCGCCACGTCCAGGGAGACCTGGGCGGAGAGATGTTGCGGCTCATGGTCCCGGCCCATGTAGGCGCCGCCTGCCACGCCTGCCACCAGTAGGGCTATCGCGGCGGCACGAATGCCTACGCGGCTCCAGGGCCGGTTCACAAAGCATCCCTTCGTCGGGGGGCGATGATGCTCGCGCAACACCATGGCCTACGCGGGCGCCAATGGTAAACACCGCCGCGCCGACGCGCGACCGGTCATATCGGACGGTCACCGCCGCCAAAACGGAGCGTCACGATTCCGTACGGACGGTCACCGGTTACTGACCACACGGGCAAGACGTGAGGCACATCACTCCAGCTAGCGTGCGTGCCACCTTCGTTACGAGGAGTGATCAATGGCCGAAGACACCTGGCTTGCCGCCAGACTCATTCCGACATCGGGCATCAACGGCGCGGACGAGCAGGAACGACGGGCGACGTCCGCGTTGCTGGCGGTCATGAGCGCGGTTCGGGAGTTCGGCCGAGCGCTGACGCAACCGCTCGGTGCGCCGGCCGGCACGGTGCAAACGTTCATCGAGGTTCCCTTCCAGTACGGCGAGGGCAAGCTTTTCCCGGACGGCCTTATTCGGGTGAGCCGCGGCCAGCGCCGATGGACCGCTCTGGTGGAGGTCAAGACCGGCACCAACGAACTGCAAACCGAGCAGCTCGAGCACTACCTCGACATTGCTCGTGACCAGGGCTTTGATGCGCTGATCACGATCTCGAACGAGATTCCCCCGATAGCCGGTCAGCATCCGACCACTGTCGACAAGCGGAAACTCAAGAAGGTCGCTCTGTATCACCTGCCCTGGTCGGAGGTTCTCACGGCGGCGGTGATGCAGAAGGAATACCGCGGAGTCGCCGACCCTGACCAGGCTTGGGTTCTGGGGGAGCTGATCCGTTATCTCGAGCACCCGAGGTCCGGAGCCCTTGAGTTCAGTGACATGGGTCCGCGGTGGGTTTCGGTCCGGGATTCCGTCGGTGCCGGCACGCTCCGAGCCGCCGATGCTGCCGCGTCCGAGATCGTCGGACGGTTCGACGCGCTGGTGCGGTTCGCGGGTCTCAAGCTCGGGCGGCAGCTCGGCACCGAAATCGTGCCCGCGCTCAGCCGGCGCGAACTCGCGGAACCCGCGGCGCGTACGCAGAACCTGATCACGCAGCTTGCCGCTACCGGGGCGATGACGGCCGCGTTGCGCATCCCGGGTGCGGTGGGTGTGCTGTCGATAACCGCGGACCTGCGGGCTTCGAAAATCACCTGCCACGTCGATGTGGACGCACCCAGGGAAGGGCGTCCCACGACCCGGGTGAACTGGCTCGTGCGTCAGCTCAAGGACGCCCCCGAGTCGGTGCGCCTGGAGTCGTTCGCGGCTTACTCGCGTGGTCCCGGCAACGCCGAACTCCTGAGGACGGTGCGCGAAAGCCCGGCGGTGCTCGTCGGTGATCCCGGTCGGGAGATCCGGTCTTTCCGGGTGGCGGCGACGTCGGCGGCCGGTGGTAAGCGCGGCACGGGCCGAGGGTCGTTCATCGATTCCGTTCTCGACGCCATCGACGGCTTCTACGGGCAGGTGATCCAGAACCTCAAGCCGTGGATGCCGGCGCCGCCCAAGTTGAGGTCCGCCGAGGAAGTGATCGAGGCGGAGCCGGTCTCCAAGGCGCTGATCTCCAGCGCGATCTCTTCGCAGGACGGGCCGGAGGCCGGGACGGGCGAGCAGCCGGAAGTCCAGGCTCCGCTCGAGGGTCTGCCCAGGTGGCGAACGTAGCGAAAGGAACGATCAGTCGATAAACGGGGGCTGCCCGGTGGTCCCCTTCTTGAGCTCCAGCCGTCGCGGCATTTGCCGGTAGCCGCGGTGGTTCGTGGTGAAATGCGAGAAGCCGCTGTTGTCGTGCCGGCGCCGGGGCGGCGGCACGACGGTGATAACCGCACCGGGTGCTTCCGCCGCCACGGAAGCACCCGGTGCCGCCGGTGCCGGGTGGCGTTGGCGTGAGCGGATGTGCCGCGTCACGAACAACGCCGTGACACACACGAGGATGCTCACCAGAATCATCGTGCGAATCACGGTTGCCACGACCTCTCACACCCGGGGTCATTGGTTATCGAGACAACGACAGTAGCAGTGGCCAATCCCGGAACCAATGGTCCGTGAGTCCCCCGGCAGTGTCCGAATTGTGGACGGGACCGTGCTAGGGGCGGGCCTATGCTGTGCCGATGGCACCACCGCGGCCCGCCACCGGATTCGGCGCCTACCTGAAGGAAGCGATCCTGGCCGCCCGGTTCCCGACGCCGACCCACTTCGCGCGGGCCGTCGGCACCGACCCGTCGGTGGTGCTGCGCTGGCTGAGCGAGGAACAGCGGCCCACCATCAAGTCGATCGAGCGGATCGCGCCGGTCCTCGGCCGCAGCATCAACGAACTGGTGCTGGCCGCTTACCCCGACCGGCTCAGCGGCCCGGCCCCGGCCGCGCCGGCCACTCATCCGCTGGTTCACGAGCTGGGCCGGTTCCTCGCCGACGACTCACCGATCCCGCGCGCCGACCGCGAAGCACTGGAGACGGTCCTCGATCGGATGCTCGATCCCTATCGGAGACTGCTGCGGCGTCGCAAGTCCGGGTGACAGATACCCGCCTGAACGCACGTTGTCGCTGGTCGATGGTCGCGCTGGCGGCTCCGGGTCACTAGCCTCCAAGCCATGACCGAGCGGGGATTCCAGCTTCAGATCAGCAAACTGCTCGTAGTCGCGGTCATCGTCGCCACCGCGGCCACCGGCGCGCTGATCGTCACCCTGCTGACCTCGATGCCGTCCGGGCAGACGCCCGCACCGGGCCCGAACGGCCTGCCACCGCCGCCGCCGAACCTGCGGCCGATCGCCGTGTTCTCGATCGTCACGGGTTTCTTCGTGCTCTCCTGGCTGGCCGTTCTGGTGGTGTTCGCCCGCGACCAGATCCTGCGCCAGCTCCGCCTGCACCAGGAGCCCCTCGGCCCCGACGGCGAGTTGAGCGGCCTGCTGGCCGGCCTGCGCGCCGAGATCGCCGCCGACCGCGAGCGGGACCTCGAGGCGTTGACCGACCGCCTGGCCGACCTGACGGCAGAGTTCGGTGAACGCCGCGAAACCGACGGTTACCTGAACGGCATGCGCAACGCCGCCACCCCGGATCCACCCGAGGCCAACGTCCGAGCGCTACGCCGCACCCCACCCCAGCGCTGAGGTTCAGTCGTCGTCGGTGAGTTCGGCGAGGACCTCGGCGGCGTCGGAACTGCCCATCGCGGCCAGGCGGCGTAGCTCGTCGAGGTTGTTCTGTTCGCCGGCCAGCTCGATCAGGGCGTCGGTCGCGTCGGAGTGGCCCCGGTCGGAGAGGCGGCGCAGCTCGGCCAGGTCGCCCCGGTCGGTGGCCAGCTCGACCAGGTGGTCGGTGGCGTCGGAACTGCCCGCGTCGGCCAGCCGGCGCAGCTCGTTGAGGTCCTCGCGGTCCACCGCCAGGGCGATCAGGGCGTCGAGGGCGTCCTGATCGCCGGAGGCGGCGCGCTGTCGCAGGCGAAGCTCGTCGGGGTCGCTCATCCGGCAACCATGTCAGGCGCCGGTGACCGCCTGGTAGCCCTTGTGGGTGCGGAAGTAGTCGGTCATCGTGTCGGTGCGCAGCGCCAGGAACAGGGCGCGGCAGCCCGCGGTGTTCAGGCGGTTGGCGGTGCCGGCGGTGGTGTGCACGAAACCGGTCGACGGGATCGTGGTGAAGGCGAGGTCGTCCTGGCGCAGGCCGGACAGCTGGCGGACGGTGCGGCCCAGGTCCAGGGCCTGGTCGACGACCAGCGACCGGGCCGCCTCGGACAGCAGCTCGTTGAGGCGGATGGGGTTGGTGAGCACGCCCATCGACAGCACCTTGCCGGTCAGCGCGTGCAGGTACTGCTGCTGCCGCTTGACCCGGTCGAAGTCGCCCTCGGCGAGACCGTAGCGCTGGCGTACGTAGATCTCGGCCTCCTTGCCGTCCAGGTGGTTCACGCCCGCCTTGAACCGGTGGCCGGTGCGGCCGTCCCGCACGGTCTTGCGCACGGTCACGTCGACCCCGCCGACAATGTCGGTGATCTTCCGGATGGCGGCGAAGTCGACCCGGACCACGTGGTCGATGCCGACCCCGGTCAGGTGGCTGACGACCTGCACGACCAGCGGTGCGCCGCCCCACGCGTACGCCGCATTGATCTTGGTTTTGCCGCCGGCCCACCGGCCCGCCACCGGCGGGATATAGACGTACGAATCCCGGGGGAACGACACGATGCTCGCGTGCCGCCGGTCGCCGGCCACGTGCACCAGCATGATCGTGTCGCTGCGGGACTGGCCCTGGGTCCAGCCGACGCGGGTGTCGACGCCGAGGACGAGGAAGTTCTCGCCGGCCCCGAGGCCGATGCCGGGAACTGCGGTGGGCAGGGTGGACGGGCCGGTGACCACCACGTACTCGGAGCCCTTGGTGATCTTCGGGAGTGCGGCGGCCTGCCCGAGCATGTCGTCCCGGCCGACCTGCCCGGCAACATGGTCGGCATAGAGCACAGATGCCCCGAAACCGGCCCCGGCGAGGGCGGCAAGGACCGTGATGGTCACGAGGACCGCTTTAACCCAGCGCACTCACACCCGCCTTCAGCCGAGGATCTGCCCACTCCCCAGACCTATCGGCGCTTCTTTTCGACCCGTGAGGGCGGGCTTCCGGTGTGGGGCGGGGCGTGGCGAAGCCGCCCGGATCGGCGGATTCGTAGCAGTTCGGCCGATGCTTGCGGCGGTGTCCGGGTTCGGTCGCCGACCGGACGGCGGGCCCGCGTTGATGAGCGCTGGAGGTCGGTCTTCCAGGGCGTCCTGAGCCGGTGACCGCATCAAAACAGAAAACCCGGACGCCTGTCCGGGTTTTCTTCGGGGTGGAGCTGAGGGGACTCGAACCCCTGACCCCCACACTGCCAGTGTGGTGCGCTACCAGCTGCGCCACAGCCCCTTACCGCCCCCGGCTCAGCCGGGCACGGAGGAAATACTACACAACCCCGAGGGGTCAGTTCAGGAGGGGGTCCGGAGGGAAGTGGGCCACCGCGGCCAGAATGTCGCCCTGGCGGCGCAGGACCATGCCCCACAGGTCGTCGGGGCGGGCCATGAACGGGTCGCCGGGCAGGGCGTCCAGCAGGAACCAGGAGCCGGACGCTATCTCCTCCTCCAACTGGCCCGCTGACCAGCCGGAGTAGCCCGCGAAGACCCGGATGCCGGCCACGCTGTCGCGGATGCGGTCGGGGTCGGCCGACAGGTCGACCGTGCCGAGCGCGCCGGACACCTGATGGAAACCGGTCACCCGCTTTTTCACCTCGGGGCGGGTGCGGGCCAGGCAGATCGCCGACTCGGGCTGCACCGGGCCGCCCTCGAACAGGACCGCAGGCTCGCCGGCCAGGGAGCCCCAGTCGCCCAGGACGTCGGCCACCGGGACCTCGGTCGCCCGGTTGAGCACCACGCCCAGGGCGCCGCCGGTCTCGTGGGCCACGAGCAGGACGACCGTACGATCAAAGTTCGGATCTTTGAGGGTTGGAGTCGCCACCAGCAAACGGCCGGTCATCGACTCCATCGACCGGCCTCCGATCCGCTGACCCTCGCTATGCACGGGCTACCCACAGCGCACGGGGGTCGTGTTCCACCAACGCCATGCCCAGCACATTAGCCCGAGACTCGGGGCCCCGATAAGGTCTGCCCATGAACGCTGCGGCGGAGATCGGTGTGATCGGCGGGTCGGGACTGTACGCACTCCTGGAGGACGCCGAGGAGTTCGAGGTGTCCACGCCCTACGGTCCACCCTCCGACCCCATCACGGTGGCGCAGGTGGGGGACCGAAGGGTCGCGTTTCTGCCGCGCCACGGGCGCGATCACCGGTTCCCGCCGCACAAAATCCCCTACCGGGCGAATCTGTGGGCTCTTCGCGCGCTAGGAGTACGCCAGATCGTCGCCCCGTGCGCCGTCGGTGGGCTGCGGCCGGAGCTCGGGCCGGGCACGTTCGTGGTGCCGGACCAGCTGATCGACCGGACCAGTGGGCGGGTGCAGACGTTCTACGACGAGGGCGCGGTGCACGTCTCCTTCGCCGACCCGTACTGCCCGGCCGGGCGGGCCGTGCTGCTCGCGGCGGCTCGGGAGGTCGAGCCGGTGGACGGGGGCGCGATGGTCGTGGTCGAGGGGCCACGGTTCTCGACCCGGGCCGAGTCGCGGTGGTTCACCGCGATCGGCGGGGCGGTCGTCAACATGACCGGGCACCCGGAGGCGGTGCTGGCCCGCGAGCTGGCCCTCTGCTACACCACGATCGCGCTGGTCACCGACCTGGACGCGGGGGTCGAGGGCGATCACGGGGTGACCCAGGAGGAGGTGTTCTCGGTGTTCGCGGAGAACACCGAGCGTCTCCGGGGCGTACTCCTGGAGGCCGTGACCAAACTTCCGGCCGCGCGGGAATGCCCGTGCGGGAGTGCCCTCGACGGCATCAAGCTTCCGTTCGCCCTGCCGTAAGGAGCAGTCACTCGGCTCGACACCGTCCATTGAGAAGGTGCAGCCGTGCTCAATGATCGCGCCTCGGCGCGCGCCGTCGGATTCGCCGGGTCCGCCCTGATCGCCGCGGGGGGATTCGGTGCGGGGGCCCTCCCGATCGGCTTCGTCGGCCGTCATGCGCGGCTCGGTCTGGTCGGTGTCTACACCGGACTTCTGCTGCTCCTGCTCGCCTGGTGGTGGTACGGCCGGGTGGCCCGGGAGGAGTCGCACTGGCGCACCCTGGCGCTGTGGTCGGCACCGCTGCTGCTCGCCCCGCCGATGTTCAGCCGGGACGTCTACAGCTACCTCGCGCAGGGGCTGATGATCGATTCGGGGATGGACGTCTACCGGCACGGCCCGGCGCTGCTCGGTGGCGTGGTCGCCGACCAGGTGCCGGCGATCTGGCAGCACACGCCGAGCCCGTACGGTCCGGTCTTCCTGCTCGTCGCGCGGGCGGTGGCCGGCCTGCTCGACGCCCACCTGCTGCTCGGGATTGTGGCGTTGCGCCTGTTCGCGATCGCCGGCCTGGTCATGCTGGCGGTCTCGGTGCGGGTGCTGGCGGGCGAGGCGGGGGTGAGTCCGTCCAGCGCGACCTGGCTGGCCGTACTCAATCCTCTGGTTCTGATTCATCTGATCGCCGGCGCCCATAACGATGCCCTGATGGTGGGCCTGCTGGCGGCCGGCCTGGCGGCCGCGGTCCGGCACCGGCCGATCGTGGGCACCCTGCTGGTGGTGTCGGCCGGCCTGGTCAAGTGGCCGGCCCTGCTCGGTCTGGGGGCGGTGGCGGCGATCTGGGCGACGCGGTGGGCGTGGGCGAAGGTGGCCGCGACCGCCGTCGCCGCGACGGTGGCGATCACCGCGGTGGCCGGGACGGGGTACGGCTGGATCAGCGCCCTCGCCACCCCGATCACCACCGAGAACTGGTCGCTGACCGGGCTGCTGGGCCGGTGGTCGGCCGGCACCCCGATCGCCGAGGTGTGGCGCTGGGCGGGCCCGCTGGCCATGGTGATCGTGGCGGGGGCGGTGTGGAACTATCGCACCCGGCTCGGCCCGGTCTACTGCCTCGGCATCGTGCTGACGGCGGTGGTGGTGTTCGGCCCGGCGATCCGGCCCTGGTACGTGGTGTGGGGCCTGGTCCCGCTGGCGGCGGCCGTCGCCGATCAGCGGGTGCGCCGGATTCTGGCCGGTTTCTGCGCGGCGCTGGTGCTGGTGGTGCTGCCGGACGGGTTCGCCGCGGACGCCGACCGGGTGTCGCTGGCCGTGCTGGGGGCGCTGATCGGGATAGTCGCGTTCTTCGTGGTGACGCTCCCGCAGACGGTGAAGGCGATCCGATGAGGATCGCCCGCATCGTGCTGGTGATCGTCGCGGCGGCCGCGGTGGCGCTCTTCCTGGCCACCGTCCCGACCTTCCGGCACTTCTTCGACCTGGGTGTCTACCGCGGCGCAGTCCGCTACTGGCTGTTCGACGGCGGTGACCTCTACCGGTACCGCTACCAGGGCACCGAGTACGGCTTCACCTATCCGCCGTTCGCGGCGCTGACCATGAGCCCGCTGGCGATCACGTCCTGGCCGGTCGCGGTGGCAGCGAGCCTGGTGCTGAACTCGGCCGCGGTGATCCTGCTGCTGCGCTGGTACTTCGTCCCGATTTTGCGCCGCTACCGGGCGCCGGTCTGGACCGGTTGCGCGCTGATGTTCCTGGGCTTCCTGCTGTTCGAGCCGTCCCGGGACACGTTCAGTTACGGCCAGGTCAATCTGCTGCTCCTGGTGCTGGTCTGCGGCGACCTGCGGAACAAGCGGTTCGCCGGCGTCGGCATCGGCCTGGCCGCCGCGATCAAACTGACCCCCGCGGTCTTCATCGGATACCTGATCCTGGCTCGGCGTTACCGGGAGGCGGCCACCGCGACGGTCACCGCGGCCGGCGCGACGGTCCTGGCCCTGCTGGCGGCGCCGGACGCCTCCCGCGAGTTCTGGACCGACGCGGTCTGGGACACCAGCCGGGTCGGCCGGCTCTACCACGTCTCCAACCAGTCGCTGCGCGGCGTGCTGGCCCGCCTGGACGCGCCGGCGACGTGGTGGCTGGTGGCCGTGGTGCTGGTACTGGCGTACTGGTCCTGGTGGGTGCGCACCCGCCGGCCCGACGCGGCCACCGGCTTCGCGGTGACCGGCGTGATCGCCGTCCTGATCAGCCCGATCAGCTGGGTGCATCACCTGGTGTGGCTGATCCCCGGCCTGTTCCGGCTGATCGACCGCGCGCTGTCGGCGCCGCCCCGGGAACGACGGTGGCGGCTGGCCGTCCTGTTCGCCGGTTTCGTCGTGATGAGCAGCAGCATCGTCTGGCTCTGGTGGGCCCATCCGCACGGCTGGGCGGCCTTCCCCGGCAGCAACACCTACGTCTGGCTGAGCATCGCGGTTCTGATCGCGCTGACCGCGAAACCCGCGGTCATCTCGCGCGAGGCGGATGGTCGCTCCGCATTCGAGGAGTACGCGCGGGAGCGTTGACAACCGCAGGAGACCCCGTCCCGAGGCACCGGGTGCAAAGCGCCCGTCCCGTAGGTCAGGCCCGCCGGCCGAGGAGCGGCAGGGTGAAGGTCATTCGCGAGCCGCCGCGGTCATTTCCGGCCACGCTGATGGTGCCGCCGTGCCGTTCCACGATTCGTTTGCAGATGGCCAGGCCCAGGCCGGTGCCGGCGTAGCCCTGGCCGGTGTGGGCGCGGTGGAAGTTCTGGAAGATCGCGTCGTGCTGGCCGGCCGGGATGCCGATGCCGTTGTCGTCCACCGCTACCCGGACGAAGCCGTCGCCGGTCGGCTCGCAGGACACCGCGATGCGCGGCACCACTCCGGGCGCGGTGTACTTGATCGCGTTGCCGATCAGGTTTTCCAGCAGTTGCCGGGTGAGCACCGGGTCGGCGTCGACGACGGCCAGGTCGTCGATGTCGAAGCGGGGCATCGGCGCGGACATGCCGGCCGCGTTGTCGAGCCGCCCGGTGGCGATGTCCCGGACGATTTCGTCGAGGTCCACCGCGGTCGGCGACAGGCTCGCGTCCCGGGCCGTGGTGTAGGCCAGCAGCCCGTTGATCAGGCTGCGCATCCGGGTGGCGGCCCGCTGGATCCGGGCCACGCTGTCGCCCTGCGCCCCGCCCAGGTCATCGGCGAGCGCCTCGGACCAGCCCTCGATCGTGGTGAGCGGGTTGAGCAGGTCGTGCGCCACCACCCCGGCGAACGAGGTGAGCTCGTCGCGGTGCCGGCGGTCGGCGGTGACGTCGTGGAAGACGATCACGGCCTGCCGGCGGCCGTCCGCCGAGGCGGCCACCTCGGAGCCGGTGACCTGGACGATCCGGCCGTCGGGCACGGCCGCGTTGCGGATGAGCAGATCCATCGGCTCCCGGTAGCGGCCCGTGAAGATCTGCCGGTAGACGTAGTCGTCCTCGGCGAGGGGGGTGCCGTCGGGGTGGAACAGGCCGTAGAACCGGTTCTCCCGCATCATGTCGTCGTCGCTGGTCACGCCGAGCAGCCGGGTGGCGGCCGGGTTGCGGACCCGCAGCCGGCCGTCCTCGTCGACGACGCCGAGGCCCTCGGCCATCGAGTCGATGATCGTGGTCATCGTCCGGGCCTGTTCGACGGCCGCCCGCTCGGACTCGCGCAACTGCTCGACCAGCGCCTCCCGCTCGTCCCGGCTGAGCGCCAGGGCCAGGCCGACCACCGCGACCATGCCGACGAACAGCTGGGCCACGAGGGCGCGCATCGGGTTGGCCGCGATCTCGGCGAACGGGCCGGTGCCGTGCAGCGTGAACAGGATGGCGAGGGCGCCGAAGGCCACGTCGTGCAGGACCACGAAGGTGGTGCGCATCCGCAGGCCGGCCCAGATGGTCAGGGAGATCGCGACGAAGGCCAGCGGCAGGCCGTTGGCCAGGCCGAAGATCATCCCGTAGACGAGGAGGGACACGGCCACCAGGGTGATGTACTCGATCCGCCGGGCCGGGCCGAGCGCCGACCAGATGCCGGGCCCGGTGCGCGACCGCCGCGATTGCCAGATCCAGGCGATCCGCCGGGCTCCGATGCCGATGAGCAGCACACTGACCGTGTTGCGGGCCAGCCAGACGAGGGTTGACTCGTACGAGAAGTGTCCGTTGATCAGCCACATGCCGAGGGTGCCGAGGCCCGCGCCGGCGACCGTGCTGGCCGCCGCGGCCGCGATGAACCGCCACAGTTCGGACAACCGGGTCATCGTCCGCCCGCAGGGCGTCCACAAGTCGGGCAGCCATTGGTCGAAGAGCCGGGCGAAGACGACACCCTGCACCAGGTTGGCGACCACGAACACCACCGCGGCCCGGGCGCTCGCTCCGGTGGCCAGGTTGACCGCCATGGTGACGACGGCCAGCGCGGCCCCGTCCACCCAGCGCCACGGCGACCGCCGCTGGGTGGTGAACCACACCGCCAGGATGCCGGCCGCCGGCCAGATCATGCTGAGGTTCGTGGCGTCCATGACCGTGAGCCGCCCGGCGTACGTGGCGACCAGGTACAGCACGGTGAAGCCGAGCGTGCGCCGCAGCGACCGGTTCAACGTGTCGGACATGCCATGCCCTTCGGCAGCCCGCACCGGCGACCTTAATGTCAGTGTTGGGCGGTGGCCAGGAGCAGCCAGTTGACTCGGCGCAGCATCTCCACCTGGCTGAACGGCTTCGGCAGGTAGTCGTCGGCGCCGATGGCGAAGCCCCGGTCGATGTCGGCCGGCCGGTTGTTGCCGCTGATCATCAACACCGGGATCTGCGCGGTCTCCGGCCGGGCGTGCAGCTCGTAGCAGACGCTGAGGCCGTCCATCTGCGGCATGCTCACGTCCAGGACGATCAGGCGCGGGCGGCTCTCCACCGCCAGGTTCAGCGCGGACTGCCCGTTGTCGGCACTCAGCGTCCGGAAGCCGGCCACCTGGAGTTTGAAGGCGATGACGTCACGGATGTCGTCATCGTCGTCGGCGATCAGGATCGTGGAGCTGATCGGCGCCGAGATCGGCGGCGAGGTGAGCGCCTGGATGAACTCGTCGGGGCGCGGCTCGGTGATGATCATCTGGGTGAACCTCCTAGCGGATGGACGGGTGCCGGTTGGTGATGAGGTCTTGCAGTTCGGCGACCAGCAGCCGCGGGGAGAGCGGCTTCGGCAGGTAGCGGTCCGCGCCGGCGCCGAGCCCGGCGTCGACGTCGTAGGCGTGCGTGTTCGACGAGATCATCAAGATCGCGGTGTCCCGGTTGGCCGGGTTGCGGCGGGCGAGCTGGCAGAGCTCGATGCCGTTGAGCGCCGGCATCCGGACGTCGGTGATCAGGCCGACCGGCTTGGCCACGGTGAGAATCCGGGCCGCCGTGTTGCCGTCCTTCGCCGCGACCGTCCGGTAACCCGCGGACTCCAGGGTGAAGGCGAGCATGTCGCGGACGTCGGTGTCGTCCTCGGCTATCAGGATCAGGTTCTGGTTCATGCGGCGCTCCCTCTGCGACCGGCTTCCGGCTCTGCGACCGGCCTGATCGTCCGCGGCGGGGTGACCCTGAACGAGATTCCGGTTGCATCCCGGGAGCGGCGTCTGCCGATGGCAGAAGAACTGGGCACAACCGAGCGCATCGGTGAGGATCGAGCGATGGTGACCTTCTCGCTGCAGGCGCAGCCGACCGACGCCGCCGGGTGGCTCGACATCGCCCGCCGGGCCGAGCAGATCGGATTCGACTCGCTCTACGTCGCGGACCATCCGGGTTCCTGCGCGGCACCGTTCGTGGCGCTGGCCGCGGCGGCCGCGGTCACCACCCGGCTGCGCCTGGGGTCATACGTGTCGAACGCGGGCGTCCGCGAACCGATCCTGCTCGCCACCGATGTGGCCACCCTCGACGTGGTGTCCGGCGGCCGAGCCGTTCTCGGCCTCGGCGCCGGGCACACTCCGGCCGAGTGGGCGGCGGTCGGCAAGGTCCGGCCCGGCGTGCGTGGCCGGGTCGACCACTGCATCGAGGTCGCCGAGCGGACCAGGGCGATCCTGGCCGGCGACGGTCTGGACAAACCGCGCCCGGTCCAGGAGCCGGTGCCGTTGCTGATCGGCGGCGGCAACAGCCGGCTGCTGCGCTGGGCGGCCGGGCACGCCGACCTGATCGGCCTGTCCGGCTTGGGCCGCACCCTCGAGGACGGGCACAGCCACGAGACCCGCTGGTCCGCCGGTCAGGTCGACGCGCAGGTGGAGTTGTGCGGCGACACGCCGACCGAGGCGCTGGTGCAGCGCTTCGAGATCACCGACGACGCCGGTCGGACGTATGCCGAGTGGGCGAAGGAGTGGGGCGAGGACGAGGCCGACCTGGTGGCGGCGCCCTACGCCTTCGCCGGCACCCGGGACGAGATCGTCGCGCAGCTGCGGGAGATCGAGCGACGGTGGGGAATCACCCGATACGCCGTCCGGCTCCCGGTGATCGACGCGATCCCCGCGATCCTGGCCGCTTACTGATCCTCGAAGAGCTCCCGCTCCACCCGGTCCCGGTAGTCGACGTAGATCTGCCGGTACCGAGCCAGGGCGGCCCGCGTGTCGCCGCCCTCGAGCAGCGCGATGATCTCGTCGTGCCCCTGGATCCACACGTTCCACAGGCCGCTCTCGGCGGTCATCGCGAGAATCCGCATGGTGCGGGCGACCACAAGATCCACCATGGACTGCAGCTCGCGGTTGCCGCTGGCCAGGATCACGATCGAGCTGAAGTCGGCGCCGGCCGCGCCGGCCGCGAGCACGTTGCCCAGCCGCAGGGCCTCGGTGAACTCCTTCTGTCGCCGGCGCATCAGGTCGAGGTGGGTGTCGGTGAGGTTGTCGACCCCCCACTCGAAACCGGCGCAGGCGAGCACGCTCATCACGTCGATCAGCTCGAGTGCGTTCTTCTGGGTCACCTGGGTGACGTGCCGGGTGCGGTTGGGGGCGATGTCGATGAGGCCTTCGACCGAGAGCTGGGCGATGGCCTCGCGAATGGGCGTGATGCTGACACCGAGCCGGGACGCCAGCTCGGCATCTTTGATCAACGTGCCGGGTGGCAGCTCGCCGGTGACTATCTCGTTGCGTAGCTGCCGGACCACGGCTGCGGTGCGGGTCGGTGGGACCGCGTAAGACATATGGGCAGAGTACTCACGGTGACCAGATGCCGACGCGAGTACTCGCCGGGCATGCTGAACCCATGGTGGCCGGCGTACCCCTCATCGATCTCGATCGTCCGTCGCCGGCGCCGGACCCCGCCTCGGCGCGGGCGCGGGTGCGCCCGGCGCTACTTCTGGTGGCGCTCGTCGCGGTGCTGCTCGCGCTGGGCGGCGCCGCGCCGGCCCGGCGCGGGTTGACGCCCGTGCTGTCGGTGGACGAGCCGGTCACCTCGGCCGAGCTGGGTGCCGGGTCACTCTTCCTGGCCACCCCCAAAGAGGTACGCCGGTACGCGCTGCCCGCCGGGACCCGGGACTGGACCACCCCCTCCGAGCTCAGCGTGCAGAACCTGTGGGTGGACGAGGTGGCCGGGGTGGTGCTGGTCCTGGCGGCCGGGGACGGTGACTCGCTGACCGCGCTGGACGCCCGCTCCGGCCGGGAGCTCTGGACCCGGCCGGCCGGTGACACTCTGGTGATCTCCCTGTCCCGCGGGGGACTTCTCACCCAGACCGGGTTCGGCGAGGTGGCCCGGCTGACCCTGAACGACTCGCGGACCGGCCAGGAACGCTGGAGCCGCGAGGTCGACCCGGCCGGTTTCCTCGGCCCCGACGACATGTACGAGGGCCGCTCGTCGATGATCGTGGCGGTCGGTGCCACCGGCTCGGTGGTGGTGCTGTCCTACACCGACGGGTCGGTGCTCGCCGACGGCGTCCTCGACCTGAACCTGCAGACCACTACCGACCGCTCGGTGCCGGCCAACTTCACGTCGGTGAGCGTGGTCGGCGACCGGCTCTACCTGTCCCGGCGGGTGCTCGGGCGGGCCTCGCTGGCCGCGTACTCGGTGCGGCCGCTGGCCGAGCTGTGGCGGGCCGAGGGCGGCCCGACCGGCACGGTCACCGACTGCGGGCCGGTGCTGTGCGTCGCCGACACCCGCTGGGTGACCGGGGTCGACCCGGCCGGCGGCGCGGTGCGCTGGGAGCAGACGGCCTGGGGCGTCGCCTACCGGTACGACGGGCACCGGCTGTTCGCGTACGACAACCAGGAGGACGCCCGGGCCGCCCTGCTGGACGCCGCCAGCGGCCGGGTACTGCGCCCGCTCGGGCAGAGCCGGCAGCTGGGCGACCTGATCCTGCGCACCGACGGCAGTCGCACCTTCGTGACCGTGCCCGACCCGGCCACCGGTGACCTGCGGACGGTCGGTTCGATGGTCGACGCGGCCTGGTTCCGCTGCCAGGCCGGCGGCGACTACCTGGTCTGCCCGACGCTGCGCGGCGACACCGCGGTCTGGCAGGTCAACTAGCGACCTGACAGGCGTCACTCTTGCGGCAGAACGCGCTGAGCACGATGCTGGCCGTGGCCGCGTCGTCGCTCCCGGTCACCGAGACCGAGGTGATCAGGACGGCCCGGCTCTGCACGGTCTGGAGCCGCTTGAGCACCTTGGAGATGTTGGCCGCGGTGCCCTTCACGCTCAAACCGATCGGCACCGAGTAGACCCCGGCCGTCCCGGTGACCGCCTGGGGGGCACTGATCCCGACCGAGTCGATCTTGATCGTTACCGCGCTCTCCGAGGTCTGGAGCAGGCGCAGGTAGCCGGTCATGTCGTACTTCTCCGGCAGGGCGGCTTCTTTGGCGGTCAACTGGGCCTGGTAGGTAGCGAGCTTCGCGTCCTTCGCCTTGAGTTCGTTCAGGTCGTGTCGGAGCACGACCAGCTGCACATCCTGGTCGTCGGCCTGGCCCAGCAGGTCGGACTTCTCCGCGTAGACCGGCTTGATGGCCAGCAGGAAGGTGGCCGCAACGATGATGACCACCGCCGCCACCCCGCCGAGCAGCCACAGCCGGTTGCTGTTCTGCGTGCCACCCATCATTTGCTCCCGCAGGTCGTCGTGCTGAACCGGCCGCAGAGGTAGTCCTTGGCGACGGCGGCGGTCAGGGTGAAGGTCCAGGTGCTGTCGTCCTCAGCGGTCGTGGCGGTGAGGTAGACGTTGTCGACCCCCTTGACGCCGGCCAGCGCGTCGACGACGTTCGCGACGGTGGCCTTGTCCTTGGCGGTGCCGCTGATCTGCAGGGTGCCGACGGTGTCGCTGGTGGCGGTACTGCCCGCGGTGTCCTCGGTGAGGGTGGCGGCCACGTCGGTGAGCGTTCCGCCCTTCTTGGACGCGGCGCTGCGCATCGCGTCGAACAGGGTGTACCAGGGCAGGTCCTTGGCCGTCGCCACCTTGAGGTCGGCGACGATCTGGTCCCGCTCGTTGATCACGTCGGTGACCTCGTCGTAGGTGCGCGCCGCCTTGCGGGCGTCGTCCACCTGGCCGGTCACCGAGGCCAGGTCGCTCGCGGCCAGGTCGCGTTCCTTGTCGGCCAGCAGGTACCAGCCGC
The DNA here is from genome assembly GCF_018332695.1 of Paractinoplanes toevensis. GTDB lineage: Bacteria > Actinomycetota > Actinomycetes > Mycobacteriales > Micromonosporaceae > Actinoplanes > Actinoplanes toevensis. The sequence goes on from NZ_BOQN01000014.1 coordinate 26,034, forward strand.
CCATCACGAGGACGACCAGCACGACCGCGCCGATCAGCAGGAACCGGGTGCGGCGGGCGTTGCGCCCGGAGAGGATCTCGTCGGGCAGCAGTCTGGCGCGGATCGGCAGGATCCGCAGCGCCTGCTCGGGGGAGACGGCCGCGTCGAGCGGCATCAGGGCCGTGGTGGTGGTGCTCATCAGGCTGCCGCTCCCAGGGTCAGGCCGATCGACACGGCCGCCGACGGTACGAAGCTGTCGAAGCCGTTCTCGCGGCCCTTGCGCGTGTCCCGCAACCGGCTCGCGCCGTCGGCGTACATCACGGTGATGCCCAGCTGCTGCTGCAGGTGCTCGGCGAGGCCGGGCATCAGCGCGCTGCCACCGCAGAGCGCGAGCCGGGTGACCTGCTTGGCCCGCTCGCCGGACGCCAGGTAGGTGAACGAGCTGCGCAGCTCGCTGGCGATCGGGCGGACCGCCTCGGCGGCCGCCTCCACGGTGACCGGGTTGCCGTCGCCGTGCAGGCCGAAGCGGCACTTGACCATCTCGGCCTCCTGCGCCGAGATGCCGAGCCGGGTGGCCATCGAGGCGGTGATCTCCTGGCCGCCGCGGGGGACGGTCCGCACGATCAGCGGTTCACCGTCCGCGTGCACGACCACACTGGTCACGTCGGCCCCGATGTCCACGATCGCCTCGACCTGGGTGTCCAGCCGGGAGGCGGCCCGCAGCAGGGCGAACGTGGCCAGGTCGACCCCGTCCACGGTCAGGCCGGCCTTCTGCGCCGCGTCCACCGCGGCCAGCACGGCGTCCTTGGGCGTGGCGATGAGCAGGCCGCGTACGGTCGGGTTGCTGCCCGGCTCCTCGAGCGGGTAGAAGTCCAGCACCGCCTTCTCCACCGCCAGCGGCAGGGCGTCCTTGACCTGGAACGGCAGTGCCTGGTGCAGCTCCTTGGCCGGCAGGTTGGCCACCGACATCTCGCGCACCACCAGCTGCGGGTGGGTCACCCCGATGCTGACGTGCTTGGTGCCGAACTTGTGGGTGGTCCAGAGCTGCCGCAGCGCGGTGGTGACGGCGACCGGGTCCTGGACGACGCCGCCGGTGACGGTGCCCGGCGCCAGGGCGATCTGGCCGAAGTTGGCCAGTGCGTAGCCCTCCTTGGTCCGGCGGGCCTCCACGGCACGGATCGTGGACGAGCCGATGTCCAGCCCGATCGGTATGGCGCCTGCCATGGGGATCCCTTCGAGTGCTCAGGCGGTGGGGAGAAGGAGATTCGCGTACCAGTCCGCGATCGGCGCGGCCGCGAAGACCGCGAGGAAGGCGCCCGCGAGCATGTACGGGCCGAACGGGATGCGGCTCCTGCGGGTGGCCAGCTTCGCGGCCATCAGCAGGACACCGGCGACGCCGCCGAGCAGGAAGCCGGCGAACGCGCCCACGACCACCGAGCTCCAGCCCAGCCAGCCCAGGTAGAGCCCGAGCAGCGGGGCGAGTTTGACGTCGCCGCCGCCCATGCCCTTGGGGAGCACGGCGAGGATCCAGTAACCGGCGTAGAGCAGGACCGCCGCGATCAGGCCGCGGACCGCCGCGTCCCAGCTGTGCTCGGCGATGACCGCCGGCAGCAGCAGGAGCGGGGCCACCGCGTAGGACGGCAGCACGATCTTGTCGGGCAGTCGCATCAGGTCGATGTCGATCGCGGCCAGGGCGATCGACACGGCGGCCAGGTAGAGGTAGGCGGGCAGTTCCCACGACCAGCCGAACTTCGCGGCGACCGCCACGAACAGGGCGGCGGTGCCGGCCTCCACCAGTGGGTAGCGGGCGCTGATCGGCGCGGCGCAGTCGGCGCACCGGCCGCGCAGCACCAGCCACCCGAGCACCGGGACGTTGTGCCGGTTGCGGACCGCGCTGCCGCAGTGCGGGCAGTGCGACCCGGGCTGGACCAGCGACTCGTTGCGCGGCACCCGATAGATCACGACGTTCACGAACGAACCCACCGCGAGGCCGAGGAGGCCGACGATGCTGAGCAGCAGGGTCTGCGGCATTGTCCGTCCTCCTCGGCCGGGTGCGGGTGGTGGTGTCCGGATTGCGCCCTGGGGGCGCGACCCGATGGGTGGATCAGGTGCAGGTGGCCACGGAGGGGGTGCCGGCGGTGGAGGTCTTGACCGAGCCGCCGTTGAGGCTGTTGTAGATGTAGACCTTGCCGCTGCCGCCGCCGTTGGTCGCGCAGACCACGTACGAGGTGCCGCTGGTGTCGAGCAGGTAGGTGAAGGTGGTCTTGTCCGACAGCGTGATCTTCTGGTTACCGATCGCCACCGGCGACGTGGACTGGCTGACCAGGGTGGTGGCGTTCGCCGGGTACGTGTTGCCGTTGTCGGTGTAGTACTGCTCGATCGCGCTGATGGCGCCGCGAACGTCCGACTGTGCCGACTTGTCGGCCGCGCCCTTGCGGTAGTTCAGGTAGACCGGGACGGCGATCGCGACGAGTACGCCGATGATGACCACGACGACCAAGAGCTCGATGAGGGTGAAGCCCTCGTCGCCCTTCTTGGTGCGGAGCCGGTTGATGATGTCGGTCATGGGGGTGCCTCCATGGCTGAGGATGGTGCGGGGAAGGGGTCAGGGATGGTGCCGCCGGGACTTACGCACCCGGGCAGCCGCAAAATCGGCCGTTCGCAGCAAAACTTGAGGCTCAGTTGCTCTGGATGTTCTGGTAAATCGTGAACATCGGGAGGTACAGACAGACCACCATTCCGCCGACCACGGCGCCCATCACGAGCACCATGATCGGTTCGATGGATGCGGTCAGGGATTCGGCGGCGCTGTCGACTTCCCTGTCGTAGAAATCGGCGACTTTGTCGAGCATCTGACTGATCTGACCGCTTTCCTCCCCGACCTCGACCATCTGCGTGACCATCGCGGGGAAGATCTTGTGATGTCGCATGGCGGAGGACATGGGCTGGCCGTCCCGTACGGCACCCTGGATGTCCTTCATGGCGACGTTGATGACCTCGTTGCCGGTCGTCTCGCCGACCACGGCCAGCGCCTGCATCACCGGCACGCCGACGTTGAGCAGTAGGCCCAGGTTGCGGGAGAAACGACTCATCGCGAGCTTCTGGAAGAGCGATCCGAAGACCGGCGCCCGCACCTTCAGCTTGTCCACCGCCAGCCGGAACTCGGCGCTGCTGCGCGCCTGGTGCTTGTAGCCGGCCGTCCCGCCGACGAGCAGGATGACGATCAGCGGCCCGATCCACCACATGTTGTGGCTCGCGTCCACCAGGAACTGGGTGATCGCCGGCAGCTCGCCGCCGAGGCTTTTGAACATCGCCTCGAAGATCGGGACGATGAAGATCAGAACGGCCGCGATCAGGACGAACGTGAAGGACAGCACGATCGCCGGGTAGGTCAGCGCACCCTTGATCTTGCCGCGGAGGGCGGTGTCCTTCTCCAGGCTGTCCGCGATCTGCTCCAGCGCGCGGTCGATCATGCCGCCGGTCTCGCCGGCCCGGATCATCGCGATCATCAGGCGCGGGAAGACCTTCTCGTGCTTGCCCATCGAGGCGGACAGCGAGACACCGCCGGACACGTCGCTGCGGACATCGCTGAGCGCCTTCTTCAGCGGGGGCGACGAGGTCTGGTCCTCGAGGATCGCCAGCGATCGCAGCAGCGACATGCCGGACGCGGTCATCGTGGCGAACTGGCGGGCGAAGACCGCCAGGTCCTTGAGGCTGGTCCGGCCGCCCAGTCCCGGGATCTTCAGATCCCGGTTCAGGCCCTGACCGGCCTCCGTGACCTCGAGCGGCACCTCGCCGCGCTGTCGCAGCGCCTGTGTCGCCGCGGCCTCGTTCGGTGCCTCGACGGTGCCCTTCGACTTGCGTCCGGTGGCGTCGATGCTGTTGTAGTGGAAGGTCTTGGTCGAGGGCATGCCATCACATCCGGCCGATGAGTCGCTTGAGTTCCTCCTGCGAATGACAGAGCTCGAGGGCGACCTGCAGGGTCACCACGCCCTCCCGCACCTTCTCGGCCAGGTGCTGGTCGAAGGCGAGCATTCCCTCGCTCCCGCCGGCCTGCATGAACGAGGGGATCTGGTGCGATTTGCCCTCGCGGATCAGGCTGCGGATGGCCGGGGTCGCGGTGAGGATCTCGGCGATCACCACCCGCCCCTTGCCGTCCGCCTTCGGTGCCAGGGCCTGGGTGACCACGCCCTGCAGGGACGCGGCCAGCTGGGCCCGGATCTGGAGCTGCTGGTGCGGGGGGAAGATGTCGATGACCCGGTCGATGGTCTGGGTGGCGCTCTGCGTGTGCAGGGTGGCCAGCACCAGGTGACCGGTCTCGGCCGCGGTCAGCGCGGTCGACGTGGTCTCCAGGTCACGCAGCTCACCGACCAGGATGATGTCCGGGTCCTGCCGCAGCGCGTGCTTGAGCGCGCTGGCGAAGTCCTCGGTGTCCGAGCCCACCTCGCGCTGGTTCACCACGCTGCGCTTGTGCGGGTGGAGGAACTCGATGGGGTCCTCGATGGTGATGATGTGCGCGGCGCGGCTGCGGTTGGCGAGGTCCAGGACCGAGGCGAGCGTGGTGGTCTTGCCGGAGCCGGTGGGGCCGGTGACCAGCACGAGGCCACGGGGCAGGTGGGCGAAGCGGGTCACCGAGTCGGGCATGCCCAGTTCGTCCAGCGGCTTGATCTCGTGCGGGATGGCCCGGAAGACCGCCCCGCACGAGTTGCGCTGCACGTAGAGGTTGCCGCGGAAGCGGGAGACGCCCACGATGCTGTGCGCGAAGTCGAGCTCCTGCTTGTTCTGGAAGGTCTGCCACTGCTCGGCCGTGATGGCCGCGCGGGCCAGCAGGGCGGTGTCCGACGAGTTGAGGTTGCCGTAACCGGGCAGTGGGCGCAGCGAGCCGTGCACCCGGATCATCGGCGGGGTGCCGACGGTCAGGTGCAGGTCGGAGCCCTTCGACTCGACCAGAGTCACCAGCATCTGGTTGAGCACGGCCAGATCGCCCGACGAGGAGGCGGGCGGCGCCGGTGGCGCCGCCTGCTGCTGCGGCGCCGGTTGGTCGGTCGTGTACATCGCACCGGCAATCTGTTGGCTTTTCGTGATGCCACCTAAATTCGGCACCGGGCCGGGCCGCTTTAGCAGGCATTTCGCAAGAATCGGGCGAAGCCCACCACGGCTGGGTAGACTGCGCGTTTTTTCCTAGATGGCGACCCGGGAGACCTCGCGCACCGAGGTGAGGCCGCCGGCCGCCTTGGCCAGGCCGTCCGCTCGCAGGTCGTACATGCCCTGGTCGAGGGCGACCTCGCGGATCTCGTTGGAGGACGCGCGCCGGATGGTCAGCGACTCGATCTCCGGCGAGATCGGCATGACCTCGTGGATCGCGATCCGGCCGCGGTACCCGGTGTTGGCGCAGTTGCGGCAGCCCTTCGGCCGGTACAGCGCCTCCGGCACGACCAGGTCCTCGAACGGCCACCGGGCCCCGACCAGCTCCTCCTCGGTCGGCGTGTACGCCTCCTTGCACCAGTCGCAGAGCCGCCGGGAGAGCCGCTGGGCGAGCACGCAGTCCAGCGACGACCCGACCAGGAACGGCTCGATGCCCATCTCGGTGAGCCGGGTGACCGCGCCGGGCGCGTCGTTGGTGTGCAGGGTGGAGAGCACGAGGTGACCGGTGAGCGAGGCCTCGACCGCGATCTGCGCGGTGTGGCTGTCCCGGATCTCACCGATCAGCACCACGTCCGGGTCGGACCGCAGGATGGCCGGCAGCACGGCCGCGAAGGTCAGGCCGGCCTTCGCGTTCACCTGCACCTGGTTGACCCCGCGCAGGCGGTACTCGACCGGGTCCTCGACCGTGATGACGTTGATCTCCGGCTTGCTGATCCGGCCCAGCGTCGCGTACAGCGTGGTCGACTTGCCGGAACCGGTCGGCCCGGTGACCAGCACCATGCCGTGCGGTTTGCTGAACGACTCGGCGAAGCGACTGAGGTTGTGCTCGGTGAAGCCCAGCTTGTTCATGTCCAGGTCGATGCCGCCGGTGTCGAGCACCCGCAGGACGATCTTCTCGCCCCACACCGTGGGCAGCGTGGCGGTGCGCAGGTCGACCGGCCGCTCGCGGATCAGCGCGGTGATCCGGCCGTTCTGCGGCACCCGCCGCTCGGTGATGTCGACGCCCGACATGATCTTGATGCGGGAGATCAGGGCGGCCATCACGCCGCGCGGCACGATGTCCACCTCGTGCAGCACGCCGTCGATCCGGTAGCGGACCCGCATCTCGTCCTCGGTCGGCTCGAGGTGCAGGTCGGAGGCGCGGTTCATGACCGCCTGCTCGATCAGGTTGTTCACGTACCGGACGATCGGCGCGTCGTCCACGCCGGCCGCCTGGGCGGCCATCCCGACCTGGTCCTCTTCGTCGTCGGCGATGTCGGCCAGGTCGCTGGACTCGCGCTGGAGCTTCTCGATGATCCGGCGGACCTCGGAGCGGGCCACCACCACCGGGCGAATGATCATGCCGGTGGCCGCCCGGACATCGTCCAGCGCGACCACGTCACCCGGGTCGGTGACGCCGACGACCAGTTCGCCGTCGTTCATCGACAGGCCGAGCACCCGGTGCCGCAGCACCACCGACAGCGGGATGCGCTTGAGGGCCTGCGGGTCGGGCGTGAAGCCGACCAGGTCGACCGTGTTGATCCCGAACGCGGCCGCGGCCGCCGTGGTGAGCTGTTCCTCGGTGACGACCTGATCGTTGATCAGGACGGCCCGGACCGAGCGCCCGCTGCGCTGCGCCTCCTGGGCAGCCGCGTCCACGGCCTGTGCATCGACACCGATCTGCTTGAGCGCGTCGAGCAGCGGCCGGAACGTCTGATCCATTACATCCTCAGGGAGACAATTCGGTCTTGTCTCTCGCATCGGACGCGGAGGCGCATTACTGAGTCACTATGACGCAGATTGCACCGGGCGGAACGTCTTCCGGTACGCGCTGGGCGCCACTCCGATCGACGCCTGCATGTGCTGGCGCAGGGCCGTGCCGCTGCCCAGGCCGGAGCGGCGGGCAACCGTCTCGATACCCAGATCGGTCGACTCGAGCAGAAGCTGAGCGTGGGCCACCCGCTGCCGCAGCAGCCACTGCCGCGGGCTCACCCCGGTCTCCTCCCGGAACCGCCGGGTGAACGTGCGCACGCTCATCCGGGCGTGCGCCGCCATGTCCTCCAGGCTGACCGGGTCGGCGAGTCGGTCGAGCGCCCAGTTCCGGGTCGGCTCGGTGCCGATGCCCGCAGCGGGCGGCACCGGCCGCTCGATGTACTGAGCCTGGCCGCCCTCGCGGAACGGCGGCACCACGCACCGGCGGGCGGCCCGGTTGGCGACCTCGGTGCCGTGGTCGTTGCGCACGATGTGCAGGCAGAGGTCGATGCCGGCGCCCACTCCGGCCGAGGTGAGGACGTCGACGTCGTCGACGAACAGGACGTCGAAGTTCCAGTCGACCCGGGGGTAGAGCGGCGGGATGCGGTCGGCCCAGGCCCAGTGGGTGGCGGCGGTGCGGCCGTCGAGCAGCCCGGCCGCGGCCAGCACCGAGGCGCCGGTGCAGATCGAGACGATCCGGGCGCCCCGCTCGTGGGCGGCGCGCAGCGCGTCCTTCACCGCGGGATCGAGGGTGCCGTCGGTGACCGGGCCGCCCCGGCCGATGCCCGGGACGATCACCGTGTCGGCGACCGCCAGCTGCTCGAGACCGTAGTCGGGCACGACGGTGAAGCCGGCCGTGCTGCGCACCGGGCCGGTGCCGCAGACGCGCACGGTGTAGAGCCGCTCGCGATCGGAGCGGCGGGCCGCGTGGAAAACCTGCGGCGGGGTTCCCAGGTCGAGTGCGACGATGCCGTCCAGGGCCAGCTCTGCCACCAAATGCGCCATGGCCCAATTCTTGCGCATGATGGCCTTCCGGCCACTCGTTCGAGCGGCCGAAACCAACCAGGATCGAGAGCGTGCAGAAGTCGTACCGAATTCATCCGGCCTGGTTCGTCGCCGTGATCGCCTTTGTCGCCCTGGTCGGCGCGGCGGGTTTCCGCGCCACCCCGTCCGTCATGATCCGCCCGTTGCACGACGAGTTCGGCTGGTCGCTCGGCACGATCTCGGCCGCCGTCTCGGTGAACCTGCTGCTCTACGGCCTGACCGCTCCGTTCGCGGCCGCGCTGATGGAGAAGTTCGGCATCCGCCGGGTGATCATGGCGGCGCTCGTGCTGGTGTCGGCCGGCTCCGGCCTGACCGTCTTCATGCACTCCAGCTGGCAGCTCATCCTCTGCTGGGGGGTGCTGGTCGGGCTCGGCACCGGCTCGATGGCGCTCGGCTTCGTGGCCGTCATCACCAACCGCTGGTTCGTCAAGCACCGCGGCCTGGTCACCGGCGTGCTCACGGCCGGCGGCGCGGCCGGCAACCTGGTCTTCCTGCCGGTCCTGGCCCGGCTCACCGAGAGCCAGGGCTGGCGGGTCGCGGCGCTGACCGTGTCCGGGGTGGCGCTGCTAGTCGTGCCCCTGGTCTGGTGGCGCCTGCGCGACCACCCGGCCGAGCTGGGCCTCGGCGCCTTCGGCGGCGAGTATGAGGAACCGAAGCCGATCGCCCCGGCCGGCGCCGCCCGCACCGCGTTGCGCGCGCTCGGGCAGGCCGCGAAGACCCGGCCGTTCTGGCTGCTCGCGGGTGGCTTCGCGATCTGCGGTGCCACCACGAACGGCCTGGTCGGCACCCACTTCATCCCGGCCGCGCACGACCACGGGATGGCCGAGACCACCGCGGCCGGGCTGCTCGCCCTGGTCGGGCTGTTCGACATCGCCGGCACGATCATCTCCGGCTGGCTCACCGACCGGGTCGACAGCCGGGTGCTGCTCGGCGTCTACTACTTCGGCCGCGGGCTGTCGCTGCTGGTCCTGCCGTCGCTGTTCGCCGCCACCGCGCACCCCAGCATCGTGGTGTTCATCCTGTTCTACGGCCTCGACTGGGTGGCCACCGTGCCGCCCACGGTCACCCTGTGCCGGGAGTACTTCGGCGCCTCCGGGCCGATCGTCTTCGGCTGGGTCTTCGCCTCGCACCAGTTCGGCGCGGCCGTCGCGGCCAGCGCCGCCGGCCTGCTCCGCGACCAGCTCGGCACCTACAACGCGGCGTGGTACGGCGCCGGGGCACTGGCGATCCTGGCCAGCCTGCTGAGCCTGATGCTCTTCGCCGGCAAGCGGCTCAAGCCGATCGCGCCCGGCATCGGACTGGCGCCGGCGGTATCTAAAGCGTGACTTCGACGACCTCGAGCAGGCCGCTCAGCATGAGAATCTGGTGAACGGTGCGATTCGGGTGGGCCAGCCGGAATCGGATGCCGGCGTCCCGGGCGCGCTGAAATCCGAAGATCAGCGCGCCGAGGCCGGTCGAGTCGATGAAGGTGAGCTCCCGCAGGTCGACCACGATCTGCCGAGGTCGGACGGCCAGTGCCTCCTCCAGAGCCACCCGAACCTGGTCCACGGTGAGCACGTCGACCTCGCCCTGGAGGGCCACGGTGGTGGTCTCCGCGTCACGGTCGAGATTCGTCACGATCTCGTCAGGCAACGGGTCCTTCTTCCACAGTCGTCATGGTTCCACGTACGGTAATCGGCATCACCAAACACGTGAGGAGCGTGGTGTGCCGATCCTGGGCGGTCTGCCGCCGCGTAACCCCCGTTTCGTGGGTCGCGAGGATCTGCTGGCCCGATTGCGGGGCCGGCTGGCGACCGGACCTGTCGTCCTGCTGCCCGGTGAGGAACACCCACTGGGCGGCACTGGACGTACCCAATTGGCGGTGGAATATGTCTACCGCTACGCCGAAACGTACGATCTGGTGTGGTGGATCCCCGCGGAGCAGTCCGCGGGCACCCGGTCCGCGCTGATCGGCCTGGCCCAGCGCCTCGGCCTGGCCGAGACCGGCGACATGAACCGCACGCTGGCCGCGGTGCGCGACGCGCTGAGCCGGGGCGAGCCGTTCCGGAACTGGCTGGTGGTCTTCGAGGACGCCAACCGGCCCGAGGAGATCAAGTCTTATCTGCCCTCCGGGGCCGGGCACGTGCTGATCACCAGCCGCAACCCGCGCTGGCCGGCCGAGGTGGCGCAGTCGGTGCCGGTCGGCGTGTTCGACCGCGCGGACAGCATCGATCTGCTCAAACGGCGTACCCCCGATCTGGCCGTCGCCGACGCCGAGCGGCTGGCGGACCGCCTCGCCGATGTCCCGATGGCCCTGGAACTCTCCGCCGCGGTCCGCGCGGCGACCGGCTGGCCGGTCGCCGACTACCTGGAGCGGTACGACGTTCTCGCCGAGGAGCTGGCCTTCCCCAGCCCGATCCGGGTGTCCTGGGGACTGGCCGCCGACGCGCTGCGCGAGCACGCCCCGGCCGCCTACCGACTGCTCGAACTCTGCGCCTTCCTGGGCAGCGCGCCGGTCTCGTGGCGGTTGCTCTGGGGTGCCCGGATGCTGCCGCTGCCGGCCGACCTGGCCGCCACGGTCGGCATCGAGCGGCGGCTCAAGACCGCGCTGCGCCTGATCGGGCGGTACGGCCTGGCCGAGCTCGACCCGCCCGGCGAGCACCTGATCGTGCACCCGCTGGTGCGCGGCATGCTCGGCCAGGGCCTCAGCTCCGAGCAGCACGGCACCCTGCTGGCCACGGTCCGGGGCATGCTGGCCGCGGCCGACCCCGGCGACCCGGACGACCCGACCGGCCACCCGCGGTACGCGGAGCTGACCCCGCACCTGATCCACTCGGACGTGCTCGGCGCCGGCACCGAGGAGATTCGCCAACTGGTGATCAACGCGGTCCGCTACCACTACGCCGGCGGCGACTACGACTCCAGCCGCGCCCTCGCCGCCGCCGCGGTGGCCCGCTGGCGGGAGACCCTCGGCGAGCACGACGAGCAGACCCTGCTGGCCTCGTTCCACCTGGCCAACGCGCTGCGGGCGGTGGGCCGCACGGCCGAGGCGCGGGTGCTCAACGAGCAGACCCTGCGGGCCCAGCGCGAGGTGCTGGGCGGCGACGACGAGACCACCCTGGCCACCGCCAACAGCGTCGGCGCCGACCTGCGCATCCGTGGCCACTTCGAGCAGGCCCGCCAGCTCGACGGCGACAACCTGGTGCGCTACCGGCGGCTGTTCGGCGAGGGCTTCCCGACCGCGCTGCGCTGCGCCAACAACCTCGCCGCCGACCTGCGCCTGCTCGGCGACTTCCGCGGCGCCCGCACGATCGACGACCAGACCCTGCGGCAACGCCAGGCGATCCTCGCCGACGGCCACCCGGAGATCCTGTCGTCCCGGGCCGGGCTCGCGTTCGACCTGTTCGGCCTGGGCGACTACGCCGGCGCCACCGAGACGCTGGCCGCCGTGCGCGGCGACGCGGTGCCCGACGATCACCCGTTCGCGCTGTGGGCGAGCCGGGTCGCGGCCATGGCGGCCCGCCGGCGCGGGCTGGCCGACGGGCTCGGCCTCGCCGAGACCACCGCGACGCTGACCCGCCGCCGCTTCGGCGACCTGCACGTGGAGACGCTCGCCGCGGTGGTGACGCTGGCCAACGCGGCCCGGGCCGGCGGTGACCTCGACCGGGCCCACGAGCTGCTCGAACGCGCGGTGATCCGCTATCACTCGGTGCTCGGCGACGATCATCCGTTCACGCTGACCGCCTCGGCCGGGCTGGCCGGGGTGGTGCGGGCGACCGGCCGGCACGCCGAGGCCCGCCGGATCGACCAAGAGGCCCTCGGCGGCCTGCGGCGCAGTGTCGGCTCCGACCATCCGTTCACGCTGGCCTGCGCCAACGGCTATGCGACCGACCTGTTCGGGCTGGGCGAGCGGCAGGAGGCACAGCAGATCGCCGCGGACACCTGGCAGCGGTCCCAGCTGGTCCGTGGGGCCGAGCATCCCGACACGCTGGCCTGCGGCTGGAACGCGGTGCTGGACGGCGGCGACGAGGAGGCCCGGCACCAGGCGACGGTGGCGCTGGTCAAGGCCTACGGCGAGGGGCACCCGACGCTGGCCCGGGTCGCGGCCGGCGAGCGCCTGGAGACCGACGTGGACCTCCCGCCGCTATAGCCGCCGGGACGTTCGCGGTCAGGCGCGGGAGGGCATGAGGGATCGACTCAGCCACTCGGTCACGGTGTCCAGTCCTGCTTCGTCCGCCGAGAGCCACACGGCTCGGACGAGTTCGGGCTGCTCGTACAAGGCCCGATGCGGCGCGACCACGGCGAGCCCGGCCCAACGATCAAGATCCCCAGGCCCAACCCCCAAGTCTTCGACGTACGCGGCGTAAGCCGTCCCTGCCTCTCCGTCCAGGTAGGCGTCATCCCCAGGCCGTAGGCCGCTTCCGGCCCGGCCCGGGTGGTCACCGTCGCGCAGTAACCGGTGCACGAGCGCGAGCCGCACGCTGTTCTCCAGGCGGCGTCCGTCATACCGCCGGAGTTGCGCCTCGGGCACGGCGGGTGCGGGCTCACCGCGCCGCCAGGCCGCAACCAGCTCGGCCACCACGTCATCGGGGACGGCGAGATTGCGCAGCCGCCACCGGGCCCGATGCTCGGCGTTGGCCCCGTCGGCCAGCCGGGCCACCCGCGAGTCGACGGCGTCTCCCTGCCACCCACCCACCTCGTCGTGCATGACCTGCACGAACCGCTCGCCGGCCAGTGTCAGGTGCCCGCTGGCCAGCAGCGTCTCGGCCGCCCCGGCCACGGCGGCCCGCCAGCGGGCGAACTCGAATTCGGCAAGGCGCCCCCCAAGCCCCGCCGGCCCAGCACTTCCCGTCGCCGTCCCGCGCGGTCCCGCCTCATGGAGTGCGGGCGGCTCGGCGACGGGAAGGTGGGCAAGAGAATTGTCGGTCGGGGCCGAGCGGGGTGTCAGGGCCGTTCGGCCCTGTCGCTGGGCCGGGATCCGGACCGCGGCCTCGGTGCGCCAGAAGCGGGTCACCGACTGGTAGGCGTAGGCGCCGTGCAGCAGGCCGGCGAGCGGGCGCGGGTCCTCCCGCCACGGCGAGCACACCCTCGGCCCACCCGGGTCGACCAGGTCGAACAGGGTGTTCGTGGCGTTCAGCAGGCTGTGCTGGCACTCGTGCAGGAGGCCGACCGCGAACGCGCGCGGATCACCCGGGGTGGAGATGGCCACCGCGCCGAAGGCGTGGGCCGAGGTGGCGCTCAGACCGCCGGAACCCGGATCGGCCTCCACCGGGACGATCACCGACAGCACCGCGGCCAGGATCTCGGCGGCCGGGCGGTGCCGGGTGGTCAGCAGACGCCACCCGGCGGTGAGCAGTTCCCGCCAGGTGGCCACCTGGTCCGGTGTCAGCTGTCGGGAAGGCGTCAGCCCCAGCCGGGAGCGGAGCGGGTCGGTGTCCTCGAGGCGCACCCGCAGGGTCAGTCCGGCGTGGGTGATGCTCAGGTCGTGCCGGGCGGCGACGCGGGGCGGCGGGGGAGCGGTGCCCGCCCGCAGCGCGGCCAGCGTCACCGACGTGTGCAGCGCGGCCATCGGGTCGTACCGCTCGATCGGCTCGGGAATCGGGCCGCCCAGCCGGCGGATCTCGCCGAGCAGGAGGAGGTGGCGGCTGGCCTGCGCCCGGCGCAGGACGCCGACGGTGTCCGCGGACGGGCGACCGGCCGCCAGTTCGGCGAAGGCCCGGTCGGTCAGCCGAAAGGACTTCAACTGTTACAACGCTGAGTTGAAGCCGGCGATCGGCTCGCCGGGGTCGGTCTGCTCGTCGGAGAGCCGGCGCAACGCGTGGGCCAGCGCGGAGTCACCCTCCTGGGCGGCCAGCTCGTCGAGAGACATGCCGGAGACGTCGACCATCGGCGATCGCCATTCGTCGGCGCCGTCCTCGGCGGTCCGGTCCACGACACCCTCTCTCCCCGTTGCCGGTGACAATCAATGTATTGCCTGAAGGTTACGGTGGTCGCCGGGGCGGGTGGTGCCCGGGCGTTGTACGGGCGGGTGCGGATGCCGTCGTTGCACACCCGTGATCTCATAGGACGCCACAGCCCGAAAGTCGGCAACGGAGGACAAAACTGTGCCGGGTGGAACTCTCGCGGATCGGCTCGCGGCGCTCAGCGCGTCCGCGACCGGTGACGACGGCGTGGTCACGGTGACCGTGACCGGGTCCGGTGTCGTCACCGGCCTGCGGCTCGACGACCGCGTACAGCGACTGAGCGGCGCCACGCTCTCGGACGAGATCCTGCGGACCATGCGCCGTGCCCACGTGGCGCTGGCCGAGCAGGTGGAGGCGGCGGTCGACGAAACGGTCGGGGCCGACACCGAGGCGGGCCGGCTGGTGCTCGACGCGCTCGCGCGGGCCGGTGCGGCCGACGAGCCGGCCATGCCGGTGATGCCGTTCCCCAGCTTCCAGAACGTGCCCACCCTGCCGCAGCAGTCGCCCGGCAACGGTTACGAGAGCGGAAGGGACAGTCGTGCCCGCTGAATTCCCCCAGCTGCCCAAGCGCGGCCCGGCTCCGGCGGTCGATCGGATGAGCAACGCCGAGCTGGCGCGGATGATCGAGGCGGAGCATCCCTATCGGGGGAAGGCACTGTTCGAGCTCTCCGACCGGATCGCCCACGACGACGACGCGGCGACCAAGGTGGCGATGCTGAGCCGGTTGACGTCCCTGCGGCAGGCGCGGCTCTTCGACCGGGTCTCGCTGGCCTGGTCGGCGATCATCGCGCTGCTGGCGGCCGAGACGGAGCACTCCCGGGCGTCGGCCTACGAGGCGTTCGGCGCGCTCGACCCGGCGGAGCAGGGGGACATGCTCGATTACCTCGAGGTGTCCGCGATCGAGGAGGCCCACCCGCGCATCGCGTGAGCGGGCCTCACATGGTCAGGCTTCTACTCGGACGTCCTTGCGGAAGGCAACCCGGTCTCGTACGGCCTTGGCGTCCGGCTTGGGCTCCGGGTAGAACCAGACCGCGTCCGGAGCGGTGTGCCCGTTCGACGACAGTGTGTAGTAGGACGCCTTGCCCTTCCAGGGGCAGACGGAGTGAGTCTCGGAGGGAACCAGCACTTCCTCGCGCACCGATGTGCGGGGGAAGTAGTAGTTGCCCTCGACAATCACGGTGTCGTCGCTCTCGGCGATAACTTCGTCGTTCCAGATGGCCTTCGGCATACCGTCGAACGTAGCGCGCGCCGCGCCCGACGTCCGATATGCGAACCTTAATCGCTATAGTGGGTGAAACGTGGCGATCGTCCCCCTATTGCCGCGTGAGTGTAAGAAGATCTAGAGTCGATCCGCCAGACCCCCCGACCGAGAGCGGCCCGGTGAACCATCTGAGCACGCTACCGAGCACCGGTGAGCAGGCCCGACACGCGCTGCTCCTGATCGGCGCGCCCGCCGGCGCCCGGCTCGTGGTGGACGTGCACGCGGCCATCTTCGACGGCGACCTCTCGATGGCCGACCTGGCCGGCCGGGTGCCCGGCCTGTGCGCGGCGTTGCGACCCGACCTGACCGCGGCCCCCGGCCTGCTCGCGCTGGCCGAGTGGCCGATCGAGCGGCGCATCGTCACCCCCGCGCGGCGGCAGGCCGACGAGCTGACCATGATCATCCGGGTGGCCGAGTTCGTGGCGCTCCGGCCGGGGCGGGCCGCCACCCGGTTGCTGCGGGAGCTGGCTCACCGCGTACCGGATGGGGTCGAAGCAGTTGATCTTGCTGACGCGGCGCGTGCCGCGCTGGCGTCGCCGCGGCTGGCCGCCCAGCTCGCGGCCGAGGTCCCGGCCCGGGAAGACGCGGTGGCGCGGGCCGCCGCGCTCGATCCGCGGCACCAGCTGTTCGGCCTGCCGAGCGTGCCCCACCAGCGAGGACATGGGTGAAACTGGATCGGTTACGCGGCCCGGCCAAGGCGAAACGACACAACGCGCGGACCATCGCTGCGCTGACCGGCAACCCCGGCTGCGCCCGCCGGTCGGTGCTCGACGCGGCCGGGATCGACAAGGTCAAGCTGGCCGAGCGGATCGGCTTCCCGGGCAGTTTCGGCCAGTCGCGGTTCGCGCTGGCCCGGGGAAACGCGTTCGAGGCGATGCTCAAGGCGGACGGCTGCGCGATGCTGCGCTCGGTGCTGGACGTCGGCGTCGTCGACTACCAGGACCTCGGTGAGGACGCGGACGACACGCTGGGCGCGCGGCACGACCGGACGCGGTCACTGCTGGCGTCCTCGACCTCGGCGCTGATCGACCATCCGCTGCTGACCCTCTCGGTGGCCGGCCAGACTGTCTTCCTCGAGCCCGACCTGATCGCCTTCCAGAGTGAGGGCCGGCTGCGGGTCGTCGAGATCAAGTCGTTCGCGGTCGTCGACGGCCAGGCCGACGCGGCCAAGGTCTCAGCCGCGGCGGTGCAGGCCGCGGTCTATGTCCTGGCCCTGCGGGAACTGCTCGGCGAGGACCGGGTCAGCCACGAGGTGGTGCTGGTCTGCCCGGAGAATTTCTCGCTAGAGCCGGTCGCCGTGATCCTGGACGTCCGCAAGCAGCTCTCCACCCTCCGTCGCCAGCTTTCCCGCCTGTCCTCGGTGTCGTCGCTGGTAGAGGCCCTGCCGGAGTCGGTTTCGTTCGACGTGACCCTGCCGGTTTCGTCACTTCTCGCGTCCCTCGCCGAGGTCTCGGCTCGTTACGTGCCTGAATGTCTCTCGGCTTGCGAAATGTCGGTTTATTGCCGGGACGAGGCGGCCGGGTCGACCGCGGCGCTCGGCCGGTCGGTGCGGGAATCGCTCGGCGGGGTCGAGACGGTCTCGCTGGCGCTCGACCTATCGACCGGGGCGGCTTCGCCGACCCCTGAGCAGGAGGAGGCGGCGGCGTTGCTGCGCGCCGCGGCCCGCCTGCGCGAGGAGGCCCTTTCTTGAGTACGCCCCTCTTCACCGGATGAGCACGCTCGTCGCGCTCGCTCGCGCGCAAGCGTTCGCCGCCGGCCGGGCCCAGCCCATCGCCACCGTGCGTCACCTGCACGTGCAGGATCACCCGTTCGTGCTGATCCCGCTGGCCATGGCGGGCGAGGCCAACGCGCCACTGGCCGCCATGGTCGGCACCACGCCGGACGACCCCCGGCTGCTGGTCGTGGCTCAGCCGCGCAACCGGGACGAGCGGTTCGCCTTCGCCGACGGTCTGGCGACCGCGCTGGTGCCCTACCTGACGTCGTTCGCCGGCGACACCGAAGCGGTGCCGGTCGACCGGGGCCGGGACGTGCGGCACCGCTTCGTCGACGCCCCGCAGGTGTGGGTGCCGAACACCGGTGGCGTCGACTTCCTGCGGCTGTTCGGCCGCTCGACCCGCTTCCGCCGGGTGGACGGCGAATACCCCGTGCCGCCGACCGTCCCGCTGCTCGGTCAGTGGCTGACCTTCCTGGCCGGCGCCTCCGAGGTGCCCGGCTCGTCGCTGCTGCTCAACGCGGTGCAGGCACTCGGGATGCACTGGGCGACCGGCCAGAGCGGCGCCGAGGACGCGCACCTCGGTTCGCTGCTGGCCTGGATCGAGTCCGGTGCGGCGGCGGCCCGCGAGGCCGAGGCGGGCCCGGTGGCCGGGCCGGCCACCGACCCGGACTTCGACAACCGGGTCCTCGCCCCGCTGATCGCCGACGGCGACCCGGCCCTCGCCTCGGTGTTGCGTGAGCTGATGCTGCCGACCTGGCAGCAGATGTGGCGCACCCTGGCGCTGCTGCGCACCCTGCCGGCCGGCGACCGGGTGGCAACGCGCTGGGACGGCGACCGCGACTCCTACTCGTCCTTCGTGGAGCACCTCGCCGAGAGCGGCCTGCCCCAGCCCCGCCGCGACGGCGCGGTGGCCGCGGCCGCCCGCCTGCAGCGCCTGGAGAACGCGGCCACGCGCTACGCCGTCCAGCGCGCCTTCGACGATCCCCTGGTGATGGCCGAATATCGGCTGGCCGGGGTGGCTTTCGGTGGAGTCGTGACGCTGGCCAACCCGGACCGGGTCGACGACACCGGCAAACGGCCGGTGCTGCGCCCGCGGATCATGGTCGCCACCACCGAGACGCTGCGCATCGAGGCGGGCGCGACGCTGACCTCACCGGCCCGCCCCGCCCAGAAGGCCAAGGTCATCTCCATCACCCCGACCGGGACGGGCTGGGACGTCCTCCTGGAGCTGTCCGGCGGGATGGGCCGCAAGCTGGTGGCCGACCCGGGAACCGTCCCCCTGGTGGGCGAGAAGCTGCTGCTCACGACGTTGAGCGAGGCCTACCGTCCGGGTGTGGCCTTCCCCGACCCGACCGAGACACCCTGGACCCACGGCGGCCCGCCGGAGCCCTACGCGGAGCCCTGATCCGGGCTACGCCGGGGCCCAGACGAAGCGGATGTCCGGCGCCTTCTCCTCGTTGCCGGCGCCGTCGGTCGTTTCGGCCTCGATGAAGCCGTGCCGGCGGTAGAACCGCTGCGCGCCGGTGTTGGTGGCGAACGTCCACAGCTGGAGTCCGCCGGGGCGTCGCGATTTGGCCAGTTCGACGAGCTGCGAGCCCAATCCGTGGCCGGTGACCGCGGGCTCGACGTAGAGCTGATCGATCCAGTCGTCGTCCAGCACCAGCGCCGCCAACGGGCGGCCGTCGGCATCCTCGGTGAGCCACACCTCGCGGTCGGGAACGACGACGGCGCCGATCCACTCGTGCACCTCGGCATCGGAGTGGACCGCGGCGGGAATCGCGCCGGCCGCGGCCCGACGGGACCGGATGATCACGTCGGCCACCGCCGGGGCGTCGGCCGCCTCGGCACGGCGGGAGATTGCCAGTTCGCGCCATCCGCTGTCCACAGGACTCATGAGAGCCATGCTGTCGCGCCCGGGTCGCCACGCAACCGAATTACCGTGCCGCCGGTCCCGCCCGGCGGCCGGAGACGGGATCGCGCGCCGCTGCGGGCGGGCCTGGCCCGAGCTCGCCACGCCCAACCCGCCGGCACGAACAGTCCCGGGCGACAGCTCGGTCGGCCGCGATCTTGTGGACTTTCCGCGAGGGGAGAGCGGCAACTCCACAAGATCTGTGATCCCGGGCGCCACGACGTGGCATCTAGCTCCGCCGATGGGACGAATGGGTGCAAAAACGCCCTCCGAGCAGAGGAAGCGGTAGGTATGGGTGAGAAGGGCAAGGCGAGGGCTGGGTGCGTGCGTCGTTGCGCGAGAGTCGCGGCACGTGCCGGTGTGGCACGGTGCTTGCGGGGTGGCGGCGGTCGGGTGATGTTGCGGTTGGTGACGGTGTTGCCCGTACCGGAAAGTGGGTTTGATTCTCGCGAGCCCCGAAGATAACTAAGGGTCAGGTCAGGCGGATGACCAGGAGGGCGATGTCGTCGTCGCGGCGGGTGACCGTGCTCAGCAGGCGGGCGCAGAGTTCGTCGGTGGGGAGGGTGGCGTTGCCCTCCAGGACCTTGCGGAGGCGGGCGATGCCGTCGTCGATCAGCTGGGCCGGGCTTTCCACCAGGCCGTCGGTGTAGAGCAGCAGCGTCGAGCCGGGCCGGACGTAGCGGCGGTGGGTGCTGCGATCGTCGCGGGGGAGCAGGCCCAGCAGCGGCTCGGGAGTTTCCCACCAGACCTCGACCTCGCCGTCGGGGCGCAGCAGCACCGGCGGTGGGTGGCCGGCGTTGGCGAAGGTCAGGTCGTAGCCGTCGCCGACGCGGCGCAGCCGGGTCAGCACGGCGGTCGCCGCGGCGGGCATGCTCAGGCCGTGCAGCGCCCGGTCGAGCTGGGCGAGCAGCGGGCCGGGCTCGTCGTCGCGGCCGTAGGCGTCGCCCCGGACCAGGTTGCGGACCTGACCCATCGTCGCGGCGGCCTCGATGTCGTGACCGGAGACGTCGCCCACGGCGAGCATGACGCTGCCGTCCGGCTGGAGGAAGGCGTCGTACCAGTCGCCGCCCACCGCCGCGCCGACCTGCGCCGGGAGGTATCGAGCGTGCAGCTCGATGCCGGGAATGTCGGGCAACTCGGGCAGCATGCTGTGCTGCAGGACCTCGGCGACGTGCCGCTGGCGCCCGTAGAGGCGGCTGTTATCGACGGCCAGCCCGGCTCGGCGGCCGATCTCGGTGGCGGTGCCCTCCTCGGCCTCGCCGAACACGCCCCGCTCGGCCCCGTTGACCAGCATCAGCACGCCGACGGTGCGGCGGCCGACCGGTGCGGTGATCGGGGCCGCCAGGTAGGAGGCGAAGCCGAGCCGCTCGGCGATCTCGGCGATCTCGCCGGTGGACATCCGGGTACGCAGCGATTTCGGGTCGGCCTCGTCGCGGCGGAGCGGGCCGGACGCACGTTGCACCGCCGCCATCAGGGCTTTGATCTCGCGCGGTGCGTCGGCGGCGAGCCGGGCCAGCCGAGCGGTGGCCGGGGCGTGCGCCGGGTCGAAGTGCGCGACCGACACGTGCCGGACGCGGCCGGACGGCTCGGCCAGTGCGACCACGCACCAGTCGGCGAGGCGGCCCGCGACCATCTCGCCGAGCCGGCCGAGGGCCTCGTCGATGTCCATCGTGGCCGACAGCGTCTCGGTCAGTTCGCCCAGCAGGCTGAGCTGGTCGTGTGCCGACTCGGCGTGCCGCCGGGCCTCGTCGGCGATCTCCCGCGCGATGCGCAGCCGCAGCTCCGAGGAGCAGATCTCGCCGAGCTCGACGAGCAGCGCGACCTCGCTGCGCGTCCAGATGCGCGGCTCCCGGTCCATGACGGCGAGCGTGCCCAGCACGTGACCGTCCGAGTCGGTGAGCGGCACCCCGGCGAACGCGATCGCCCCGAGATCGTGCACGGCCGGGTTGTCCCGCATGACCGGGTCGGTCCGCACGTCCTCGACGACCAGCATTCGGCCGGCCTCGAGCACGTGCCGGCTGAGCGAGTGGGTGAGCGGCATCTCCCGCGCCGACGCCAGCGCCTCCGGCAGGCCGACCTGCCCCGGCAGGAACTGCCGGTCGGCCGCGAGCACGGTCACGAGCGCGACGGGGGCGTCGACCAGACGCTCCACCAGGTCGGCGATCCGGTCGAAGGCCACGTCGGCCCGGGCGCCCAGCCCGAGGCGCCGCACCGCACGCAGGCGGGCCGGGTCTTCCAGGACCGGACCCACAGCTTTATCGACCAAGTCTCCCCGCAGCACGTCGCCCCCCGGCCGCTTCAGCCTCGACAGGCTACCCGCTGGGCAACCCCTGATCGACCCCCCGTTCATCCGTTCCTGCCTGCCAAAATCCTGTGTGCGGAGGGTCTCAGTTGTTCGGCGCCGGGTCCGCCGCCGTGGTGACATCGGCGTCGGCCGCCACCGGGGCCCAGCGTTTCGTCCACTCCTCGCGCAGCGTCTCGAAAGCGGCGTCGTCCAGGCCGTAGGTCGAGACCGTCACCTCCATCCGCCCCGCATCGCGGTCGCCGAGCGGCAGCCGGCCGGCCACCACGACCAGGTGCCCGTCGGTGTCGACCACCCACGCCACCCGCGGGCCCGATCTCTCCCACTCGCCCGCGGGGCTCTCGACCAGGGCCAGCGCCTGCCGTCCGGTCGTCTCCCCGGTCAGGTAGAGCGTGCGCCGGCGCCCGGCCGGCCGTCGGTCGAGCAGGAACCGCAACTGCACCAGGAACGCCCGCCAGCCCTCCTCGATCGCGTCGTACCGCTCCGGGCCGGCCGAACCGGAACCCTCGCGAATCACCCGCACGGTGGCCCGGTCGTCGTTCCCGGTGACCTCCAGGTAGGACCCGTCGGCCCAGCCCATCTGCTCCGGCGCGAGCAGCACCGCCTGGTCCACGAAGATCTGCTGGATCTCCGCGCCGAGCCCGTCGTAGTCCCAGCCGAACCACTGATGCAGCACGGCCGGCTGCGTGACGGCGTCCCAGGTCTCGTCCCGACCGGCCGCCACCGCGACCTCCACGTCGTAAGGCTTCAAGCCTCGTCGATCGCTCATGCCCTCAATAGTGGAGTACGCGATGGTTCGGCATCGATGGGTGCCCGGCGACCCGCCGTGAGCCCGGACCGGATCGTGCGCCGCACCTCGGCCCGGCCGAGCCCGGCCCGGCGCGCGGCCGCGTCGAGCTCACGGACGACGTCGCCGGTGTCGAGCAGGCCCGCCCCGACCAGCCGGCCCAGCGCGAACGCGGCCCGGTTGAGCGTGTCGTTGCGGGAGCCCACCGGCGCGGCCGCCACCCGCTCGGCCTCGGCCGCGAGCGCGACCTGCGCGTAGCGGTCCGGATGGGTGATCGGGCGGTGGTCGGCGGGCCGCGGCAGTGGTCCCTCGATCAGCGCGAGCAGCGCGGGCGCGCCGGCCGGCAGGTCACCACCCGGACGCCGCACCCACCGGTAATCGGCGCCGCGTGCGTGCCGCGACGGCGGGGCCACCACGTAACCGCCCGCGCCGCGCCAGTCGAGGCCGGGCAGCAGGTGCACGCGGTTGCCGAACCCGGTCGGCCGGAACCAGAGATGCCACCCGCCGCCGCCCGTGCGCACCCGCGGGCCGGCCGGCAGCGAGCCGCCGAGCAGGTGGACCAGGCCGTGCCAGCCCTCGGCCGAATCGATGTCGGCGACGTCCATCGCGATGCCGGTGCGCAGGCCGACGTTTGCCTCCGGCCAGTGGGACCACCACATCTCGATCTGGCGCGGGTCGGTGCTCGCGTCGGTCAGGCCGTGTCGCAGGCGGGGGTGCTTGCCGGGTCGATCGCATCGGACTCCTCTGTCGCAGGAACAGCCGCCGCTCGGGTCAGGTGTGTGCACCGGCAGGACCGGGATGCCATGCCGGGCGTATGCCAGTGCGGCTGCCAGTGACATTAGAACAAGCGTACGACAGTTTTCAGAGGGTCGAGAGGACGTGGGCGATGTGGTGCGAGGTGCTCCAGGACATCCAGCTCGCCGAACTGCCGCCGCCGCGGGCCGTCCGCGCCCGCCGGGCGATCTCGGCGTCACCCCAGGAGAACCGGGCGCCCTCGGCCGGCCAGTGCGGCGAGTGCACCAGCGTGCGGCACAGGTCCTGACAGCGGTCGTCGGACCGCCCACCGCGCCGCGACCAGCGGTAGATCCACCAGTTGTGCTCGGCCGTGTACCGCAACGTCGGCAACTGCCGGTGCCGCTGCACCCCGAGCCGGCGAACCGGCGAGGTCACGCCGTAGTCCGCGTACCCGATCCCGGGTTCACCCAGCCTGGCCCACACCCGCGCGTCGAGCCGGCCCACCGTGACCGGTAGATCGGTCGGCAGATCGTCGAGATTCGCCGGCATCGCGCCGGAGGCCACGCTCACCGACCGCCACGGCATCCCGTGCGCCCACCGCAACACCCGCCGGCACTGCTCCTCGACCGTGTCCGCGTGCGACACGCAGGCGGTCTCGGCCAGGTCGATCAGCAGGTCGATCTCCTCGACCGCCAGGCCCGACCGGCGCAGCAGCCGCTCGGTGACCTCGGTCGCCTCCGCCGGATTCCCGGCGTCGGCATGCGGCTGAAGCCGCAGCACGGCCCGGCTCAGGTGCATCCGTGCGGCCCGGCCGTGGTCACCCAGGCGACGACTGCTTTCGTACGGGCGGAGCACCGGCAACATGGCTACGCCCAGGTCGGCCAGCGCCTCGGCCATGGTGATCGGGTCGGCCCGGTCCTCCGGCAGGGCACCGAAGTCGATCGCGATCGCGCCGGTCCGCGGTGGCAACTGCCGGATCAGCGGCATGATGCTCGGCCCCGGTTCCACCTCCAGGATCGGCATGACCCGGGCGGCGTCGGAGGCTGTCAGGTGACTGAGGGCCGCCAGCTCACCGCGGCGTGGACGCAGGATGGGACGGTAGGCGTCGTCGCGCAGTGACCCCGCCGTCGTGAAGACCGCCATTCACTCAAAGTAGCGGCAACCTGTCGGATTAGCGACACTCATCGATGTAAATGCGAGAGTATCGCCTGATTTGCCTCCCAGCCGTCCGGGAACTTTACCGGGACGTTGAGGTGCACCGGCTCGGTCGACGGATGTTCGTCGAGCAGTTCCGCGATGCCGTCCCGGGCCACCACCACGCACGCGTGCCGGTGCCGCGAGGTCAGCACGCACAGTCGCCCCGACTCGAGGTGGAAGGCGGTGGCGTCGCGCCGGCCGGAGAGCGGGTGCAGCACGATCGTCAGGTCGTACTCCCGGCCCTGCAGCCGGTTGGCGGTGTCCACGGTGACGCCGGCCGCCTCGGCCGGCAGGTGCGCCCGGATCGCCGCGGCCTGGTCGCGGTGCGCGGCCCCGATCGCGATGCGCTGCGCCGTCAACGGCCGCTCACCCGCCTCGGAGACGGTCACTCCGCCCCGGGCCAGCGCCCGCGCCGCCAGTGCCGCGCAGGCGGCGGCCGCCTCGGCGTCGGTCCGGATCGTGAAGCGTTGCGCCAGCCGGTGCAGCCCCCAGCCGGTCGCCGCGGCCGTGTCCAGCACGTCGTCGAGCGGCCCGTGCCCGCCCTTGAAGGTCAGCGTGCGGTCGCCCGGCCCGGTGCCCGATCGGAACCCGGTGAACGGGTAGAACGCCTCGGCGACCACTCCCGCCGCCGAGTGCGGGAGGCGCCACGACACCGGCAGGCGGTGCACCGGTAGGTCGGGGTTGTGCCGCAACAGGACCGCGACGGCGCTCTGCATCGGATCCCAGGACAGGCCGGTCCAGCGGTCTACCTCGACCGTCGAGAACGGGTCCAGCTGACCCGGGTCACCCACGAACAGGGCCCGCTCGAACCGGGACGCGACCCGCAGCAGGGCATCGGACCGCATCTGGTACGCCTCGTCGACGATCGCCCACGGCCAGACCCCGTCGGCCACGGTGGCCCACTTGGCCGCCGTACCGATGGTGACGGCCGGTGATCCCAGATCCGCGACCTTCGCACCCACCCGGCAGGCCGGGTGGTCTTTCACCCGATCGGACGGCTCGTAATCCACCGCCGAGAGCCGCCCCACGGTGACTTCCGGCGACCGCGCGCCGAGCCGCTCGACCAGGTCGTCCACCTGCTCATTGGTCTGCGCCACGATCATCAGCGGCACTCCGGTGGCCGCCAGCTCGCCCGCCGCCCGCACCACCAGCGTCGACTTGCCCGCCCCCGGCGGCGAGTCGACCACAACCCCGCGATGACCGCCGGTCCGCAGATCACGCAGCACCGCGTCGACCACCCGCCCGGCCTCGACGGCCGGCGTGTTCGCACTCACCCCGGCACGGTAGCGCGCTGATCATCACCCGCTCGGCAGGCGGGCCGACCGGGCCGGCGACCGGGTCACGCTTTTCTGATCTTGCGTCTCACTATGTGGTTGCGGATCTTTATGCGGCAGTGGCTTGTGGACGGTGCTTTTCGTGGCGCGCCGAAACCGGCCTAACGGGCGAAGTGGTGGGCGTTTTCGGGGTAGTGACGGAAATCTGACACCAGGGTTGTAGGAGGCGCGGTAGCGGTGCCTCGCAGGGCCTTCGCCCGCTGGTGGTGTGAGTGGCCACTGTGGATCTCACCAGATGGTATGGGAGCGCGCCCATTCTTGAAGGTTTTCGGATTGGTCTATGTCTCTGCGCAGGTGAGAGGCGCTCGATCGTCACTGTGAGTGGATGTTTGCGCGGTGGTCACCACTCTGAAATATGGGAGTGATTCACTCTGATTGCGGGTTGAATTTCGAAGCCGACATGCAACTTGCACGCGCGGTTCGCCGTGCAAGTTGCATGTTTCGGAGGCTCTCGACCTGCAGCTCCATCGTCGTGGCTCTGTTCTGATCGTCGCACTCGTTTTCATTCATGAGCGTTTCTGCGATGTCCGAAGCCGACCCTTCCAGTCGATCACCGGAAGTGGAACTCTTCTAAGCCAGCAGTAACGCCAGCGACACGGACGGTGGTGGTAACGAATGCGCCCAGACGTTCTGGTCGGTCCGAGCGAGTGGGTGGTCGAGCAGTTCGGCGACAAGGTTGCCGGCGAACTGTGGACCCGGGTTCCCGAGGCGTTGAGCACCGCGATCGACCGCGAGGTCAACGCTCACCCCGCTATGACGCAGACCATGGAACGAGTGATCGCGAATCCGCGATGGCCGCTTCCTTACGAGGAGCTCGTGCTGTTTCTCGGCACGCTCCCCGGCGCAGAGATCATCAGTGTTCCCAAGTCCATCTACCAGCTTGTTGTGATCAACGGACATGTCGTGGTGCCGTGGTGCTACGGCCAGTCCGCGTTGACGTCCATGCGCGACGTCGAGGTCGGTCGCTCGTTCGGCCGGCTCGCCCGGGAGCTGCTGCGCCGGTTCGGTCCGCCGTGGCGCCGTTCCCAGGCCGAGACCCCACTCCCGCTCGACGCCGTCGACGAGCGCGAGGTTGCCAAGATCTGTGCGGCGATCGCGAAGATCGATCCGAAGCCCGAGGTGGTCATCGCCGGCTTTGCCGGGGCGCCGCACCTCGGTCTGCTCCGGGCCTGCCTCGGTGAGATCAAGTCCACCGACAACGGCCACCTGCTCTGGAGCCACATCGACGACCTGCCGCTCCCGCCGCCAGTCATCCCCCGCCCACGCCGCATGCAATTCCCCTGATCGGCCCTTCCCCGCAGGCGGGCGACCTTCCCGGCGCCGCCTCGGGGAACGACCAGCCCGCAGGCCGGGCGGTCCGCGATGCAGGTCCCGGTCATCGGCGACCTGCCACCAGAAACCACACGCGGACCGCGACCGGGCATCCGTCCGGGCCAAGAGCGCCGACGCGGCGCCAACGAAGCCGCCGCGGGCCGGCGAACCCGTTCTTTCCCGAACCGCTTGGCCGTCTGCGTGTTGGCATGCTTCGCATTTCGGGCCGCTTGGCCGGCTGCGTGTTGGCATGCTTCGCGCTCCGGGCCGCTTGGCCGGCGGGGCGCCTCGCTTTCTTTGAGCTGCCGGGCCGGCGGATCCACCTCCTCGAAACCCTCCGGGGCGCCTCGCGGTGGAATGGTGGTGGGGGCGGTGTTGTCGGGAGGCGGGAGTGAGTGGGTTGAGGTCGCATGTGGTCACGGGTGGAGGTCGCGGGGTGGGGCGCGCGATCGTCGAGCGGCTGGCGGATGGCGGTGACGCCGTGGTGATCGTCGAGTTCGACGAGTCCGCGCTCGACTGGGTCGGTGACCATCCGGCCGGGGAGCGGCTCGTGCCGGTGGTCGGGGACGCCTCGGACGAGGCGGTGGCGGGGACGGCGGCCGAGGCGGCCGCCAAGGTCGCGCCGCTGCGGGGGTGGGTCAACAACGCGGCGGTCTTTCGCGACGCCTGGCTGCACGAGGTGCCGGCCCGCGAGGTCATCGGCCTGATCGGGCGCAATCTCGACCCGGTGGTGGTGGGGTGCGCCGCGGCGATTCGCCACTTCCGGGCGGCCGGCGATGGCGGGGCCATCGTCAACGTCTCGTCGCATCAGGCTCAGCGGGCGGTTCGGGGCGCCTTCGCATACGCGACGGCGAAAGCCGCCATCGAAGGCGTGACCCGTGCGCTTGCGGTTGATTACGGGGCTTCGGGCGTACGCGTCAATGCCGTCGCCCTCGGATCGATCGCCACCGACCGCTCGGACGCGCATCTCGCCGGCCTGGCCGGCGAGGAGCGGGAGCGGTTCGCCCGGGAGATCAGCCTGCTGCAACCGCTCGGCCGGATGGGGCGGACCGCCGAGGTCGCCGATGTGGTGGCGTTCCTGCTCTCGGACCAGGCGGCGTTCGTCAGCGGCGCGATCATCCCGGTCGACGGCGGCCGGTCGGCGGTGGGGCGCGACCCGGAAGAGGCCTGAACGGCGGATCACCTGCGGGGGATCTGGCACGGTCGGAAGTACGCGTGCCGGTTGTCATGGGACTATAGTCGTGTGCATGGAAGAGCTGATGCGCCTCGCCGGCGCACACGAGGTCAAGCAACTGCTCGGCGTAAGCCGCCAGCGGGTCTATCAGCTGGCCGCCCGATCCGATTTCCCGAAACCGGTGGCCGCCCTCGCGCAGGGCAAGGTCTGGCTGCTCGGTGACATCGAGCAGTGGCTGGCCGAGCGCCAACTGCTCTTCGGCAAAGGCCGCGGCAAATCCTTCGACCAGGAGGTCCGCGACCTGAGCGCCGATTATTCGAAAGCCGGTGCCTGACCCGGCGGTCAGCGCGGGAGCAGGTAAGCGGTGGAGAACGGTTCGTGGCGGGCCCGCATGTCGGCGTAAGCCGTCAGGATCATGGCGGCCCCGATGACGCCGCCCGCGACGGTGAAGAGGGCGGAGATCAGTTCGGCGACGACGGCGGCGCCGGTGCTGACCCCGTCCGAACCGCCCACGGCCAGGATCGGGCTGGTCAGGAGTGAGTTGACGAAGTTCAGGCCGGCGGCCAGCGCGCCGGTCACGAGCACTCGGCCCAGCGCCGCGCCGAAATCGGCGTGGAAGAGGGAGAAGGAACGGCCGATCGCGTTACCCCGCTCCAGCAGGACCACCGCGGGCAGGATCGTGAACACGAGGATCAGATAGATGCCGGGCAGGATGCAGAAGACCAGCCCGACCAGCACCATGAGGCTGACCGGGATGCTCCAGCCGAGCAGCGCCGGGAAACGCCGCAGCGCGACCATCAGCGCCTCGCCGACCGACACCGGGCGGCCCGTCGCCTTCTGGACGAGCACCTGCATCGCCGCCAGGCTGCCGATCAGGTCGACCAGGATGGCGACCAGGAAGATCGGCGCGATGACGGCGAACGGGCTGAGGAGCGCGTTCCAGTCGATGCTGCCGTTGGTGGCGGCGTCCAGTTCGGTGGTCAGATCGGAGGTGCGCAGGTCGATCATGATCGACGCGATCATCAGCGGGATGACCGCGACCAGCAGGATCAGGGCAATCGGCAGCCAGGTGCTGCCCACCAGCCGGAAGCTGCGAGACCACCAGCCGGAGAAATCGCTGCTGACCAGCGGGTCCTCGGGGCCGGCGTAGTAGGAGGCGGGAAGCTGACCGGGCATCTGCGGCGGCCCATAGCCGGGGACGCCGTATCCGGGCGGCGGACCGTATCCGGGCGGCGGACCGTATCCGGGCGGCGGACCGTATCCGGGCGGCGGGGTGTATCCGGGTTGCTGACCGTAGGGGTAGGAGCCTGGGGGCAGGCCGTATGGCGGTGGCGGCTGGTAAGCCGCCGGGCGCGGGTACGGCGAGCCGTCGGCGGGTCCCTGACCCGGCAACTCGCCGGTCTGCGGCGCGGTCCACGGGTTGGGCGCTTCGCCACCGGGCTGGGGCGCGGTCCATGGATTGGGCGTCTGGCCGGGCTGCGGGGCCGCCCACGGGTTGGGTGCCTCGGCTCCGGGCTGGGGCGTGGCCCAGGGTTCGGGCTGGTGGTGTCTCCATGAGCCGGTCGCATTGCCCCACGGGTCGACCGGAGCCGGCGGTGCGAGCGGATCCCCGGACGCCGGGGCCGCCAGCGGGTCAGCCGTCGCCGGTGCCTGCGCGGCATAACCGGACGCGGCCGGGTCGTTTGCCGGGGCTGGGTCGGCGGCGGCCGGGTTGTCCGAGGTCGCGGGGTCGGCGACGGCCGGAGTTGCGGGGCCGGGCGGAGTGGGCGACTTGGCAGTGGGCGGCGGGGGAGCCGGAGGCTGCTGGTCGTCGGGGGTGCCGGGTGGGTTCTCGCTCACGTCGTCCCGCTCTCGCATCAAGATCAGCGGCGCCACCTTAGCGGGTGGGGCGCCGTTGCGCTGTCCGCGCCTCGGTCAAAGCCCAAGGCTAGAGGCGTCGCGCGACCCGCCGGGCGGCGCCCGGGTGCACGCGGCATGCGGGCGCGACACCGCGGCCTAGAATTCGGAGGATGGCTGAGCTTGAGTCGCCCACGACGATCCGGGATCGGGCCGTCGCAGTCGCCGACTACCTTCTCGCCGTCCGCGCCCAGATGGAGCGCCCCGCCCGCACCCTGCCCAACGACGCCCACCGGCTGGACGCGCTGCCCGATCATCCGGCCTGTCAGGCCGGGCCGGCCGCCGACGGCACCTCCTGGCTGCGTGTCGGACTTCCCGAGCTTCCGCCGCCGGTCGCGGTGCCCGCGGCGCTGCGTCGCCGCCTGCGCGGCGACGTAACCGCCATCGCCGAGCCGATCCAGGCCGGGGGCGCGCCGGCCGGTTCGACCAGAGCCGGCCGGACGGGCGCCGGTTCGATCCAGGCCGATGGAGGGCCGGCGGGCACGGGCCGATCCGGCGAAGCGCCGGCCGGGTCATCTCAGATCGACCGACTTTCCGCTCGGCCAGGCCAAGCCGACGGAGTCTCCATCCGCCCCGGCCAGGCCGACGGAGTCTCTGCCGGGCCGGGCCAGGCTGCCGGGCCGGGCCAGGCTGCCGGGCCGGGCCAGGCTGCCGGACCGGGCCAGGCTGCCGGACCGGGCCACGCTGGTGGATCCGGCCAGGCTGCCGGGCCGGGCCAGTCTGGAGGGTCCGGCCAAGCTGGTGGGTCCGGCCAAGCTGGTGGGTCCGGCCAAGCTGGTGGGTCCGGCCCGGCTGGTGGGTCGGGCCCGGCTGGTGGGTCGGGCCAGGGGGACGGTGGCGGCGCGGATGAGTTCGAGAGTTGGCGGGATCGGGTCTGGCGGCCCTGGGCCTATGCGACCGGCGAGGCTGAGAAGACTCGGGTGCTGCATCGGCAGCTGTTCGATCTGATGCATCAGGTCGACATGTCGGCGGCGACCACCGAGCTGGTCTGGGGGCATGGCCTGCTGGACACCACGATCAACGGTGAGCGGGTGCGTTACCCGCTGATCGCCACCCCGGTGCTGATCGATTATGAACCGGACACCTCCCTGGTCACCGTCTCTCCGGCGGGGCCGTCGCGGCTGCAGACCGACGCGCTCACCGGCCTCGACGAGCGGTACCTCGCGCAGCTGCTTGCGCTGGCCGGGCCGGCCGGCACCCTCGAGGTCGATCTCTGGAACGACCTCGAGCGGCGGGAACTGTTCGAGCGGGCGATGGGTCGGCTCGGCTATGACCGGGTCGTCACCGATGGGCGCACCGAGACCACCAGACCGCACATCGCCGACGTCGGAGTCCTTTTTGCCCGGCCCAAGCAGCGACAGTTGCGGGGCTTCCTGGAAAATCTGCGTGACCGGCTGCTGGCCGGGGACACGACGAGCATCGGTGCGCTGTCGGCGATCGTGGCGCACGAGCCGTCGAAACTGCGCATGCCGGACGACCGGCCGGAGGAGTGGCGGCGGGTGGGCGAGCGCCTGCTCATGCCGCTGCCGACGAACGAGGCGCAGGAGTCGATCGCCCGCCGGCTCGCCCAGCACCGGAACGTCGCGGTGCAGGGTCCGCCGGGCACCGGCAAGACGCACACGATCCGCAACCTGATCTGCCATCTGATGGCGAACGGCAAGCGGGTGCTGGTGGTGGCGCAGAAGGAAGATCCGCTGCGGGTGCTGCGGGACGGCCTGCCGGAGGGCATCCGGGCGCTGTGCCTGGCGGTGCTGGGCCGCACCACCGACCAGCTGGTGCAGCTTCAGCTGGCGGCGCGGGAGCTGGCCGACCGGGCGGCCACCCTGGACAAGGAGGCCGAGGCCCGCCGGGTGGAGCGGCTGACCGGGTTGCTGGAGGAAGCCGAGCGGGAGCTGGCGACGACCCTGGGCGGGTTGCGGGCGATCGCCGAGAACGAGGCGGTCACCTATCCGATCGACGGCGTGCCGATGACGCCGGTCGAGGTGGGTGCCTGGTTGCGGGAGCGGGCTACCGCGCACGGCGGCATCCCGGATCCGCTGGTGAGCGGTCCGCCGTTGTCCGGCGAGGAGTTCGCGACGCTGCTGGAACTGGCCGCCGGGCTGTCGCCGGCGGACCGGCGGGCCGCGTTGCGGCCGCTGCCGGAGACGGCGGATCTGCCGGAGGCGGCCGAGGCGGCCCGCTTGCGCGCGGAGCGGGAAACGCTGGCCGGGCGGGTGGCCGGGCTTGCTGCCCGAGGTCTGGCTGTCGATGAGGTACGCCGTGGTCCGGCGAAGACCGATGTCGGCGACGGCGAACCTGTCCAGGGTCACGACCCGGCCCACGCCGCTGATCCGGCCGTCGAGTTCGGGCGGTCGCGCGCGGCGGGACCGGGTCGGGTGGCTGATCCGGCTGCTGAGCTCGGGCGGGTGCGGGCGGACGTGCGGGAGGCGCTGACCTGGCTGCGTCGGCGGGAGGGTGGCTGGACCGACCGGCTCGGGCGGCTGCTGAACGATCCGCACTGGCGGGCGGTCTGGGGCGACCACGTATCCGCGACCGAGACGCTCCTGGCTGAGCTGGCCGCGCTGACCAGGGAGTTGGCGGGGCATCGGGTGACCGTGCCGGAGTCCTTCGCCGGCGAGCCGAAACGCCTGCTCGCGCAGCTGGCCGAGGTGCGGCAGCGATTCCGGACCGGACGCGGGCTCAGCCGGCTGTTGCAGGCCGGTCTGTGGAAGCTGGCCGACGAGGTCCGGGTGGATGGGGAGCCGCTGCGCACCACTGAGGACGTCGACGTGGTGGCGGCCTGGGTGCGGCGCCAGCAGGCCCGGCGGCGGCTGGGCGGGCACTGGTCGGAGTGGATCGACCGGCTGTCGATCCCCGCCCCGGGCGGGGACCCGGAGATCTGGGCGGGCACGTTACTGGCCGAGGCGGGTCAGTCGCTGGATTGGGACGTACGCCATTGGCCGGTGCTCGCCGAACGGCTCGGTCACCTCGTACCGCAGCTTGATCTTGATCTTGATCCGGCCGCCCTGGCCGAGGTCGAGGAGTTGCTCGACGCCGCGCCGGTGGTGTTCGAATTCGATGCGCTCGTCGCGGCGGAGGCCGAGGTGGTCGCCCGGCTCGCGCCGTGGCCGAGGCTCGCCGAGGCCTGGGCGACGCTGTCCGGCTGGGACGCCGAACTGGCCGAGGTGCGTCGCCTCGCCGCCCTGCGCCCGGCCGCGGAACGCTGCGCCGAACTGCGGGATCAGCTCGCCGAGGAGGCGCCGGAGTGGGCCGCCGCGATCGACGGCGGACGGGTGCCGGCGGTCTCCGGCCAGGCCTGCCTGGACGCGTGGGCGTGGCGGCGGGCGCAGACCTGGTTCGACGACGTGATCGGCAGCGTCGACCCGGCGGTGCTGGCCAAGCGGGTGGAGAACGCCCGGGAGAAGATCCGCCGGCGGACCGCCGACCTGGTGGTGGCGTCGGCGTGGCTGGAGGTCGCGCGCAGTCTCGACGACCGGCGTAAGGCGGCGCTCGCCGACTGGACGACCGCGCTTCGCAAGATCGGCAAGGGCACCGGGCGCACCGCGGCGGCGTGGCAGGCGCACGCGCAGCGGCACATGGAGTCGGCGGTCGAGGCCGTGCCGGTGTGGGTCATGTCGGTGGACCGGGCGATCGAGCAGTTCGCCGGCGGTGCCCACTTCGATGTGGTGATCGTGGACGAGGCGTCCCAGGCCGATCTGTTCGCCCTGCCGGTGTTGTCGCTGGCCGATCGGGCCGTGGTGGTCGGTGACGATCAGCAGATCGGGCCGCAGCTGGGGTTCGTCGGGTCGGTGACCGGCCTGATCCACAGCCATCTGGACGACGTGCCGTCGGCCGAGCACTTCGACCCGGAGTCGTCGCTGTACGACCACGCGGTGCGCCGGTCGCCGGAGCGGATCCTGCTGACCGAGCATTTCCGCTGCGTGCCGCAGATCATCGAGTTCTCGTCGCGGCACTACTACGACGGCAAGATCATGCCGTTGCGGGCGGACCGGCCGTCCCTCGCGCCGATCCGCACGGTGTTCCTCGGTGACGGGGTGCGGCAGTCGCTGTCCGGGTTCGGCGACGTCAACGTGGCCGAGGCGTCGGCGCTGGTCGCCCAGGTGGCGGCGATCGTGCGGGACCCGGCCTACGCGGGGAAGACGCTCGGCGTGATCTCCCTGCTCAGCACCAGCGGGCAGGCCGGTTACCTGCTGCACCTCCTGCGCGAGGAGATCGGCGAGGACGAGATTCAGGCCCGTCGGCTGCGGGTCGGTGACGCCTACACCTTCCAGGGTGACGAACGGGACGTCGTGCTGGTGTCCATGGTGGTGTCGGACAACGACGCTCGGGTGGCCGCGTTCACCAAGCGGGAGTACCACCGGCGGATCAACGTGGCCGCGTCGCGAGCCCGTGACCAGCTGTGGATCTTCCACTCGGTGCGGGCGTCGTCCCTGCTCGCCGACGATGCCCGGGCGCTGCTGCTGACGTACGCCGCAAATGTTTTTGATGTGGAGAGCCCGGCCGACCTGGCCCGTTGTGAGAGCGACTTCGAACGGGACGTGTTCAAGCGGCTCACCGCGCGTGGGTTCCGCCCGGTGCCGCAGTTCCGGATCGGTGCGTATCGGATCGACTTCGTGCTCAATGCCCCGGACGGGCGGCGGCTGGCGATCGAGTGCGACGGCGACACCTACCACGGGCCGGAGCAGTGGGAGAGCGACATGCGCCGGCAGGCCGTTCTCGAACGGGTCGGGAACTGCGTGTTCGTCCGCATCCGGGGCAGCATCTTCGCCCGGGAACCGGATGCCGCGATGCGGCCGGTCTGGCAGCGGATCGAGGAGTTGTCGATCGTGCCGGTGCCGCGCCGGACCGTTCTCGAGGTGGGGCAGTGGCAGGGGTCGGGGTCGCCGACCGCTCGTCGTCTCGTCGCCGGAGCGGCGGAGCTGGTCACGCTCGTGCCGGGGGACCGGCGGGTGCGGGTGCCCATTCCCGACGAACCGCCGTCGACGGAGCTTCTCGCCCGCAATCTGGCGGCGGTGCGGGCGGCCGTCACCGATCCTCCGGTGGTGACCGTCGGCGGGGACTGCGGTGTCGAGGTGGCGCCGATCGAGGCGGCCCTGGCGGCGCACGGCGACGGCCTGGTCGTGGTGTGGTTCGACGCGCACGCCGACCTGAACACGGTCGAGTCGTCGCCGTCCGGAGCCTTCCACGGGATGGTGCTGCGCACGCTGCTGGGGGACGGGCCGGCGGCGCTGCTGCCGCACCGGGTCCTGCAGCCGTCGCAGGTGGTGCTGGCCGGGGTGCGGGCCCTCGACCCGGCCGAGAAGGAGTACATCTCGGACCGGGACATCTCGATCGTCGAGCGCCTGGCCGATCTGCCGGACTCGGTGGGCCCGGCGACCGCGGTGTACATCCACATCGACCTCGACGTCCTGGACCCGGAGGTGTTCGCCTCGGTCGGTGCGCCGGAGCCGGACGGCGTGACCCCGGCGCAGCTGGTGAACGCCGTGCGGGCACTGACCGACCGCTATCCGCTGGCCGGGCTGGGCATCACCGAGTACGAACCGGCCCGGGCGAGTGACCGGGCCGTGCTGGCCGAGTTGATTCCCGCGCTGCTGGCCAGGGCTCGATAGATTGACCGCCATGTCTGCACTGGAAAAGCTCGACGGGTGGGAGTCGCTGTCCCCGGAACTGCGGGCGCGACTGGCCGAGGCCGACCTGCCGGAATCGCTGCGAGTCGACGAGTACGACCTGTTTCTGCTCGGCCCGAATTTGATCTTCCGGGACGGCATGTTGCGATTCGGATACGGCACCGATGGGTGGGGCGGCGACTTCTGTCTTGATCCGGACACGAATGCGGTGTGGGTGATCGATCACCGCCAGTCACGGCGGTTCGTCAACTCGTCGATCGGGCAGTTCGCCCGGTCGGTGCGCCTGATGGTCGATCTGGCCCCGGCAATCGCCAAGGGCGGCCCCGAGGCCTGGGAAAACGCCAGGGATGATATGCAGCGGGTCATCGCGGAGTGGGATCCGCCGGCGATGATCACGAACAACTACTGGGACGTTCTCTCCTGGGACATCGCTACCGGTAACTACTCCGACCAATCGGACCTTTAGTAAATATCCGTATTGTCGGTAGGGGTCACTCATCTCGAATTGACCATCTAATATCCGCTAGGTCCGCGTGACATTGACGCTCACGCATGTGCAAACCCGCATTTGACAAGCGGGTAAACAAACAGATCACCCGTGCCGCCGCGCGATCAGCATCAGCGCGTTGGGGGGCTCTTTGCGCCATGGGTGAGAAGGGGGACAGCGGATTCTGATGGAGAACCTCGTCAAGGAACGATCGCGGGTCGCGTTGTTCACGCGCCTGGCGGCGGTCCTGGTTCTGATCTGGTCGGTGATCGGCGGCGTACCGGCCGCGGCCCACGCGGGAGCGCGGGTCGTCGCCGATTGGCCGATCATCGATGCCCGATGCGCACCGGTCACGCCGCAGGGCCTGGTCGGTTACGGGTGCACCAAACTGGGCGTGTACATGCAGGAGGCGCGGCTGGATCTGCGGTACAACCGGCCGCCCAAGACCACCGACAAGCTGTACACGAACGTCCGGGGCAACTACGCGATCGCCCAGCTCAAGGACGGCACGTACATCATCGGGCACAGCGACGGTCTCAAGCACGCCGAGGAACGCCTCCTCGATCAGATGGAGGGCAAATCCCAGCGCGTCGTATTCGACCCGAAGACCGGCAAGGTGTCGTACCAGCCGGCCAAGGCCTCGCCGATCGTCGAGGGCTTCTCGGAGCTCGAACCCTGTGACACCAAGTGCGACCGGGCTCTGAAGGACGCCAAGGTCCGGGACAAGTTCACCTACAGCTACAAGTGGAACCCCGAAGCGGGCGAGAACCGCAAGGCGGTCCAGGACGCGGCCAACAACCGGGTCACCGGGGTCAAACAGGTCGCGGTCCGTGAGCTGCTGGACGTCGAGAAGAAGTCGGGTCCGATTCTCCCCAAGTCGCCGGAGGAACTGGCCAAGGGCAGCGCGATCGGCAAGGCGGCCGGCAAGCAGATGGGCCCGATCCGGCCCGGTGGCATCGACTTCTCGTCGGTCCAACTGCGGTACGTCACGGACGGCGGGACGAGCGGCAACACGTACTCGTTCGAGACCGGCACCACCCCCGGCCAGGAGTCGAAGGACGGCACCGACCAGATCTACGGTGCCGGCGAGGCGCTGGACACCTGGATGGCCGTGGAACCGTCCCGGTTCTGGGTGAACCTCAACCCGAGTCAGCCGGACAAGGTGATCGACCAGTACCTCGGCAAGACCGAGGTCGGCCGCGTGCTGCTCGAGGCCGACCTGGAGCTGAAGCGGGCCTGGACGCGTTTCCAGGACCCGAAGACGGCGGTCGGCCTGGAGTACTGGAACCGGATGACCGGCCTGGACGGGGCCTGCATCCGGCAGTGGATCGTGCCGAGGACGGCCACGATCCGCGAGGAGGGCGACCGCCTCTACATCCTCGAGGCGCCGCTCGAGGTGAAGGCCGAGGCGTTCGACTTCACGATCCCGAGTGACCCGAGCTTCAAGTGCCCGGCCAACCCGGACCCGTCGATGAAGGTCTACAACGACCTGCTCCTGCCGGAACTGAACAAGGCCGTGAACAACGCGCCCGAGTTCAAGGACCTGCGCCGCGTCTACATCAGCCGGGTCGCCGCCGAGTGGTACCGCGACCGGATGACGGCCGACGGCCGGGCGGCCGCGGAGGGCATCGACAGCAACGACGTCAGCACGCTGGAGCGGGCCGACGACTGGAGCCCGACGGACGTCTTCAACCAGTACCTGAAGGAGATCTACGGCACCACGTACGAGCTGCCCAACGGCGTCAAGGTGACCACCGGCGGCGTCGACTTCACCCAGCCGGTGAAGACGACCAAGCTGAACGACACCGCGTTCAAGGAGCAGCACGCGACCCTGCCGACCACGGTCGACAAGTCGCTCACCGAGGTCACCAAGACCTCCGACGAGAAGCAGGCCTACCTGGGCGGCAAGGACGAGATCCCGGTCTTCGTCAGCCTGAACAAGGCCACCCCGGCGCCGAGCGGCACCGCGGGCGGCCCGGGCGACGGCGACGACGGTGGCGAGGGCGGCGGTCTGCCGATCACCGGCGCGCCGATCTTCACCATCGCCGCGGCCGGCCTGCTGCTGATCCTGATCGGCATGGCAGCCGTGTGGCGCACCCGCCGGGTGCGCTGGGTGGCCAAGAAGTAGTAGTGGGGACCGCCGCCGCGCCCCTCACCGGGGTGTGGCGGCGGTGGCCCGCTCGATCCGGGCCTTGATGCGGCAGTGGGTGGCCAGGAGAGTCACCAGGCCCGGACCGTCGATCAGTTCGAGTGGGCGGCCGGCCAGGGCGTCGTACGCCTCCGGGTCGATGCCGTTCAGCGAGACCAGAATTCCCTTCGTCGCGCCCGCCGCGGTGACCGCGCCCGCCAGGGCGTGCACCGTGCCGGCGGTGGCCGAACCGCCCCGCATGGCGTGCACGACCACCTTGCCGCCGAAGATCGGGCGTGGGTCGGTGGCCGTCCACCGGACGCCGACGGCGGTGCGGGACGACTCGCCCATCGCCAGGCCCATCACCCCGAACAGGTCGGCGATCTGCTGTTCCCACTGCTCGTCGGTCAGCGTGACCAGGTTGGGGCGGGCGTCGATCTCGGCGAGGACGTTGAACTCCTCGGTGTAGTCCCGGTCGGCGTCCACCTCGAAATCGATCTTCGGCGGGACGGCGGTCAGCTCGTCGGGGGTGCTGGAGAGCGCGCCCTGCAGGTGCTTGAGGCAGGCGACCGGATCGACCCGGCGCAACTTGATCGCGGCGAAGGTGTCCCGGCCGGTCTGCACCGACACCAGGCAGGGCCGGACGAACCGGCCGGTACGCCGGTCGATGGTGTCGACGATGCCGTTGAACGAGACCTGCCGGACCAGGCCACCACGGTCGGCCTCGATGATCTCGTGGATCGTGCGCAGCGTCACCCGGGCGATCACGTCGACATAGCGGTGCCGGATCTCGCCCTCGTCCCGGGGGACCGCGACCAGGTCGTCGCGGACCCGGTCGAAGCGGTACTCGCGGACCACCGGGATCACCTCGATCGGCGGCAGGTGGTACTCGATCAGCAGGTGCTTCTGCTTCGGCAGGTAGGCCAGGCGGAAGTGCTGCGGGAAGTCGTCGGGGTAGACCGAGTTGCCGAGGACCATGGCGAAGTACTCGACGACCGAGGCGGGGTCGGCGCCGGCCACCGCGGCGGCGAATCGATCGACCTCGGCGTTGTAGGCGGCCAGCTTCGTCGCGTGGGCTTGCAGGCTTTCCTCGTACGCCTTCTTGCGCTGGGTCAATTGGTGCCGGCGCCGCTCCTCGGCCGCCACCCACCTGGCTCGCGCCTGTTCGTAGGCACTTCGCGCGTTCGCCGTCTGCTGCTGGTGCAGCCGGTCTCCGCCGAGGATCTTGCCGACGCCGCGCGGCTGCGGTGGCACGTAGCTCTGCCAGGCCGGCTCGGGCAGCGGCCGGCCGAGCGGGCCGGGGTCGAACGGCGGGACGGTCAGCGGCTTCTTGAACTGGTCGAGATCGATGTGATCATCCACGTCCAGGGTGGAGAGCAGCAGGGTGTCCAGGTCGCTGATCCGGGCCCGCACGTCGGCGTTGGCCGCGGCCGCGTCGGCAGTCCGCGCCTCGACGTAGAGCCGCTGGCGTTCCCGCTGGCGTTCCACGTCGGATGCGGCCTGCTGGGCAGCGTGAATCGCCAGATCGGCGTTGCGCCTGATCAGCTCGCGCTGCTGGGCGGCGGCATTGTTGGCCCGCTGCTCGGCGGCGTTCTGCGTGGCTTGCGCACGCTGCATGTCCCGGATGATCCCCATGCGTCCTCGCTCCGCGGTGGCTCGGCGGTTAGTCCAATCGCCACCATATCCACCGCTAACGGATCTAGTTACGCGGAGCGTCTGTCATGAAGCCGTCCGTGCATGGTTGGCACGGTCTGCGGGTAGGAATTGCGCAAGGTTCCACAGTCAGCACTGGCAGTAACTGTCCGTCATAGTCTCGACGTTAACCGGCCCGCGAAATTACGCAGCGCAGTGGTCATCCGATCGGTTGATTCCCTACTCTGATCGGGCGAGTAGCTGCACTTCGCGGGTTCGGGGGCGGGCCCGTCAAAACATTGACGCAGCCGAGACCTGTTATCTGCACGCCGTGACGGGTGGTAATAGGTCGGGGTTGAGGCACGTGGGGGGAGGTGAGTGGGTGATGGCTGCGCCCGATGAGCGCCGCACGATGGCCGCTGCTCTGCCCGAGCCTCGCACCCCCGCCGACGACGTGCACGGCCCGGCCTGGTTCTCCTATACCGCCACCGGCGACCAGATCGTCTGGTCAGCGCAGCTTCGTGCCATGCTCGGCCAGTCGCCCGGCCAGAACGAGGTCAGCCGCAAGGTCCTCGCCCGCTACGTCCACCGCGACGACCACGCCAAGGCGCTCGGTGCCATCACCCAGACGTGGACCAGCCGGACCCCGGTGCGCACCACCGTCCGGCTGATGCGCGTCGACGGCGGCTGGTTCGACGTGGACTGCCGGCTCGAGCCGGTGAAGAGCCCGGACGGCACGGTCCGCGGCATCCGCGGCACGGTCACCGACGTCTCCGCCCGCGAACGCGCCCGCCGCGAGATCGCCCGTCTGGCCCGCCGGGGCGAGACCGTGCAGGCCTCCCTGGTCGACCCCGACCCGGCTACCGGTCTGCTCACCCGGGCCCGGTTCGCCGACGAGATCGACCGGGCTCAGCGCCGCGGCGGCGGCGCCATCCTGATCATCCGGGTGCAGCCGGAGAAGTTCGGCGAGGACCCCGACGGGGTGCGCCCCGACCGCAACGCCGACCTGCTGCACCGCGCGGCCCGGGTGCTCGAGGGCGTCGTGCAGGAGGGTGCGCTG
The DNA here is from genome assembly GCF_018332695.1 of Paractinoplanes toevensis. Lineage (GTDB taxonomy): Bacteria > Actinomycetota > Actinomycetes > Mycobacteriales > Micromonosporaceae > Actinoplanes > Actinoplanes toevensis. The sequence goes on from NZ_BOQN01000014.1 coordinate 66,429, forward strand.
CTCGGCCGGGTCGGCACCAACGAGATCGGCCTGCTGCTGGCCGGCACCTCCTGGCCGATGGCCCGCCGGGAGGCGGAACTGCTGGTCGAGGCGCTGCGCTCGCAGACCTTCGTGCTGCCCGACACCTGGCTGCGGGCGCGGGCCTGGGGCGGCCTGGTCCGGTTCACCCCGGACGCCGAGGCCGGCAGCCACGAGGTCCTGATCGACGCCGAGCACGCCTGGCGGCAGTCCCGCGACCTGGACCGGCCGCTCACCTTCGTCGCCCACCCGGTGCCGGTGCGCGACCGGCAGGGTTCCTACCGCAGCCGGGTCGCCGACGCGCTCGGCACCGACCGGTTCACCCTGTACGCCCAGCCGATCCTCGAGCTCCAGACCAACCGGGTCACCCGGCACGAGCTGCTGCTGCGGGTGCTCGACGAGGCGGACGGCCCGCAGTCGCCGATCCAGGTGCTGGACACCGCCGAGCGGCTCGACGCGGTCTACGACATCGATCTGTGGGTGGTCGAGCGGGCCATGCAGGTGGCGGCCGAGCAGCCGGCGACCTGCCTGCAGATCAACCTGTCCGGCCGCTCGGTGGGCGATCCGCGGCTCACCGAGGAGGTCGTGCGCCTCATCCAGGAATACGCGGTCAACCCCGGTCAACTCACCTTCGAGATCACCGAGACCGCGCTGATCGGCAACCTCAGCGAGGCCCGCCGGTTCGCCGACGCGATCCGGGACCTCGGTTGCGAGCTCGCCCTCGACGACTTCGGCTCGGGCTACGCGTCGTTCCGCTATCTGCGCATCTTCCCGATCGACCTCGTCAAGATCGACGGGGAATACGTCGTCGACCTGGTCGACAACCCCCAGGACCAGGTCCTGGTGCGTGCGTTGGTCCAGGTCTGCCAGGCGTACGGGATCCACACCGTGGCCGAGTTCGTGCAGGACGAGCCCACCCTGCGGCTGCTGCGCGAGCTCGGTGTCGACTACGTCCAGGGTTATCTGATCGGCCGGCCCTCCCCGCTGCAACCGGGACGGTTGCCGAGCCCCTGACCTGGGTATCCGGCACACCATGGAGCACTTCACGATCGCCACCGTCGCGGAGCAGAGTCCCGACTTCCGCCGGGTCCTGTGGACCGGCAAGCACACCCAGCTGGTCGTCATGACCATCCCGCCGAACGGCGAGATCGGCGAGGAGGTCCACGAGGTGGACCAGATCCTCACCTTCGTCAGCGGCGTCGGCCAGGCCATCGTCTCCGGCCAGGAGCGCAAGGTCGCCCAGGGTGACCTGGTCGTGGTGCCGGCCGGCCGGAAGCACAACTTCCTCAACACCGGGCCCAACCCGCTGGTCCTCTACACCGTCTACGGCCCGCCGGAGCACGCCGACGGCGCGGTGCACAAGACGAAGGAAGAGGCGGACCGCCTCGAGGAGGCCGGCAAGGACGAGCCTCCGGCCTGACGCGTCCGGTCTAACGCGTCGCCGGGACCGGCCGAGGCCCCCCAGCCAGCCGGTCCCGGCGCCGCGCCGGGGCCAGACACTACTCGGGGCGTACGTTCACATCGATCGACGTGCCCGTTTGGTCGCCGTCCCGTTGCCCCAATGAGATACTTCTGGCCACGCCCGATAACCTTCCACCATGGACGAGCCCAGATGGTTGTCTGATGAGCAGCAGCAGGCCTGGCGCCGCTGCGTCGAGGTGCTCGTCAAGGTTCCGGCCGCTCTCGAAGCGCAGTTGCAGCGCGACGCCGGATTGACCCACATGGGCTACATCGTGCTATCCACCCTTTCCGAGCGGTCCGACCGCCGGCTGTCGATGAGCAAACTCGCCAAGCTCGTCTCGTCCTCGCTGTCCCGCCTCTCCCACGTGGTGGCCCGGCTCGAGGCCCAGGGCTGGGTGCGGCGCGAGCGTGACCCCGAGGACGGCCGGGTGCAGATCGCGGTGCTCACCGACACCGGCTGGGACAAGCTCGTCGAGTCGGCGCCCGGGCACGCCGAGGCCGTCCAGCAGCTGATCTTCGACCGGCTGACCCCGGCCCAGATCCGGCAGATGACCAAGCTCGCCGACGCACTCCTGCAAACTCCGGTCGAGGTGCGGCCCCCGGCCTAATAGGGTGGGCTGATGAGTCAGCGAGTGCGGGGCGTGATCGCCCGAGCGAAGGGTGCACCGGTCGAGACGACGACGATCGTCGTGCCCGATCCGGGGCCGGGCGAGGCCGTCGTGCAGGTCCAGGCGTGCGGGGTGTGCCACACCGACCTGCACTATCGCGAGGGTGGCATCAACGACGACTTCCCGTTCCTGCTCGGCCATGAGGCCGCGGGCGTGGTCGAGTCGGTCGGCGAGGGCGTCACCGATGTGGCCCCGGGCGACTTCGTCGTGCTCAACTGGCGGGCCGTCTGCGGCAACTGCCGGGCCTGCCTGCGCGGCAAACCGTGGTATTGCTTCGCCACCCACAACGCGACCCAGAAGATGACCCTGGAGGACGGCACCGAGCTGTCCCCGGCCCTCGGGATCGGCGCGTTCGTGGAGAAGACCCTGGTCGCGGCCGGTCAGTGCACGAAGGTCGACCCCTCCGCCCGGGCGGCCGCCGTCGGGCTGCTCGGCTGTGGCGTGATGGCCGGGATCGGCGCGGCGATCAACACCGGCGGGGTGACCCGCGGCGACTCGGTCGCGGTGATCGGCTGCGGCGGCGTGGGGGACGGCGCGATCGCCGGAGCCGCGCTGGCCGGCGCGACGACGATCATCGCGGTCGACACCGACGATCAGAAACTGGCCTGGGCTCGCAGTTTCGGCGCGACCCACACGATCAACGCCCGTGAGTCGGACGTGGTGAAAGCCGTCCAGGACCTCACCGGTGGCAACGGCGCCGATGTGGTGATCGAGGCGGTCGGCCGCCCGGAGACCTACAAGCAGGCGTTCTACGCCCGTGACCTGGCCGGCACGCTGGTGCTGGTCGGGGTGCCCACTCCCGAGATGACCATCGAGCTTCCGCTGATCGACGTGTTCGGCCGGGGCGGCGCGCTCAAGTCCAGTTGGTACGGCGACTGCCTGCCCACCCGCGACTTCCCCTTGCTGACCGCGCTCTACCAGCAGGGCCGCCTCGACCTGGACGCTTTCGTCTCCGAGGAGATCGCGCTGGACCAGGTCGAGGAGGCCTTCGGCAAGATGCACGCCGGCGGTGTCCTGCGATCAGTGGTGATCTTCTAACCGGCCTTGGCGTAAGCCGGCACCGACCGGTCGGCCAGCAGATCGAGGGAGAGGGCAGCGGTCCAGCTGAACGTCGGCGCGCCGAGGCCCTCGCCCGAGGTCGGGTGGAAGTACTCGAAATGCCCGTTGCGGTGCACCAGCCGCACCATCGCGGTGCGCAGGTCCTCGGCCTCGTCCCGGAAGCCGTGCATCAGCAGCCCTCGCCGGATCAGCCAGTTCACGTTGATCCAGACCGGCCCGCGCCAGTACCGCATCGTGTCGAAGTCCGGCGCGGTGCGGTCGTAACTGGGCACCGGCAGGCCGAACCGCTCCGACCGCATCTCGTCCATCACCGCCCGCACCAGGTCGGCGGGCAGATCCGGCAGCATCAGCGGAAGCAGGCCACTCACGCAGTTTGCCGGCGTGAGTTTGCCGGTGTGCACGTCCCGGGCGTGGAAAGTGCCGGTCCTCTCGTTCCACAGCCGCCGAATGATCGCCGCGGTGATCTGACCCGCCCGGTCCCGATGGCCGGCCGCCTCGGCGGAGAGCCCCAGCTCGCCGGCGATCTGCGCGAGAGCCAGTTCGGCCGAGGCCAGGATCGAGTTGAACGCCGGGCACTCCACCGCGAACGCGTGCCGGTCCAGCAGGCCGGCGTCCGAGTAACCCTCGGCTCGGTAGCTGACCACGAGACCCACGTACCGGGAGTAATCCAGATCGGTGGGGCGGTGTGCGGCGTCCGAGACGTCCAGGTCACGACGGCGGTACCGGGACAGCAGCGCCAGGTCGGCCGGCACGTTCGCCATCGCCTCGTCCCAGGCCGGGCTGTTGTCCAGGCCCGACTCCCACGGGTGCACGATGCTGGCCAGCCCGGCACGGCCGAGGTTGCGGCCGGTGGTCAGGTAACGCTGCTGGGCGACCAGGCGTGGGTACAGCCACTCCAGCTCGGTGCGGGCCTCCTGCGCGCAGGCCGCGCCGTGCGCCGCCGCGTGCCGGTAGACCTCCCACGCGGCGATCGCGTGCATGGGCGGCTGGACGATGCCGGTGCTGCCGCGGGCCGGGCGGTTCCCGTACGCCGGAACGTCCCAGAACGCCGGGCCGGGGAAATAGTCGGCCTCGGCCGTCGCCGGGTCGAAGACGATGTGCGGAACGCGGCCGTCCGGCCACTGCGCCTCGAAGAGACTCCGCAGGTCACGCCAGGCGCGGGTGGGGTTCACATAGGCCAGGCCGATGGCGATGAAGGCGGCGTCCCAGCTCCACTGGTGGGGATACAGCCGACGGGACGGGACCATGTGGTCGCCGGCCCAGTTGGTGTCGAGCACACGGACGGCGGAGTTCCAAAGTTCGGCAGACATATCCGGCTTCAAGGCAGGCGTCGGAGGCAGGTCGTGGTGCATCTAATCAGAAACCCTTTCCGCTGCGGTCACCGGCAAACCTCTTCTGCAGGGGCCGCCGGGGCTCCCGCAAGGGAACCGGTAGTTAGCGGAAAGGGCACGGACCACCGGTGCGCCGGCCCCTGTTTCACTCATCGGCCCGGACGAACCGGCGCTGAACTCTAGATGCGGTCCCGCTCTCGGTCTGCACCCGAACGGGCCGATCGCACTGGGATCTCCCGCCACAATGCGCTGCGTTCACCGGGCCGATACGGCGAGTCGAGCCGCTTGGCGATCACCGCCGGCAGGCCCTGGGCGCGGGCCGTCTCCAGGGCGAACTCGCCGCCGCCGGGGAAGTAGGGCGGGGTCTGCCAGTGGTCGCCGGTCACCGCCAGGCCGTCGAGCAGTTCCCGGCGCTGCGCGTACTCGATCTCCAGCGTGCCGTGCCCCTCCAGCCACAGCAGGTCGTACACCAGGAACTGCACCGGGGTGCGCTCGGCGGCGCGCTTCGCCGCCGCGGCATCCCGCGGCGCCGTGCGCCGATCCAGAAGCTCGGCGGCCGGTCGCGGTCCGTCGAACGCCACCAGCTCACCGTCCAGAACGGCCTCGATCGGCGCGAGCGCCGGCCCGAGGGCCCGGATTTCCGGGAACCACGAGGTCACATCCTCGCCGCCGGCTTCATTCAGCCGTACGCGACCACCTGAGACGTACGCCGTGACGCGCTTGCCGGCCCAACCCATCTCGTACGCCCAAAGCTCGTCCTCGGTTTTTCGGGTTTTGGTGGTTTTCTCGGTTTTCGTGGCCAGCATCGGCGGCACGAACTCGGGCATCGGCTCCCAGCCCGGCTCGGGTTGATCCATCCGCCGGACCATCCAGTCGGCGCCGCCGGTTTGGAAGAGGATGTACCTTCCCTCGGCGCGGTCGCCGTGGAAGACCACCTCGATCTCGTCGTCGCGCCACTTCCGGGTCTCGTAGGTGCCCCGGTCGAAGATCGTCATCCGGCCGCCGCCGTATTCGCCGGCCGGGATCTCGCCGCTGAAGTCCAGGTATTCGAGCGGGTGATCCTCGGTATGTTTGGCCAGGTTGTTGCGGGTGCGGTCGCGGGGCAGGCCGCGCGGGACGGCGAAACTGACGAGTACGCCGTCGCGCTCGAGCCGGACGTCCCAATGCAGGCTGCGGGCGTGATGCTGCTGGATGACGAACCGGTTCTGCCCGGTTTCGCCGGGATGGACGGCCGGAACCGGCTCGGGAGTGCGCTTCGCGTCGCGTTTACGGCGGTACTCGCCCAGTCGATCCGTCACAGTTCTTGTCATACCCCGGTGGCAGGCTTGTCGCATGTACTCGGAACGGGCGTCTTCGTTGCCGCACGTGATCGCCTGGTGGAGCGTCACCGGGCCGGGCGCGCGGGAAAGCCGCATCCTGCCGGACGGGTGTCTCGACATCATCTGGAAGGACGGCCGGGTCTTCGTGGCCGGGCCCGATACGACCGCGCAGATCGGGCGGCCGGTTCTGGGCAGCCGCATGTTCGCGCTTCGCTTCTCCGCCGGCACCGGGCCGCCGGTGCTCGGCGTGCCCGCGTCCGAGTTGGTCGATCAGCAGGTGCCGCTCGACGCGCTGTGGTCCTCCGCCGCGGTCCGGCGCCTAGCCGAGTCGTCCGATCCGATGGCGGCGCTGACCGAGGCCGCCCGTTCACGCTGGGCTACCCCCGACCCGGTCATGGTGGCGCTGGCGGCGGCCTCCTCGGCCGGCCGGCCGATCGACGCCATCGCCGCCGACTGCGGCTTCAGCCCTCGGCAGCTGCTGCGGCGCAGCAACGCCGCCTTCGGTTACGGGCCCAAGGTGCTCGCCCGCATCCTGCGGATGCAGCGGGCTGTCGGGATGGCCCGCGCCGGGCTGCCGTTCGCTGCCGTCTCGGCGTCGGCCGGCTACGCCGACCAGGCCCACCTCGCTCGGGAGGTGCGGGCCATGGCCGGTGTGCCGCTGGGTTCCCTGATCAGTTCTTGAACCATGCGAAAAGATCGACCGTGTAACCGTCCGGATCGTGGATCACCGCGTAGCGCTGACCCCACTCGGCGTCCCACGGTTCCCGGTAACTGCGGTAACCGGCCCCGACCAGGTCGGCATGGGTCGCGTCGACCTCGGCCGGATCGCTGCAGAGGAAGGCGAGGCTGGGTCCGGTCTTCGTTTTCTCGGCGGCGCCCTGCTTGCCAGGCGAGGCGAGCTCGATCGAGGCCATCAGCGCCTCGGTGTCGAACATGAGCCGGATGCCGCCGGGCAGTTCCACTTCGGCGTGTGGTTCGTTCTCCGCCTCGGCCGGGATGTCCAGGCCCAGGCGGCGGTAGAAGGAAAGGGAGGTTGCCATGTCGGCCACCACGAGGCCGATTCCGTTGATCGTCGGTGCCATGTCGCCGACGCTACGACCGTGCTTCGCCGAAGTCTTGAACAAATCGGACTCGGGGATGATCGAGGGTTTCCCGGCCCGGTGGCTAGGGGTAGTGTTCTGGCTCCGACGCGTGTCCGACCGCTGGGAGGCATTGGCGCGATGACCTTGCGCATCCTCGTGGTGGGGGCCGGAATTGCCGGCCTTTCCGCTGCTCGGGCGCTGCGGCTCGCCGGCTACCGGCCGGACGTGGTCGAAGAGTTGCCCGCCAGCATGCTGCCCGGTGCCGGCATCTACCTGCCCGGCAACGCCTCCCGGGCGCTCCGGCAACTCGGCCTCGACGCACCGCTTCGCCCCCTCGGTGACCTAATCTTCCGGCAGGTCTTCCTCGACGCCCGGGGCCGCACACTGTTCGAGATGGACGTGGCCGGTCTGTGGGCCGGGGTCGGCGAGTCCCGGGCGCTGTCCCGGGCCGACCTGCAGCAGGTGCTGCTCACCGGGGTCGGCGGCGAGGTGCGCTACGACACCGCGGTCAAAGACCTGGAAATCTTCGACGGCGCCGCCAAGGTCGAGTTCGGTGACGGCAGTGTCGCCGAATATGACCTGGTCATCGGCGCCGACGGCCGGCGGTCCACGATCCGGGCCAAGGCCGGGCTCGGCGGTGCCGCGGTGCCCACCGGTCAGATCGTCTACCGCTCGGTGGTCAGCGGCGGTCCGCCACTGTCCGACTGGACGGCGTTGCTCGGCCGGCGGTCGTCGTTCGTGGCCATGCCGATGGGCGGCCGGAAGCTCTACTGCTACGCCGACGAGACCGCACCCGACTCGCCCAACCCGGACGACCCGCGGGCCCACCTGCGGAACGTCTTCGGTTCGTTCGGCGGTCCGGTGCCGGCCATCCTCGCCGCCATGGAAAAGGTGTCGGTGGCCCGCACCGACGAGGTCGTTCTCGAGACCTGGCACCGCGGCCCGGTGCTGCTGGTCGGCGACGCCGCCCACGCCACCGCCCCCACCCTCGCCCAGGGTGCCGCGATGTCCTTCGAGGACGCGGTCGTCCTCGGTGCGGAACTGAAACGTTCCGGAGAGGACGTCGCGGCCGCCCTGCGGGCCTACGAGCTGCGCCGCCGTCCCCGATGCGGCGCCGTGCGGGACCGCACCCGCGAGCGGGACCGCACCCGTGACGTACCGCCTGCCCTGCGTGACCCGATGCTCCGCCGGCGCGGCCTGCGGATCTTCGCGGATCATTACCGGCCGTTGGTCCCGCCCGCCTGAGGTCGATCACCTCTGGGCAACCCCGGGGGCGGGTGAGGCGCATGGGGGACTATTCTGCCTGCGAGGTACGCCTTTCGCTTTGGGTGTACTGAGCGGTACGAACGAGACGACGGAGGCTATTCGTGACGACCGTTGCGCCTAAGCCGATCGTGACCCGGCCCTACCCGGTGCGGCGGCAGGTCAAGGGTTCGGCGCTTGCCCGGATCCTGCGCACGACGGACGCGAAGCAGATCGGGATCATGTATTTGATCACGGCCTTCGTGTTCTTCATGCTGGGCGGCCTGATGGCCCTGCTCATGCGGGCGGAGTTGGCCCGGCCGGGCATGCAGTTCCTCTCGCCGGAGCAGTACAACCAGCTGTTCACGATGCACGGCACGATCATGTTGCTGTTCTTCGCGACGCCGATCGTGTTCGCTTTCGCGAACTTCGTGGTGCCGATCCAGATCGGCGCACCCGACGTGTCGTTCCCGCGATTGAACTCGTTCGCCTACTGGCTGTACCTCTTCGGCGGCACGATCGCCATCGGCGGCTTCCTCACGCCCGGCGGTGCGGCCGACTTCGGCTGGTTCGCCTACGCGCCGCTGAGCGACTCGCTGCACTCGCCCGGCATCGGCGGCAACATGTGGGTGGTCGGCCTGGCGCTGTCCGGCCTGGGCACCATCCTCGGTGGCGTCAACATGATCACCACCATCCTCACTCTGCGCGCGCCCGGCATGACGATGTTCCGCATGCCGATCATGACGTGGAACATCCTGGTCACCAGCCTCCTGGTGATCATGGTCTTCCCGTTCCTGGCCGCCGCGCTGTTCGCCCTGGCCGCCGACCGCGTGCTCGGCGCGCACGTCTTCGATGTGGACACCGGCGGGCCGATGCTCTGGCAGCACCTGTTCTGGTTCTTCGGCCATCCCGAGGTCTACATCGTCGCGTTGCCGTTCTTCGGCATCATCA